>JBJENV010000060.1:0-132702 GCA_051880375.1 Lachnospiraceae bacterium
AGTACCAGAAAGATGCTGATTCTTACGGAAGCAATATGAATGAGGTTAAGGATGCAGTTAAGCGTCTGTCTTCCCTGATTGAAACTTCTGCACAAGCGCTTGATGGAATTAAGGATACAATGAATGAAGCGGCGGCAGGTGTAACTGATATTGCAGAAAAGACAAGTGATATGGTGAAAAAGACCACCCAGACCAATGATATGGTTACGGAATGTTATGGCTGCGCGGATAATTTAAAAGACATTGTAGATAAATTTGTTTTATAATGAATGCGCTATACAAAGATGAGAGGGGCTTTTTTGTGTATCCGGGCAATGATGATGTGAAAGTGGGAAAAAGAGAATGAAAGAGAGCAGACAGGAAAAACCGAAGGAAATTTGTAACAGAGAGTATCGATATGATGCATTTGACAACGGCAGAATACTTTTAAACAAAAAGAAACAGCATCTTCCGGCCATGGGCTGGAACAGCTGGAACGCCTTCGGAAGCGGAAATACGGAACAGCTGACAAAGGAGATGGCAGATGCCCTGGTAGCTCTCGGACTGGATCAGCTGGGATACCGGTATGTTGTATTGGACGATGGCTGTTACAAGTCCGAACGTGTCGACGGAAAGCTTTCGAATGAAACGGTGAAATTTCCGAATGGTTTTAAAGCTTTGGCTGACTATATTCATGCAAAAGGCCTGAAATTCGGGATGTACAATGATATCGGAACCAATCTGTGCGCCGGTGCTGCAGTTGGCACCTGTGGACATGAGATGACGGATGCAAAGTCCTATGCGGACTGGGGTGTGGACTTCTTAAAGGTGGATAACTGCTATTATCTTTGGGACAATGCCACCTTCTCCGATGCTGAAAACGCAAGGTATGTCTATGCGCCGAACATCCGGAGCATTCGTATCGCGGCGGAAAATTTTTCTGCTTCTTTTCGTGCTGTAGAGGATGGAATTCTGACAGGCCGTGGAGCCGAAAGGAAGAGCGATTATGTAACAGGAATCGGAACCTTTGACGGAACGGGACCGGGACCTTCCCCGATAGGCGAGCAGAGCAGTGAACTGGAATTTCATATCCGGGTACCGAAAGCCGGTACTTATCTGGTATATGTGACCTATGCCACCGGACAGGAGGAAGGTGTGGGGAGCTGGCTGCAGATTGCGGTTGGGAAACGGGAACAGTCGCAGGTTTATTATGATGATTTCCTGCCGGTAACGGAGACGACAGAGAGCTTCCGTGAGTCGGAGGGAATACCGGTTGTTCTTAAAGAGGGTGAAAATTGTCTTCGGCTGATGAATCACAGAAGACAGGAGAACACACTGGACTCCTATGCGACGCTGTTAGAAGGACTGAATGCGGCAAAGCCGGACCATGATATTCTGTTCTCAATTTGCGAGTGGGGAAAGACCCAGCCGCAGAACTGGGGCTATAAGGTGGGAGATTCCTGGAGAATCCTAAATGATATTACATTCCGTGTAGGTGCCGACGGAGACCCTGGGATGGGAGCGTGGACAGACGATTATACAGCCAGCGTCACATCCCAGTACAACAAGGCAGTAGTCATGGATGAGTTTGCCGGGCTGGATAAGGGTTGGAATGACCCGGACATGCTGATGGTAGGCATGAACGGATTGACGGATACCATGAACGAAACCCATTTCACCATGTGGTGTATGATGAACTCGCCTCTGATGTTAGGGCTGGATTTAAGGCGTGTGAGGAAAGGAGATACTATCTGGAACATGATTTCCAACAAGGAACTGATTGCATTGAATCAGGACCCGCTCGGTATTCAGGCAAAGAGAGTATTCTGCAGTCTGGCACAGGAAAAACCGGATACGACTTATGTAACAAACAATGACCGCGTGGATATTCTGGCAAAGCCTCTTGCGGACGGCAGCGTAGCCATCTCCTTTTTCAATTTGAGCGAGGAGGAAAAAGGGGCATACAGTGCAACAGTACATCAGTTGATAGAGCTGATTGGCCATAAGATGATAAACAGGGACGACTTTGCCCATGCAAAGGAATATCGTGTAGCGGACTTGTGGACAGGGGAAGTGACTGTTAATGTTACCGGCAGCTTCGAAGTACCTACACTGCCGGCATGTGGTAACGTTACCATTCGTGTAACGCCTGTTTCAGAATAAGACTGTTTTTGAGGAAGATAAATGACAACGGAAGCATTTGTGACAATGATATGGAAGCAGCAAAAAGAGGAGGAAGGAGAAGAAATTTCCTCTGAGCAGCTGCTTTCTCTGCCGGATTATGGGCATCGGAGAGGATGGCTGACAGACAAGGACATCATCGACTGGAAGAGCGGTGTCGAGCGAAGGACGGCAGCTGGAATCGTTCATGAGATACTGCGGAAGGAACGAAACGAGGCAGATGAGGAAAGTTGGCACGGCGCAGAGAAGCTAAAGGATTTATATGATTGCCATACCTGTGTGAATCATGTAGCACAGGTCTATGCTAAAGGAATCATGGAGCCTGTGGAAGGTGACAGGTTCGGAATGCGCCGGGAACTGACCTTCGAGGAGGCAAAAGAGATTGTTTTACGGATGTTTTGCAGGGAAAGGAGAAAGCCTCCGAAGGAAGCAGCAGAACCGCCCAAAGGAGCAGCCTTACAATCTGAGTCAGAAACGCTGCAACCTGAGGCAGCGGTCAGACTTTCCATGCAGGAAGCACAAAAGTATCTTACAAAAGAAAAGCAGGCACTTCTGATTGATGTAAGGACACTTCGGGAATACGAGGAATGGCATTTGCCGGGAGCACTTCTGATTCCGATGGCGGATATTATCAGAAATCCTTATGGGATTACGAACGACCGTAAGAAACCGCTGCTTTTTTATTGCAGGCAGGGATATCAAAGCGAAATAGCCGCAAATTGTATGGCGGAAGCAGGATATCAGAAGGTGTTCTGCTTCGGATTAATGATTTGACAAATTTTGACCTTATGCGATATACTTTCAAGTATGGGGGTGATCAAATGTGGAATGCCAAAGATAGGGCGGAACAAGAAACAACAAAGGTAGAATTAAGTGTCAAAATAGGGCGGACATTTGCAACGATTCTAAGGCGGTCACTGATTATTGTATGTCTGGAATCCATTCTGATTGGCGGAGTCCTTGCGGTGCTGTATACAAGAAAGGAAAACAGCAGTTCTGTTCAGAAGTATACGGGAGAAATTGACCGTGCCATGCAGAGTAAAGTAAGTATGCTGGAGGCAATTGCAGCCGGTATCAGCAGCGGAACCATGACCGACAGGAAGGATATTCTGGACTATGTCGATTCGATGGTAGTCATGGATGAGCAGATTTCGGCTGTTTACAGCTGCACGGATGAGAATGTTACCGTGATGAGCGGAGGATGGCAGCCACCTGAAGATTTTATCGTAATGGAACGGGAATGGTACAAAAAGGCACAGGAAAATCCGGAAGCAGTTTACATATCAAATCCTTATGCAGACGAGCAGAGCGGAGGAATCTGCATTACACTGGCAAAAGCTACTTATCGGGACGGACAGGTTGCCGGAGTAGTCGGAATGGACATGTATATGGATGACCTGGTTTCGCTTATGACGAAGAGCTACACCAAAAGCAGCTATGTCTTTTTGACAACTGCAGACGGTACGATTCTGGTGCATCCGAATGAGGAATATTCACTGAGTGTGGACAGCGCGTCTGATGTGCGGAAGGTAAATGCCGGAAGATATGCGGCATTAGCAGACGGAACGATGTCGACAAAGCTTTTTCTGGATTATCAGGGCGGTTTTAAATTCGGAATCGGAAGCACATCGGAGGTAACCGGCTGGAAGGTAATCTCGGTAGAACCGCTGCTTTCTATCATGGTCTTTTTTGCACTGATTATAGCTTTGAACCTTGTGATTTATTTTGTTGTAATGGCAATCACGAACAAGAAAATACGGGAAAGAATCAGCGTCCTGTTCCGCCCGTTGGAATCCATCAGCAGTAAGGTGATTCGGGTTGCCGGAGGCGATTTATCGGTAGTGTTTGATGAGGAGAAAAATTCTACGGAAATCGAAGAGCTGACCGATTCCTTAAATGAGACGATTGAAAGTCTCGGTTACTATATCAACAGCATTTCCGATACGGTTACGGCGATTTCCGACAAGAATCTGACCGTTACGATTGACGGAGATTTTAAAGGGAGCTATGTGCAGATTAAGGAAGCACTGGAAGGCATATTGCATAATTTAAACGAGACATTCCGTGAAATTAAGAAGGAAGCAGACAGCGTATTGGATTTTGCGGACAATCTGGAAAGGACTACGGAGCAGGTGGCACAGAGTGCTGCCGTGCAGAATAAGTCGGTTTCCGGTGTATCGGAGGATATGGTGCGGCTGACAGAGCAGACAAAGCAGATTACGGAACGAGCTATGAATGTCCGTGATACAGCAGAGGTTACAAGCAATCATCTGGCGGAAGGAAATCAGGAAATGACTGCACTGGTCGGAGCAATGGACAGTATCGACAAGTGCTATGGAGAAATTGCGAACTTTGTCGGGGCGATACAGGATATTGCTTCCCAGACAAACCTGCTTTCTTTGAATGCTTCCATTGAGGCTGCAAGAGCAGGAGATGCGGGCAGAGGCTTTGCGGTAGTTGCAAATGAAATCAGTACGCTTGCAACTTCCAGTGCACAAGCCAGTGAGAATATCAGCAAGCTGATTCGGGAATCCCAGACTGCTGTTGCAGAGGGAAAGAAGCTGGTTGTAACGACATCCTCCATGATAGAGCAGGGAATGAACGACTCGGTTCAGTCAAAGCTTCATATCGACGAAATTGTAGGATTTGTAGAAAAGCAGCAGAGAGCAATTATGGATATCAACGAGGCATTAAAAGAAATTGCCGGGGTCGTTGAAAACAATGCGGCAAGCGCCGAGGAAAATACGGCAATCAGCCAGCAGCTGAGCGAATGTGCCAAGAATCTGAAACAGACATCGGATTCGTTCAGGCTGAGATAGAAGTGTTAATTGTAAGTAAGAATGAGAATAGTTTGTCGGATGAGTGCCTCCGGGAAAAGAACCCCGGAGGCATTTTAAAGAGAGTATAATAGGTAAGAGGATATCATATGGAAACGCAGAACAAAAAAGGGAAAAGTGCAGTAGGAAAAAAAGAAGTCAACTTAATGGAAGGCTCGATTGCAAAGGGAATGTTAACCTTTGCCATACCGATGTTTTTGGGGCAGCTGCTGCAGCAGCTGTATAATCTGGCAGATGCATGGGTCATCGGAAACTTTGCAGATAATGACGCCTTTGCGGCGGTCAGCTCGGCAGGAAGCCTGACGTTTCTGATTATCGGATTTTTCAACGGCATTGCTATCGGCGGAGGTGTTGTGATTTCACGTTATTTTGGAGCCGGAAATAAAGAGTATGTGGTGCGCTCCATTCATACCAATGTATTGTTCGGTCTGATTGCTTCGGTGCTGTCGACCTTAGTCGGTCTGCTGTTGGTTCCGCAGCTGTTAGTCTGGATGAAGACACCGGAAAGTGTGCTTCCGCAGTCACTGCTTTACTTCAGGATCTATTTTGCCGGTGTGGCAACGGTTATTATGTATAACATCTGCATGTCGATTATGCGTGCGCTCGGTGACAGCGTACACCCGTTATATTATTTGATTTTTTCGTCCATACTGAATGTAGTACTGGATTTATTGTTTGTAGCCGTTTTTCACTGGGGTGTCGGCGGGGCAGCGGTAGCTACCGTGATTTCCCAGGGACTCAGTACGGTGCTTTGTCTCATCCGGATGTGCCGGAGCAAAGAGTACACAAGGCTTGATTTTAGAAAACTGAGATGGTATAACGGAATCATGGGAGAGGTCATCCGGCAGGGACTGCCGACCGGCATTCAGAACTCGGTCATCAGTATCGGCAACATGGTGGTGCAGACGAATATCAACACCTTCGGTTCCTTTGCCATGTCCGGTTATGGCGCCTATGCAAAGATTGAAGGCTTTGTATTCCTGCCGATTACAAGCATGTCAATGACGCTGCCGACCTTTATCAGCCAGAATCTCGGCGCAAGGAAGTATGACCGCGCAAAGAGAGGTGCTGTGTTCGGAATTGTATCCGGTGTTGTAATGGCAGAGCTGTTCGGTTTTCTTTTTTACTTCGGAGCGCCGTATGCACTTCGCCTGTTTGTGGACGCACCGGAGGCCATTGCCTTTGGCACGACACAGGCAAGAACCGTATCGCTGTTTTTCTTCCTGCTTGCATTTTCGCATTGCGCGGCAGGAGTACTGCGCGGCTGCGGAAAGTCGATTGTACCGATGATTACAATGCTCATGTTCTGGTGCGGTGTCCGTATCCTTTATGTGACACAGGCAGTCAAACTTGTGCCGCAGTTTCAGACGATTTCCTGGGCATATCCGCTGACATGGTCTTTAAGCAGTATTGTATTTTTAGTATTTTTATTGAAATCTGACTGGACGCATTATTATGAAAAGAAGCAGTAAGAAAACTGCGAATAGTGATTAAAATGAGGGATAAGGGTGTGAAACTATGAAAAAACAGAAGGAACGTGTCGGAACGATGTTTTCCGGACAGGAGTTAAAACGACTGATTATTCCGCTTGTGATAGAACAGACGTTAGCGGTTACGGTCGGTATGGCGGATACGATGATGATTGCTACCAGAGGTGAGGCGGCAGTGTCCGGTGTGTCGATTGTAGACACGATAGCGATTCTTCTCATCGGTCTGTTTGGCGCACTTGCGACCGGGGGTGCAGTGGTAGCGGCACAGTATATCGGACACAGGGAACCGGAAAATGCAAGCCGCGCGGCAAATCAGCTGATGGTATCCGTAGGGCTGCTGTCGCTTACCATTATGATTATCTCTCTGGTATTTAACAAGCAGATTCTTACGCTGATATACGGTCACGTGGATGCCGACGTTATGAATTATGCAAGAACTTATTTTTACATATCCGCGGTTTCCTTCCCGTTTCTTGCACTCTATAATGCAAGTGCGGCTTTGTTCCGTGCGATGGGAAATTCCCGTATTTCCATGTTTGTATCAATGATTATGAATGCGGTGAATGTCTGCGGAAATGCATTCTTTCTATTTGTTTTGAACTGGAGCGTGGAGGGTGTTGCAACGGCAACATTGATTTCGAGAGTCGTGGCGGCAGTCATTATGATGTTTTTAATCAGAAAGCCGTCCAATCCGATTCACATTGATGAAAAGTTCCGCCTGGGCTTTGAACCGAAGATGATTCGAAGAATTCTCGGTATCGGTGTTCCAAACGGACTGGAAAACAGTATCTTTCAGATTGGCAAGCTGATGGTGCAGGGATTAACGGCAAGCTTTGGTACAGCGTCCATTGCAGCAAATGCGGTGGCAAATACCATCGCGAGTCTGGAAGTAATACCTGGTAATGCGATGGGACTTGCCATGATTACGATTGTCGGACAGTGCGTGGGGGCAGATGACGAAAAGCAGATGCGCTATTATGTAAAGAAGCTGCTTTTTATTGCGTACAGTGCCTTAATTGTACTGAATATTTGCATCCTGCTCGGCCTTGACGGAATTGTCTGGCTGTATCATCTGGAGCCGGAGACTGCAGCAATCGCAAAGAGTCTGATGATATGCCATGGCTCCTTTGCCATGATTGTCTGGCCGCTATCCTTTGTCCTGCCGAATGCCCTTCGTGCGGCAAACGATGTAAAGTATACGATGACTATTTCCATGCTTTCTATGTGGATATTCCGTATTCTGTTCAGCTACATACTTGCCGGTTACTTTAACATGGGAGTGCTCGGAGTATGGCTTGCAATGATTATAGACTGGTTCTTCCGGGGACTGTGCTTTACCTTGCGTTTTGTACGGAGAGGCTACCGGAAGCATTCATTTGCGTTGTCCGGGAAATAGGACGGTGCAGGTAAGGAGTAAAGAGGTTTTGTATGGAATTCAGTATGATTTTGGCGGAGCAGGTATTAATTATGTTTCTGCTTCTGCTGGCGGGAATGATTTTATATTGGTGTAAGATTGTAAAGGATGATGCGGTAGGGCAGCTGACCAATATGGTGCTTTACCTGGTTGCACCGTTTCTGATTTTAAAGACCTATCAGATGGACTATAACCCGGAGCTGACTAAAAACATGCTGTTCGGTTTTCTGCTTTCCGCACTCAGCATTATAATCGGTATTTTGATTTCCATGCTGATGAAGGTGAAGGGCAGACCGGAGTCGGTGCCGACCGAACGCTTTACCATTATTTTTACCAACTGTGGATTTATGGGAATTCCGCTTGTGAGCGCGGTATTCGGCGACATGGGCATTGTCTACTGTACCACCTATCTGACGATGTTTAATCTGTTTGTCTGGACCTACGGTATGGCAATGATGAAGGGCAAACAGAACGTTTCCGTAAAGCAATCGTTATGGGAACGTCTGAAACCGTTCTGTACGCCGACGATGTTCTGCATTGTACTTGGCATCGGCATGTATTTCCTGCGTATCCGTCTGCCGGGACCTGTCGAAGAGGCAGTAGCCTATATTGCCTCCATGAATACGCCGCTTGCCATGATCGTTTCCGGTATGTATATTGCAAGGAGCGGACTGCTTTCTTCATTAAAGAACAAAAGGCTTTATGCAAACATGGCAGTTAAGTGCTTTCTTGTACCGCTTGCAGTGCTTTTTGTACTGTATTTTCTGCCGCTTGATACGACACTTCGCATGACGATTCTGATTGCTTCGGCATGTCCGACGGCAGCAAATGCCATGCTGTTTGCCGGACGCTTCGGAGGAGACGAGAAGCTGGCCTCGCATATGTTTGCCCTGACAACGTTAGTCAGCATCCTTTCTATCCCTCTGGTCATTTATGCGGCAACATTGATACTTTGATTTGATTTTTTTGAAAAAAGACTGGTAATTCGGTGTAAGGTGTGCTAGTATATCAGACGAAAGGAAACATACTTCCTTTCGTCTAATTTTATACGTTGAGCAAAATAAAGCAGAGTAGGAATCCAGACGTTAAGTGCCATCCGGACGGGGAGTTGCCGGGTGGACGAAAAGACAGCAGACGCTGTTTTGCGGTCTGAATTTCGCATCCCGCTGCTACCGATGGGTATCTCCTGTTGTCGTAGCATATTTTGTGCGACGATTTTTTGCAGGAGGTGCTTTTTTTATGAACACAGGAACAGAAAAGGAACTTAGTGTAAGAGAACGGTTCAGACAGTCGGCAGGGGAATTACATAACCTAAAATCGCTGACGGCGATTGCCATGCTGTTGGCGCTCCGGATTGCGCTCGGCTTCGCAACGACGATTCGAATTACGGATTCCATTAAAATCGGATTTTCGATTTTTCCGACAACGGTGCTTTGTATGCTGTTCGGACCGGTGGCAGGAGCCATAGCAGGCGGCGTTGCAGATTTGGTCGGCTTTTTTATTAAGCCGAGCGGGGTATTTTTTCCGGGCTATACGCTTGACTGCATTGTGGCGGGGCTGATTTACGGCTACAGCTTTTACAAACGTGAAAAAATCACGCCGCTTCGGGTAGTGCTGACGCTGCTTAGTGTTACCGTGATTGTCAACCTATGCATGACAACTACCTGGATCAGCTTTCAGATGTCGGTTGGCAGCTTTGGCGCTATTTTAGCTGACCCTGCCGGAGCCTTTCATAACTTTACAGCAAAGTTTGTGGCATTGCTGCTGGGAGGAAGACTATGGAAGAATCTTGTGATGCTGCCGATTAACAGCGTACTGGTTTACCTGTTGCTGAATTTGGTGCGGAAACTGAACCTGAAACGGATACTGGAATCGTAGCACGTAATATTTTCCAGATAGAAAAAGAAAAACGGAGGACAGAGTATGATTGATTTGGCGGAGTCGAGAGCTTCCATTGACCGGATAGACAAGGAAATCGTTTCCCTATTTGAAGAACGCATGCGCATTGCGGAAGATGTGGCAGAATATAAGAAAAATACAGGAAAAAAAGTATTCGATCCGGTGCGGGAGGCTGAAAAGCTGGAAACGCTGTCGGCGCTTGCTACCACGGAATTTAATGAGCGCGCCGTAAAGGAACTGTTCTCCCAGATTATGTCCATCAGCAGGAAGTATCAGTATTCCCTGCTTTCGGAGGAATTCGAAGCCTTTGAAACGTTTGAGGAGCTGCCAAAGGGAAAGGAGGTCAAGGTTTGCTTTTTCGGGGCGGCAGGTTCTTATTCGGAGCAGGCTATGGAAGACTGCTTCGGAACCGAAATCGAAAGCTTTTCGGCAGACAGCTTTAAAGCGGTTATGGAGGCAGTACAGGACGGCAGGGCGGATTTCGGTGTGCTCCCGATTGAAAATACAACGACCGGAGGCATTACCGACAGCTACGATTTGCTGATGGAGTATGAAAATTATATTGTTGCGGAGCATGTCGTGAAGATTGAACATGCACTGCTTGCCTGCCCCGGGGCAACGATAGAAGGTTTAAGGCAGGTATATTCCCATCCACAGGCTATCGGACAGTGCAGACGTTTCTTTGAGGAGCATCCGAAGGTACAGCCACAGCCATGCGCCAGCACCTCGGAATGTGCGAAGCGGGTAAAGGAGTCCGGGGATACCTCCTGTGCTGCCATTGCAAGTCTGCGGGCAGCGAAGCTGTACGGACTTCAGGTGTTAAAGGAATGCTTAAATACCGAGCAGGTCAATTCTACCCGCTTTATTATTGTGGCAAGAAAACGCCGGTGTCTGACCAATGCCAATAAGGTGAGCATCTGCTTTGAACTCCCGCACGAGTCCGGAAGTCTGTACCGTATGCTCAGTCATATCATGTACAATAATCTGAATATGACAAAAATCGAATCCAGACCGATTCCGGGCAGAAGCTTTGAGTACCGTTTTTTTGTGGATTTTGAGGGAAAACTGACGGATGCGGCAGTAAAAAATACATTAAACGGCATCAAACAGGAGGCATCCAGATGCCGGGTGCTCGGAAATATAGCAACAGAGTAGAAGAAACAACACAATTCATTCTTTTTTTATAGGGAAATCACAAATAGGACATACTTTTCTGATATGATGACAGAGAAAAAGAGGCAGTACCTATAAAAGAATGGAGTGAAAGGAAATGAAGAAACACTTTTTTATAAAACTTGCAGCAATAGCGCTGCTCACGGGGATTCTCTGCGGAGGCACTTATCAGGGAGTACTTCGGTACAGGCAGTGGACAGAGTCAAAAAAGGAAGAAAATATAGCAAACCAGATGCCTTCAGAAGATGATAATCAGAAGGAATTACCGAAGGGCGAAGTCACGGAGTATACGCCGACACCGTTTGTTACGGCGGATACGAGTAAACAGGATGTTTCCGGCGTTGTGAATAAGGTAATGCCGGCACTTGTTTCCGTGCAGTGCCGTTTTAAAAATATTACCTATGACTTTTTTGGAAGAGCCTATGAATCGGAGAGTGCCGGAAGCGGTTCCGGCATTCTGATGGCTCAGAATAATGAGGAGCTTCTGATTGTGACGAATCACCATGTGGTAGCAGATGCAGCATCGGTAGAGGTGATGTTTATTGATGAAACTACGGCAAAGGCAGAGGTCAGAGGCAGCGAAGCCTCGGAGGACTTAGCAGTAATTTCTGTAAAACTGAAGGATCTGAAAAAGGAAACACTTCAGACCATCCGGATTGCTTCGCTTGGCAGCTCGGATGACTTAAAGCTCGGGCAGATGGTGATTGCCATTGGCAATGCGCTGGGCTACGGACAGTCTACCACGGTTGGCTATATCAGTGCTATGGACCGTGAGGTTACGTTTGATGACGGCACCTCCATGCAGCTGATTCAGACCGATGTGGCAATCAATCCGGGAAACAGCGGCGGTGCGCTTTTAAATGCAAGGGGTGAGGTCATCGGTATTAACAATTCCAAGCTGGTGGATTCCTCCGTAGAAGGAGTCTGCTATGCCATCCCGATTTCAAAAGCGGTTCCGATCATTAATGAGTTATTAAACAGAGAAACCCTTGCGGACAATGAAAAGGCCTATATGGGCATTAGCGGACAGAATGTGACAAAGGCAAATGCCGAGGCACTCAATATGCCGGTCGGCATATATATAAAAGAGGTAGAAAAAGGCTCTCCGGCGGAGGCTGCAGGGTTAACGGTCGGTAATATTCTGACTGCAGTGAATGGAAAAACGGTAGAGGAAATGGCGGATTTATCAAGAATACTTTCCTATACAAGAGGCGGTTCTACAGGGACACTGACCATACAGGTCATGAGGGACGGTGCCTATGTGGAGGAGGAACTTGACATTACCTTTGGATATCAGAAAAAGAGCAAATAAGGAGAGATTGTACGTATGGCAAATCTGCTTGATTATCTGGAATGGCGAGGGGACCTGACGTGGGAGGCCTCTCCCTTTAACGAGGTCGACAGTCTGATACTTTCGTGGCTGTCGTATGTGGCTTTGGACGGCATTGTGCCGGAACATTGCTCGGAACAGGATGCCGTTTCTATCAAAGAAGCGGAGCATCTGTTTTTCTTAACGCACAATCTGGATAAAATCATGAAGGAAACACAGTCGTTTACGAAAAGCTCAGCGCTTCTTTTAAAGAAGCTGGCAGAAAGCAGAAGGTTTTCCGAGGTACGTCTGACCGGTTTTGTCAATCGTATAGACTACGAAAAAGAAACACAGTTTTGTGCCATGACGGCGCTGCTTACCGGACAGACCGCCTGTGCTGTATTCCGCGGAACGGATGCCACACTGATTGGGTGGAAGGAGGACTTTAACATGAGCTTCCTGCCGGTCATACCGGCACAGGAGATGGCACTGCGGTATCTGGAGGAAGCAGCCTCCTCCATAAAGGGAAAGCTGTTGCTTGCCGGACATTCCAAAGGCGGAAACCTTGCCATCTATGCAGGGGTACGCTGCTCCGATAAGGTGCGAAAGCGGATTATGACTATTTATAATAATGACGGTCCGGGATTTTATGATATCCAGAGCCTTGGAGAGCATTACGAAGAAATGCTTCCGAAAATTCAGACCTATGTTCCGAAATCCTCCATTGTCGGCATGCTGTTAGAACGGGAAGGCGATCATGTTGTTGTAAAAAGTACAGCAAAGGGCTTTGACCAGCACGATGCACTGTCATGGCAGGTGTTGGGAGCGCACTTTGTCACGGAAGAATCCCTGTCGGAAGCCAGCAGGCTGCTTCGTATTACGATAAGGAACTGGTTGAAGACACTGGAAAAGGAAGAACGGGAACAGTTTGTGGATACACTGTTTCAGGTGCTTGAAATGACACAGGCAAAAACGGTGGATGATTTGACGGCAGAGTGGCATAAAGCTGCAAATGCCATCATTAAGAGCTTTAACGGTCTGGATAAACAGACGAAGCTGATGCTCGCAAAGACAGTGCGGGCTCTTTTAAAGGAAGGCAATCTGACCATTCGCAACACAAGGAAAAAGAAGTAAGTATCACAAAATTCCTCTCTGATGAGTATAATGACAGCATAGCTGACAATTGGATTCAGGGAGGATTTTTTATGAAACGCAGAGTTGGCATTTTTGCGGCAGCAATGTTACTTAGTATACTGCTTTGCGCCTGCAAAAACGAAGGTGACCTGGTAAAGGTGCAGTTAAACGAGGTAGCACATTCGATTTTCTATGCGCCGATGTATGTGGCAATCGAAGAGGGCTATTTTGAAGAGGAGGGCATCGACCTTACTCTGGTCAACGGCCTTGGTGCCGATAAAACGATGACGGCTGTGTTGTCGGGAGAGGCAGATATCGGGTTTATGGGCTCGGAGGCATCCATTTACGTATATAACGAGGGTGCAGAAGACTATGTTGTGAACTTTGCCCAGCTGACGCAGCGTGCCGGAAATTTTCTGGTTTCCAGAACCGAACAAAAAGATTTTCAGGTAACGGATCTGAAGGGAAAGACAGTGATTGGCGGACGTAAGGGCGGTATGCCGCAGATGGTCTTTGAGTATATCTTAAAGAAGCATGGCATTCATCCGGAAAACGATTTGGAAATCATAAAGAACATTGATTTCGGCATGACCTCGCAGGCATTTGCCGGAGGAACCGGAGACTATACGGTAGAATTTGAGCCGGCAGCAACAGCGCTTGAGTTAGAGGGAACCGGCTACGTGGTGGCATCACTCGGTGTGGAGAGCGGCTATGTTCCGTATACGGCATATTCCGCAAAGAAAAGCTATATCGAAAAGAATCCGGACGTGATAGAAGGATTCGTAAAGGCATTACAAAAGGGTATGGACTACGTGCAGACACATACGCCGAAGGAAATTGCAGGGGTGATTCAACCTCAGTTTAAGGAAACCCCGATAGAAACGATAGAACTCATTGTCTCCCGGTACTATGAGCAGGATACCTGGAAGGAAAATCTGATTTTTGAAGAGGATTCGTTTACGCTGTTGCTCGACATACTGGAAAGCGCAGGAGAGTTAAGCAAAAGACCGCCGTATGCCGATCTGGTAGATAACACCTATGCCAAAAAAGCAGCAAAATAATATAACGGAAAGAAAAAATCGCTGGAGTTCCCACTTCAGCGATTTTTTGGTTGATACAGATTGAATTATTCTTCGGACGTTTCCTCAGTTTCCTCGGCTTCCTTTGCTTCTTCCTCGTCTTCGTATTCGTCCTCATAGTCATCAAAATCATCTAAGTAGTCCGGCGTAAAGTAGCGGTAAACGGCATAAGCGATTAAGGCAACTGCGGCAACTGCACCGATAACGGCAAGTATGCATACGGCTGCATTACACTTTTTTTCCGGCTCCTGCTTTTTGCCGAGAAGCTCGGCAAGCTTTGCATTGCTTGCAAGAAGTTCATCAATTTTCTTCATATTCATATCATCTTCCTTTCTGAATAGCATTCTATTAGTTGTCCTAAGTATATCACGTTTCCTTTGTATTTACTACAGGAATCTTGCAAATTTTAAAGTTTTTTCAGATTTGCAAACGAAGCAAGCATTTTTTTGGTACCGTAGTGAGGAAACTCCACCGTTACCTCATAATCTTTGCCTCCGTTTACAATGGAGGTGACGGTTCCGGTGCCGAATTTGATATGCAGTACCGTGTCGCCGACCTCATAGGAGAGCGGTCTTGCCCCTCCGTTCCCGAAGGATTTTGCAGGAGTCTTGTCAAACATCGTGTTTGAGTATGCCGGAGCAGAGTACGGCTTTGCAGTGCGGTTGGAAAATGCGGTATCCCCGGAAGGAGTATTGCGCGTTGTCGCGTTGCGAACCGGACTTTCTGCAAAGGCGGAGCTTTTGCGGAAGGCAGAAGCGTTTCCGGCGGAAGGCGAGGTGATGCTTAACAGGTAACGCGGTATTTCCTTAATGAAACGGGAAACGGAGTTAAACTGGCTTTCTCCGCGCAGCATACGCATTCTGGCAGAACTTAGGAACAGCTCTTTCATGGCACGGGTAATGCCGACATAACAAAGACGGCGTTCCTCTTCAATTTCCGGCTCCGGATTGTCCGCACTGATGGACATATAGCTCGGGAACAGACCTTCCTCCATACCACACAGGAAGACATAAGGAAATTCCAGCCCCTTTGCGTTATGTAAGGTCATCAGGGAAACATAGTTTCCGGAATCCTCGTCATCCTCCTCTTCGTCGGCAGCGGCTTCCTCACTGTTTAAGCCGCAGTATTCCAGAAAGCCGGTGAGCGACGGCATGTCCTCGGTCTGTTCGTATCGCTCGGCATAGGAGATGAGAGCGTCGATGTTCTGAATGCGTTCTTCGGCGGTTTCCGGGTCGTCGCTTCTAAGCTCGTCAATATAGCCGGTTTCCTCTAACAGCTTTTTGATTAACTGCTTGATGGAGGCATGGTTGGTGTCGCGTTCATAGCGGAGTGCTTCTATGAGTGCCAGAAACGAAACCAGTTTGGTACGGGCACGTTCCAGCCCCGGAATCTGCTCGGCGCGCTCTAAGGCGGAGTAGAAGTTCATGTCGTTTAGAATCGCATAGTCGCGGATGCGTTCAATCGTTGTAAGACCGATGCCGCGCTTCGGAACGTTGATAATGCGGACGAGGGCAACGTCATCTCTGGCATTGTCGACGGTTTTTAAGTAGGCAATGATGTCTTTGATTTCCTTACGCTGGAAGAAGCTTAGGGCGCCGATGGTTTTTGCCTTGATGTGGGCGGCACGGAGCGCCTTTTCAAAGACGAGCGACTGGGCGTTTGTACGGTACAGTACAGCAAAGTCACGAAATTTCAGGTCGTTCTCTTCCATCAGGCGTTTGATTTGGGAAGCAACACCGTTTCCTTCTTCTACATCATTTTCGTACTGGGTAAAATGCACGGCGCTGCCTTCGGCGTTTTCGGTCCAGAGCGACTTGTCCTTTCTGCCCTTATTGTTATGAATGACCTCATTGGCGGCAGCAAGGATGCTTTTGGTAGAGCGGTAGTTCTGCTCCAGCTTGATAACTCTGGCATCCGGGTATTCCTTTTCAAAATTTAAAATGTTGTAAATATTGGCGCCGCGGAATTTGTAGATGGACTGGTCATCGTCACCGACAACACAAAGGTTGTGCTCGATTTCCCCATATTCGTTTTCGGAGGAAGCAAGCAGCTTGATGAGCTGAAACTGTGCGGTATTCGTATCCTGATATTCATCCACCATGATGTAGCGGAAACGCCGCTGGTAGTAGGAGAGCACATCCTGATTGGAACGGAACAGCTCTACGGTTTTAAAAATCAGATCATCAAAATCCAACGCATTGTTTTCTTTCAGACGACGCTGGTATTCGCGGTAGGCACGGGCTACCTGCTTCGTGCGGTAATCCATGGCGGTTCGTTCGTAGGCATCCGGGGAGACCAGTTCGTCCTTTGCCGAGGAAATCGCAGAAAGAAACGCACGCTCTTTCATCTGTTTGGTATCAATCTGCAAATACTTGAGAACTTCCTTCATTAATGATTTCTGGTCGTCTGCATCGTAAATCGTGAAGTTCCGGTCGTAACCGAGGGATTCGATAAAACGGCGCAGAATACGCACACAGGTGGAATGGAAGGTACTGACCCAGACATTTTCCGAACCGGCACCGACGGTTTTTTCCACACGTTCCTTCATTTCTTTTGCGGCCTTATTCGTAAATGTAATCGCTAAAATCTGATACGGGTTGACACCGCGTTCTTCTATCAGATAGGCGATGCGGTGCGTCAGTACTCTTGTTTTTCCGGAACCGGCGCCTGCTAAAATTAACAGCGGACCGCGGTCGTGCTTTACCGCCTTTAGCTGCTCAGCGTTCAGGGAATCATATATGCTCATAGGAAACCTCCTCGTATATGTTAACATTCGAAAGTCAGTTCTATTCTACCATAGGAAAAACGAAAAGGAAAGTACGAAATCTCAAGAAATGGGTGCTTGCCATATGGTTTTAAATACTATATAATGTAATAAGGAAAGACACAACTGTATATGAAAACAGTTGTGGGAAAGCAGGGTATGACAATGGATGACGCAAAAAAGAGTAAAAAGAATCTGGAAGAGCTGATTGAGGAGCTGAAGCGGATTTCGTATATCAAGCCGCAGGAAATTCCGAACATTGAATTATATATGGACCAGGTCACAACGTTTATGGACCGTCACCTGGAGGATACAAAGCGGTATTCGGAGGACAAGCTGTTAACAAAGACCATGATTAACAACTACACGAAGAACAATCTGCTGCCATCCCCACAGAAGAAAAAGTATTCCAAGGACCACATGTTCCTCCTGATTTTTATTTACTACTTGAAAAATATCCTGTCGATTACGGATATCCATTCGCTGTTAAATCCTCTTACGGAAATGTTTTTCGGAGGGAAAGGAGAAATCAGTCTCGAAGAAATCTATGAGGAAATTTATCAGATAGAACGTGCACAGTCTTATCCTGTGGCAAAGGACATTGCAAAAAAGGTAGCAGCTGCCGAGGAAACTTTTTCACATGTAGAAGGGGAGGCAGAGCGGGAATATTTAAAAAATTTCGCCTATGCCTGCATGTTGTGCTATGATATCTATGTCAAACGCCAGATGTTAGAAAAGCTGATTGACAATAACTTTGCACCGCAGAACGAAAAAGATGCAAAGGATGCAAAAGAAAAGTAGAGAAAATAGGTAATTTCTGACTCGAGTTTTTTTATAAAGTTTTGAAAAAATATTGACAAAAATAATACGTTTGGTAAAATACTATTAAAGGAGAGTCCTGCCAACAAGTGGACATAAAAAAAGCGTTAGTGTCGCTACGGTGATGCTACATTCAAGGACTATGGTAACATAGTCCTTGAAATATTTTTACGGGAGAATTATATGACAAACTCACTATTAGAGGTTTATCGAATAGATATGAAGTACATCAGAAACTTACATAGTATAGATGACAGGGTGCTGTCTGTATCTCCACAGATAGGAAAGGATGAGCGACCATTCCTCGGGGTGATTATTGTGTGCAATAAGCACAAATACTGTATACCTTTGTCAAAACCTAAGAAAAAGCACGAAAAAATGCGAGATAAAATAGATTTTAAGAGAATTTTATATAACGATACATTAATAGGTGTTTTGAATTTTAATCTTATGATACCTGTTGAAGAGGCACAGATACAACGAATTGATACTATAGTACGTAAACATGACAATGCGGATACAAGAAAGAAAAAAGAGCTTTTAATCAAAGAACTTGAATGGTGCAACGAACATTCTAGGGATTTGATGAATACAGCGAATGTTTTATATCAAACATATATATCAGGTGTGAAGTTTTCTGCCAGAGAACGGTGCTTGGATTTTAAAAAAATGGAATTAGAATGTAAGCGATATAACGAAAAACTACATAAAACTAATGTTAAGAATGAAACAAAAGACAATTAACTATGATAGAAGCATCGCGTATACAGAATGAAAAGCAGCTTCGAGATCCGTTGTACGCATCTCGAAGCTGCTTTTCATTTATTATGCGATGTTTCTAATTCTTTTCTTTCGCACCACTTACAATCGAATAGTACACATTGGACGTGATGCGGTATACCAGTGTGTAAAATACGGCAAAAATCAGGACGCTGATGCAGGCGGTGGCAACTAAGAGCGGCAGGTCACGCAGGTTGAAGAGCAGTAACAACTTGTGAATCATCGGGAAGGCAAACGCAAGGTGGATGACTGCGGTAATAAGCGGCAGGAAAAATACTGTGAGCATCTGCGAGTTGATGCTTTTGCGGATATCCTTTTTTGTCATTCCGACCTTCTGCATAATTTCAAAGCGGGCCTGGTCTTCATAGCCTTCCGAAATCTGCTTGTAGTAAATCATCAGTACCGTGGCAGACAGGAAAACCAGGCTGAGCATGATGCCGAGGAAAAAGATGCTTCCGTAGGTACCGTAAAAATCCTCCCGGTTGGCTTCCAGACTTTCGCAGCTGTACGAATAGCCATGTTCCGGTACCATCATGTATTCGCGGATGCTGCTGTAAATCTGTATCCAAAGCGCAATCTGTTCGGAAGGAGCGGCATCGGTATCAAAGCCGTAATTCCAGTGAATTAGCAGAATGCGGTCGCCGTTAAAGTCCTCAAGAGAAAGGAGGGGCTTCAGACATTCCGTCAAATCCGGCACGATAAGGACCATCGAAGGAATGAGAGACATTGCCATATCACCGCTTGTTACAAAATCTTCTGCAAAGCCTGCAATTTCAAAGCATGTTCCGTTCTTTATCGTCAGTGTATCATAAGGATAGTCACAGCGTACAAGAAAAAGTAATGTCTGATTCTCTTTTAACTGTAGGGAGGTTCCCATCAGGCTGTTATAGTCTGAGAGCGGCACAAAGTAAATTTGACGAAGCTGGTCATAGGTATCCAATTGGAATGTCGAATCGGCAGCACGTACTGTTTCGGTATCTGTCACCAGTTCATCTCCCTGTAACAGTCCGGTCAGCGTAGACCACCGGTAATTGCTTACGTTTTTCGGAGAAATACCCGCTTCAGAAAGAAGAGAGGAAATTTCTTTCTGAAGTCCGGCAAACGTCGACTCTGTCGTGTCTTCTAAAGGATTCAGAGCAATGCTTATGTTAATATCCTTTGGATAACGCGTACGCAGGCTGCTCTCCGTGCCAAAATAGAGACAGGCGGAGCCGGTAATCATGACAAGCACCATCGTTCCGAGAATGCAGATGGAAGCAAGACCGGCGCCGTTGCGTTTCATACGGTATACCATAGAGGAAACCGATACAAAATGCTTTGCTTTATAGTAATAGTTCTTTTTCTTCTGAAGAATCCGGCACAAAAGCACGGAGCCGGAAATAAAGAGCAGATAGGTTGCTACAATGACCATGATGACTGCGACAAAGAACCAGACTAAAGCAGAGAGCGGTGACTGTATCGAAACCGCAATATAGTAGGCGGCAGCTAAAAGGACAAGGCCAAAAAGTCCGAACAGCCAGTTCGCCTTCGGCGGCTTTTCACCGGAATTCTCACTTCGTAACAGTGTAATCGGATTTGCTGTATGAATCTGTCTTAAGGTGTTGAAATAGAGCAGTACCGACAGAATACAGAATAAAAGTACCGTATTCCTGATGGATGTCATGGAAACCGATAAGCTGTAATTTACCTCCGCATGTAACATATTAATCAGTCCGAGTTCTGCAAGCTTGGAGAAGGTTATCCCAGCAAACAGGCCGACAAACAGAGCGGCTGCTGTAATCATGACGGTTTCCCAAAACAGAACAATGCCGATGTTTTTCTTGCCCATACCAAGGATATTATATAATCCGAATTCTTTTTTCCTCCGGCGGATTAAAAAGGAATTCGTATAAAAGAGGAACAGAGCGGAAAATACCGCAAGTACATAGCTTCCCAGGGCCAGTACTACCTGTACGCTATCGCTGCCGGGCAGATAAAGAAGCAGCGGATTGCCGGATAGAAAAGAAAAAATATAATACATCAGTACCATTCCAATCCAGGTAAAAAGATAAGGAACATACAGCTGCTTATTCTTTCGGATGCCGAGCAGGGCAAGCTTCGGATAAAACTCAAATTTCATTTTGCATCACCACCCATCGCAAGCCTGGTCAGTGTATCGGAAATCATCTGGTACAGCTGTTCGTTTGTATTGCTGCCGCGGTAAATCTGATGAAATACCTCGCCGTCTTTGATAAACAGCACACGTCCGGCATGGCTGGCAGCCTTAACCGAGTGGGTTACCATCAGAATCGTTTGTCCTCCGGCGTTGATTGCTCCGAACAGTTCCAGCAGTTCCGTTGTCGACTTGGAGTCCAGAGCACCGGTCGGTTCGTCTGCCAAAAGCAGCTTTGGCGAGGTGATGAGTGCACGGGCAACGGCGGCACGTTGTTTTTGTCCGCCGGATACCTCGTAAGGATATTTTTTTAACAGCTCCGAAATGCCAAGCTGTGCGGCAAGCGGAGTTAAGCGCGCTCTCATTTCTGCATAGGTTTTTCCTGCAAGGACAAGCGGAAGATAAATATTGTCCTCCAGTGTAAAGGTATCTAAAAGATTGAAATCCTGAAAGACAAAGCCTAAGTTATCCCTGCGGAAGGCAGCAATCTTTGCTTCCTTAATTTTTGTAATATCCTGTCCGGCTAACAGAATACTGCCGGACGTCGGCTTGTCGAGGGCAGCCAAAAGATTGAGCAGGGTGGTTTTTCCGGAACCGGATTCGCCCATAATGGCGACATATTCTCCCTCCTCCACGCAAAAAGAAACCTGCTTCAGTGCTTCGACTTTATTCCCGCCCAGGCGGGTGGTGTAAACTTTTTTTAATTCGTTTGCTTCTAACATACTCATCGTAAGAAGTCCTCCTGTTTCATTTTCTGCGCTTATTGTAACAGAAAGAGGAACTGCAATGCCATGCAATCGGCTTACAATTCCTCCGGTAAATCTAACGTTTTTGTAAGAAATCATTCAATGTCTGTGTTCTGTTGGTTCAGGCAGATGCGGATGGTAGTGCCGACATCCGGCAAAGATTCTGCCGTAATGGAATGTCCGAGATTTTTGCAGATTCTTTTGCAAAGATACAGCCCGATGCCGCTGGAAGTTTTATCTGCACGTCCGTTATAGCCGGTATAACCTTTTTCAAAGATGCGCGGCAAATCCTCCTTCGCAATGCCGATACCGGTGTCACTGATGCAAAGTACATCCGGCTGCTCCAGACGGATGGTAATGCTACCGGAAGAAGTATATTTTAAGGCGTTGGACAAGACCTGCTCAATCACAAAGGAGAGCCACTTTTCGTCGGTTATGACAGTGGTATGAAGCGGCTCGTAGTTCAGCCGGAGCTTTTTTAAAATAAATTCTCCCGAAAACTTTTTCACCGACTGCCGGATGAGGGTATCGAGGTCACAGCTTCGAAACACGTAGTCCGTAGTTTCGGAATCCAGACGGATGAACATCAGTACCATTTCCACATACTGCTCAATTCGGAATAAATCTGCCGAGAGCGTACGGGAAAGGGCGGAATCCTCGTTCTGCAGGTGCAGACGCATGGAGGAAATCGGCGTTTTAATCTGATGTGCCCAGGCAGTGTAGTAGTCCGTCATATTGTTGTATCTGGAAGCCATACGAGCGGTCATTCGCTGTTGCTCGTTAAGCAGCCGGTAGATGATTGCCCGGTAGTCCTCATCTGTAATACCCGGGAAGACAGGAAGCTGTTCGAGCAGTTCCGGAAACAGCCTTTGAAACTCGGTAAGCTGTTTATGCTTCTTTTTGGCAAGGCAAAAGTCTGCCGCAAAAAAGCAGACGCCGATCAGACCGCAGAGCAGAATAGGATAAGCCACGGCCCCAAGCGGAAGATGATACAGCAGAAAAGAAACGGACAACAGAAAACAGAAGCAAACATAAAAAATAAGGGTAAGCTTTTTTTCTTTCAGATAGGAAATAAAAAACTTCATAGGAGTCTCCTTTGCTTACGGGATGAGATAACCGACACCGAATCTGGTCGTGATAAAGTCGGTTAAGCCGGCAGCATCTAACTTCTTTCGAAGACGTCCGACATTAACCGACAGGGTGTTTTCATCCACAAAGCTGTCTGTCTTCCACAGAATCTCCATGAGCTTTTCGCGGCTGACTACCTTGCTCTTGTTCTGCATCAGAGTGAGCAGAATCAGGTATTCGTTCTTTGTCAGGGGAATTTTTGCATCCTGATAGGACAGAGAATGCTCGCCGGTATGAAGCAATGCACCGCGGTGCTCCAGTATCGGGACGGAGGAAGCAAAATCGTAGGTGCGGCGCAGCATGGCCTGAATTTTTGCCATCAGCACGTTCTGGTCGAACGGCTTTGCGATAAAGTCATCCGCACCGAGGTTCATTGCCATAATAATATTCATGTTGTCGGAAGCAGAGGAGAGAAAAATCACCGGAACTCTGGATACCTTGCGGATTTCACTGCACCAGTGATAACCGTTAAAGAACGGCAGGGAAATATCAAGCAGGACCAGATGCGGGTCAAATTCCGCGAACTCCGTAAGAACATTCCGAAAGTTCTGTACACAGTGAACCGAAAGCTCCCAAAGCTCAGCCTGTGCCTTGACTGCCGAAGCAATGCCGGCATCATCCTCTACAATCAGTATTCGATACATAGCAACCTCCGTTTTGAAAGTAAAAAGGGCAGTGGGGACAGTTTAAGTCCACACTACCCGGTTGTGCTGATTCGTAGGAAAAGAAGTTACTGTGCCTCTTTTTCCGTGTGATCCGCAGGAAGCGGAGCGATACGCTCAAACACCATATCATAACCGTCATTTCCGTAATTTAAGGAACGATTGACGCGGCTGATGGTAGCGGTAGAGGCACCGGTCTTTTCTGCAATCTCAAGGTAGGTTTTGTGTGCACGAAGCATTGCGGCGACCTCGAAACGCTGAGAGAGAGACAAAAGCTCGTTTACGGTACATATATCATCGAAAAAGGAATAACATTCGTCTTTGCTTTTAAGACTAAGGATAGCGTCAAACAGATAGTCGACAGCCGGAGTTTTAATATTCTTGCTCATTTTTATCGACCTCCTTTCTTCATACGGTGACATTTTACCACTATAACGGACTAAAGTAAAGCTTTTTTTTGCAAATTTTCAAAAAATTATAATGAAGGAAAAAGGTACTGGACTTTTTCACTGCAATGAGGTAAACTATCCGAAAAGGATACTGCCGGAAAGGATAGGAGAGAAAACGTATGTATAAAATCGTAAAGAAAAAGCTGCTGGCTCCGAATATTGTGCTCATGGAGGTAAAGGCACCCCGGACAGCAAAGAGCTGTCTGCCGGGACAGTTTGTCATTGTAAAGGCGGATGAAAAGGGAGAGCGGATTCCGCTTACTGTCTGCGACTATGACAGAGAGGCAGAAACGGTTACTATTGTATTTCAGACGGTCGGAAATTCCACAAAGCTGATGGCGGAGTATGAGGTCGGGGATTCGTTCCGTGACTTTGTCGGACCGCTCGGTTGTAAATCCGATTTAATAGAGGAGCCGATAGAGGAGTTAAAGAAAAAGAAGCTTCTGTTTATTGCAGGAGGCGTCGGAACGGCTCCGGTTTATCCGCAGGTAAAGTGGCTGCATGAGCAGGGCATATCGGCGGACTGTATTATCGGTGCAAGGAATAAAGACCTGATTATTTTAGAAGAAGAAATGAAGCAGGTGGCAGGCGAAGTGTTTGTCTGTACGGATGACGGCTCCTACGGAAGGAAAGGAAATGTCAACGACTGCTTAAAGTATCTGGTGAACGAGCGGGGAAAGCAGTACGACCATATTGTTGCCATCGGACCGCTTGTGATGATGAAGTTTGTCTGCCTGCTTACAAAGGAGCTTGGCATTAAAACGGTGGTCAGCATGAACCCGATTATGGTAGACGGTACGGGAATGTGCGGTGCGTGCCGTCTGACGGTCGGAAATGAGATTAAGTTTGCCTGTGTGGACGGACCGGAGTTTGACGGACATCTTGTGAACTTTGACGAAGCAATGAAGCGCCAGCAGCTGTATAAAACAGAAGAGGGCAGGGCAATCCTGAGAGCAAAGGAAGGAAACACCCACCACGGCGGCTGCGGTCATTGTGAAGGATAAAAAGACAGAAGGAAAGGAACAAAAACAATATGGCAGATCAATTACATAGAGTTCCGGTCAAGGAGCAGGAAGCTCTTGTACGGGCAAAAAATTTCAAGGAAGTATGTTTGGGCTACAGCGCGGAAGAAGCAGTGGAAGAGGCTTCTCGCTGCTTAAAGTGTAAAAATCCGCAGTGTCAGACGGGATGTCCGGTAGGAATCGATATTCCGGGCTTTATCCGTGAGGTGGAGGCAGGAAATTTTGAGGGTGCTTATGAGGTCATCAGCAAGTATTCCGCACTTCCTGCGGTCTGCGGACGTGTCTGCCCGCAGGAGTCACAATGCGAGGCAAAGTGCATCCGCGGCATCAAGGGAGAAGCCGTTTCCATCGGAAAACTGGAACGCTTTGTGGCGGACTGGGCAAGGGAAAACGGTGTAAAGCCTAAGAAACCGGCAGAAAGAAAAGGAAAGAAGGTAGCGGTTATCGGGTCGGGTCCTGCCGGGCTGACCTGTGCAGGTGACCTTGCAAAGCTTGGCTATGATGTGACGATTTTTGAAGCACTGCATGAAGCCGGCGGCGTACTCGTTTACGGTATTCCGGAATTCCGTCTTCCAAAGGATACGGTCGTAAAGGCAGAAATTGAAAACGTCAAGGCACTCGGCGTTACGATAGAAACCAATGTTGTTGTCGGAAAATCCGTCACGATAGACGAGCTGCTGAACGAAGAAGGTTTTTCGGCAGTATTTATCGGCTCCGGTGCCGGACTTCCGAAATTCATGGGAATACCGGGTGAAAACGCAAACGGCGTATTCTCGGCAAATGAATTCCTTACAAGAAACAATCTGATGAAGGCATTTGACGATGCTTACGATACACCGATTTTCCGTGGTAAGAGGGTAGCGGTAGTCGGCGGCGGCAACGTGGCAATGGATGCGGCAAGAACCGCGCTTCGTCTCGGAGCGGAAACCTACATCGTATACCGCAGAAGCGAGGAAGAGCTCCCGGCGCGTGTGGAGGAAGTACATCATGCAAAAGAAGAGGGAATTATATTTAAACTCCTCACCAATCCGAAGGAAATCATTGCGGATGAGAACGGCTGGGTAAAGTCGATGATTTGTGTGGAAATGGAACTTGGAGAGCCGGATACATCGGGCAGAAGGCGTCCGGTAGAAAAGGCCGGTTCGGAGTTTGAACTTCCGGTGGACGCTGTCATCATGTCGCTCGGAACAAGCCCGAATCCACTGATTTCGTCCACCACGGATGGGCTGGAGTGCAATAAGCACAGATGCATTGTGGCAGACGAAGCAAACGGTCAGACCTCGCGAGAGGGCGTCTTTGCAGGCGGAGATGCCGTGACCGGTGCGGCAACCGTGATTCTTGCCATGGGTGCGGGAAAGGCTGCGGCAAGGGGAATTGATGAATACCTGAGTAGATAAAGTTGTACAAACTTCACAAAAAGTACAGAGAAATTTTGGTATGTTTCAAAGGCATCTGACACTTGAGCAGATGCCTTTTTTCTGTTATACTATAGACAGTTTTATCAAACAATCCAAATCAGTTATCAGAAGTTTCAGGACCGGCTTCATGGCAGGAGTCTTCGGTCAAATTCCAACAAACAACGAAAAGAAAAGAAAGGACTTACGCATTTGAAGCATAGTGAACAGGAAACAAAAGAAAATTTCAGCTATTTTTTAGAAGAACTTTCGCACCGGATGGAGGAAAGTTATCCGGAAAGGCTGGAAACGGAGCAGACAAAGGTATTGAAAAACAATTCGGTTCTGCTGCACGGATTTTTAATCAGAGAGAAGGGAAGCAGAATTGCTCCGACCTTTTATCTGGACGATGAGTTTGAACAGTATCGGCGCGGCAGGAAAACAATCGAGGAAATTGCGGAATATGTTCTGCAATGCTATGAGGAAGAAAAAGAAAAAAAGCAGGAAGTTTTAAACCGTCTGGACTTTACATGGGAGAGTATGCGGCATGCTGTTACCTATCGCCTGGTAAACAGAGAAAAAAATGCAGAAATGTTAAAGACAGCGCCATATGAGGAGTTTTTGGACCTGGCGCTGATTTATCAGTATACCATAAAAATTTCGGAAGATATGCAGGGAACCGTGCAAATACTAAAAGAGCACATGGAGCATCTGCATATCTCAAATGAAGAGCTTAGGGCCGTTGCGGCGGAGAATACAAGAAGAATCCACCCTCCGGTAATCTATGCCATGGAGGATGTGCTGTTCGGAACAAAGAAAGCATGGACAGGAGAAAAAATAGATACACAGGCAGAACACGGATTGTATGTGCTAACAAACGAGGCCGGAATACATGGAGCCGCCTCCCTGATTTTTAAAGAACGGCTGCGGGAGTTTGCACGGGCAGCCGGAGGCGGCTTTTATATTCTTCCAAGCAGTATTCATGAAGTTATTTTTGTGCCGGATGTTCCGGGAATCTCACTTAGGTTTCTGGCAGCGTCGGTAAAAAGTATTAATGCAACCAGAGTGGCGGCAACAGAGGTGCTGTCTGATCAGGTCTATTACTTTGATCCGGAATCCGACTGCATCAGGCGTCTCGGCGCTGCAGAACCGTAACAGCTATTCTGTGGTAGAGGACTCCGACTGACCGGTTGCATTATTGATTCGTTCAATAAACTCACGGAGGTTGGAGTCTGATATCATGGCTTCTGCAAGGCGGTCTACAACGCTCTCATACATTGCGATAAAGTCGTCCTGCTGCCGGGATTCCACACGGAACGCATCTGTATTTTCTGTTGTATTTCCAAAAAAGATTTTTGGAAAATTGTTTTCGTCAATTGCGATTAACAGTTCGTCCGCACCCGGTGCAAGAGTTGCGATGTTGACAATCTTGACATCGTGGGCAGCATAGACAATGTAGCGGAACTCGGTGATGTCATACGGACATTCTCTGATAATAAACTGAAAGTTATGATAGCCTTCAATATACTGCGTTTTTGTAGAAATATCCTCAATATTGATATACGAACTGTCGGTAACGATTTCTCTTAACAGGGTTTCGTCACAGGCAAGCTTTGCGTTCATGTAGCGGCGAATCGTTTCCTTAATATACAAGTTGCGTACGGATTCTTCGGCACGCGAAAGAAACAATGCTTCTTCTACATCCGCGTTTTGTACGGAAGGATAAACGGTGCAGGTGCCGGCTTCGGCATCAAAGGAAATGCAGTATTCCTCCAGCGTTGGGATAAATACATTACTTCCGGCGTATTTTATTTCATAGGTGACATAGACAATATAGTCTGCGTAGGATAAACCTTCCTTATAATAACAGGAGATATTTGCAATCTGGGAAATCTCCTCGGCATGTTCCCTTAAGTTTTCTTCTGTCGGCAAATCTCCCAAAGGAATCAGCGCAGCTAAATCAACATAGTTGCCCTCATGGTAGGCTTTTAAATATTCAGCGATACGAAGTGTAATGAGAGAGCCTGTTTCATCCGTTGCCGGCTGAATCGGAATTTCTGCATTCAGCTGCCCAAGGGACGGAGTAGGAGTAGGCGAAGGAGTCGGGGTTGGTGTAGAAGTCGGGGTTGGCGTTAAGGTGACTTCAGGAATCTTTGTAGGAAGTCCCGTAACCGTTGGTGCGGCGGAAGGACCAAAGACGGTACCGCCTTCCGTCTGAATGTCGGATGACTCCTTCCCAAAGGAAAGCAGGGCAAGACCAAGTATCATCACGGTAAAGGATGTACCGAGAATGGATTTCATATATTTATATTTCATAAAATAATCTCCGTTTCATAATCACAGGGGGTAAGCAAAAATCAACATAGGAACATATGCCTTACGGCAAAAAGTCCTGTATGGTAAATGAATTCCTTCAGCGGCTGCCAAAGGAATTCATTTTTACAGGTAAGTGTTACTGACTGGACTTGAACCAGCGACCACCTGCTTCGGAGGCAGGCACTCTATCCCCTGAGTTACAGTAACATGCTTATCTATTATAACCTATTTGAAAGAGAATTTCAAGAACTGCTTCTTTACAAATTCGTAAAAAATTATTATGATAGAAAAGAGTATGTAGAAACGGAGCGGCATATGGCAGAAAAAAGAAAAAAGTTCGAAGTTCCGGAGCAGAAAGAAACCGGAGTGCGCATTAATAAATATTTAAGTGATGCAGGAATCTGTTCGAGAAGAGAAGCAGATACTTATATTGCAGAGGGTAAGGTAACCATTGACGGCAGGGTGGCGGAAACCGGCAGCCGGGTGTTTCCGGGACAGTCGGTAACCTTCCTTGGAAAGCAGGTCAAAAAGCAGGAGGAACAGGTACTGATTGCGTTTTACAAACCGGTCGGCATTGTTTGCACAACGGATACCAGAGAGCCGGATAACGTCATTGATTTTTTAAATTACGGCAAACGGATTTATCCAATCGGAAGGTTAGATAAAGATTCGGAAGGACTGCTTCTTTTAACCAATGACGGAGATATCGTCAATAAGATTCTTCGCGCAGGGAATCACCATGAAAAGGAGTATCAGGTAACGGTCAACAAGCCGGTAACGCCGGAATTTTT
This sequence comes from Lachnospiraceae bacterium, assembly GCA_051880375.1. Classification (GTDB taxonomy): domain Bacteria; phylum Bacillota; class Clostridia; order Lachnospirales; family Lachnospiraceae; genus SIG299. The sequence continues at coordinate 29,519 of JBJENV010000060.1, forward strand.
GAAGGGCATGGCGGGCGGTGTGCCGATTCTTGACACGGTAACAAAGCCGTGTCGCATCGAACCGACCGGCAAATGCAGCTTTACCATTATCCTGACGCAGGGCTTAAACCGCCAGATCAGACGGATGTGCGAATACTTCGGTTACCGTGTCGTAGCCTTGAAACGCGTGCGTATTATGCACATCAGGCTTGGAAGACTAAAGCCGGGTACTTACCGGAATCTGACGACGGCAGAGTTAAATGAACTGCGTGAGGTACTAAAAAAATCCTCTGCGCTTCCGGCAGCAGAGTGCAGAAAAGCAGAACGGCAGGCGGCCTTACAGAACAGGCAGACAGAGAGCAGAACAGGAGCAGACTATGGCAGAAATAAGAACAGAGCAGCAAAAGAGAGAGAGAATTACCGAGCTGGTAGAACTGTTAAATAAAGCAGGCTATGCATACGAACAGGAAAACCGTGAAATCATGAGCAACTTTGAATACGATGCGTTGTATGATGAGCTGCTTTCCTTAGAGCAGGAAACCGGTTATGTCATGGCGCAGAGCCCGACAATACGGGCAGGATATGAAGTACTCAGTGAGCTTCCGAAGGAACGCCATGTGGCGCCGATGCTGTCGCTCGATAAGACGAAGGAACCGGAGGCACTGAAAGCCTTTCTTGGAGATAGAGAAGGACTGCTTTCCTGGAAGATGGACGGTTTGACGAATGTTTTAACCTACCGTGGAGGAGAACTCGTAAAGGCGGTTACCAGAGGAAACGGTGAAATCGGAGAAATCATCACAAACAATGCAAAGGTCTATAAAAATCTTCCGGTGCGTATTCCGTATCAGGGAGAACTGGTATTGCGCGGAGAAGCAGTTATCACGTATTCGGAGTTTGAACGGATTAATGCGGAAATCGAGGACGTGTCGGCAAAGTACAAGAACCCGCGTAATCTGTGCAGTGGCAGTGTCCGCCAGTTGAATAACAAAATTACCGCCGAGCGTAACGTTTTGTTTTATGTATTTGCACTGATCACCGGAGGGGAAGAGTTCAACTTTGCGACAAGAAGCGAGCAGATGAACTGGCTGGAGAGTCTTGGCTTTACCTGTGTGGAACGACGTCTGGTTACTGCAAAAGGAATGGACGACGCCATTCATTATTTCTCGGGACAGGTGGCAAACAATGATTTCCCGTCGGATGGTCTGGTACTGTCGTTTGATGATTTGGAGTATTCGAGAAGCCTTGGAAGAACAGCCAAGTTTCCAAGGGATTCGATTGCTTTTAAATGGAAGGATGAGGTTGCAAAAACTCATTTAAAGGAAATTGAATGGAGCGCATCACGTACCGGACTGATCAACCCGGTAGCGGTGTTTGAACCGGTGGAACTGGAAGGAACGACCGTATCCAGAGCAAGCATTCACAACGTGAGCATCATGGAAGGCTTAAAGCTTGGTATCGGCGATGAAATCGAAGTTTATAAAGCAAATATGATTATTCCGCAGATTGCAAGAAACTTGACGCAGAGCGGTACGGCAAAACCGCCGGAGCACTGTCCGGTCTGCGGCGGAAGGACTCTGATTTCCACCGAGGGAGAGGTGAAGGTGCTGTACTGCACAAATCCGGACTGCCTTGCAAAAAAAGTCAAGGCATTCTCTCTGTTCGTCAGCAGGGATGCCATGAATATGGAGGGACTTTCGGAAGCAACAATGGAAAAATGGATTAACGAAGGCTTCCTGCATGAGCCTGCCGATTTGTTCCGCTTAGAAAAGCACCGTGACGCCATTGTGGAGCTGGAGGGGTTTGGCGAAAAGTCCTATGAGAACCTTTCTGCGTCGATTGAAAAAGCAAGAAAAACAACGGCAGCAAGGCTGCTCTACAGCCTCGGCATTCCGAATATCGGCGTTGCAACGGCAAAGCTGATTTGCAGGGAATTTGGTCAGGACATGGAAAGAATCCGCCATGCATCGGCAGAGGAGCTGACTAAAGTAAACGGCATCGGTGATGTGATGGCGCAGGCATATGTGGATTACTTTGCAAAGCCTGAGAATCAGGCTCAGCTTTCCGAGATTTTGAAAGAGGTTACGGTTGAAAAAGAGGAATCCAACGAGCCTGCAGTTTTTGAAGGAATGACGTTTGTGGTGACCGGAAGCGTGGAGCAGTTTAAAAACCGGAACGAATTAAAGGCATATATCGAGGAACGCGGCGGAAAGGTTGCAGGGAGCGTCAGCAAAAACACAAATTACCTGATTAACAACGATACGACGTCCGGTTCGTCCAAGAACAAAGCCGCAAGAGAGCTTGGTATCCCGATTTTATCGGAAAGCGAGTTCCTGCGTCTTGCAAACGGCGATATGCAATAAATGTAGAGATGTAACAAACGGTGAGACGTAACAAACGGTGAGACGTAATAAACGGTGCAGAAAGGAAAGGTAGTTTTTTATGCCGATTAAAGTACAGAGCAATCTTCCGGCAAAAAAGATTCTGGAAGATGAAAATATATTTATGATGGACGAAAAAAGAGCGTTGTCGCAGGATATCCGTCCGCTTAAGATTGCAATATTAAATCTGATGCCGCTTAAGGAGGATACGGAGGTACAGCTGCTTCGCAGCTTATCGAACACACCGCTGCAGCTTGACGTAACTTTTCTTACGACAAGTACGTATGTCGGAAAGAATACGGCAACGAGCCATTTGGATACCTTCTATCTGACCTATGAGGAGGTAAAGCATCAGAAGTTTGACGGTCTGATTATTACGGGCGCGCCGGTAGAGCAGATGGAATTTGAAGAGGTGGTCTACTGGGAAGAACTGACACAGATTATGGAATGGTCCAAGACAAACGTGACCTCGACCCTGCATATCTGCTGGGGAGCGCAGGCAGGGCTTTACTATCATTATCACATCCGGAAGCTGCCGCTGAAGCAGAAGCTGTCCGGCGTTTACTGCCATGAAGTGCACAACAGAAAAGAGCCGCTGGTACGCGGTTTTGATGATATTTTTTATGCACCGCATTCCCGCTATACCGAAATGTCCAGAGAGGACATTGAGGCAAGCGGGGAATTTACGATTCTTGCGGATTCCAAGGAGGCGGGGATTTTTATCCTGCTTGCCAAAGAAGGAAAGCAGATTTTCGTGCTCGGACATCCGGAATACGACCGAATCACGTTAGACAAGGAATACAAACGGGATGTGGCAAAGGGCATCGAACCGGACCTTCCGGTACATTACTATCCGGGCGACGATGCCACACAACGGCCGTGCCTGACATGGAGGGCACATGCCAACACGCTTTACACCAACTGGGTGAATTATTACGTATACCAGGTAACGCCGTACGATTTGGAGGAAATATAGGAAACAGTCTACCGTTTCAGTTCCTTCAGTTCCGAAAGAGTAACCGTGCCGCTTACAAGGCATGCAATCAACGCGCAGAGACCATAGGCTCCGCCGTATAGGAGCAGAGCAAGATACGGGGATGAAAGGTCTGCTTTCCCGTACTGATAGAGAGGTGCGACAATGACTCCAAGAAATGTGAGAGCAAACCCACCCTTTAGCAGATAGTGGTCCGGCAGGCATGCAGGACCGACAAGGCGGTAAAGCAGGACACCGTCCATCAGGGTAATCGCTATCTGCGAAAGCAGAATTGCGAGAAAGTATGCCTGCATTCCAAGATGGGGAACGCCAAAAAAGATGACGGAAATCTTAATGCACATGGCAATGACGGAGTTTAAAAAGGTCTGATAGGGCTTTCCGAGTCCGTTTAGAATACTGTTAAATGTGGAGGAAACGTATAAAAAAGGACAGAGCCAGGCAAGGATTCTTAAATAGCTTCCGGCAAGAGGCTCACCAAATACGGTTACGCCAAGGTCGTAACCAAATAAAATAAATAATGCGGTACTTAACATACCGAGAAGAATGCTGAATTTCTGCGCTAAGAATACCGTGGAGTTCAGCTTTTTTGTTTCTCCCCGGATACTTGCTTGGGAAACGGCAGGAAGCAGAAGAACGGAAAGCGCACCGGTAATGGCAGTCGGGAAGAAGATAAACGGCATCGACATCCCGTTGATGATTCCGTAATGGCTGAGCGCTTCTGCGTTTGTCATCCCGTACTTGCGAAGCATAAACGGAACAAGCGTTGCCTCAAAGCTGTGGAGCAGGCTGACCACAAGGCGGTTAAACGACAGAGGAAAGGCAAGAGCGCTGATTTCACGAAGCAGAGGGCTGCGTTTTTTTGAAAGGGCTGCGGACAAGCTTGTGTGCGTGTCGACTGCCTGCTCCGAACTTTGTGTAAGGGTATGAGAGGTACGGAGGGCGTGCATATCCCGTCTCCGTTCCAGTGCAAACGAGCAGAGGTTGAAAACGGCGGAGGCTGCTTCACCGAAAATCAGACCGAGTACCGCGGTTTCGCAGGCAATTTTGCCGTTTCCAAGAGTTCCGGCAAGGAAGTAGACGCTTGCAATGCGGACAATCTGTTCTAACATTTGTGTCAGGGCAGGCGTTGTCGATTTCTTAGTTCCATAGTAATAGCCGTTGATGCAGGCGGTAATACTACAAAACGGAAAGATAAAGCTGAGTACACGCAGAGACTGTTCGGCACGAGGCTCAAACAAAAAACGTGCGGCAATCAGAGGAGAAGCTTCATATAAAAGCAGGGAAAGCAGCAGAGCCAGAGAAAGCGACAGCAGCAGACCACGGGAGAAGACAAGCCTTGCCGCTTCACGTTCTGCTTCCGGGCGGGTACGCAGAATGCCCTTCGGAAGAAAACGTTCCGCTTCTGCAGTAAGCTTTGAAATGGCGGTCTGGATGCCGGAGGCATAAATGGTAAAGCAGACGCTGTAAACCGGAAAGACAAGCTGATAGATACCGATGAGCTCGGCACCCATCTGTCCGGACAGCCAGATACGGTAAAAAAAGCCGAGGATTCTGGTTAGAAAGCCTGCGGCGGTCAGTATGATGGTACCTTTAATCAGAGTGTGTTTCGACATAACCCATGTGCCTTTCTGCCGCCTTTTGCGGAGGTATTCTGCATTCCAAATATATTCGCGCCGGGGTGTTGACAGTACAGAAATTTCATAGTAAAATAAACACCGAGTAAAATACTCGGAAATAAAACAGTAGGAAATAAAATACTGGGAATTAAAACGCCGTAAGAAACGGCGGTTTTCCCTGAGAGTAAGGAGGGAAAGCTGTGAAGCTGTCAACCAAAGGAAGATACGGACTGCGCGCAGTCATCGACCTTGCGGTGTATGCCGAATCGGAACCGGTGTCGTTAGCAGCGGTAGCGGAGCGTCAGAGCATCTCCATCAGTTATCTGGAGCAGCTGATTGCAAAGTTAAAGAAGGCAGGTATCGTTCAAAGCACCAGAGGTGCGCAGGGCGGTTATACGTTAGCTAAGCTGCCGGAAGAGATTTCGGTCGGAGATATTCTGCGTGCGCTGGAGGGAGATTTAAGCCCGGTAGATTGTGTCGAAGTAGGAGGAGAAACCGAATGTGCTTCGGCAGATTTTTGTGTCACCAAATACGTTTGGAAGCGTATATCTGATAGTATCAATCATGCAGTAGACTCTATCCTTTTGTCGGAATTGGTCGAAGAAAGCAAAAAGGTGAAAAATGTAGCGGCATGTGATGCAGAAAAGAGAGGAAAATAGTCATGGAAAAGAAAATCATTTATTTGGACAATGCGGCAACAACGCGGACAAAGCCGGAGGTTGTGGAGGCCATGCTTCCGTATTTTACGGAGAAGTTCGGAAATCCGTCCAGCGTTTACGAGTTTGCGGGACAGAGCAAGAATGCAGTCACCGAAGCAAGAGAAACCATTGCAAAAGCTTTACATGCGCCGTCGGCGGATATTTATTTTACGGCAGGCGGCTCCGAATCGGACAACTGGGCATTAAAGGCAACGATGGAGGCATATAAAGACAAGGGAAATCATCTGATTACTTCAAAGATTGAGCATCATGCCATTTTGCATACCTGCGAATATCTGGAACAGCATGGCTGTGAGGTTACCTATCTGGATGTGGATGAAAACGGTGTGGTAGACTTAGAGCAGTTAAAGGCTGCCATCCGCCCGACCACGGTATTGATTTCCGTTATGTATGCAAACAACGAAATCGGAACGATTCAGCCGATTAAGGAAATCGGACAGATTGCCAAGGAACACGGAATTCTCTTCCATACCGATGCGGTACAGGCATTCGGGCAGATTCCGATTGATGTAGAAGAGGAAAACATCGATATGCTTTCGGCAAGCGGTCATAAGTTAAACGGACCGAAGGGCATCGGATTTTTATATATTAAGAAAGGCTTAAAGCTTCGTTCACTGATTCATGGCGGAGCACAGGAGAGAAAGCGCCGCGCCGGTACGGAAAATGTTCCGGGCATTGTCGGTATCGGAAAAGCAACCGAGCTTGCCATTGCAAGCATGGAAGACAGAAGTAAGAAGGAAACCGAGCTGCGTAATTACTTAATCGACCGTGTACTGGCGGAAATTCCGTATGTGCGTCTGAACGGCAGCCGTGCAAAGCGTCTTCCGAACAACGCAAACTTCAGTTTTCAGTTCGTTGAGGGCGAATCGCTTCTTATTATGTTGGATATGAAGGGTATCTGCGCTTCCAGCGGTTCGGCATGTACTTCGGGTTCGCTTGACCCGTCGCATGTCCTGCTTGCCATCGGTCTGCCGCATGAAATTGCACACGGCTCCCTGCGTCTTACCTTATCGGATGAGACGACAAAGGAAGACATTGATTTTACGGTAGACAGGATTAAGGAAATCGTAGCAAGGCTTCGCAGCATGTCGCCGCTTTACGAGGATTTCATGAAGAGAGCAAAATAACAAAATGAAAAACGATATGGTAGAACAGCTTCATAAAAGTAGAAGCGAAAACCGAGAATAGAAAGTGCCGTAGGGCAAAAAAACAGGAGGAACCAGAATGTACAGTGAAAAGGTAATGGACCATTTTACAAATCCGAGAAACGTAGGAGAAATAGAGAATGCAAGCGGTGTCGGCACGGTAGGTAACGCAAAGTGCGGCGATATTATGAGAATTTATCTCGATATTGACGATGACAAAATCATCCGTGACGTAAAGTTTAAGACGTTTGGCTGTGGCGCGGCAGTGGCAACGAGCAGTATGGCAACCGAACTGGTCAAGGGCAAGAGCATTTACGAAGCATTAAAGATTACAAACAAGGCAGTTATGGAAGCACTGGACGGACTTCCTCCGGTAAAGGTACACTGCTCCCTGCTTGCAGAGGAAGCAATTCATGCAGCGCTCTGGGATTATGCCGAGAAGAACGGGATTGTAATCGAAGGTCTGGAAAAGCCGAAGAGTGATATCCATGAAGGCGAGGAAGAAGAGGGCGAAGCATATTAATGGCGAAGGTAGTCGTAGGAATGTCGGGCGGCGTGGATTCTTCTGTGGCGGCGTACCTGTTAAAGCAGGCAGGGCATGAAGTCATCGGAGTAACCATGCAGATCTGGCAGGAGGAAGAAAACCGAATACAGGAAGAAAACGGCGGCTGTTGCGGGCTTTCTGCGGTCGAGGATGCAAGACGTGTGGCAGCGATGCTTGAAATTCCGTATTATGTCATGAACTTCCGCAGAGAATTCAAGGAGTCGGTCATTGATTACTTTGTGAAGGAATATGAGCAGGGCAGAACGCCGAATCCGTGTATTGCATGTAACCGTTATGTAAAGTGGGAATCACTGTATGAACGCGCAAGAAGCATCGGAGCGGACTGCATTGCAACCGGACATTATTCGCGTATCGTAAAGCTTCCGAACGGCCGGTTTACGCTTCGGGTTTCCGCAACGGATGCAAAGGACCAGACCTATGCGCTCTATAACCTGACACAGGAGCAGTTAGCGCACACGCTCATGCCGGTCGGAGACTACTCAAAAGATGAAATTCGCAGCATTGCGGCGGATATCGGGCTTTTGGTGGCAAACAAGCCGGACAGTATGGAAATCTGCTTTGTGCCGGATCACGATTATGCCGGTTTTATAGAAGGCTATACAGGAAAGACCTTTGCGCCGGGACATTTCGTAAACACGGCAGGCGAGGTGCTGGGTACCCATAAGGGAATCATCCATTATACCGTCGGACAGAGAAAGGGACTTGGCATTGCATTCGGAACGCCGATGTTTGTCAAGGAGCTTCGTCCGGAAACAAACGAGGTTGTCCTTGCTTCAAACGACGAGCTGTTTTCGGATGTGCTGTATGCGGACAGGCTCAACTTTATGTCGATACCGGAGCTTTCCGGTACCATGCGTGTCAAGGCGAAAATCCGTTACAGCCATAAGGGAGCGGATGCGGAAATTTCGATGGCAGGCGAGGATTTGCTCTGCTGCCGTTTTACGGAGCCGCAGCGGGCAATTACCCCGGGACAGGCGGTTGTTTTTTATGACGGGGATCTCGTAGTCGGAGGAGGAACGATTGTGAAATGAGATACATGATAGCTTCTGATATTCACGGTTCTGCCTTTTACTGCAGAAAATTGTTTGAAGCATTTGACAGGGAGCGGGAGGCGAAAACGGCGGACCGAATGCTCTTACTTGGCGATTTGCTCTATCACGGACCGCGCAATGATTTGCCGAAGGAGTATGCTCCGAAAGAAGTAATTGCCATGTTAAATGAAAGAAAGGACAGTCTGCTTTGCGTCCGCGGCAACTGCGAGGCGGAGGTAGACCAGATGGTGCTTAAGTTTCCGGTCATGGCGGATTACTGCCTGCTGACGCATCAGGAGCATCTGGTGTTTGCAACACACGGACATAATCACAATGAACGGGCGTTACCGCCGTTAAAGGCGGGAGATATCCTGCTGCACGGGCATACGCATGTGCCTGCAAATAAGGTACTGGATTCCGGGATTGTTTACTGGAATCCCGGCTCAGTATCCATTCCGAAGGAAAACAGCCCGCACGGCTACATGCTTCTTTCTGAAGATACGGTAGTTTGGAAGACGTTGGACGGAGAACTCTACCGTCCGGACGAAGAACGGTGATGTTGCTATAGCGGCATCAACTCCGGTTTCCGGTCTGTAAAAACACAATAGGAAGTAAATCCGCGGGAGAGCAGCAGCTCTCTCGTTTTTTCATATTCGGAGGCAATGGCAGCAGGGCAGTGTGCATCGGAGCCGATGGTAAGAAGCGTGCCGCCAAGCTCGCGATAGCGCGAAAGAACCTCTGGCATCGGATGAAAACTGTCGAGTCCCGCCGCCAGACCCTTTGTGTTGATTTCCAATGCTTTTTCGTTCTTAACTAAGAAGCGCAGAATCTCGTCAATGACTTCCCTGTAATCTGCATACCGGTAGTCCTTTGTCCCGGCAAATGCAGGAATATAACGAATGATATAGTCCAGATGTCCGAGCGAATCAAAGTCCGAAAACCCGGTAATCGCAGCAAGCATCGTATCAAAATACCTTGCCAGAGCAGTCTCCTTTGTGATACCTCTCCAGTATTCTTCTTCATACGGGTCTTTGTCCTCGGAGAGATGAACCGAGCCGAGGACAAAGTCAAACGGATAGTCGGAAAGAATCTGTTTCAGCTGTGCGTTGATATCCGGACGGTTCGGGCGAAGCCCAAGCTCAATTCCGATACGGACCTGAAGCGGAGCAGAAGTGCGAAGAGGTCCAAGCCGTTTGAAGGAATCCTCTGGTGAAAAGACAAACAACGGTGCTTCTTTGGTGCTTCCCGGATAATCTAAGTCCATATGGTCGGTAAAACAGAGAAAGGAAAGTCCTTTTCTTGCGGCTTCCGCCGCCATTTCTTCCGGGCTTGCCTTGGAGTCTGTGGAAAACAGGCAATGGGTATGAAAATCTGCAAGTATCATGGGAAACTCCTTTCTGCTATCTGAGACGGTTCATAATCGTGGACATCATTCGTGGTTACCGGTGGATAGATGCCTGGTTGTCTAATAGGGTCAGCGAGGAAATGTCCGGCACCGCAACCATGGAGTAGTTGGTATAGTAAACGACAAAGCCCGGCTTTGCTCCGGCAGGCTTTTTAACCTGCTTTTTTTCTACATAGTCCACCTCGACCTTATCGTTGTCCCTGCCCTTGGAATAGTAGGCAGCAAGTGCTGCGGCTTCTTCAAAGGCACGGTCGGGAATTTCGTTTCCGTCCGCCTTTAAAATGACGTGTGAGCCCGGAATTCCCTTGGCATGGAACCACCAGTCACCGCCGCTTGCAAAATGAAAGGTCAGTTCATCGTTCTGTAAGTTGTTTTTTCCAACATAAAAATGGTAGCCGTCGCTTGAAACATAGTGGTACGGAGCATTGTTCAGTTTTATTTTCTGCGGTTTTTTACCACGTTCGGTGTGACGTCTGATATAGCCGCTCTGAATCAGTTCTTCCTTAATCAGGTTCAGATCGTTTTCTGTCTGTGCCATATCCAGGGAAAGACGCACGGATTCCATGTAGTCCAGTGCCTCTTTGGTTTCCTTAATGTAAACGGAAAGCGCTTCCTCGGTACGCTTTAACTTGCCGTACTTTTCAAAATAGCGCTTGGCATTTTCCATCGGAGAGAGTGTTTCATCCAACGGGATTGTGATTTCCTCATTGGTGTAATAATTGAGTGCCTTCATGGATTTGGCACCCGGCTCGACACCGTAGCCGTAGGCAGTAATCAGTTCACCATAGACCTTGTAGGTTTCGCGCTTTTCGGTATCGGCAAGCTGCTTTTTCTGGAGGTCGTATTTCTTTGCTTCACGCTCGATGGTCGCATTCACGATGCGGCGCAAATCCACGGATTTCTGGCGGATGCGCGTGAGCTGGTTTTTCTTTGCGTAATACTCCTCCAGCACTGTAGAAACAGAGTCGTAGCGACAGATTTCCATGCCCTCGGTCCGATGCTCTTCGTAGCAGGAGAGCGGTACGGATGAAAATTCAACCGGCTTGCCGTCCTGAAACACAATGCAGGGAGCAAAGTCGCCGGAGGAAACAGCCTCTATGAAGCGCGCTATCGTCTTGAACAAATGGAGTGCATGGTCCGGCGCCACTTCGTTTGCCGGAAGGTCGGAGGATAATCCGGCACGGTGGCAAAGTTCCTCCGCCAGTAACGGGCTGATTCCGGTAAGACCGGTATAAAGAGCCTTGGAGAGCGGAAGCGGTTTGGACAGAACGTACTGCCCTAGCTCATCCTCCGTTAATGTCAGCGGATTTGCTTTTTCCACGGTCTGCGGCAGAAAATACGGTCTGCCCGGCAGTACCTCGCGGACGGAACTGACAAAGCCGGAAATGTGCTTGATACTGTCTACAATCGTATAGTTTTCGTCGCACAGAATGAGGTTGCTGTGCTTTCCCATGATTTCAATAATCAGATGCTTTTTTCTGACATCTCCGAATTCGTCGAGATGCTCTACCGTAAAGTCAAGGCTCCGCTCCAGACCCGGCTGTGTTACCGAAAGAATCCGGGCACTGTTAAAGTGCTTTCTTAGCAGCATACAGAAGTTCGGCGCGGTCAGAGGATTCGGTTTGTTTTCTTCTGTCAGATAAACAAGCGGAAGCGATGCGTCCGCCGATAACAGCAGCTTATACGTATCATACTGCTTGATGGAGAGGATGATTTCATCCCGTTCCGGCTGCGCTACCTTTACGATGCGCCCGCCGGAAAGCAGTTCGTTTAATTCCTTTGCAAGGTTTGCAATTACAATGCCGTCAAATGCCATGATTTGTGTTCCCTTTTCTTTTCTGATAAAATTTCCTGAAACGCTTTTATTATACTTGTTTTTGAGACAGCATGCAAGATAGAGGATGGATATTGCATAATCAGACGGTTAATGTTATACTGTAACAAAGCAGATTTTCTCTTATTTCAATATCAATTCAAATCAAATGGTTTTGAACGGCCATTTGTCTGTTTGTTCCTTCAGAAAATTCATGCTTTTAGGTTCCATTTAAAATGCAGGAGAATTCTGATGTGGCGGGCAGAGCATCTCCTGTGAATCATTTGCAGGGAGGTATCATGGCAGAAAAGGAAAAATTATTACAGTGGCATACTGCATTTTATGCCGGAATTCAGATTGAGCTGGAGGAAGAGGCAAAATATCTGGTTTTTGAAAATGAGCATATGCTTAGTACTAAACCGATGCAGATTGATGTATTGATTATTAAAAAGAATACAGAGAGAAGCATCAAAAAGAATATCGGGCGGATTTTCAGAAAATACAATATTGTGGAGTACAAAAGCCCGGAGGATTACCTTAGTATTGATGATTTTTATAAGGTTCTCGGATATGCCTGCTTTTATAAATCAGATGGTAAAACAGTAAATGAGATAAAAGCAGAGGAATTATCGGAGGACAATAATCTTTGGCTTAGAAGTTTGACTAATGATTTGCAAGAAACGGAATCAGTGGAAAAACTGGTTCGGGCGTATGGAAAGAATCAAAAAAATGATTTGTATACATCAGTCATGGATATTGTAGTGCGTGCCAACGTGAAAAAGTTTGATGAGGTGAGAAAAATGTGCGATGCATTGAAAGAATTAATGAAAGAGGAACTGGAAGAAAAGAAGCAAGAAGGAATAACCCAAGGAATACCACTGGGTAATCAGGCAAAGCTGGAAGAATTGGTTGGAAAGAAAATCAGAAAAGGCAAACCCTTGGAACAAATCGCAGAGGATTTGGAGGAAGAACCGGAAACCATTCGACCGATTTATGAACGTTTAATAGAAGAATTGCAGTAAGATAACGAAGAAAGAGCTTATACTTCCATGAAAATGTGTGTGTTGTGGAAGATAGGCTCTTTTATAGTAACAAGGATTCTGGAACAAAACAATTCTCCTAAAACAGAACCCCTTGACATTAAATATAAGAAAGAATATACTTATTTGGATAGAGTTTCATAGAACAAACAACTTGTTTTATCAAGATATTTTTTATAGAAAGGGGTCATAACAATGACAAAGATTGATATTATTTCCGGCTTTTTAGGTGCCGGAAAAACAACATTGATTAAGAAGCTGTTAGAAGGCGCATTCAAAGGCGAAAAGGTGGTTCTTATCGAGAACGAATTCGGCGAAATCGGGATTGACGGCGGCTTTTTAAAGGACGCCGGAATCGAGATTACCGAGATGAATTCCGGCTGTATCTGCTGTTCCCTGGTCGGCGACTTCGGCAAGTCGTTAAAGGAAGTGCTGGACCGTTTTCATCCGGACCGCATCATCATTGAGCCATCGGGTGTAGGCAAGCTGTCCGATGTCATCAAGGCAGTGCAGGGAGTCAAGGATGAGTTGACCGGAGCGGAATTAAATTCCTTCAGCGCAGTCGTAGATGCTTCCAAGGCAAAGGTTTATATGAAGAATTTCGGCGAATTCTTCAACAATCAGGTGGAGAGCGCAAAGACCATTATTTTGAGCCGTACCCAGAATCTCACACAGGAAAAGCTTGAAGCAGTGGTTGCCATGTTAAGAGAGCATAATGCAAATGCTGCCATTATTACAACTCCATGGGATGAGCTGGATGCAGGACTTGTGCTTTCGGCAATGGAGAAAAAGACAAGCTTTGAGGAAGAGTTACTGCATGAAATGCAGCATCATCGTGACGAAGAGCATGAGCATCATCACCATCACGAAGACGGGGAGTGCAGCTGTGGACATCATCACGACGACGATGAACATGAGCACCATCATCACGACCATGATGAGGACGAGCACGAGCACCATCACCACGACCATGAGGACGAGCACGAGCACCATCATCATGACCATGAGGACGAGGAGCATGAGCACCATCATCATGAACATGGAGAGGAGTGCAGTTGCGGCTGTCATCATGACCATGCTCATGACCATGAGCATGAACATGAACATCATCACCATCATGCAGATGAGGTATTTACAAGCTGGGGCAAGGAAACTCCGCACAAGTATGAAAAGGCAGAACTTCAGAGTATTCTGGAAAAGCTTGCGGATACGACCGAGTTTGGTACGATTCTGCGTGCCAAGGGCATGGTTGCCGGTGCAGACGGTCAGTGGATTTACTTTGACCTTGTTCCGGGCGAATATGAAATGAGAGACGGAAGTGCGGATTACACAGGAAGACTTTGTGTCATCGGTACAAACTTAAAGGAAAAAGAGCTGGAAGAAGCATTTTCCTGTTAATAAGAAAGGCGTGATTTTTAGTATGGCGGCACAGATGGTTCCGGTGTATCTGATTACCGGATTTTTAGACAGCGGCAAAACCACCTTCCTGCGTGATACGCTGCAGGACAGTGAATTCCTCGACGGAGAAAAAACACTTTTAATTCTCTGTGAAGAAGGAGAAGAGGAATATGATGAAGCGGCACTTGCAGAAAGAAACGTTACGATCGTTTCGGTAGATTCGGAAGCAGAGTTTTCTCCGAGTTTTTTAAAGAACTGCCAGAAGACGTATGCACCGGAACGCGTCATGATTGAGTTTAACGGAACATGGAGTGTTTCGAGAATCTTAGACCAGGGCTTTCCGAACCGGTGGGAACTGGCGCAGATGATTACGACAGTCGATGCTTCTACCTTTGAAGCATATATGAGCAATATGCGCCAGATGATGATGGAGCAGATTGCTTATACCGAGCTGGTCATTTTTAACCGTTGCAGTGCGGAAACAAAGAAGAACTCATTTAGAAAGCAGATTCGTACCATGAACCGCAGAGCACAGGTGGTGTATGAATCGGCAGACGGTGAGGACGGTGTTGAGGATGAAGTCGAGCTTCCTTATGATATGGAAGCTCCGATTATCGACATTGAAGATGATGATTACGGCATTTTTTATCTGGATGCACTTGATGCGCCGGAAAAGTATGCCGGCAAGACGGTACGCTTTACTGCAATGGTTTACCGGGGAAAGGAAACGCCGAAGGGCTCTTTTGTACCGGGACGGTTTGCCATGACCTGCTGTGCGGAAGACATTGCTTTTATTGGCTTCTTATGCAAAGGCGAGCAGGCAAACTACTTTAAAACAAGAGAATGGGTAAAGGTAACGGCACAGATAAAAACCGAATACAATAAGGAATACGGCGGAGAGGGACCGGTTCTTTACTTAAAGAACATTGAACCGGCCAAGAAGCCGGAAGAACACCTGATTTACATGAATTAGTCAAAATACTACAATATAGCGGCAGAGCGTGGAAAGGCACGGATATTGATATGGGACAAAGCATACAGTTAAATTTGGATGACGGAAAGAAGCTGGCTGCCCTCGGAAAGGCATTGTCCTCCGAAGTGCGGATTGAACTTCTGCGCCTTTTGCACCACTGTAGCCTGAATGTGAACGAAATTGCGGAGCGGCTTGGACTTCCGCCGTCCTCCGCAGCTATGCATGTCAAGGTGTTAGAAGAAGCAGGACTGATTCGAACCGAACTGCTTCCGGCAGTGCGCGGTTCCATGAAGGTATGCCATAAGGCGGTGGAAGAGATTGAACTTTTTTTAGGAACGGCAATCGGTACGGAACAGGCAGAGGTCATCAATATGCCAATCGGTTCTTATGTGGACTATCAGGTTGCTCCGACCTGCGGACTGGTCAGCGAAAAAGGGCCTATCGGCGAAGAGGATGAGCCGCGCTGCTTTTATCATCCGGACAGGTCGAGTGCAAGCCTGCTCTGGTTCGGATGCGGCTATGTGGAGTACCGTTTTCCGAACCATATGTTAAAGACCGCAAAAGAAACAAAGCTGGAACTGTCGATGGAGCTTTGCTCGGAGGACCACGAGTACAATTTCGACTGCCCGTCGGATATTACGGTGTGGGTAAACGGGGTGGAGGCAGGAACCTGGTGCTGCCCGTCGGATTTCGGCGGAAGACGCGGTATCTGGAATCCGGAATGGTGGCCGGATAAAAATACGCAGTACGGCCTGCTAAAAACGTGGAAAATCACGGAAGACGGTACGTATATTGATAATGAGAAAGTGAGCGACGTCCCTCTGGAGGAATTCCGATTAAATGAGAAGGACTACATTTCCGTAAGAATAGGAATCAAGGAAACAGCCAAACATAAAGGCGGAGTAAATTTGTTTGGTGAAGGCTTTGGCGACTATGCCCAGGGAATACGCATGGCGGTTTATTATGAAACAGAACTTTAAAGAGGTCAGACAGATGATGAGAGCAAACAGAAAGCAGCTGGTGCTTTTTGAACTGCTCTATAAAGGCTTATTTGCACTGGTTATGCTTCCGTTACTCGAATTATCCTTACGGTTTGCAATCAAATTCTCCGGCTACAGCTATGTCACGCCGGAGAATATTTTTTATGTGCTGAAAAAACCGGTGACGATTGTCATACTGCTCATTCTGTTTGGAAGTCTGTTTTTGTTCTCTTTTGTCGAACTGATTTCAATGATTGTGTTTTTCAGGGCATGTGAAGAAAAACGGACGTTAAAGGTAACGCAGATACTGTTTCCGGGGTTTAAACGGGCGGTACGGATGTTAAAAACGCAGAATTCCGGCGGACTGATACTCGGAACACTTCTGTTTTCCGTTGTTTCCAACCTGCCGCTTTGGATTGCTTTTTATATGCGTTTTTCTGCCCTGCGCTTTTTACTGAATGAAGCATGGAGGCTTCCATGGTTTCGTATCGGTGGGTGTCTGCTGCTTTTTTTGCTTCTCTTTTTTGGATTTTTCGGACTTTTTGTCCTTCATTACTGCTGCCTTAGGCAGACAACGTTTTTGCAGGGAATGAAAAGAAGCATCCGGGCCATGTTTTCTAATCGAGGGCGCGCAGCTGGAACGATGGTGCTTTGGAATCTGCGCTTCTTTGCTTTGGAGGCATTCGGATACCTGGCGATTCTGCTGCTTCTGATTTTTGTCGGCAGTTTTTTTGTGCCGGAGAACAGGCTGTTTGCATTTCTGCTAATCCTCGAGGACAATTGGAATCTGTATGGCGGAATGCTGGCGGCTACCATTGGTCTGGTGGCAGAGCTTGGAATGCTTTCTCATCTGTTTTATTTGCTCCCCGGTGAGGAAGAAAACAAAGACTTTTTGGAAGAGTATGATGAAAGCTTTTCCAGAGGAAAGCAGGATAAGCTGTTACGGGTACTCACTGTGCTTACTGTGGTCGGAAATGTCATCAATCTGACTCTTTTGTTCTGGAACGGCTCGTTATTGGAACGGGAGGTGCTGCAGGAAACTGCAATCACAGCGCACCGTGGTGCATCCTTAACCGCACCCGAAAATACATTGTCAGCGCTTTCGGCGGCGATTGAAAATCTGGCGGACTATGCAGAAATTGATGTGCAGGAAACGGCGGATGGTGTTGTTGTGTTGATGCATGACTACAGCCTAAAGAGAACGACAGGACAGAAGAAATATGTATATTATACCACTTATGAAGAACTGAAAGAGTATGACTGCGGCAGCTGGTTTTCCGCAGAATTTGCGGGTGAGCGGATTCCGACTCTGGAGCAGGCACTGGAATTATGCAAAGGAAAGATTTATCTGAACATTGAACTGAAGGGAGCCTACAACAGGGAGGAACTTGCGGAAAAGGTAGCACAGCTGATAGAAGAGTATGATTTTGAAAATCAGTGTGTGGTAACCTCCACCAGTCAGGAAATTTTGCTTCGGGTCAAGGAACTGAATGAAAACATCAAGACCGGATATATTATGTCTCTTGCCTATGGTGACTTTTATGAAAAAGAGGGCATTGACTTCTTTAGTATGAAGTCCTCTTTTATCGATGAAAAGGTAGTGGAAACGGCACACCGGTTTGGTAAAGAGATACATGCCTGGACGGTGAACTCAAGGAGTGAACTGGAGCGGATGAAGTTAATCGGTGTAGACAATATCATTACCGATGACCCGATTCTGGCAAGAGAAGTCCTGGAGAGCGAAGGAATTTCCGGAACGTTATTTGAACTGCTGAAAATGATACTGCAAAACTGACGGAAAAATTGACGGAGAAACGGATACAAAAACGGATAGCAAAAGGAAGCCTAACGCATATCTTGATACTAAAGGATAGAGCGGAGGCTTTTTTTATGGCAAAAGTCATTATAGATGCCGGACACGGCGGCTTTGACAACGGTGCCGTCTATCAGGGACGGCGCGAGAAGGACGACAATCTGGACATTGCACTGGCGGTTGGAGAAATCCTGCAGGAGCATGGCGTGGATGTCGAGTACACGAGGGTGGAGGATGTGTATCAGTCACCGGTCAGCAAGGCGGAAATCGCAAACCAGATAGGAGGAGATTATCTGATCTCCATCCACCGAAATTCCAGCCCGGAACCGAATACCTATTCCGGAGCGCAGGTACTTCTCTATGATGAAAACGGCGCAAAGGCAGAGATGGCAGACGATATTCTGGATGAACTGGAGGATGTCGGCTTTCACGATTTAGGCATCAGCCTGCGAAAAAATCTTGCAATTCTTCGCAGAAGCCAGATGCCTGCTTTGCTTGTCGAGGTCGGATTTATCAATACCGATGCGGACAATGCGCTTTTGGACGCCCGCTTTGAGGAAACCGCGCAGGCCATTGCAGACGGAATTCTGGAAACATTGGAGGACACCGGAAAGCTGGAGAGACCGCAGCGCCCGCCGCAGCAGATGCCGATTTACCGTGTACAGGTTGGACTGTATCGTAACCCGGACAACGCAGAGCGGCAGCGGAGCGAACTGGAAGCCAAGGGTTATCCGGCTGTGATTCAGATGTTCGGCGACCTCTACGCTGTAAGAGTAGGCGCAACCGACAGCCTGGAGGAAGCTACCAGCCTGGAGCGGGTACTGCAAAGACAGGGCTATGATACGCTGATTGTGTCGGAATAACGTAATAGAATATCGGGAGTTTGTATTGTAAAGCAGCGGAGCGGAAAGAGGTTTTCGGCTCCGCTACTGCTTTTGTGCCGGCGATAAAAAAGCAATCACAGTATACTGATTGAACAAAATTATAGTGAAATTTTTGTAGATTACTAACAAAGAAGAAGGAAAATACTGGACATGAGTCGGCTTCTGTGCTATGCTGAACTTGAGAGAGATACGGAGGAAGAAGGAGGCGTTAGGCTGATGGAATTTACATTACAGCGTGAAAGAGCAATCGGATATAATTTGTCTCGTATTTTGCAGGAAAAGAAAATGACATCTGAACAATTGGCGGAGAAGGTTTCTTGTAATCCAATGCACATAAAGGCCATTTTGACAGGAAGTATAGGGGTAAAAGAACAGGAGATAGCAGATATTGCAGAGACTTTAGAGGTAAGTTCATCTGATATTTGCACAGCACATGAGGATGAAATGAAGGATTACAACATTCACTATATGGGGACAGTAAATGATTCATTAGAGTTAAACAAAATACTTGATGATGTCGACATGTATGTTCGTTTGTTGAATATGAAATCCTGCAGTTAGGCGGTGCATTCGCATGATGAAACCGGAGTATATCACGATTATTAAGCAGGAAGTGCAACGAGTACGAAAAAAATATGAATTAGGCGCTGATGCACCGATTGGAGATTACATATTTGCTATCTTAAAAGATGAATGTGTACTATTTGAGAAGCCTTCGAAAAATTTGCTGGATTTAGATGGCTTTAGTGTAGAAAAGGTAATTGATAATGAGATAAAGACCGTAGTTTATATCAATACTGCGAAAAACAAAGAAAAACAGAACTTTTGTGCAGCTCATGAACTCGGACATAGATATAGGTTGGATAGTCGGATAAAAGATGAATTCCCAGATGAAATGTATTTTCCGGTGGAAGATATTATGAATCGCTTTGCGGCAGAACTGATGATGCCTGAAATGGATTTTAAAAAGCGAGGCAAAAGATGGTTTGATGAATTTCTGAAAAAGGATAGAAAAGGTAAAAAAATAATTAAGCTGAAAGATCTGCTCAATATTGTTATACAGCTGATGGATTTTTATTATGTCCCGTATAAAGCAGTGGTAAAACGTCTGGAAGAAACAGGACTATTATCTGCTAGCACATGTGCTCTACTGGAGAAGTATGAAAACAGTGAGGGAGGAAAAGCAGTCATTGATGCATTAATTCTGGATAGTGGGATTACCCGATTGCGTACGCCAGATTATAAAACACAGTATTCTGTTCCAATTGAAAGAAATCTACAAGATATTTTAATGGATACCGAAATTACTAAGTATATGAATCCGGGAGAATTGGAGAAATACCTGGAAGAAAGAGGAATATCGGTAGAAAATGCAGAGTTAATTAAGAACATGAGAAAAATAGAATCGAAAACGTTATCTGTAGAATAGAGTAATTGATAAAAGCTCAGAGCCATGCGGCTAAGAGCTTTTTTGATATGTGCTGATAAATTGTTTGATGTCTTGAGATAATGAATCGGCTTTTAATGTTGAAAGCAATTCGGAGGAGAAAGAAGCGTTGCTGACTTTTTCAATCTCGCTCTCTAAGGAAAGACGAAATAGAGCTATTTTTAATCGGAAAAACTGAAAATCTTTAATAAATGCATCAGGAAGGTCAGCAGCTGTCAAATCTGAAAGATGCTTTTCTACCAACTCGAGTTTTCTGCAGTGAAAGATAGCATCATTTTTATCTAAAAGAATAGGATTTACTGTAATAAAATATGCTAAATTAGCCAAATATGCCCTGAAGAGTTCGAGAGCAGCATCGCGGTTGATATTTTGTAATCGCTTAACTTCCTGATTGGATTTTAGTTTTTGAGATTTATAGGTCAGGTATGCAATCAAAATACTTGCGCCTATTGTTAGTATCGTAGTTAGAACCTGAGTAATGCAGGTCAATACGGTGTTGTCCATTTCATTACCTCCTTGTAGACCAATTATACAATAGGCGGGCTGAAAATTCCATAAGAATCGTGAGTTTTTTTTTGACACTAATCTACCGGTACGATTAGGTGATATAGTTTCGATACAGTTAATCGTGGTATTGTTACTATATGTCAGATAGATAAAGTGTAAGACGAAATGTTACATTTGTCTCAAAGCGGAAATAAACGTTTCCCCTCAGCTTTTACGAGCGTTATACTATAAAGTAAAAAAAGGCTTGTAAAATTGTAAAAATGTGATATTATTGAATATGCGTGTATGTTTACACATATTTTTTTTGAATGCACAAATTAGATAAGTTATTTTAATAAATATAATATTGAGGCGAAAAGATTCAGACGGAGGAAGAGATGGGAAAGATAGCTACATTCAAAAAGATTGATGAAAACAAGTTATATCAAGTACTGATATTTCTAATTCTCATGCTAGTTATATTTTCTTCGTATTTTTTTATCAGACATCAATTGGATAAACGTTTCAATATGATAAAAGATGATTTTTCATGGGTTTATCAGGTTGATAAGATTGCAGAAGAAGAAGGAAAGTTAGTATTATCCGGGTGGGCATTTCAATTGAAGCGGAATTCCACTGCAGAAAACTGTGAGTTAATTCTCTATAATACGGAAACCGGAAAAGCCTACTATCCGGAAATGAATTTTTTTGCAAGAGAAGATGTAAACAGCTACTTTTTATGTGAGTATGACTATACAGACTCTGGATTTTCGGCTTCGATATCTGCTAAAAAGCTGGATTTGGAGAATTCTGTATATGAAATTCTGTTAAGACCGGCGGGAGAGCGAAATGCATATCAGACCGGTATTTATTATGCCAATGGGAAGATGATGTTTGCAAATCCGAAGGAGTTTGTTCCTCTGGAGACAGCAGGGACGGATTTAGAAAGGGTTACAGAGGAAGGTGTGCTTCGTGTCTACCGTCCAGACTTTGGAATATATGTCTATCAGTATGAGGGTGAACTGTATTGGATAGCGGAAGAAACTTATGGATTTGTAGATGGAGATTCTTATGTGCAGTTTCAGATGGATACAACACAAATTGATAAGTTGCCAGAGAAAAGATTAGCGAATAACTGGTTTTGGAGTAATATTGGATTTTATTTTAAATCAAACGAATTGATTGACTGGGATACCGGAAATTATCGTGTGGCGAAATGTGCACTTCCTACGGAGTATTCGATTACAAAAATTTGGACAGGAAATTATATCGAGGATTGGATTTGGATGCAGTATTTTAGACCATTTTATGATTTTTCTGAAGCGGAGAGCTACTCTATTTATGGAGTGGTAATCAAGACTTGACTACATACAAGGTATTGCAGACAGTGTTTAGTGTTGTGCTGAGTTTCAAAATGGAATGAATTTCATAAGAAGTTGGTACCAATCGAAGTACATGAAAACTATATAGAATATAGAAATGCTCAAAAGAAAAATGACATACAGATATTGTATGGACAAAATAATTACATTTAGTGTGGTGAAAAACGGATTCACGCAGATAGTGTGAATGAGGAGAGAGAAAGATACAAAGGATGAATAAAAACATAAAATTTTCCTTGGCATTATATGATTTTTTGATTTTCTTCTTAGTGGATGTCATTTTGTATGTTTTTTACCGAGGTGCGGGAGAACTTGACAAAAAGGGAGTGCTGTTTCAAAGTATATTGGCGATTGTGACGATTTTTGGAGCCAGATTCCTAGGAAAAATCTATCGGCAAATTTGGCGCTACGGTGGTATACAGTGCTACATAAAACTATTGGTAGCAGATTCGGTCGCATTTTTTGCTTATCTTATTCTTGAGATGACGCTTCCAATTCAGCATATCGCTTTTGTAAAATTACTTGCATTCTGCTGTATGAATACATTAGGCGCTCTGGGAATTCGAATGGTTTACCGTTATGCGTACAAATGTGGAAGTCAGGATAATAGAACTGGAATGATTCTCCGGTGGCTACTGAAGGTTTTTTCATTGGGAAAAGTCGTGACCGAACCTGATCCGAACAGCCAAAAAATAAAGATTGCTATTATCGGTGCTGGTGCTGTTGGTGTTGGCTTAGCAGAAGACTTGCTGAGTAACAAAAAGGCACAGTATGTGGCTAGATGCTTCATCGATAGTGATAAGAGCAAGATTGGCAGAGATATTCACGGAATCTCAGTCATGAGTGAAGATGAAGCTAGTCTGGAAGAATTGAAAAACCACCATATTCAGGAGGTGGTTTTCGCTGTTCCCAATATGGAGAGCAGCAGAAAGATGGAACTATATGATTACTACCAAAAAGCCGGATTCCGGATAAAAGTCTTTGATTATCCAAGTATGGATGGAGTTGGGGATAGTCCTAGTAATGTCTCAGGAAGAAAACGACAACTACGTGAGTTTAATATTGAAGACCTTTTAATGAGAAAGCAAAAGGAGATCATCAATGATAGAGCAAGGACTTACTACAAAGATAAGGTAATCCTTATCACCGGTGGTGGCGGTTCTATTGGGTCAGAGCTATGCAGACAGCTTGCCAAGATGAACCCGAAGCAACTTGTTATCGTGGATATTTATGAAAACTGTGCATATGATGTTCAACAGAGCTTGAACTTCGCTTACAAAGGAGCACTGGATATAAAAGTTGAGATTGTAAGCATCACAAACAAAAAAGGACTTGCAAGGGTGTTCAGAGAGTATCATCCAGATATCTGTATTAACGCAGCGGCTCATAAGCATGTACCTCTTATGGAAAAGAACTGTGTAGAAGCGGTAGAGAATAACGTTTTTGGAACATTAAATGTGATTCAGTGCTGTGAGGAACACGGTTGTAAGAGATTCATGATGGTCAGCACTGACAAGGCAGTCAATCCTACGAATGTCATGGGTGCCACCAAGAGAATGTGCGAGATGATTATACAGGCTTACAGCACAAGAGGAAAGGTAAAGTGCAGTGCCACTCGGTTTGGAAATGTGCTGGGAAGTGCTGGATCAGTGATCCCGCTATTTAAGAGACAGATTCAAGCGGGAGGACCAGTTACAGTAACAGATAAGCGGATAATAAGATACTTCATGACAATCCAAGAAGCTTCGCAATTAGTATTGATGAGTGGCGCAATGGCAGAGAACGGAGAATTGTTTGTACTTGATATGGGTAAGCCGGTTAGAATTTATGATCTGGCTGAGAATATGATTCGTCTGAGTGGCGTGGAAGGTATAGAGATTATTGAAACCGGGTTAAGGCCTGGAGAGAAGCTTTATGAGGAACTTCTGGTAAAGACGGAAGAACTTGAAAAGACAGAGAACGACATGATTTTCATTGAAAGGGAAAATACAATCAGTATGGATGAACTTGAAGTGAAACTTGAAATGTTAAGATTAGCCTGTGAGGCTGATGAGGATGATGAAGTAAGAGAAGCAATGAGAAAAGTTGTTCCGACTTTTAGAAGACCAGAAGAGGTTAATAGAAAAGTGGATAATAATTGATGATAGTGTAAGGAGAAGAGAAGTGAATTATATAGTAGTAGTAGCGCACCCCGATGATGAAGTTTTGGGAGCAGGAGCAGCAATTCATAAATTGATTCAGGAAGGACATAGCGTAGCTGTAGCTATCATGGTCAGCAGGGCAGCAGCGAGAAAAGATTTATCCTGTACATTATCTGATGATGAAAGGAAAGCTCTTTCTATCGTTGGTGTGGAAAAAACATATCATGCAGATTTTCCGAATATCAAGATGAACACAGTACCTCATCTGGAGTTGGTACAGTTCATTGAGTCGTGTATTCAGGACTGGAATGCTGAGGCTATTATAACTCACCATCCATCAGATACAAACAACGATCATGTAATGACTTCTTATGCTGTACAAGCTGCATGCCGTTTATTCCAGAGAAGAGATAATCTTCCGGCACTGAAAGAACTTCTGTACATGGAAGTTCCTTCTTCAACTGAGTGGTCTTTTGATACCTCAGCTAATAGATTTAACCCAAATTATTTCATTGAGATTGGAAAGGAAGGCGTGGAAATAAAGCTGAAAGCTCTTTCTGCCTATAAAGGAGTTATGAGATCTTATCCTCATCCCCGCTCGAATGAGGCACTTGAAGGTTTGGCTGCATACCGTGGAGCGCAGGCCGGATGTAACTATGCTGAAGCTTTTGAATGTGCATTTAAGAGGAGTTAGGAGTATTTAGAATGAATTGTAGGATAGATGAATTAAAGGTAAAGGAATTAATAACGGAATATGGTTCTCCACTATACATTTTCCATGCTGAAGAGTTTGAAGATAATTATTTAAGCCTTCTTAAGTCAATTAGAAAAATTTATCCAAAATACGATATAGCCTATTCATATAAGACAAACTATACGCCAATGATTTGTAAGCAAGTAAAGGAACTTGGAGGATTGGCAGAAGTAGTTTCCGAAATGGAATATGATCTTGCAAAAAAGATTGGATATACAAATGACAAAATTGTTTATAACGGACCTGTTAAGGGCGAAGGACTTTTTGACCATCTTATGCATGGTGGGGTGGCAAATATAGATAATCTTGATGAAATGCAGTCAGTAGTAGAGTTTGCAAAAAGAAATTCCAAGATGAATATACGCATTGCTTTTAGAGTCAATATTGATATAGATCAAGGATTCATATCAAGATTTGGAATCGATGCATATGAAGATGTAGATAAAGATAAAAATTCAGAAATAGATAAAGCATTCACTATGATTGATAAGCAAGAAAATATTAGTGTTGTTGGTATTCACTGCCATGTTGGAAAATCGAGAAACATTGATGCTTGGAAGAATCGAATCAGAATCATGTTTAAGCTTATTGACAGATACTTCAAAATCACACCGGAGTTTATAGATTTAGGCAGTGGTATGAATTCTGTCATGGAACCAGAGCTTGCTTGTCAATTCGGAGGTCATATACCTACATTTAATGAATATGCAGATGTTGTAGCAACAGCAATGAATGAAAAATATGGTCATCTTCCTTTTAATAGTCAGCCTTGGTTATATACTGAACCGGGTACAACTCTTATTTCGGGTTGCATGTCCTTCTTAGGTACTGTAAAAAGCATTAAAAATGTAAAGAAAAAGACATATGTAACTTTTGATTGCAGTGGTGGAAATATGGGAGACATTTGTCATCTTAAGAACCTGCCAATCAGCATTTACCATAATGGTGGAGAATTGAATAAAATCAGTGATGGAACTTTTGTCGGGTATACATGCCTTGAACATGATCACATGTATGATGGCTTTAATGGCGAACTTGCTGTAGGTGATATTATTCAGTTTAGAAATATAGGAAGTTATAGCAACGTGTTTAAGCCGCCTTTTATTCTTCCTAACTGCGCAATGGTTCAAATCACTAAAGAAGGAGATGTTGAATTAATCAAGCATAAGGAAACCTTTGATGACATTTTCCACACATATGTATTTTAAGGAGGCATGAGATGAGAGATTTAACTGTATTAGTATCAGCTTGTGGTGCTCAGTTTATGCCGGGACTTGCTGATTGTTTAAAACAAAATGGTGAGAGAAATATAAGGATAATCGGTGTAGATATGGGGGCAGATAAGACTATTTTACAAATGGTTGATGCTTTTTACCAAGTACCAAGAGCAACAGATTCTACATATGTAGATAGACTTTTGGAAATCTGTAAACGTGAAAAAGTTGATGTTGTAATGCCTTTTATGTCTGCAGAGTTAATACCACTTATTGACAGAAAGGCAGAGTTTGAAGATATAGACACAAAGGTATCCGTTTCTGATAGAAGAAGCGTTGAGATAACAAATAATAAATATAGATTTTATGAATTCCTAAAAGAAAACAATTTGCCTGTACCAAAGTTTTGTGTAATTAAGAAAGCTGATGACTTAGTAAAAGCCTGTGAGGTTTGCGGATATCCTGATCATGCTGTGTGTATTAAGGCTACTGAATTAAGTGGTAGCCGTGGTATCAGGATCGTTAAGCCAGGAGTATCGCGTTATGATTTACTTTTCGGGGAAAAACCAAATTCTTTCTATACAACAATGGAGGAATTGCAGGAAACATTAAAAGAGAAAAAAACAATACCAGAAATGATGGCAATGGAATATCTTCCCGGGATGGAAGGTTCGGTAGATTTACTGGCGGAAAATGGGAAAATTCTCTATATGGCATATAGAGAAAGTACGGTAAATCTGCACAGTATTCCTCAGGCGGGAGAATTGAAAGATAATTCTGAGGCGTATGAAATCGCAGAAAAAGTTATAGCAGCTTTGAAATTGACTGGAAATGCTGATTTAGATTTTAAAAATGATGCGGATGGACATCCGGTTTTGTTGGAGATTAATCCTAGAATTGCTGCAACAATGAAAATATTTAAAGAAGGCGGATTAAATCTTCCATATCTAAGAATTAAACACTTGTTGGGAGAAAAACTTCCGGAAGTCAAGATTAATTATGGAATCAAGATGAAGAGAAGATATCTTGAAATGTTTTCAATTTAGTATGCTATTTATTGGAGAATTTGTGAGTAATTATGAAATGTTAAATCTATTAAAAATGGAGAGTTTAACGGATGCAGGATAAAAAACTGTTAATAATTGGAGCTGGTCAGCATGGAAGCGTTGTAAAAGAAATCGCGGAAGAGATAGGATGTTATGGTCAGATTGACTTTTTGGATGATCATAATTGTAAAGCTATAGGAACATTGGATGACTATAAAAAGTATATAAATAAATATACATCAGCATTTGTGGCACTAGGTGATTATAGTTTGCGGAAGAAATGGTTGAATATATTTGCAAATGAACAAATTGAAATTGTGTCAATAATATCACCAAAATCATATATCAGTAAATCAGCTACTATTGAAAAAGGCACAGTTATAGAGCCGGGCTGCATTGTAAATACAGAATCATATGTTGGGTATGGTTGTATTTTAGGGATAGGCTGTTTGGTTGATCATAACTGTACGATAGAAGATGGCGTATATCTAAAATCTGGTGTGGTCATAGAACCATCTACAACAATAAAAAGTGGTAGTGTTATAAGTTTATGTGAGGGTATATCAAAATGAAAAATATAATGATTATTAGATCAAATGTTAATTGTGGTGGTCCGGGTTCATTGATTTTATCTACAATTCGGGAGTTGCTCAAGCGAAATTATCATGTTGTTTTAGTTTGCGGAGGTGGAGATAAAGTAGACGAAATTAGAGAACTAGGAATTACTTGTTATATTGAAAAGTGTTTGAAGGTTGATAGTAGAAAAATTATCGCATCTTTTTCACTCATAAGGCGACTAAAACAGATACTTATTAAAGAAAATATTGAATATGTTTATGGATTTAATTCAGCTGCAACATTAATGGCATACATTGCAGGTAAATGTACAGGGAAAAAAATCAATTATTTAAATGTACTTTTAGGAAACGGTAAGTATTGGTTTCATAAGATGATGCCATTTAAGCACATATGTATGTCTGAAGAACACAAGAAAGAACTTGTTGAAAATGGAATACGCCCGAACAACATTATAGTTAATTATCCATCCACACTTGATGAGGAAGTCTTTAAGGAAAATGTCACAGGAAAGTTTAGAGATTCTCTCAATTTGTCAGAAGAAGATATTTTAATTGGAACTGTAATGAACGGTTTCAAAGGAAATAAAAAAATGATGGATATCGTAAAAAATACTATTGAGAATCATAGCAATGTGCAGTTTGTTTTTGTTGGAAATACAGATAGATACCTTATATATAAGAATGAACTATCAGGATTTTCGTTTCAGAACAAAGTTCATTTTTTAGGAGTGCGAAATGATATACCAGATATTATGGATGGAATAGATATTCTTTTGCACATTTTAGACGATGATGAGGGAATCGAAACATTTGGAATGGTGCTTACAGAGGCTATGATTATGAAATCAGCAGTAATAGCTTCTGATAATGGAGGAATGAAAGAAATTGTGAAGAATAATGTTACAGGATATTTGGTTCATAATAATGAAGAATTAAA
Source organism: Lachnospiraceae bacterium (assembly GCA_051880375.1). Lineage (GTDB taxonomy): Bacteria > Bacillota > Clostridia > Lachnospirales > Lachnospiraceae > SIG299. The sequence continues at coordinate 58,237 of JBJENV010000060.1, forward strand.
GGACAGTATTGAAAAACTTGTATCTGATAAGAATTTAAGAGAAGAAATGGGAAAAGCAGGTCAACAAAGAGCTCGAGAATTATTTACAATACAAAGGCATGTAGATATTCTGGAGAAACTGCTTAGTCACAATTAATTAAAGTATAGGATAATATGCAGAAAAAGAACTTTTTAAGAACAGCAAGTATCATAACTACAATTACACTAATATCGAAGTTGTTTGGTTTTATAAGAGAATTAGTCATAGCCTATTTTTTTGGAACATCAACTACTGTAGATATATATGTTATGGCAATTAATATACCAACTATTCTACTTGGATTTTTAACTTGTGTTGGTATGGCCTATACCCCTGTTTTCACAGAGATTAAATTAAAAAAAAGTATACATAAAGCAATAGGATTTACAAATGTTTTGATTTTAATCGTATTTGGAATAAGTATGCTTTTTGTATTATTTGGAAGTATATTTTCCATGCCGTTAGTCAATATTCTTGCCCCGGGATTTTCGGTAGAAATGAAAGGATTGACTGCAGTATATCTAAAGATTTCTTTGTGGAATATACCAGTAACAGCAATACTAAATATATGGATATGCTATTTGCAATGTAATGAAAAATATGAAATCGCTTCATTATGTATGTTGACACATAGTAGTGTACAGATAGCATTTACTATATTGGCAGGAATGCTAAATGCATCATTTTTAGTATGGGGCTATCTGTGGGCGAATGTAGTTTATATGATAGTGGTTTTTATAGCATCAAGTAGGAATAAATATATAGTAAAAGATATTTTTTTTGACAAACAATATCTTTTGGGTTTGAGTAAGTTATTATTGCCAATATTTTTAAGCAGTATGTTAACTCAAATCAATGGATATGTTGATAAGTTTTTTGCTTCAACATTACCTGAAGGCTCTATAGCATCCTTGAATTATGCAAATACAATAAGAACATTTATTATTATGATGCTGAATACAGGGTTGACTACTATTCTATATCCAACATTATCAAAATATATGGTTGAAGAAAATATTGATAAAGCGAAGCACGTAATATGGAAGTCGGTGAGGTATTCAGTATTTGTGTTTATACCGGTAACAATTGGGGTTTTTGTTGTTTCTAATAATATTATTTCGGTTCTATTTGGTAGGGGGAACTTTGGAGATGACTCAATAACGAATACTTCATTAGCATTGTCAATGTATGTAATAGGAATTACGGCAGTCGGCATTCGTGACATTATGAGTAACTTTTATTATTCTGTTAAGGATTCAAAATTTGCATTTTGGGTTAGTTCTTTAACTATTGGCATAAATATAGTTTTTAATTTCTTGTTAGTAAAACATATGGGAATGGCAGGATTAGCATTAGGAACAAGTCTGTCAGCTATATTAGCAATGCCTTTTTATTTTACAAAACTGAAAAAATATATTGGAACTAGAGATAAAAATGATATGAACTTGATATATGTAATAAAAATAATTGTAGCAAGTAGTATTATGGGGCTGGTAGTTTTTGGTTTAGGGCTATTGCCTATATCTCGAATTCCATTACTCATAATTCAAGTTTTTTCTGGAATATTGATTTATTTTTTAATATGTCTATTCATGAAAATAGATGAAATAAATATTATTTTTAATTATTTAATAAGGCGGAAGTAAGAATTGGGAAAAGAAATTAAGCAAAGTTCGCTTCAAGGAATATTAACAAAAATATTGCTAATTGCGATAGCGTATATCGTAATGATAATAACAAATAACTCATATAGTGGATTTGTATTTATAGCAATATATCTTATCGGAAGTATTCTTCTTAGTCCAGAAGAATTGTTTGAGATATACATAATTTGTATGTTTATGAATTATCCTATTGTTAATGCTGTAAGTATATGGATAATAATATTGTTATTTTTGGTGAGACCACATAAGAAGATTCATATTTATTTACGGAGCACATTAGGATTTTCAGTCATATTTTTATTGGCGGTTGTATTAACGACGTTAACAGCTGAGAATATGTTGTTGGCAGTTAATGAAATATATACGTGGATATATGTCATAGGAATAATAGTATGTTGCAATATGTGTAGCAAGATAGAACGGATTATCACTTCTATAAAAACAGCAGGCATAGTATTGGCAATTATATATGTGGCAGATTTTCTAGGGGCTTCAATAACTGGAGTGATTAATGAATGGAATTTCTTCAGAATTCCTGATTACAACTATAGTGCACTTGTTATGTTCTGCTCATTAGCTATTCTTCGTTATATAAGGACGAGAATTACTCCGGTATCTATAGTTGAAGAAATTATTCTTCTTGCGGGAGTTGTTGCAACGAACTCACGAGGAGTTCTGGTGTTTGTAATCGTATACTATGTAGTTATGTTTTTCCAAAGCATAAAAAGAATTAATTTGAGCAAAATGATTATTTTTTCACTTGTTTTGTGCATGGGTGTTTTTATAGTAACACGTTCGGAATTTTTCCAATATGGAATACAGCAATTATCCACAATTACGAAATCTGATCATTATTCAAATTATATTCGTTGGGAACTATATGGGAAAATAATAAAAGACATGGTTCCAAAACATTGGCTTTTTGGAGTTGGACCTAATAATTTTAAGACGGAATATATTAAGTATTTTCAGATTTCCTTCAGTGCTAATCATGCGCATAATGTATATCTTCAAATATTGACTGAAGAGGGTGTCATTGGATTAGTTGTACTTGTTTTCTATATGATATGTTTGGCAAAAAGTTTGGTAAAAAGTTTATCGATAAAAGCTAATATTAAGTTTATGAATATGATTTTGTTTATTGTTATGACATATGCAGCTTACGGAATGCTTGAATATGTGTTGGGGGATAGTAGGAGTCTGAGTCTGCTATTAATGATAATTACACTTTATGAAATTGAATTGCGTAAATTTCGGAACGGAAAGGAATCTGCTCTAGATAATTTGGAGGTAATAAAAAATGCTTGATTTAATGTTTATTACAAATGAGCCTAGAATTGCTGAATATGCAGAAAAAGCTGGAGTGGGAAGGATTTTTGTTGATTTAGAATCTTTAGGTAAAAAAGAAAGGCAGAAAAATAGGGATACATATATATCGAATCATAAACTTGAGGATATAAGTATCATTAAGAATGCTGTAAATAGTGTACCGGTTATGGTAAGGGTAAACCCCATAAATCCTAATAGTAGTAATGAAATTGAAGAGTGTATTCGCAGGGGTGCAGATATTTTGATGCTGCCCATGTTTACTACGGTTGAGGAAGTCCGCATTTTTACCAATATAATCAATGGAAGGGCAAGAGTTTGCTTACTTTTAGAAACACCTCAGGCTTTGGTACGAATTCATGATATCGTTAAAAGTTCAGGTGTGGATGAAATTCATGTTGGATTAAATGATTTACATTTGGGAATGAAACTTGATTTTATGTTCGAATTACTTAGTGGTGGAATAGTAGACTATATTGCAGATACGGTTAAGAATAATAATATAAAGTTCGGATTTGGTGGAATTGCTAAACTTGGCCAAGGAATTGTTCCGGCAGAGTTGATTTTGGGGGAACATTACAGAATTGGTTCCGAGATGACAATACTGTCAAGAACATTTAGAAAAGATGCAGATACTTTTGATGCTTTAAATAAAGAAATTCAAAAGATTAAATTATTTGAGAAAAATATAATTGATAGTTGGGATAATGATAGGTTTACTCAGAACAGAAAATGTTTAGAAAACCAGATTAAGGGATATTTAAATGAATTATCGAAAGGCAGGTAGTGAGATATGGAAGGCAAAACAAAAGAGGAATCATTATATTCAAAATATATAAAAAATATACTTGACAAAGCAGTTGCTATAGTATTGCTTTTGTTGTTTTGGTGGCTATATCTTATCTGTGCTTTTATCATTTTATTAGATTCTGGACGACCAGTAATATATAGGCAGAAAAGGGTTGGGAAAAATGGCGTTCCGTTTTATATTTACAAATTCAGAACAATGGTTAAGAATGCAGATAAGATTGGACCGACATCTACATTACCAGGAGATAACAGAGTAACTAAGAGTGGGAAATTCCTGCGAAAGACTAGTTTAGACGAGATACCGCAGCTATTTAATATAATAAAAGGTGATATGAGCTTTGTAGGTATTCGGCCCAATGTAGTTAAGGATACAGACGATTATTCAATGGATAAGTATAAAATGAAACCTGGAATTACTGGTTTTGCGCAAGTTAACGGTAGAAGTTCTTTAACATCGGAGGAAAAACTGTATTGGGAAAATTTATATGCATATGAAGTATCATTTGTTACTGATATAAAGATTCTTATAAAAACAGTTTTAATTGTATTTAAAGGAAAGGGAGCATACTAATGGAAGCAGTAATTGGGTTGATAGCAGGAAAGAGTGGAGATTCTTTGACTGATGAGCTACACAAAAAAGGGTATCTGGTAGCGCTGATATGTGGTAAAAAAGATGAGCCAGGGTCAGATACAGCTGATTATGTAGGTTATATTGACATGAAAAATCATAAAGAAATTATAGATTTTTTCTCTAGCTTAGAAGTTAAGAAAGTAATAATTGGAACAGGGCATAGACTGGCATTTGAACTGGTTATGTATCTCGAAGCAGCCGGATTTATTACAAATATTAATTTGGAAAAGAGTAAGCTGGCAAAGAATAAATGGCTTTTTAAGGAAGAGATACAAAAAATCGGAATAAAAACTCCGAAAGCAACCATATATAAACATGGAATAATCTCCGATTATTTGGATATTAACTATCCGTCTGTATTAAAGGCTATTAATGACTCTTTTCTGCCAGTTAAAGTAAATAATATACAAGAGCTAAAAAATGTTATTGATGAGTTTAGTGACAATCTCAAAGAGACAGATTTACTAGTAGAGCAATATATTGATGGGTACGATTGCACGGTTGCTGTATTAAATGATGGACATAAAGTCGAACATTTGGGAGTTACATACTATAGTAAAGCTAAAGAATATAGTCTTATGGGTTTTTCGGATGCTAAAGTTAAAGAATTTGACTGCGATATGGAAAGAAAAATATGTAATATAGCATCTAAAATCGTGAGTGATTTAGCCTTTGTAGGATTAGTCAGGGTAGATTTTATAATAGATTCTATTGATGAAACTATTTATGTTTTGGAGTTGAATTCTGTAGTGGTTACGGGGTATCATGGTAGCTCGTATCCTTTTTTTAAGAAGCAAGGGATAAATATTGCGAATAAGTATATAGAAACAGCGTTGGCTTTGATTGGAGAATAAGAGTGAAAAAAATATTTTTTGTAACGTATGGTGGTGTCCACTGTAATATAGCACGTTTTGTATATAAACAGGCTTCTGAAAACTTTAATTGTGAGATTTTAGCTCTTACAGTAGCAGATGTTAATTTGACAGTAAATAACATTCCACACAATACGCTGAAGGATTATATGAGAGTTTTTTCTGTAGCAAAACAGGAACGTATATTTGCTATTGGAAAAGAGCTTGCAAAAAAGGAATACAATGCAGAGTCTGGCATTAAATATGAGGATTGCGTAGCATATTTAGGAATTGGATTTATAGATTTAGAGAATCAAATGGGTTCATATGAGCTTGCCTATGATAAATTTAATCGTGAAGGGCGAAAAGCATTCTGCCCAGTAGAATCCATGAAAAAGATTTTGTTATATGTGAAGCCTGATATTGTAGTGCTCACTTCAAATGTCAGATATGAGAGAGCGACTGGAAGGGCAGCAAACGATTTAGGCATTCCGGTTCTGCATATACATGATTTGCCAGAAATGAAAATCCTGGGGTATGATGCTGATATCTGTGTGATGAATGAATATGCAAAAAAATATTTAATAGAAAATGATATTTGCAATATAAAGAAAATTCATGTTACCGGACAACCAGTATTTGAAGATAATATCAAGGTTGATAATCAAAAGGTAGATGAGTTATTAATTAAGTTAGATAAATCAAAATATTCCTATGTTATCATGTATTTAGAACAACCATTAAATAAAGATATAGATATCATAGAAGACTTTTTGATGGAACAGGCTAGACTGCATCCTGAAAACTTATATTTAGTCAAATTGCATCCAAATCAGGACTATAATGAAAACTTATGTGATTTTAATTCAAATTATATAAAAACGAAAAGTACGGATTTGAAGGCACTTATTTCCATAGCAGATGTTGCAATTACTATGGATTCTAATAGTGGAATAGAAGCAGCTCTGATGGGAAAGAATCTCATAGTTGTAGAGATAAATGATAAAATAAGAGTTGATTTTTCTAAATATGGAATTGCAATTAAAGCATCCAGCATAAGGGATTTAGAAGCAAAGATATGCCTGCTACAGGACAAAACGAGTAATGAATACATAGCAATGGCTCGTGGAAGAGATTTATTTCGTAATAAAGAGAATGCTGCCAATAACATAATTAGAGTTATAGAAGAAATATTGATTAGATAAGGGATGCTATAATGGAAAAATTAATATTAATCGGAGCAGGCGGTTATGCAAAATCCGTTCTTGACTCAGTAGATATATATAATTATGAAATTACAGGTTTCATAGATGAATTTTCAAATAATGCAGAGCACCTAGGATATCCAATTTTAGCACATAGCTTAGATGAGTTAAAAAACAATAAAAAATATGTATATTTTATAGCCATTGGAAATAATATAAGACGCAAAATTTGGTTTGATAGACTTCAAGAAAGAAAATTGTGAATTATAAATGTTGTTGATAAATCTGCGATTGTATCTCCAAGGGCTATTTTAGGAACGGGATGCTTTATAGGAAAATTAGCTGTTGATAATAGCAAGGCTGTTGTCGAAAATAATTGCGTTATTAATACCAGAGCTTTAGTTGAACAGTAAGCGATGAATTACCTACCGTTCCAATTCTTCATAATCGTATGAGATAATCTAAACACATGAAGTATATATCTGGATTTTGATATTGAGTTAAAGCATTTTGCTAAGTAACAGTTTCAGGTACTGATATATATTCAGATAGTTGGTTTTATCATCGCTTACGATAAAGCGGTTTATTTATGAGATTCTACTAATCATGAAGATTTAGGATGTCATATTCTCGCAAAAAAGCTTGTTTGAAATTATAACCGAGTGATATAAATAGAAGAAAAAATGAGGTAAGAATTATGTTCAACTTAAACCATTTTATATGCAAATATGTTACAAAAAGACCTCAGAGTATGTTCCTTAAAGATATCGAGGACAACAGGGGTGAATTAACAAGAAAGATAGAAGGCAAATCAGTTTTGGTCATTGGCGGTGCTGGTTCGATCGGCTCTTCATTCATAAAAGCTATTCTTCCTTTCAAACCAGCCACTTTGGTGGTTGTTGATACAAATGAGAATGCTCTTGCGGAACTTACAAGGAACTTAAGATCAACAAAAGGAATGTATGTGCCAGAGGACTATGTTCCATATCCAATGGACTTCGCATCCCCTGTGTTTGAAAAGATGTTCCGCAAGCGTGGAGGATTTGACATTGTAGGAAACTTCTCCGCACACAAGCATGTTAGATCAGAGAAAGATATTTACTCTGTAGAAGCTCTTCTGCAGAACAATGTGCTACATGCCAAGTTGCTACTTGACCTTTTGTCTGAATTTCCACCTGAAGAGTATTTCTGTGTTTCAACGGATAAGGCTGCAAATCCTGTCAATATCATGGGTGCAAGTAAAAGAATTATGGAGGATGTCATTTTCTCCTATTCGGACAAATTCCCGGTAAAAACGGCTCGCTTTGCCAATGTAGCTTTTTCTAATGGTTCTCTTCCAGCTGGTTTTATTTCAAGACTTCAGAAGTTACAGCCAATATCTGCTCCTTCAGATGTAAAGCGGTATTTCGTATCCCCTGAAGAGAGTGGCCAGATTTGTATGCTTGCTTGTATGCTCGGAAAAAACAGAGAGATCTTCTTCCCGAGACTGGAAGAGGAACAGATGATGACTTTTGATAAGATTGCCACAGCTTTCTTGGAAGAGAATGGATTTGTAGTATTAGAGTGCGCAAGCGATGAGGAAGCAATAGAGAAAGCTGAGGATTTGAAGAACGGTAGTTTAAAATACCCTGTCCATTATTCAGGCTCTGATACTTCTGGTGAAAAAGCGTACGAGGAGTTTTACACTGATCAGGAGAGTGTAGACCTTGATAGGCTCAAGGCTCTTGGTGTTGTTACGGAAAAACCAATTCCAGATAAGAATAAGGTGAAAGTACTGTTTGATGAATTGACAGCAGCTTTTGAAAAAGAAGAAACAACAAAAGAGGAAGTAATTGCAATTATGAAAGCATATCTTCCTAACTTTGAACATATCGAGACCGGCAGGTCATTAGATAGCAAAATGTAAGAGGTGCTTATTTGAATGAAAAAGGAACGATCAAATGTACTAGATATAATTAAAGGATTGATGATCATTTTTATAATCATCACACACTTTCGATTCGTGTATCCTGATGATTACAAGCGATATGGCTTCTTTTTTTGGATAGACATGGCTGTGCCTGTTTTTATGATTATTACTGGATATGTAACGTCTATTCAATATAGAAAAAGAGGTATAGAGTCGTTAGATCAAGCATATTCTATTGAAGTTGTAATTCCGAAAGTTTTAAGGTTTTTAGTTCCTTTTTCCCTTATTGTGCTTTTGGAATTACCGTACATGATATTTATAAATCATGCAGGTGTCATCGAAACAATAGAAAAAATCGTTCGAGGGGGGTAGGACCAGGTTCATACTATACGCCAGTAATGATACAACTGGTATTTTTGATTCCCCTTATCTATGTACTAATTAAAAAGTATGATTGGTTTGGTGTAATTATTTGTTTTCTGTTAACAGCCTTGTGGGAGATGATTCAATACTGTTGGGGTATGGATGGTCAATCATACAAGATTATTGCCTTTAGATACATAAGCGTAATTGCTTTTGGTTGTTTCATTGCGATTGGAAAGAAAAGGCTAAGCAAAATAGTGTTAGGCATGATGTTTTCGATAGGTTTAATATGGCAGGTAGCATTGAATTACATTCCGCTTAATCCTGTTTTTATGAACTCTGATTGGGCAAGGGTCAACTATTTACCATCTTTGTTTGTAATGCCGGTTTTGTATGTTTTGATTAGGAAGTTTTCCGACAGTAAAGTAAAATTACTTCCTCTACAAGAAATAGGGAAAGCATCATTTAATATTTTCTTGGTTCAAATGGTTTTCTATGGATGCGGACTAGCAGGGGTCATATATAAAATCATAGATAATATGTGGCTTCAACTGATCGCATGTATTTGTGTATGTTTGGTAGGAGGATACCTCTTTTACATCATCGAACATCGCTTAACAAGTATTCTGGTCAACTGTATTAAAAATAAGAACTACTTCAAAGACGATATTATAAAAATTATTAAAATATGTAATAGCTCAGAAAAGTGATTATGAGTAGGAGGTAGAACATGAGCAAGTTTATTCCGTTATCTATCCCGAATTTTGAAGGGAACGAGAAAAAATATGTGGATGATGCCCTTGAGCAGGGTTGGGTATCCACAGGAGGCGCATATATTTCTAAACTGGAAAAGCAGATGGCAGAGCTTCTGCATACTGATAATGTTGCTGCATGTCAGAGCGGTACCTCTGCGCTTCATCTGTCTTTAGTAGAAGCTGGCGTTAGGCCGGGAGATGTTGTTATTGTTCCGCCTCTTACCTTTATTGCAGCTGTTAATCCTGTAAAGTATCAGTTTGCAACTCCTGTGTTCATCGATTGTGATGACTCCTTCTGCATGGATCCAATCAAACTCAGACAGTTCTGTGAAGAAGAATGCGTGTTTGATGGTGAAGTATTAAAGTATAACTTGGGAGTAGTCAAAGCAATTGTAGTGGTCCATGTCTTTGGCAATATGGCTGATATGGTTTCTATCATGGAAATCGCTAATAAATACAACCTGAAGGTTATTGAAGATGCGACTGAAGCACTTGGTACATATTACACTGAAGGTGAGTTTAAAGACAAATACGCAGGAACCATAGGTGATTTTGGCGCGTACTCCTTTAATGGTAACAAGATCATCACAACTGGCGGCGGCGGTGCGGTTACTGCCAACAAATCCGAGGTTGTTGACCATATCCGTTATCTTTCAACCCAGGCTAAGAATGACCCTCATTACTATATTCACCATGAAGTTGGCTACAACTATCGTATGACAAATCTTCAGGCAGCTCTTGGCGTTGCTCAGATGGAGGAACTTTCTGAGTTTATCAGAAGAAAAAAGGCCAACTACGACTTGTACTGCAAACTGTTTGAGAACTTTGAACTTGGAAAAATGATTGGTTTTAGAGAAGGCACTTCTTCAAACAAGTGGTTCTATTCTCTGGAAATTAATAGAGATAGAGTAAAAGCTACAATGCGTGAAATCATCACAGCCCTTGAAGAAAGAGGAATTCAGACTCGAGCTATTTGGGGTCTGATTAATGAACAGATACCTTATCAGGGCGAAGTTGCATATAAGATAGAGAAGGCTCCTTATTATGCAGCCAGAATTTTGAATTTCCCTTCTAGTACTCAGATTACAAAAGAAGAGATTGAGTATGTAGCTGAACAGATAAAAGATGTATTGGAGGGGTTTGCTGATGGAAATGGAGAAAATCAGTAAATATGTAGGAAATCAATCAATGTCGATTGTTGATGCAATGGCTAAGATTGATGCAAATGCAAAGGGAATTCTTTTTATTGTTGATGATAATCAAAAACTTGTCGGAGCTTTGACAGATGGTGATATAAGAAGATGGATACTAAATTCAGGAGAAGTGTCTGCTTCCGTTTCATGCGCAATGAATAAATCACCTAAGTATCTGAAGGTTGATGAAAAGCATAAAGCTTTACAGGTTATGAGCGAAAAAGGTATCACGGCGCTTCCAGTGCTTGATGATAATATGAGAGTCATTGATATAGTATTTAAATCAGACTCGATGGAGTGTGAAGTACCAAAGAGGAAGCTGTCAGGTGTACCCGTAGTAATTATGGCAGGTGGGAAAGGAACCAGGCTTTATCCTTATACAAAGATACTACCTAAACCGCTTGTCCCGATTGGTGATACTCCTATCGTTGAACGAATCATCAACTATTTCTCAGACTTTGGAATGAAGTCTTTTTATATGACTGTTAATTATAAAAAGGCAATGATTCGTTCCTACTTTGATGAGGTTGAGAAAGACTATACAATAAAGTATGTAGAGGAAAACAAACCTCTAGGCACTGGCGGCAGTATCAAACTGATTGAAGATAGATTTGATAAACCTATTTTTATTTCCAACTGTGATTCGCTGATTTTGGCAGATTATTATGATATCTATCAGCATCATTTAAATGCGGGTAATGATATAACTGTGGTATCAGCACTCAAAAACATCCAAGTTCCTTATGGAGTGATGCATACTGGCGAAAATGGCGCTCTTAAATCAATGGAAGAGAAACCGAAGCTGTCATATTTTATCAACACTGGTATGTATGTTATCAATCCGGAAACAATCAATTTGATTCCTGATGATATAATGTTCCATATGACACATCTGGTTGAAGCTGTGATGAAAAAGGGTGGCAAGGTAGGAACATACCCGGTCAGTGAAGATTCGTTCCTTGATATGGGTGAATTGGATGAAATGAAAAGAATGGAGGAGAAACTTCATATAGTTTCTGATTAATGATGGAAGATATTATTTTGGTAGGTTATGGCGGGCATGCTAAAAGTGTTGCTGACTGCATTGAAAGAAAAAAAGAATATAGAATTATAGGATATACAGAACCTGCCGAAGTAGAATCTAGATATCCTTATTTAGGAACAGATGAGGTTCTCAAACATTATTATTCTAAGGGAATCAGAAATGTTGCGATTTGCCAGGGCTATTTAGGGCATGGAGAATTACGTCAAAAACTATATAAGTTTGTAAAGGACATTGGTTATACTTTACCTGTAATTACGGACCCATCTAGTATCATATCAAGCACAGCGGTTATTGGTGAGGGAACATTCATTGGTAAAGGAGCTATTGTGAATTCAGAAGCCAGGATTGGCAAAATGGCAATCATTAACACAATGTCGCTCGTGGAACATGAATGTAGTGTCGGTGATTTTTCACACGTAGCGGTTTCAGCTGTCTTGTGTGGACAGGTTGAAGTTGGAGAAGCAGCGTTTATTGGAGCTAATTCAACAGTTATTCAGTGTAGAAAAATCGAGTCCGGGAAAATTGTCCCTGCCGGTGTTACGATTAGATAGGGTGGTGAAGGAATGAAACATGTAATTATTATTGCTGAAGCTGGTGTGAACCATAATGGGAGCTTTGAACTTGCAAAGTCGATGGTTGATGCTGCAAAAGAAGCAGGAGTGGATTATGTAAAATTTCAAACATTTAATCCTAAAAAACTGGTTTCCAAATATGCTGAAAAAGCTGAGTATCAAAAGGAAACAACTGGATCAGATGAGACCCAGCTTCAGATGTTGCAGAAGCTTACATTGACAGAGGAAAATTTCCTTTCATTGCGTGACTATTGCAGGAAAGTTGGCATTGGATTCATATCGACTCCATTTGATTTAGACAGTATTGCTTTTTTGGAAATCTTTGACATGGACTTCTGGAAAGTACCATCCGGTGAGGTAACTAACTTACCATATTTGGAGGCAATAGCCAGAACAAAAAGAAAAGTTGTTATGTCTACTGGAATGTGTGATATGAACGAAATCCAGGATGCGATAGAAGTATTGGAGAAAAACGGAACAACAGAGATAACTCTTCTACACTGCAACACACAATACCCGACTCCATATGAGCACGTTAATCTAAGTGCTATGAATTCAATTAGGGACGCTCTGCATAAAGAAGTAGGGTACTCCGATCATACACAGGGTATAGAAGTTCCAATTGCTGCTGTTGCGATGGGGGCTACTGTTATTGAAAAGCATTTCACTCTGGATAAAAATATGGAAGGACCTGATCATAAGGCCAGTCTGAATCCAATAGAGTTACAACAGATGGTCAAGGCTATTCGTAATATTGAACAGGCCATTGGAAACGGATTAAAGGAACCATCTTCTTCCGAAATGGCAAATAAGGCAGTAGCTAGAAAAAGCATTGTAGCCAGTAGAGATATTAAACAAGGAGAAGTATTCTCAGAAGAAAATCTTGCAACCAAACGACCTGGAACAGGAATTTCACCGATGAAGTGGTATGAAGTGATTGGAAAGGTTGCATCTAGAGATTTTTCCGAGGATGAAATAATAGAGCTATGAAAAAAATCGCGGTAGTAACTTCGACAAGAGCTGAATTTGGACTTTTGATGCCTGTAATTCAATCTCTTCGAGAGTACGAAAACAATGAACTTAAGATTGAAGTAGTAGTTACAGGAACGCATCTTTCAAACGAATACGGACATACCATCGATGAAATATATCGAAATGGTATTCGTTTTGATGCAACTGTGGAAATACCTGTCGGCTCAAAAGATGCCGGTGATATCTCGCATAACCAGGCTATAACCCTGGAAAAGTTCACTGAGCTTTTTATGGAGAAGAAATACAACGGTATTGTAATTCTTGGTGACAGGTATGAAATGCTATCAATAGCCATTGCTGCTGGAAATACCCATACTCCAATTTTTCATCTTTGTGGAGGAGATACGACTGAAGGGGCATTAGATGAATGGATTCGCCATTCAATTACAAAGATGAGCTATCTCCATTTCCCTTCGAATGTGGAAAGCTATAGGAGAATTATTCAGCTAGGCGAGGATCCTGAGCGTGTTTTTAATTATGGTTCTACAAGCATAGACAACATCATGAAGCTGTCCAATATGCCAAAAGATGATGCCCTAAGAAGTATAGGGTTAGAAGAATGCAAGTATGCGGTTTGCACATATCATCCAGTTACGATGGATGCTGGCGATGTTGATGGATTGATTCACAATTTTCTTGAAGCAATAAAGCATACTCCAGAGATAGAATTCATTGTTACAAAATCAAATGCTGACCAGGGTGGTGCACATATTAACGAATTACTTGATATGGCACAAGCAGATATTAAAAACCTTCACGTTTTTACATCGTTAGGTGTTATAAGATATCTTTCATTAATGAAATACGCAGAATTTGTGTTAGGCAATTCATCTAGTGGTATTGTTGAAACACCAGCGTTTGGAATACCTACCATCAATATTGGAGATAGGCAAAGAGGTCGTCTACAGTCGGAGAGTATTATTAACTGCTCCACTGATTATGAAGGCATAGAAGCTGCAATTCAAAAAGCAATGAGTTCTGAATTTAAGAAAACTTGTAAATCAGTGGTTAGTCCATATGGCGATGGCCATGCAGCAGAACGTATTGCAGCGAAGATTGTCGAAGTGGTTAGCGAAGATAAAATTGATTTAAAGAAGAAGTTCTTTAATATCGAGGTATAAATAAGATGAAGAATATTGCAATCATACCTGCAAGAAGTGGTTCTAAGGGTTTAAAAGATAAAAATATAAAAGAACTAAATGGAAAGCCATTGCTGGCATACAGTATAGATGCAGCCATATCATCTGACCTGTTTGAAGAAGTAATGGTTAGTACGGATAGCGAACTGTATGCTAATGTGGCAAAGGAAAATGGCGCATCAGTTCCTTTCTTGAGGTCGGAAGAGCAAAGTGGTGACAATGCAGGAAGCTGGGGAGTTGTCGAAGAAGTACTAAAAAAATACGAGACTCTCGGAGAAAAGTTTGATACTGTTTGTCTTTTACAGCCTACGTCACCATTGAGAAGAACGGAAGATATTTTGGCAGCTTATGAATTGCTGAATGATAAAAATGCAGATGCAGTTACTTCAGTCTGTGAAGTTGACCATTCACCATTATGGACAATGACGCTTGATGAAACTCACTCACTATGTGAGTTTAGAAAAAATCTTGTTAATGCTCCTCGTCAAAAACTGGGTCAATACTATAGGCTTAATGGTGCTATTTATATTAAACGAATCTGCTACGGTGAAAAGATTACCTTATTAGATGAAAAAGAATATGCAGTCATAATGGACCGTAGGAATAGTGTTGATATAGACACAATTGAGGACTTTGAGCTAGCGGAATGGTATATGAATAAGATGTGTTAAGTTGGTAATTTCCCTGTCAGTAACCTCCCGATTTTCGAGCATTTTTGTCATCCAATTTTCGCCACTACATTTCGTTTCTACCAGAAAAGCCAAATTTCTAGTGAAAAGATAGGTGGGAGGCTAGGCATAGAAGGGTGAGGAGAAGTAATTTCCCACCACCTTGCCACCTATCTTCTTATCTTGTATAATCCTGTCTTTGACAGTTATAAAACAAGAAAACTGCAGCAAACCCAGATTTTTCGTAAGCGCCTAATATAAGGGTGGCTGGCGCATACCACTTTTACCTGTCATAATAGTAGTAAAGCGTTTTACTACATTCTCAAATGAGAATAGAGCATTTTACTACATTATGGAGGTGTGCTATGGCAAGAGCTATGTTCACGGATAATGAGTTGTTTCAACTCATTACCGAATGCCGCAGCAGCGGCTTATCCGATTTTCAGTGGTGCAGGGAACACGGAATTAAAAACAGTACTTTTTACGCCTGGATAGCCAGACTTAAAAAGAAAGGCACTTCGGTTCCTGAATCCTCAAGACACCAACATCCTGCTTCGCTGAAGAATGATGTCGTGAAAGTCGATATAGTTCCGGATACTTATCCGGTTCATGAGAATACAATGGAGCAAAATACTCCATTATCTCAAAGTATGTCTGCATCCTGCAATCCGACGATTGAAATACTTTCCGGAAATCTCTGCATCCGTTTTACCAATGAGGTACACCCGGAACTTTTAGGAATCATTCTGACCAGTCTCGGAGGAAATGCCTATGGTAGGTGATATTTCCCGGGCAACGAATATTTACATTGTCTGTGGATACACAGATATGCGTAAATCCATTGACGGACTATGTGCAGTTGTAGTAGAACAACTAAAAATTGAAGTGGATTCCCGTTCCATCTACATCTTCTGTGGCAAGCGTTGTGACCGCATTAAGATTCTTTTAAAGGAAGCTGATGGATTTGTACTCCTTTATAAAAGACTACATGTAGTGCAGGGCAGGTATCGCTGGCCGAGGAATTCCAAAGAGGTAAAGCCTATCACCTGGAAGCAGTTTGACTGGCTTATGTCCGGGCTGGATATAGAACAGCCAAAGGCATTAAAAATGTCATAAGGAAGACCCGACAAAGTGCCTGAAACACTGAATTTTACTGGCTTTTTCGCTTGTTTTGTGGTATACTTAAGGTAACAAAAACAACGGAGAAAACACAGTGAATTCGGATACCATTAACCTGCAGCTCATCGAGCTTAAGGATATGATAATACAACTGAACCAGACGATTACGGCACAGAATGCCCTCATTCAGAAGTATCTGGAAGACATCGCAAAACGGGATGCCACCATCGCAGACCAGAAAGCATTGATTCAGTATCTGAATGATAAGATTTACGGTACATCCAGCGAAAAAGGCCGTGTACCGGACGCAGGGCAGCTGTCTCTTTTTGACTTTTTAAATCCGGAGGGTCAGGAAGCTCCTGTTCTGGTTATTGAACCGGATCCGGAGGAGTTTATCCATGTCAGTGAGCATACCAAAAAACGTAAGGCAAAGCCTACAATAGAAGAACGTTTTTCTAATCTTCCAAAGAGAACGGTTGTTGTGGACTCTCTTTCGGAAGAAGACAGGCACTGCATTCAGTGTGGCACCGAAATGGTCGCTGTCGGTACCGAAGTCATTCGTACAGAAATCGTTTATACTCCGGCTGCTTTGGAGCGTGTTGAGTATATCGCAACCACCTACGGATGTCCGAACTGCAAGGAAACAGAAGAACCATATTTATTAAGGATGAAGGCTGTGCCCCGGCACTGCTTCCGCCAGGCTATGTTTCAGAAAGTCTGGCAGCAAGTACCTTTTACCGCAAGTTTGCCCTGTCGGTTCCTTACTACCGGCAGGAAACTGATTTTAAAGAGTTTGGCGTAGATATCCGGAGAGACACCATGGCCCACTGGGCTGTCCTGTGCCATGAAAAATATCTGAGACATATGGTATCTTACTTTGAGCGGGAATTTAAAAAACGCAGGTTCATTATGATGGACGAAACACCGTTTCAGGTATTAAAGGAACCCGGGAAAAACCCACAAAGCAAGTCTTATATCTGGCTTGCCCGCACTGGGGAAGACGGACTTCCTCCGATTATTCTGTATCATTACTCCACAACCAGGAGTGGTGATGTGGCAACCCACATCCTAAACGGAATGGATGACTTTTACTTTATGGCTGATGGTTATAATGGTTATAGCAAGGTAAAGGGAGGTAAGCGTTGTGTCTGCTTCGCCCATCTGCGCAGATATTTCCTTGATGCCATTCCAAAAGGTCAGGAAGGTGACTTTACCCTGCCTGCCGTCCAGGGCGTTCTCTACTGCAACAAGCTATTCGATTTTGAACGCAGGTACAGAGAAAAGGGTTATGATTACAAGAAACGCTATGTAAGGCGTCTGAAGGATGAAAAACCAGTCCTTGAGGCTTTCTTGTCGTGGATTGATGAACAAAGCATGAGCGGAAGCAGTAAATGGAATACTGCATTAACATATGCACGTAACCGTAAAGCCGATTTAATGACTTATCTGGAGGATGGTCGTTGCAGTCTTAGTAATAATCTCAGCGAGAATGCCATCCGTCCGATTACCATTGGTCGTAAAAACTGGTTGTTCTGTGACAGTCAGGATGGTGCCTATGCCACAATGACCATGTATACGATTTTTGAAATGGCCAAGCTTTATAACCTGAACCAGTACGAATATATGAAATATCTCTTGGAACAACGCCCGAGTGCAGACATGACAGATGAAGAACTGTCAAGGCTTGCACCATGGAGTGAAACAGTCCAGAGTGTATGCGGAATAGCAAAGTAGAGTAAAATACTCCAATGTGTCGGGTTCTCCATGTGAGAGTCCGGCATGTTTTTTGGATACCCTTATATTAGGCGCTTACGAAAGAAAGGATACGATATGACCGAAACGCATTATATCTTATTGACCGATATTCAGGCTGCCCCAATGCCTCCGGGCTATGCAACTGCCACCGGACCGATGCCGCATACCTTACGAAATGATTTAATGTTCCGTATTGTCTTTGAAGCCAACCGGGACACCCTGAAGGCTTTATTGTGTTCACTACTTCATTTAGAGCCGAAGGAAATTACCTCAGTCGAAATCACCAATCCCATACGGCTTGGCGATTATGTCGGTGAAAAGACCTATGTTCTTGATATCAACATACTGCTGAACCAAACGAAAAAGATTCATCTGGAACTGCAGGTACTCAGCCAGGACTTTTTGGACGGAACGTTCCCTCTGTTATCTCTGCCGTAACTTTGACGACTTGAACGCCGGGGACGATTATGATGAAGTCAAACCCCTGATTCAGATTGACTACTGGGCGAAGCTCTTCAAAGCCACAACATGGGAGGAAAAGCCCTCTGCTCGCAGAGGCTCGCATTTTCACTGCGTGAAAACAAGGAGAACACAAAATGCTAACACAGGAACATATCAGTCTGCAATCTACCGCCGAAACCGTTTATCGCATGAATGCGGATGATTACGTCCGCGAAGAGTGCCGCGCACGTGAAGATAACCTCCGACTTCAGCGCTCTATCCAGAAAAAGCATGAGCGTGAGCTGAAAAGGCCAGATTACGTGCAGAGCTGGAGTCTCTAAGACATTGACAGTTTCTGAAAATTCTATGCTTCATAGTTGAAGCAATATCAAAAAAGTCAGATAGGAAATTACGGGTTCATGGCATATCCTATCTGCCTTTTCTGTATCTATTATAGCATATCTCCCCCGAAAAATCCAGTCTTGTTATTCGCACCCTGAATCCGTATAATTTGGGATACAATACGGCAAAATGGGAGAAGCTGTTCTTCTGAGGAAAGGGGAAGGTGCATATGAATCACGAGGTGTATTTAAACAGGGTATTAAAAAGGCTTGCAGCGGCGGTGGAAGAACTGGAGCAGAAGATGGAGTTCAGACGCTCGGAAATTACGAAGATGCAGGAGTACTACTGGGAGAGTTATACCGAATATGATGAATACGGATATGAAAAAAATGATAATGACCGGCTGCTCAGAGAGGAGGCAGATGCTCATAAGGAACTGGTAAAAAAGTATGCCCGCTACGTAAAGATGATGGATTCCCCGTATTTCGCGGCGATTACGTTCCGGTATGACGGCGAAGAGGAAGAAGAAACCTATTATATCGGCATCGGTGATTTTTCTCCGTCGAAAGCGGAGGCTCCGCTCATTTGCGACTGGCGTGCGCCGATTTCAAGCCTTTTTTATGATTATGACATCGGCAGGGCATCTTTTCAGGCACCGGCCGGAGAAATTTTTGGTGACCTTACAAAGAAGTATCAGTTTAAAATAAAGATCGGAAAGCTTTTATATGTCATTGACAGTGATATTGTTGTGAATGATGAGGTACTGCAGCGGGAGCTTTCCATGAACGCAAATGCAAGGCTAAAAAGCATCGTCAGCACCATCCAGAAGGAACAGAATGCCATCATCCGGAATGAGGCGGATAAGATTCTGGTCATTCAGGGAAGCGCCGGTTCCGGGAAAACTTCGGTAGCGCTCCATCGGGTGGCATATCTGCTGTATCACCACAGAAAACAGCTGTCGGCGAACCAGATTTTGATTCTGTCGCCGAATCCGGTGTTTTCGGAGTATATTTCTCATATTCTGCCGGAGCTTGGTGAGGAAAACATTTTGGAAATGACGTTTGATTTGTATGCGTACCGGGAACTGAAGGCATACAAGGAGGCAGAAGACCGCTATCATTATCTGGAACGTCTGCTTTGTATGAGTGAGGAAGACGCAAAGGAATATCAGCAGAGTGTACAGGAAAAGCAGAGTAAGGAATACGTGGAGGAACTGAATCTGTTTGTGCTTACTCTGGAGGATTCCCTGATGAACTTTAAACCGCTTTCTTATAAGAAGTTAAGTAAGACGGAACAGGAGCTTCGCACATTGTTTTATGAAAAATTCCCGGATATCCCGATTCTTTCAAGAATGAAGACGGTTGCCGACTATGTGATTGACGAAGAGGAAACACTGCTCGGCAGGGAATATGATGTATTGGAGCGCGGAATCGTAGAATCAAAGCTGGACAATATGTATGAGACAAAGAACCTGTTCACACTGTACAATCGTTTCTTAAGGGAAAGCGGCAGAACAGAGATTTCAGAGCTTGCAGAGCATATCCCGTATGAAGATGTCTATCCGATGCTTTATCTGAAGTATCTGCTGTCCGGCGGTGCGGTGCGGACCGGAATCAAGCATCTGATTGTGGATGAAATGCAGGATTATTCCTACGTGCAGTTTTTATTGCTTGGGAAAATGTTTTCCTGCCCGATGACAATTTTAGGAGACAGGGAGCAGCAGGCGGCACCGGGGAAGCCGGATGCACAGGAACTGTGCAGGGACGTATTCGGCAAAAAGGCAAAGCTTTTGACTTTAAAAAAGAGCTATCGTTCCACCTTTGAAATTTCGCAGTTTGCTAATGAGATTGCCGGAATTGAGGGTGAGGAAGCATTTGAGCGTCACGGCAGAAAACCGGAATACTTTTTAGCCGCAACCGAAAATGAAATGACAGAGAAGCTGTATTCTGTGCTGTCCGAAGAAAATATGGATATGCCGGAACATGGCAGGGAGCCGGAAACGGGCAGTATTTTTGAAACCACGGCGGTACTGACAAAGACATGGGAAGAGGCGCAGAAGCTTTATCTGGCGCTAAAGGACCGGCTGCCGGTTTCTCTCCTTTCTGCAGAGAGCAGTCACATGGAAAAGGGAATTGTGATTACGACGTTTTATCTGGCAAAAGGGCTGGAATTTGACAGTGTGCATGTGGCATATGTGCAAAAGGACACTTACTTTTCCGACTATCACAGGCAGATTTTATATATTGCAGCAACGAGGGCACTGCATGAGCTTCACCTGTATGGAGTTGGAGAAAAAAGCGAACTTGTGAGCATATAATTATGCAATTATTTGTCGTTGCTTGACAAAAAAATAAAAGAACAATATAATTCTAAGGTGTATTGCATTACTCTTGTACTATATTAAATTGCCGGTATTTAGACGGCAGAATGGAGGAGTTTATGACTTGCAGTAAATGTGGTAAGGAAATTGCAGATGGCAGCACCGTCTGCCCGGAGTGCGGTGCGACACTCGATGAGGAAGTAAAAGAAACGGTTGCAGAGGAAACTGTAACGGAAGAAGCACCGGTGGAGGAAACGAAGACAGAACCGGAGCCTGCGACACAAGAGGTTGTGACAGAGGAGTCTGCGGCAGAAACACCATTGGAAACAGTAAAGCATGCGTTTCTCGGTCTTTCTAAAAATGCGAAAATCGCGATTGCAGCAGTAGCGGTTGTATTGGTTGTTCTGTTGATTGCCTGCTTCTCGGGCGGAAAGGATCGTTATACGCTGATGGAGTATGGCACCGGCTATTATCTTGAGGGACCGGATGAATTTTTGTTTAATCTGGAGGGAGATACCGTAGAGAGCGATGAAATGATATATACCGTATATCATAGTGCAGATGCTTCCCTGACGGCATTTCTTGACTTTGAGGATACTCTGTATGTGATTGGGAAGAAGGGAATCATAAAGGTTAATGATGACGTAGATGCAGTACAGGTTTCCTTCTATGGCGATACGATTGCCTATGTAAAAGATACGGATGACTACATCGGCTCACTGTATCTGTACAATGTATCCAAGGGAAAATCCACATTGATTGACAGGGATGTATACATTGATAATTTTGTACTTTCCCCGGACGGAAAATCGGTTGCCTATATTGGCGGTTGTGAGGCTTCGATATTTAGTGTAGAAGGTGACTTATACCTTTCCAAGAAAGGAAAGGAAGGAGAGAAGCTTTATTCGAATTCCGTTCCGCTTGCAATTACAGACGGAGGTAAGCATGTATATTACGTCAAGGACAAAGAAAAGCTCTATGTGGATGATGAAAGGATTACGTCCGCTGTGTTTGGAACCTATTACTTCAATGTAGATAACACGGAGCTGCTTTATGAGAAGGACGGAAATACCTATTACTATACGTTAAAGTTTGAAAGCCCTGTGAAGTTAAAGGGAACTTCTTTCAGAAGTCTTGTGGCTCCGGCTGACATGGCGCAGCAGTTAACAACATCGTTCTATTATAATGTAGCTACTTATGGTATTGACACTTTCAATGAATCTCTGATTAATCTTAGCGGTGATGTTTACTATGTCAGCGATGAGGGAGAATCGGTAGAAAAAGTCGGCTCCATGCGTTCCTACCAGATGACGGCAGATGGGGAAAGCCTGATTTTCCGTGAGAGTGACGGTGATCTTCAATACATCAAGAACATACATAAGTCTTTGGAAGCAAAGCAGCTTGGTGACGACCTGGAAGCAGAAAGCTTTTCGGCCAGTAAGGATTTAAAGAAGGTTTACTATTTGAGCGATGGTGAACTGTTCTACTTAAAGGGGGATAAGGGTGTCAGAGTAGCAGACGAAGCAGATGCTTATATTTACAGCGACAAGTATGGTGTTGTTTACTTTATCTGTGATGAGGAACTGTTTTACGCTACTACAAAGGCAAAATCAAAGGAGAGAGTTCTCGGCGAGAGCGTTACCGGATTAATGCGTCTCGGAGACCAGATTATTTTCGGCTTTGAGGATGAAGACTATATGGAGTCGATTTGCAGAATCAGTGGCAAAAAGAAGACCGAAGTACTGGTGAGGGAAGAAGATTAAGCAAGAAGATTAGCAACAAAAAGCCGGACGGTTTTTGACAAAAAAGAATGGCGCATAGGAGGAAGCAGCAACTTCTTCTTATGCGCCTGTTTTTTATTCTGATGGTTTCTCACGTTTCAGTCATCGGGAGAAAAGCGGGAAAGCTTACTCCTGTGTAAATATCTTAAGTTCAGCGGCTTCATCGGTAATCAGACAGCCGTAGTAGCCGGCTTCCTCCAATTTACCAAACAGCTTGCCGAGCTTTTTCGGCTTTTCGAATAAGGTAACGTCATATTCGGAACGGTATTCATCCGCTTTTTTGATGGCGGTAACGACTTCTGTTTCCGGATAAATGACGGCAAGCTTCTTCCTTGCGGCAGGAATGGAAAATTTCTTGTCGGAAAGAATGCTGGCAATCCGCTCAAAGCCAATGGAAAAACCGACGGCCGGAATACTCTCACCGATAAATTTACCGATCATGTTGTCGTAACGTCCGCCGCCTGCAATCGAGCTTCCGAAGTCAAGCGATTCCACCTCAAAAATGGTGCCGGTGTAGTAGCCCTGACCGCGTACTAAGGAACGGTCATACTCAATCTGATAGCGACCGCCGGAGAGGGCGCGGACAGCTTCCATAATAGAAGCAACGCTTTCAATCGCCTCGGTGTCGGTACAGTACTTTTTCGCTTCCTCCAGCGTGAACGGCGTAATGCTCATGGTAGAAACGAAGCGTTCTACGATATCTGCGGCAAAGCCCTTACCAAGCAGTTCTTCCTTGACGCCCTCTGCGCCGATTTTATCGAGTTTGTCAAACGTGATGCAGACACTGTCGGCATCCTCTGCGGTAAACCCTGCGGAATAAATGAGGTTCTTTAAGATGCGGCGGTCGTTAATGCGCACCTTGAAGTTTTCAATACCGATGGAAAGCAGCGCTTTTGCGGTGGTATCAATCAGCTCTACCTCGCAATTTGTGGAGGAGGAACCTAAAATATCGATGTCACACTGTACGAATTCGCGAAGGCGGCCCTTCTGCGGACGCTCGGCGCGGAAAACACGGTCCATCTGGATGACCTTAAACGGAGTACTTAAGTTTGCACGGTTGCATGCATAATAGCGGGAGAGCGGCAGTGTCAAATCATAGCGGAGACCGATATCGGCTAATTCCTTCGGATTGCCGTGCTCAAGTGCTTCGGCAAGCTTGTCGCCGCGCTTCATGACCTTGAAGATAAGTCCGAGGTTTTCTCCGCCTTCGCTCTTATCCAGGTTTTCAATGTCCTCTAAAATCGGAGTGGTAATGCGCTCAAATCCACAGGAGCGGTAGGTTTCTAATATTTTTCCCTGCAGATAATCGCGCAGGGCGGTTTCCTTTGGAAGATAGTCGTTTGTTCCTTTCACGGAAGTAAGTTTCATAGCAGGCCCTCCTTTTAAAATTAACTTATATTCTGCGCAGCCTTCGGTACGGCAGCAAAAAAAGAAAAAGGCTGTAGATTCACTACAGCCTTTGATCGCATGTTTTACTTATTTATGTCATTAAGCAATCTTGTTTACAGCCTTAGTGAGTCTGGATACCTTTCTAGCAGCTGTATTCTTATGGAAGATGCCCTTTGCAGCAGCCTTATCGATTGCAACAACAGCTTCCTTTAAAGCATTAGCAGCGAGAGCCTTGTCTCCGGCAGCCACGGCAGACTCAACCTTCTTTGTTAATGTCTTAACCTTAGACTTAATCATTTTATTTCTTAAAGTCTTAGTCTCGATTACTCTGATTCTCTTCTTTGCAGACTTAATGTTAGCCAATGAAAACACCTCCAATGCAATAATCTTGTTTTTCTTCTTGCATGATCTTGTCTAAATTGAAACAGGACACGGACGTTTCAATCAAACATACTGTTTTATCATAATACAAAGGGCGAATTATGTCAAGATGGAAAAACAATTTTTTGCCATAAAATTGTACCGGAAAGTGCGGTATGGAAACAGCAGTGCGGGATATATTTTCAGGAACGGCGGCATACTATAAGTATGAGGCATTGCAAAGCGGCGGTGATTTAAGTAAAGAGCGGGAAAAATCAATAAGAGGAAAGCAGGTGGCGAAAATGGCAAATTTCAGAACAGACCTTGCGCTTGAGGTGCGTGAGAGCTTTGAAGAAGACAATATAGAAGTATCCGGTGTAGCATTAAAGGAAGAAACCGGGAAAATGAAGGGCATCAAGGTGACAACGGTGGATATTATGAATGAGGACGGCGCGGCAGCCATGGGAAAGCCGAAGGGAACGTATATTACGATTGAAATCCCGGAGCTGCTTGCGGAGGAGGAAAAATGCCGTGTGGCTGCGGAAAAGGAAATTGAGACACAGCTTCTCAAACTGATGAAGGGAAAGAAGGCAGGAAGCATTCTTGTCATCGGACTTGGTAACCGGGATATTACTGCAGATGCGCTTGGACCGCTTGTTGTAGAGGAACTGCTTGTGACAAGGCATTTTTTTAAGGAGTTTGGAGAAGAGTTCGGGGAAAAGCACGGCTATCAGAAGGTCAGCGCCATGGCACCGGGAGTGATGGCACAGACCGGTATGGAGACGATGGAAATGATCAAGGGAATCGTTAAGGAGACAAAGCCGGATCTGGTACTTGCGATTGATGCGCTTGCGGCAAAAAGCGTTCATCGTTTAAACACGACAATTCAGCTGACCGATACCGGAATCTGTCCGGGAGCGGGCATCGGAAACAACAGGCAGGCACTTAACGAGGAAAGCATCGGCAGACCGGTATTGGCTCTCGGAGTTCCTACCGTGGTGGATGCCGGAACGATTGTGAGAGAAGGTATGGAGCAGTTTGCAAAAAGTCGTCCGGAGTTTCGGCATGAGGCAGAAGAGTTTTTGCAGCGTGATTTTACCGGGTTCGTAAAAAATATGTTTGTGACACCGAAAAACATTGATTGTTCGATTCGTTATGTCAGCGAGACGGTGGCAGACGGAATCAACCGCATCATTAAAAGTAAGTAGCAGGTGAGCTGATGAACCAGTTAAAACGTAAAGTGCATCGGTTCAGGGCAAGAATTTACGCAAGGCTTCCGAAAAACCGCAGCCTGTTAAAAGGCGGAATTCTCTGTATGCTTGTTCTGGGCATGATGTTATATTATAAAGTAAAGACGGCATTTCCGGAACTCTTTTTTAAGAAAGAAACAGCAGTTAGTGCAAGCTCGGGAAATGCTTCGGAAGGAACGGAGGAGAGCACGGCGGACAAGATGTCCGAGAATGACTACAAAGTACCCGAAAACGGATATCTCAACGTGGAGTACGTGCAGGGCAGCGTAACACTGACAACACCGGTACCGACCAAAACACCGACCCTTCCTCCGGTGGAGTCAGTAAGCCCGGGAGAAGGGGCAGAAAAAACGGGAGAAGAAGAGGATACGGTAGAAACCGGTGCGGTTGTAGTGACGTCATTTACGGGACTTACGCCTGCCGCTCGTCCAAAGCTTTCGGACATCATAGGAAAACGGTATCTTCTTTCCAATCTAAATCAGCTCGGTTATCTGAAGGACACATTTTATATCGTGAACCAGACGACAAAAATGACGGAAACGGATTTTAATGCCGAGCGCTTCTTAAAGACCGATTTGTCATTAAAAAAGAAGGCAGGCTCACCACAGATTCTGATTTATCATACACATGCCTCCGAGGCTTTCATAGACAGCCGGAGCGGAGTGAGGGAGGATACGGTGGTCGGCATGGGAGAACTGCTCGCAGAGTATCTTACGGAAAAGTATGGATACACGGTACTGCACGATACGACGGTGTTTGACAAAAAGAACGGAGCCGACAACCGCAGTTATGCGTATAATGACGCACTTCCGTACACAGAAGAGCTCTTACAGCAGTATCCTGATATTAAGGTGATTATCGACCTGCACCGGGATGCCGGGGCAAAACGGGTGGCGACGATACAGGGAAAGCAGGTGGCAAAGGTGATGCTGTTTAACGGACTTTGCCGGAATACAAGCGGAGAGCTTACGCATCTTCCGAATAAAAATCTGTCATCCAATCTGGCGTTCAGTTTTCAGATGAAGCTCATCGGAGACGAAATGTATCCGGGACTGATGAACCGGATTTTCTTAAAGGATTACCGCTACAATATGCATCTTGCGGAGCGGTATCTGCTCATTGAACTCGGAACGGAAAATAACACGGTCGAGGAAGCGTCCAATGCGATGGAGCCTCTCGCAGATGTACTGGCACAGGTACTCGGAGGCGTGTAGAAAATACGCATATCAGGATGTGCGTATTTCTTGACAGGAGAGGAAGAATAAGTTACTATCATAGTTGGTGTAATTTGCGATAATAACTTATAAATAGAGTAAAGGAGCTAACTACGAATGTCATCTGTAATAGATCAGAGCAAAATCAGAAATTTCTGTATTATAGCACATATCGACCACGGAAAATCGACGCTGGCGGACCGTATCATCGAAAAGACAGGTCTGCTGACGAGCCGTGAAATGCAGGCGCAGGTGCTTGACAACATGGAGCTGGAGCGGGAACGCGGCATTACAATTAAAGCGCAGACCGTCCGTACCATTTATAAGGCGAAAAACGGAGAGGAATATATTTTTAACCTGATTGATACGCCGGGACATGTAGACTTTAACTATGAGGTATCGAGAAGTCTTGCGGCGTGCGAGGGCGCAATTTTAGTTGTGGATGCGGCGCAGGGGGTTGAGGCGCAGACGTTAGCCAATGTGTATCTTGCGATAGACCACAACTTAGATGTCATGCCGGTTATCAATAAGATTGACTTACCAAGCGCCGACCCGGAGCGTGTCATTGCGGAGATTGAAGATGTCATCGGCATTGAAGCACATGACGCGCCGCTCATTTCCGCGAAAAACGGGATTAATATTGAAGAAGTATTGGAGCAGATTGTGCAGAAGATACCGGCGCCGACCGGTGATTCCACAGCTCCGCTTCGTGCCCTGATTTTCGATTCGGTGTACGATTCCTATAAGGGTGTCATTATTTTCTGCCGCATTATGGAAGGTACGGTGCGGAAGGGAACTCCGATTAAGATGATGGCAACCGGAGCAACTGCGGAGGTAGTGGAAATCGGTATTTTCGGACCGGGACAGTTCATTCCGTGCGACGAGCTTTCCGCCGGTATGGTAGGGTATCTTACGGCAAGCTTAAAAAATGTTAAGGACACCCGTGTCGGCGATACCGTAACAAATGCGGACAACCCATGTAAGGAACCTCTGCCGGGCTATAAAAAGGTCAATCCGATGGTATACTGCGGTATGTATCCGGCAGACGGTGCCAAGTACCCGGATTTGCGTGACGCACTCGAAAAACTGCAGTTAAACGATGCATCCTTAAGCTACGAGCCGGAAACCTCGATTGCACTGGGCTTCGGCTTCCGTTGCGGCTTCCTTGGACTTTTGCATCTGGAAATCATTCAGGAGCGTTTAGAGAGAGAATATAACTTGGACCTTGTGACGACCGCACCGGGCGTTGTTTATAAGGTATATAAGACAAACGGAGAGGTGTTGGAAATCACAAATCCGTCCAACCTCCCGGACCCGTCGGAAATCGAGCACATGGAGGAGCCGGTCGTTTCTGCGGAAATTATGGTAACGACGGACTATGTCGGTGCAATCATGACACTTTGTCAGGAGCGCCGCGGTGTTTACCTCGGTATGGAATATATGGAGCAGACAAGAGCGCTGCTTCGTTATGAGCTGCCGCTCAATGAAATCATTTATGATTTCTTTGACGCATTAAAATCCCGCTCGAAGGGCTATGCATCGTTTGATTACGAGTTAAAGGGGTATGTACCGTCACAGCTGGTCAAGCTGGATATTTTAATCAATAAGGAAGAAGTCGATGCGCTTTCGTTCATTGTACATGCAGATACTGCGTATGAACGCGGCAGAAGGATGTGTGAAAAGTTAAAGGATGAAATTCCGAGACACCTGTTTGAAATTCCGATTCAGGCAGCCATCGGCAGTAAGATAATCGCAAGAGAAACGGTAAAGGCAATGCGAAAAGACGTGCTTGCAAAGTGCTACGGCGGCGATATTTCGCGTAAGAAAAAGCTTTTGGAAAAGCAGAAGGAAGGCAAGAAGCGCATGAGGCAGGTAGGCAACGTTGAAATTCCGCAGAAGGCATTCATGAGCGTCTTAAAGCTGGACGAGGATTAAACCTCCGGACGCGGAAAGGATTAAGATAACTAATATGAAAAAAGAGACAGAAAAACGCCCTCTTGGGCTGTATGTCCATATCCCGTTCTGTGTAAAGAAATGTAATTACTGTGACTTCTTGTCCGCTCCGGCAGAGAAGGAGGAACAGGAACGGTATGTGGAGGCACTTTGTAAGGAAATCCGCGGCTATGCCGGATTAGCAAAAGACTATCTGGCAGAAACCGTTTACTTTGGCGGCGGAACGCCGTCAGTGCTTGACATAGAGCAGACAGAGAAAATACTTACGACCATCAAAGAAATATTTTTTGTGAAGGGAATGCAAAAAGCACCGGAAAAGAAGGGGCTGTTCGGGCTGCTTGGCAGTAAACGGCGGGATACAGAAGAAACCGTGACGGAGGAAACGGCAGAGATGACGATAGAGGTGAATCCCGGGACTGTCACGAAGGAGAAGCTTGCGGCATACCGGACCATGGGCTTTAACCGCCTGAGCATCGGAATCCAGTCGGCACAGGAGAAGGAATTAAAGCTCCTCGGCAGAATTCATACGTTTGAGGAGGCAAAGCAGTGTGTCGCATGGGCGAGGGAAGCAGGTTTTACAAACGTCAGTGTGGATGTGATTTCGGCTCTGCCGGGGCAGACGGTGGAAGAGTATGCATCGACCTTAGAGCAGATTCTAAAACTTCAGCCGGAGCATATTTCCTCCTACAGCCTGATGATAGAAGAAGGTACACCGTTTTATGAGCGCTATGGCGAAGGAGGACCGGAGAGGGATGCCCTTCCGGAGGAGGAAGTCGATCGTGCCATGTATATGCTCACGAAGGAGAAGCTTGCGGCGGCAGGCTATGAACGTTATGAAATCTCCAACTATGCAAAACCGGGCTTTGAAAGCAGGCACAACTCTTCGTACTGGACAGGTACGGAGTATCTCGGCTTCGGTCTTGGCGCTTCGTCGCTGTTTACGAATGCGAGATATCATAATGAAACGAACCTGACGGACTATATCGCCGAGGTGGAGCGCGGCGAAGATGTCAGAAAGGATATCGAGCGTCTGGTAGAGGCTGAGGCAATGGAGGAGTTTATGATTCTCGGACTTCGCAGGATGCAGGGAATCAGCAGGGAAGAGTTTTTAAGACGCTTCGGAAAGCCGTTAGAAACGGTTTACGGCAGTGCCATCCGCAAATTAAAGGATGCCGGGCTGCTGAACGTAGAAGGCGATACGGTGGCATTGACGGAGCGGGGAATTGATGTGAGCAATCAGGTGTTTGTGGAATTTGTGCCGGAGGAGTTTGTACGGCGATAGGAAGGAGAATGGCATGAAAAAGAAAGCAATGGCAGCAGCGCTCTTGTCGCTTGCGATACTCACAGGGGTATTTGCTGGCTGCGGAAACAAAAACGGGCAGGAAACAGCACCGACGCCGACGGATACGGCGCCGACTGGTACGGCGG
Organism: Lachnospiraceae bacterium; assembly: GCA_051880375.1. Lineage (GTDB taxonomy): Bacteria > Bacillota > Clostridia > Lachnospirales > Lachnospiraceae > SIG299. The sequence continues at coordinate 88,771 of JBJENV010000060.1, forward strand.
TGGTTACGGACAAGCCGGAGCCTGCAAAGGAGCCGGAGCAGACACAGGAGGATGTACTGAAAGGTATGACCGCACTGGAGGTTGTACACATGATGGGCAACGGAATCAACCTCGGCAATACAATGGAAGCCTACGGACGTTCCAAATACGGTGTGGGGGCAGCAGCTTCTTCTTATGAAACGTGCTGGGGACAGCCGGTGACTACAAAGGAAATGATTTCCGCGATGAAAGCGGAGGGCTTTGATACGCTTCGCGTTCCGGTGGCGTGGACAAATGCGATTTTTTATGAGGACGGTGATTATACCATTCAGCAGTCGTATCTGGACCGCGTCGGAGAAATCATCGACTATGCACTGGAAGCAGATATGTTCGTGATTGTAAATGACCACTGGGACGGCGGCTGGTGGGGCATGTTCGGCTCGGCAAACGAAGAAACAAGAGAAACGGCAATGGAGCTCTACACCGAAATGTGGAGACAGATTGCAGAGGAATATGCAGACCGGTCCTATAAGCTGATTTTTGAGTCGGCAAACGAGGAACTCGGAAACCGCTTAAATGATAAGGATGTATGTCCGGATTCCGGTTCGCTTTCGCAGGATGAGTGTTATGAAACGGCAAACAGAATCAATCAGGCATTTGTAGATACGGTTCGTGCTGCCGGCGGGAACAATGCAGACCGGTTCCTTTTGATTGCCGGTATCAATACCAATATTGCGGATACCTGTGATGCACGCTTTCAGATGCCGAAGGATACGGCAAAGGAAAAACTGCTGTTGTCCGTACACTATTATGACCCGTCAAACTATTGTATTTTTGAGAGCGTGGCGAACTGGGGAAGCAGGCAGGAATACGAATACCAGAATGAAACACTGAAGCAGCTGACGAAATTTACGGAGCAGGGAATCGGTGTTGTCATCGGAGAGTGGGGCGTCCTGTTTGAGAACGGTGCGATGAAGGAAAACATGGCGCTTTATATGGAAAACTTCTTAAACAACTGCGATTTGTACGGGTACTGTCCGGTATTATGGGATTGCAGTAATCTCTTTAACAGAAGACAGTGTAAGGTTGTTCAGGAATATGAGGGCTATTTTAAGAACAGAAGCTATGAGGCGCAGCTTAGTATGACGCAGGCGGAACTTAAGGCGGAGGCCGAAAAAAAGCTGGCGGGAGCAATGGAAGCCGCGCCGGAGGCAAAGGCACTGGCAGATGACGAGGCAGTGGCATGGATTATGTATACGAGTAGCGACTGGGCAGTCAGCTACAGCGTCGGAGATACCTATGCACCGGATTCGGCAACGGCGGGGCTTGTGGCTACGGATGTCCCGATAACCGGAGCCGGTACATATACCGTGTCGCTTGACCTGACAGGAACGGCTGCGGGCTGCGGAAACGGAATGACATTTGCAGCGCTCGGTATCGGAAACGGAGAGAAGCTGTTCCCGGGATACATTATTAATATTATAGAAGTAAAGATTAACGGAGAAAAGGTAACGCTGAACGGTCTGCCTTATACGACAAGCGATGACGGCCTTTGTACGAGAGTTAACTTATATAATGCGTGGGTAACGGCACTTCCGGAGGAGGCACGTACGATGTTCGGACGTGCAAGTTATTGTACACCGACACCGCTTGACATTACAAATCTCGGTGAAATCCGTACAATAGAAGTGACGTTCAACTATGTAAAAAAATAAAGTGGGAATAGTCTCTCGAATCATTCGATAAAAAATATGAAAAAAAATGAAAATAGCACTTGACAATTAAGGAGTCAGGTGCTATTTTATATGCATAAACATGTTAGCACTCTAATTTATCGAGTGCTAACAAGGAAAAGAGGAAACGCATGAACGAGTTAGACGAGCGAAAATTGAAGATATTGCAGTCCATTATCCGCAACTACCTGGAAACGGGTGAACCGGTCGGCTCCAGAACGATATCAAAATTTACGGACTTGAATTTAAGCTCTGCCACTATCCGAAACGAAATGGCAGACTTAGAGGAACTTGGCTATATTGTTCAGCCTCACACCTCTGCAGGACGAATACCTTCCGACAAAGGGTATCGTCTCTATGTTGATACAATGATGGAAACAAAGGAGCAGGAAGTGGAGGACATGAAATCCCTCCTGCTTGAGAAAGCAGACCGTATGGAAAACATGCTGGAGCAGATGACCAAGATGCTGGCAGCCAATACCAACTATGCGGCATTAGCTACAACTCCTACCTACCGCAGCAGAAAAGTGAAATTTATTCAGCTGACCGAGGTGGATGAAACTCAGGTGCTTGCCATTATTGTGATTGAGGGCAACATTGTAAAAAACAAAATCATTACAACCCAGGTACCGGTAGAAAAGGAAACCGTGTTAAAACTCAACATTTTGCTGAATACCTTTTTACAGGGACTTGACTTATCGGAAATCAATCTGGATGTCATTCAGCAGATTAAGCAGAACTCCGAAGGCTTCGGCAGTGTGGTGACCGATGTACTGGATGCCATTGCGCAGGCCATCAGTGAAGAAGATAAGGTTCGTGTATATTCCAGCGGAGCTACGAATATTCTCAAATATCCGGAACTGACCGACAGGGAAAAAATTTCTGACCTCCTATATACGTTGGAGGAAAAGAAAGAACTGACAGAGCTGATGACAAAAGATAATTCCGACGGAAACGAAATTCAGGTTTACATCGGAAATGAAACAACCGTGGAATCCATGAAGGACTGTGCCGTTGTTACGGCAACCTATGAATTGGAGGAAGGCGTTTACGGAAAAATAGGAATTGTAGGACCGAAGCGTATGGATTATGAAAAGGTTGTTTCTGCTTTAAAGACAATTCGTAATCAGCTGGATGATTTGTATAAGAAATAAAACGACAGAAAGAGGGCGGGAAATGGTGAATGCAAAGGATTTAGAAAACGAAGTGAAGAACAATCAAGAGGTTTCCGCAGAAGATGCGGTACCGGATACAGATACAGAGGAAACAAAGGAAGAGGAATCGGTGACAGAAGAAGCTGTTACAGAAGATACTTCCGCAGAGGAAGAAAAAGAGACCTCGGAAGAAACAGAAACTTCGGAGGAAACAGAAGAAGCTGCTGAGACTACGGAAAAGAAGGGCTTCTTTAAAAAGAAAGATAAGAAAGACAAAAAGGATGAAAAAATCGAAGAACTGAATGACAGACTGATGCGTCAGATGGCGGAATTCGATAATTTCAGAAAACGTTCCGAGCGGGAAAAGTCCATGATGTTCGATTTGGGCGCAAAGGATGTGGTAGAAAAAATCCTTCCTGTAGTCGACAATTTTGAACGGGGACTTGGTTCCTTAAGCGAGGAAGCAAAGCAGGAACCGTTCGCGCAGGGAATGGAAAAGGTCTATAAGCAGTTGATGACCGCACTGGAAACTATGGGCGTAAAGCCGATTGAAGCCGTAGGCTGCGAATTCAATCCGGACTTCCACAATGCAGTAATGCATATAGAAGACGAAGCATTCGGAGAAAATGTAGTAGCGGAAGAGTTTCAAAAGGGTTATTTATATAAAGAGAGTGTCGTAAGACATTCCATGGTAAAAGTAGCAAATTAAATGAGGATATAGGAGGAAAAAGACATGGGAAAGATTATTGGTATTGACTTAGGTACAACGAACTCCTGTGTTGCCGTTATGGAAGGCGGCAAGCCGGTAGTTATCGCAAACACCGAAGGTTCCAGAACAACACCATCGGTTGTTGCATTTACAAAGACAGGGGAGCGTATTGTCGGTGAACCTGCAAAGCGTCAGGCTGTTACAAACGCAGATAAGACGATTTCTTCTATCAAGAGACATATGGGTACGGACTTCAGAGTTACGATTGACGACAAGAAGTTCTCCCCGCAGGAAATCTCTGCAATGATTCTTCAGAAGTTAAAAGCAGATGCAGAAAGCTACCTCGGTGAGAGCGTAACGGAAGCCGTAATTACGGTTCCTGCTTACTTTAACGATGCCCAAAGACAGGCAACCAAGGACGCAGGTAAAATTGCCGGCCTTGATGTAAAGCGTATCATCAACGAGCCGACAGCAGCAGCACTTGCTTATGGCCTTGATAACGAAAAAGAGCAGAAAATCATGGTATACGATTTAGGCGGCGGTACTTTCGATGTTTCCATCATCGAAATCGGTGACGGTGTTATCGAAGTACTTGCAACCTCCGGTGATAACAGACTCGGTGGTGATGACTTCGATGAAAGAATTACCAGATACATGATTGATGAGTTCAAGAAGGCAGAAGGCGTTGACTTATCACTCGATAAGATGGCACTTCAGAGATTAAAGGAAGCTGCCGAGAAGGCAAAGAAGGAGCTTTCTTCCCAGGCTACCACAAACATCAATCTTCCGTTCATTACTGCAACCGCAGAGGGACCGAAGCACTTTGATATGAACTTAACAAGAGCAAAGTTTGATGAACTGACCCATGACCTGGTAGAAAGAACTGCAGTTCCGGTTCAGAATGCATTAAAGGATGCAGGTATCACAGCTTCCGAGCTTGGCAAGGTATTACTCGTTGGCGGTTCCACAAGAATTCCTGCCGTACAGGATAAGGTAAGACAGTTAACAGGTCATGAGCCGAGCAAGTCCTTAAACCCGGATGAATGCGTAGCTATCGGTGCTTCCATTCAGGGTGGTAAGCTTGCAGGCGATGCAGGTGCCGGCGATATTCTTCTTCTGGATGTTACTCCGCTTTCTCTTTCCATTGAGACAATGGGCGGCGTGGCAACCAGACTGATTGAAAGAAATACAACGATTCCTACCAGAAAGAGCCAGATTTTCTCCACGGCAGCAGACAACCAGAGCGCTGTAGACATCAATGTCGTACAGGGTGAGCGTCAGTTCGCGAGAGATAACAAGAGCCTCGGACAATTCCGTCTCGATGGAATTCCGCCTGCAAGAAGAGGTGTGCCGCAGATTGAGGTTACCTTCGATATCGATGCAAACGGTATCGTAAACGTATCCGCAAAGGATCTTGGCACAGGCAGAGAGCAGCATATTACAATTACCGCAGGCTCCAACCTCTCCGATGCCGATATCGAAAAGGCAGTGAAGGAAGCTGCTGAGTACGAGGCACAGGATAAGAAGCGTAAGGAAGCTGTTGAAGTAAGAAATGATGCAGACTCCATGGTATTCCAGACCGAGAAGGCATTAGGCGAAGTCGGCGATAAGATCAGTGCCGATGAAAAGGCAACCGTAGAAGCAGACCTTGCTCACTTAAAGGAACTTGTAGAAAAGTCCAACCCGGAGGTTATGTCCGACGGTGAGGTTGCTGACATCAGGGCAGCAAAGGAAAAGCTGATGACAAGCGCACAGGCTCTGTTTGCAAAGGTTTATGAGCAGGCACAGGGCGCAGCCGGTGCAGCAGGAGCGGCAGGTGCAGGTCCTGATATGGGTGCAGGAACACAGCAGAACTATCAGGATGATGTAGTAGACGGAGATTACCGTGAGGTATAAACTGCCTGGTAAAATTGCTTGCATTTGACTGATTCCTATGATATGATTTGGAGAATAGGTAATCCATATAAGGATATCACAGATAGGCGGTCGCGAAAACGGCTGCCTATCTTGTGGTACTCTTACATTTTAATATGGGGGTAGTTTGGAGGATTAATTTAATATGGCAGAGAGTAAAAGAGACTATTATGAGGTCCTCGGCGTGTCCAAAACTGCCACAGAGGACGAAATTAAAAAGGCATACCGTCAGGTGGCAAAGAAGTATCATCCCGATATGAATCCGGGTGATAAGGAAGCTGAGGCAAAGTTTAAAGAGGCCTCTGAAGCTTATGCCATTTTAAGTGATGCAGAAAAGCGCCGTCAGTATGACCAGTTCGGTCATGCGGCTTTTGAACAGGGCGGCGGCGGAGCCGGCGGATTTGATTTTACCGGCGATATGAGTGATATTTTCGGTGATATTTTCGGCGACTTTTTCGGCGGCGGCAGCAGAAGACGTGCAAACAACGGACCGATGAAGGGTGCCAATACCCGTGCCGGCATCCGGATTACTTTTGAAGAAGCGGTATTCGGTACGGAAAAGGAACTGGAGTTAAACTTAAAGGAGGAATGTGCAACCTGTCACGGAAGCGGTGCAAAGCCGGGTTCTTCCGCTGAAACCTGCAGTAAATGCGGCGGACAGGGACAGGTGGTATTTACCCAGCAGTCGTTGTTCGGTATGACACGCAGCGTACAGACCTGCCCGGATTGTCGCGGTACCGGTAAAATCATCAAGGAAAAGTGTCCGGACTGCCATGGCGCAGGGTATTTAACAAAGCGCAAAAAGATTCAGGTCAGCATTCCGGCGGGAATCGATAACGGCCAGAGCATCCGTATCCGCGGCAAGGGTGAACCGGGTGAGCGCGGCGGTGAATGGGGCGATTTGCTGGTAGAAGTATCGGTCAGCAGACATCCGATTTTCCAGAGACAGGAGTATGATATTTACTCTACGGCTCCGATGTCGTTTGCGCAGGCAGCGCTTGGCGGAGATGTCCGTATCAGTACGGTAGACGGCGATGTGCTTTATACGGTAGCACCGGGAACACAAACCGATACGAAGATACGGCTTCGCGGTAAGGGAGTCCCGACGCTTAGAAATAAGCAGGTGCGTGGTGACCATTATGTTACTCTGGTGGTACAGGTGCCGACAAAGCTGACAAATGAGCAGAAGGAACTGCTGAAAAAATTTGATGAGAGTATGACCGGAGAAAAGAGAGATTCCGCCGAGCATTCCGACAAGGAGGAAAAGGGCGGAAGAAAGAAATTTTTCGGAAAAGAGAAGTAAAATGGAAAGCAGAGTAGCCGGTATTGCGGCTATTCTGTTTTTGTGCGTTTAGAGTTTGGAAGAAAATGAGGAGAAGATGATTATGAAGTGGAAGAAATTCACGCTGGAAACAACGACGGAAGCGGTAGATTTAGTCAGTGCAATGCTTTCGGAGCTTGGCATCGACGGAATTGAGATTCAGGATAATCAGCCGCTTTCGGAGGAAGATAAAAAGAAGATGTTTATTGATATTCTTCCGGAACTTCCTGCAGATGACGGAAAGGCTTTGATAAGCTTTTATCTGGAGGAAGGCACGGACATGGAGGAGATGCTGACTGCGGTAAGAAACGGTCTTACGGAGTTGGACAACTTTATTTATACCGGAGAAAAGAACATCACGGTTTCTGAAACAGAGGATGCGGACTGGATTAACAACTGGAAGGAATTTTTTAAGCCGTTCCGTGTGGATGATACCATTGTGATTAAACCGACATGGGAAACGCTAGAGGATAAAAGGGACGGTGACATGGTCATTGAAATCGACCCGGGTACCGCATTCGGAACAGGCTCCCATGAGACGACAAAGCTCTGTATGCTGAATCTGAAAAAGTACATGCAGGGCGGGGAACGGGTGCTTGACCTCGGCTGCGGCAGCGGTATTCTTTCCATTGCGGCCAGAAAGCTGGGAGCATCCTATGTGCTGGGAACGGATATTGATGAAAATGCAGTGCTTGTTTCCGGAGAAAATACGGAGCAGAATCATATAAAGACGGCTGCCATATCGCAGGCACCGGGTATTAATCCGGAGGCAGATATGGATGTATTTGCGGCGGCAGGAAGCGGATGCGGCTTCTTCTGTTGCAACGTACTTTCGGAAGAGCGCACCAGAACGCTCATCGGTGATTCGTATGATATCGTGGTGGCAAATATTCTTGCGGATGTGATTATTCCGCTCTCCGCCATTGCAGGAGCCTTTTTAAAGCCGTGCGGACTCTTCATCAGCTCCGGCATTATTAATACAAAGGCAGATGACGTAAAGAAAGCGCTTCTTGCTAACGACTTTGAAATTGCAGAGCAGACGCAGATGGGCGACTGGGTATCGTTTGTGGCAAGAAAAAAGAATATGAGATAAAAGAGAGAAAGAGGGAGATTTGGATGAATTATTCGGAAAGAAGACAGCGTGTGGAAGAAACTATGGAACAGGGAAGCATTTTGCTGCTTTATTCGGGCGAGGAGCTTCATATCAGCGCAGACACCTATTTTGATTTTGAAGCAAACCGTCAGTTTTTTTATCTGACCGGTATCCGCAGGGAAAACATGGCGCTTCTGATCGATAAATGCGGTGAAACGGTGGAGGAGCATCTGTTCATTGAGCCGATTGATCCTTCGGTGGAACGATGGGTAGGAAAGAAAATGACGAAAGAGGAGGCAACGGCCGTCAGCGGAATCGAAAAGATTCATCTGATAGAAGAGCTGCCGTCCGTACTGTCCTCTGTGATGGCAAGAAAACTGCCGAAAAAGGCATATTTTGACCTCTACCGTCATCAGAGCGGTGATTTACCGGACTATAATGCGGTAAAAGCAAAGCAGTTCGCAGCAGAGTATCCTGCGGTAACGCTTGATGATATCTATCCGGCTGTGGCAGAGCTTCGTATGGTGAAGGATGCAGGAGAAGTTGAAAAGACAAGGAAAGCAGTGGAAATCACAAAGGAAGCCCTCAGGCATGTCATGGCAACGCTCTGCCCGGAACAGAAGGAATATCAGGTACAGGCAGAATTTGAGTATAAAATAAAGATGCTCGGTGCAGAAAGCCCTGCATTCCCGACCATCGCAGGTTCCGGTGCAAACGGTACGATGCTGCACTATGAAACGAATCGGGATACATGTAAGGCAGATACATTGATATTACTTGACCTTGGTGCAAGATACGAGGGCTATAATTCCGATATTACGAGAACCTATCCGGTGAGCGGAACGTTTACGGCACGCCAGAAGCAGATTTATGATATTGTACTTGCGGCGAACAGGGAAGTAGCGTCGATGGCAAAACCGGGAGTTACGCTTCGTGAATTAAACGAGCGTTGCAAGGAGGTTCTGTCGGAAGGATTATTGAAGCTTGGACTGATAGAAAAGCCGGAGGAAATTTCTAAATACTATATGCATGGTGTGTCACACCACCTTGGAATTGATGTGCATGATGTTACGGTGCCAAAGCTTGCAAAGCTTCAGCCGGGTATGATTATCACGGATGAGCCGGGACTTTATATTGATGAAGAAGAAATCGGCATCCGCATTGAGGATGATTTGCTGATTACGGAGAACGGTTGTGAGGTGCTGTCTGCGGATATTGTGCGGACGACCGAAGAAATCGAGCGGAACATGAGGGAGCGCTAGGAAAACGCATGGACGCATATATTTTTGTGATGGAAATTATCGGTACGATTGCTTTTGCTTCTTCGGGAGCCATGGTCGGCATCCAGAAGGAGATGGATATTTTCGGAGTGTCCGTGCTTGGTATGACAACGGCAGTCGGCGGCGGAATGATAAGGGATCTGATTCTTGGCGTCACACCGCCTGTGATGTTTCAGGACCCGACGTATGCTGTTGTGGCAATCATAGTTTCCTGTCTGGTATTTCTTGTCGTTGCCTTTAACCGGAGGCTTGCGGAAAGCCATCTGTACGTGCTGTATGAAAAACTGATGCTTGTCTGCGATTCGCTCGGTCTTGGTATTTTTACCGTGGTCGGCGTGAATGCGGCACTGAATATGAGCTATGAGACTACCGGCTTTCTTCAGGTATTTGTCGGCGTACTGACCGGTGTTGGCGGCGGTTGTGTCAGGGATATGATGGCGGGAAATACCCCGTACATTTTTGTAAAGCATGTATATGCCAGCGCTTCGATTTTAGGTGCAATTACGTGCGTGCTGCTTACCAGGCAGTGCGGAGAACTGACCGGAATGTTGACCGGTGCATTGATTGTTCTCGTGATCCGGTTGTTGGCGGCACATTATAAGTGGAATCTGCCGAGAATACGAAAAACACAGGAATAAAGAAAGGGAGCTACATGTATCGCTTTTATTGTGAAGAGGAAAAGAAAGCCGGAGGGCAGTTTGTTTTAACCGGAACCGATGTGAATCATATTAAGAATGTGCTTCGGATGAAACCCGGTGAGACGATGATTGTCTGCGACGGAAAGGGAAAAGACTACTATTGTAGAATTGAGACTCTGGAGACGGAGCAGGTTGTTGTAGATATTGAAGAGGAGAGGCCTTCGATAAGTGAGCTGCCGGTTTCCGTTACGCTCTGTCAGGGGCTTCCGAAGAAGGATAAAATGGAGCTGATTATCCAGAAGGCAGTGGAACTTGGTGCGACCCATATTGTTCCTGTAGCGATGAAGCGCTGCGTGGTAAAGCTTGAGGATGAAAAGAAGGAAGTAAGGAAGCGGGAACGATGGCAGGCAATTTCGGAAAGTGCGGCAAAGCAGTCGGGGCGCGGTGTGATTCCGGAGGTGACAAAGGCAGTCAGCTATCAGGAAGCAATAAAGTCTGCCTGTGCACGAGGTATGGTACTTGTACCATATGAGCACGCCGAAGGGATGAGTGCGTTTCAGACGGCACTTGCCGGGCTTACCGTTTCTTTGGGACAGGCAAAGGAAACGGGAAGAAAACCGGAGATTTCCGTGTTTATCGGCCCGGAGGGCGGCTTTGAAGAGGAAGAAATTGAACTGGCAATACAGTCAGGTGCGATACCGGTATCGCTTGGAAAGCGGATTCTGCGCACCGAAACGGCAGGACTTACGGTACTGTCTATTCTGATGTATGAGATTGAGTGTGCAGGCGAGAAAGGAAAGCAGGAATGGAAGCATATTTAGATAATGCGGCAACGACAAGAGTCAGTGAAACGGCAGCAAGGGTGATGCAGCAGGTGCTTTTGTCCGATTTCGGAAATCCGTCTTCTTTGCATAAGAAGGGAATGGAAGCCGAGAACTATATAAAAAATGCGAAAAAGCAACTGTCCGGTATTTTAAAATGCAATCCTTCGGAGATTACGTTTACCTCCGGGGGAACCGAATCGAACAATATGGCGCTAATTGGTGCGGCTCTGGCAAACCGCCGTGCCGGAAATCATATCATTACAACAAGAATCGAGCATGCTTCGGTTTATCAGCCGCTCCTGTTTTTGCAGGAGATGGGCTTCCGTGTAAGCTTTGTGCCGGTGGATGCGGCAGGAAGAGTCGATATCGATGCACTGGAGCAGGAAATCTGCGACGATACGATTCTGGTTTCTGTCATGTATGTGAATAACGAAATCGGCAGTGTGGAGCCGGTAGCTGAGATTTCCAGACGGATTCATGCAAAAAAGCCGGGAATTTTGTTCCATGTCGATGCGATTCAGGCATTCGGCAAGTTTTCTATTTGGCCGGAAAAGGAAGGAATTGATCTGTTAAGCGTAAGCGGGCACAAGATTCACGGCCCGAAGGGCAGCGGATTTTTATATGTAAAGAACAGAACGAAGCTTAAGCCGATTCTGTACGGCGGCGGACAGGAAAAGGGAATGCGTTCCGGTACGGAAAATGTGCCTGCCATTGCAGGATTTGCCAGTGCAGCAACGGAAATGTATGCAAAGCTTGAAGAGAACCGGGCACACCTGTTTGCGTTAAAAAAGCGTCTGGTGGAACGTTTTCAGGCGATGGAGGGAGTAACGGTCAACGGAATTCCTGAGGAGGGTGTGGAAGCAACCGCACCGCATATCGTAAGTGCAAGCTTTTTGGGCGTCCGCAGTGAAGTACTGCTGCACGCACTGGAGGAAAAGGGAGTGTATGTATCCTCCGGCTCGGCATGTTCCTCCAATCATCCGGATATCAGCGGGACCCTGGTTGCCATTGGTGTAAAAAAGGAACTGCTGGATGCAACGCTCCGGTTCAGTTTTTCTGTACACACGACATTGGAAGAAGTGGAATATGCGGCAGATATGACAGCAGAGCTTCTTCCGGTGCTGCGAAGATTTTCGAGAAAATAAAATATTGTCATTTGAAGTGTAATGTGATATAGTTATTCTGTATTTTCTGTGGGTGAAAGATAAAAACAGATGGCTTGGAGAAGAGCAGAGTGGTGGCAGAATGAATAAGAAAAGACTGAAGCAATATCTGGATGAAATTATAGAAATACGCTATTATGAACCGAAGAAGCTGTTAAAGCTCAGCAGACAGCTGATTTCGGAAGGGAAAAAGGATAAAGATGAAATTGCCTGCGCTTATGGTGAATACTATCAGCTGGAGGCTTATTTCCGTTTCGGAAAGCTGGATGAAGCAATGTTAAAGAGTTCCATACGTGCACTTCAGCTTACCAGAAAGAACAATCTGTATGAACTGGAATGCCGTTGCTATAATATGCTCGGAATTTTTTTACTCAATCAGGGCGATGTCGTGGCGGCAATGGAATATTATCAGATGGGTATGAATATTGCACTAAAGCATCATTATTCCGGTCTGATTAGGATACTTACCAATAATCTCGGAGATTTGTATCTGCAGATGAAGGACTATCCGAAGGCATTGTATTATCTGAAAAAGTGTTATCAACAGTCGGTGGAGCTGATGGAGAAGCAGAAAAAGAACGGAAAGATGCTGCTTCATGTTTCTAACCTTAACGTATCGATTCTGAACATTTCAGAGGTATATTACCGGCTGGGTGATTATGCGGAAAGTCTGCATTATATTAAGATGCTGCAGCCGGAGGAAGCAGAAGGCAGAAATTCATTCTACTTCGGGTCGGTAAGTGCAGTTTATGCGCTGAATTACGGTCATATGGGACGTATGGAGGACGCATGGGGCTACATCAAACAGGTAGTGGCTGCTGCAGAAGAAGGAGCCGGTAAGTTAGAGTCCGTCAAGGATTATCTCAATGTATCCAGTATGCTGTTAGATTACGGAGAAGTGGAATATGCGGGAAGACTGCTGACTGCTGTCCGCAAGATTGCAGAGGAATTGTCACTGGTCAATGTATGGTGTGACTATTATGAAGTACTGATTCGTTACCGGAAGCAGTGCAAGGATACAGAACTGCTTTTGAAGACCTATGAGGAATACTTTGAATATAAAAAGCAATGGGAACGTCTGGTGGAACAGCAGCGTCTTCAGGCAATCCGGAACCGTCAGGCACTTGATTATGCAGAAAAGCGTCAGAGCCGTATGGAAGAACGCAATAAGCAGCTCAAACGTATGTCGGAGCATGATGCGCTGACCGGGCTTTACAATCGATATGCACTGAATGTGGAATGTGAAAAGTGGTATCACGAGGCGAAAGCAAAACAGACAACGCTTGGAATGATTGTGCTTGATGTGGACTATTTTAAGCAGTTTAATGATACCTATGGACATTTGGAGGGTGACAACTGTTTAAAGTGTGTCAGTGATGTGCTTCGTGAAGCAGTCGGTTCGGACGGCATGATAGTTCGCTACGGCGGAGATGAATTTTTTGTTCTGCTGAGAGGAAAAACCGAGGAAGAGGTGCTGGAGCTGGCAGAAAATATCAACATCTGCATGAGAAAAAGAAAGTATCAGCACAGAGCATCTCTGGTTTCGGACTATGTGACGCTAAGTCAGGGAATTGTAAACGCAGTACCGGAGGAAATTCAGACGATACCGGATTTTATTCATCTGGCAGACAATGCACTGTATAAAGCAAAGGAAGCAAGAAGAGGTTCTATCGGAGTTTACGGAAACGACGGTAACTATAACATTTACGATAATCAGAGAATGATGGAGGAAATCAAACTGCAATGAGGTATCGCGCATTTTTAATTAAGTACGGGGAAATTGGTCTGAAGGGCAAAAACCGTCATGTCTTTGAAAACATTTTATGCGAGCAGCTCCGCTATCATTTAAGAAATCTTGGTGAATTTGAAGTATCCAGAGAGCAGGGACGCATTTTTGTTTCCTGTCCCGAACAGTATGACTACGAGACGACGGTAGAAGAACTGAAAAAGGTATTCGGCGTTACCGGTATCTGTCCTGTCGTTGTGATTGAAACAACAGACTGGGAGGAGATTACGAAGGCAACGCTCAACTATGTGGACAGCTTTTATGAGAATAAGAACTTTACGTTTAAGGTAGAGGCAAAACGTGCCGATAAGCGTTATCCGATTACTTCACCGGAAATGTGTGCGAGACTCGGAGAATCCCTTCTGCATCGGTTTGAAGGAATTTCGGTGGATGTGCATGAGCCGCAGGTACGCATTACGGTAGAGGTAAGGAATCAGTCTTATATTTACTCTCATGTGATTCCGGGACCGGGAGGAATGCCGATTGGCTCCAGCGGAAAGGCAATGCTGTTACTGTCGGGCGGTATCGACAGTCCGGTAGCCGGCTATATGATTGCAAAGCGCGGCGTGGAAATTGAAGCAACCTACTTTCATGCCCCGCCTTATACAAGTGAGCGTGCAAAACAGAAGGTTGTGGACCTGGCAGAGATTATCAGTGCCTATACCGGGCCGATCAAACTGAATATTGTGAACTTTACGGACATTCAGTTGTATATTTATGAGCAGTGTCCGCACGAGCAGCTGACAATTATCATGCGCCGTTATATGATGCGGATTGCAGAAAAGCTGGCAAAAGACAGCGGCTGTATGGGGCTGATTACGGGCGAGAGCATCGGACAGGTGGCAAGTCAGACTATGCAGAGTCTGGCTGCAACGAATGCAGTATGTGAAATGCCGGTATATCGTCCGCTCATTGCGTTTGATAAGCAGGATATCATTACAATTTCGGAGAAAATTAAGACATTTGAAACGTCCATTTTACCGTATGAGGACTGCTGTACGATTTTCGTGGCAAAGCATCCGGTGACAAAGCCGATCTTGTCTGTGATTGAGCAATCGGAAACTCATCTTGCGGAGAAGATAGAAGAATTGGTTCAGACAGCGCTTGATACCGTCGAGGTAGTGAAAGTCGGATATTAGAATCTTATAGGAAACACATACAGGCTGCCGTTCCCGGCAGCCGCTTTTTAAGTGAAGGAACTGAGTCCGGGAAGACGAAGCCCTAAATTTTGTGAAACAAAAAAGAGGATACTGCACGGTATCCTCCCCATTGTAACTATGTACCCCTTCCCGAAACAGATGCTACTGAATGATGTAAGGAGTCAGAGCAGCAAGAATGCTGTCTACATTGTCATCGCTATGGATGTTTAACTCAATCGGCTTGGATAAATCAAGACTGAAAATACCCATGATGGACTTTGCATCGATGACGTATCTTCCGGAAATCAAATCAAAGTCGGAATCAAACTTGGTAATTTCATTTACAAAGGATTTTACCTTATCGATGGAGTTTAAAGAAATCTTCACTGTTGTCATTTGAACAATCCTCCTTGTTTTCCGAAGGAAAATGCCATCTTCTGATTCAGAAGATTTGCCCTTTGCGGGCACAAATTTCGCATAGCGAAATTCCGATTTTCCTCCTTGTTTGGTTTTTTACATCTCTATACTAATTCTTTTTATTGTAAAAATCAATAGACAAAGTAAATAAAATTATACACCGTATTCGGTGAAATGTGTGAAAAAGTGTGAAGGAGATTCCTAAAAATGGATTATAACGAAGAAACAGGGCTGAAAAACAGAAAAATAGCATTTCTGACTCTGGGCTGCAAGGTAAATTTTTACGAGACGGAAGCCATGCAGGCACTGTTAAAGGCAGCGGGAGCCACGGTTGTGGAGTTTGAAGAAACGGCGGATATTTATATTGTGAATACCTGCTCCGTTACCAATATGGCAGACCGGAAATCCAGACAAATGCTCCACCGTGCGAAAAAGAAAAATCCGCAGGCGGTTGTAGTTGCGGTAGGCTGCTATGCACAGACGGCTTCCGAAGAGGACATGCAGGCAACGGGCATTGACCTTGTCATCGGAAATAACCAGAAGAAAGAAATCGTAACAATTTTAAACCGGTATGTAAACGGTGTCGTAAACCAGCGTCTGGACATTGCAAAGGAGTCGGATTATGAGGAACTGCATCTGGATACGGAATTAAGGCATACAAGAGCCTATATCAAGATTCAGGACGGCTGCAATCAGTTTTGCAGCTATTGCATCATTCCGTATGCGAGGGGCAGAATTCGTTCCAGAAGTGCGGAAGATGTCTTGGAAGAGGTACAGAAGCTTGCCAAAGCAGGATATAAGGAAATTGTGCTGACCGGAATTCATCTTTCCTCCTACGGGCAGCCGGCAGGGGAAAATGAACAGCCACTGCTTGCTTTGATAGAGCAGCTGAATCGGATAGAAGGAATTGAGAGAATTCGCCTCGGTTCACTGGAACCACGTATTATGACTGAAAATTTTGTCAAGACTTTAAGCAGCTACGAAAAGGTATGTCCACACTTTCATCTGTCGCTGCAGAGCGGTTCGGATACGGTATTAAAGCGAATGAACCGGAAATATACGACGTCAGAGTATTTGGAGAGCGTCAGAGTGCTGCGCCGCTTTTATGAGCTTCCGGCCATTACGACGGATATTATTGTCGGCTTTCCGCAGGAGACGGAAGAGGAGTTTGAAGAAACACTGGAATTTGCAAGAACCGTTGCATTTTCTAAGATTCACGTCTTTAAGTATTCCCGCAGAAAAGGAACCGTTGCGGATAAAATGAGCGGACAGATACCGGAGCAAAAAAAAGCAGAACGAAGCGAGCGCCTGATAAAACTCGAAGAGGAGCTTGGACAGATGTATCGGAAGCAGTTTACCGGTACTGTTCAGAAGGTGCTGTTTGAAGAACACACGAATCTTTCGGGAGAAGATTTCCAGACAGGCTATAATGAGCGTTATGTCAGAATCGCTGTAAAATCTGATACAGAGCTTTCCGGCAGGATAGCGGGAGTTCAGATATCGAATACGCCGGAGGAGCAGGAGACGCTCTTCGGAGAAATACTATTTTGAAATGTGTGCTTTACTTTTTTCAAAAACTATATTAATATATTAGGATAAGAGACACATCTGTGCCCGGCAAAGGTTGCCCGGCAGAATGTGCCAGACAAAGTTTGTCCGGCAGAATGTGCCAGACTTAACGCGTCTGGACTGGTTGACACAAAGAGAGGAAGTAAAATGAACGAACTGAACAGAACACAATATTTTAAGGTACAGAAGGATACCGAGCCGGTTGTGAAGGATGTCATTGACAGTGTATATGCCGCCCTGACAGAGCAGGGCTATAATCCGGTCAACCAGATTGTGGGTTATATTATGTCCGGCGACCCTACCTATATTACCAGTCATAATGGGGCAAGAAGCATGATTATGAAGGTAGAACGCGATGAAATTATCGAAGAGCTGTTAGAAGATTATATCAAGCGGCACTTTTAAGCCGGGTAAGGAAATGAGGCATGAGAATATTAGGACTGGATTACGGCTCCGTGACGGTAGGAGTGGCATTAAGCGATGAGCTTCTCTTAACCGCGCAGGGGCTTGAGGTAATACGCAGAAAGCAGGAAAACAAGCTGCGTCAGACATATCAGCGCATTGAAGAGCTGATTAAGGAGTACGGGGTGGAGCAGATTGTCCTTGGTTATCCGAAGCATTTGAACAATTCCGTCGGGGAGCGTGCAAAAAAGTCGGAAGAGTTTGCGGAAAATCTAAGGAGAAGGACCGGTCTGCCTGTCATTCTCTGGGATGAGCGGCTGACGACGGTTACGGCGTACAGAGTACTTGACCTTGGAGCAGTTGGCTTAAAGGAAAAAATGCAGGTGGTTGACAAGGTTGCGGCGGCGGTAATTTTACAGAACTATCTGGATTATCTTGCAAATAAAAAGGCAATGGGTGAACAGGAAGGAACAGCGATAGAAGAATGAGTGAAAAGAAAGAGACAACAATTACATTTGTGACGGAAGACGGCGAGGAAGCATTATTTCATGTATTGGAGCAGACAAAGATTAATGGAACGACCTATCTGCTTGTGCTGGATGATGTAGAAGAGGAAGAGTCCGAGGCACTGATTTTAAAAGAAGTATCGAGCGAAAACGCGGAAGAAGCGGTTTATGATATTGTAGAAAACGAAAAGGAATTAACAGCAGTTGCGGCTATATTCGAAGAATTACTGGATGATGTCGAATTAGTAACGCAGGATTAATACGGAGGTGCGTTTTGAGAAGAAAAAAAGTGAATAGTAACGAAGTATCCGAGCTGGAAGCGATGCAGCAGGAAAAGAAGACTGTGGCAAGGGATGCAGACATGACGCCGGTGAGAAAAAGAAAACCGAGAAAGCCGGCGGAAGCTAAGATGCCGGAACCGGGAGCGGAGGAGAAAAAGCCTGCAGAACAGAGAAAGCGCTCTGCAAAGAGTACAGAAGTCAAGCAGCAGGCGACCCAGAAGACGTCTGTAAAGCGTACCCAGGGGAAAAAGCCGGCAGGTAATTCCGCAGCGAAAGCGGTGAAGGAAGTTCCTGCAACAGTTATGGGCAAAAAGAAGACGGAGCCGCTTCACGGTGTAAAAATTATTCCGCTCGGTGGTCTGGAGCAGATTGGTATGAACATCACCGCGTATGAGTACGAAGACAGTATCATCGTAGTGGACTGCGGTCTTGCCTTCCCGGCAGAGGATATGCTTGGCATTGACCTTGTCATTCCGGATGTCACCTACTTAAAGGACAACATCGATAAGGTGAAGGGCTTTGTCATTACCCATGCCCATGAGGACCATATCGGTTCGCTTCCTTACATTCTGCCGCAGGTGAATGTGCCGATTTATGCAACAAAGCTGACGATGGGCATTATCGAAAACAAGTTAAAAGAGCACAACCTGTTGAAGACAACCAAACGTAAGGTGATTAAGCATGGTCAGTCGATTAATCTCGGATGCTTCAGAATCGAATTTATCCGCACGAATCACAGTATTGCGGATTCGGCGGCATTTGCAATTTATACTCCGGTCGGAACGATTATCCACACCGGAGACTTTAAGGTGGATTATACGCCGGTATTTGGTGATACCTTTGACTTACAGCGTCTCGGTGAAATCGGAAGAAAGGGTGTACTGGCTCTTTTAGCTGATTCTACTAATGTAGAGCGGCCGGGCTTTACCATGTCGGAGCGGACCGTCGGCAGAACCTTTGACAATCTGTTTGCGGAAAATGCAAATCACAGAATCATTGTGGCAACCTTTGCTTCCAATGTAGACCGTGTGCAGCAGATTATCAACTCGGCAAGCAAGTACGGCCGTAAGGTAGTCATCGAAGGCAGAAGTATGGTAAACATTATTACCACTGCTTCGGAACTTGGCTATATCAACATCCCGGAAGGGCTGATGATTGATATTGAACAGATTAAGAATTACCCGCCGGAAAAGCTGGTGCTCATTACCACAGGCAGCCAGGGCGAGGAGATGGCGGCATTGTCGAGAATGGCGGCATCCATTCATAAGAAGGTTTCGATTATTCCGGGAGATACGGTTATTTTAAGTTCAACCCCGATTCCGGGCAACGAAAAGCAGGTATCCAAGGTCATCAACGAGCTATCCATGAAGGGAGCCAAGGTGATTTTTCAGGATACGCATGTTTCCGGACATGCGTGTCAGGAGGAAATCAAGCTGATTTATGCGCTTACCAAACCAAAGTATGCGATTCCGCTTCATGGTGAATATCGTCATCTGGTTCGTCATGCAGAACTGGCGCAGTCGGTCGGAGTGGACAAGGACAATGTCTTTATTCTTTCCTCCGGTGATGTGTTGGAACTGAATGCAGAGAGAGCGGAAGTGGTAGGCAAGGTGACCGCACAGGGCATTCTGGTAGACGGTCTTGGTGTCGGTGATGTCGGTAACGTAGTGCTTCGTGACAGACAGCATCTTTCCGAAAACGGCCTGCTGGTTGTCATTGTTGTTTTAAGCAAATATACAAATGAAATTCTGGCAGGACCGGATATTGTATCCCGCGGTTTTGTGTATGCAAAAGAAGCAGAGGATTTGATGGATGAAGCAAGAATGGTGGTGGAGGATGCACTGGACCGCTGCCTGAATCGCAATATGTCCGACTGGGGGAAGATGAAGGGCGTGATTAAGGACTCTCTGAGTGATTTTGTATGGAAGAAGACAAAACGAAGCCCGATGATTCTTCCGATTATTGAAGAGGTAGAATGCTAAAGACGGGAAAGGAGCGGTAGCGGAATGACACAAAACGGAAATCAGGCAAAGGTGGCAAGAGATATCATTGGCTTTATACTGCATCTGCTGCTGAATGTTCTGTTCTATGCGATTGTTATTTTTACAATTTATAAGGTCGGCATGACGGCAAAGGATTTCTGCTTTCAGGTGTTCGGCGATTATACTATGGATGCTGCACCGGGAATCAACGCAGAAATTACAATCAAGGAAGGCGCATCGACCATGGAGGTTGCTGCGGCGCTGGAGATGAACCGTCTGATTCCGAACCGCTATTCCTTTTATCTAAAGGTACAGCTGATGGGATATAAGATACTGGCGGGAACGTATATTTTGAATACGTCCATGACCTATGATGAAATTCTGACCCAGATTACAAACTATGCAAATTCCATTCAGACGGAGGAAGCAAAGTGATTGTAGAACCAAGACTGGTAGAGTACTTAAATTCTCTTGAAACAGAACTGCCGGAGCATCTGGCAGAGCTGGAGGCATATGCACTGGCACATGAGGTGCCGATTATCCGGAAAGAGGCGCAGAGCCTGCTGCGCTTTTTCCTGGAATTAAAGCAGCCGAAACGCATTCTGGAGGTTGGTACGGCAATCGGCTTTTCAGCATCGTTTTTCTGCGAATATATGCCGGCAGACTGTACGATTACAACGATTGAAAAGGTACCGATGCGCATTGTAGAGGCACAAAAGAATCTGGCAGCTCTAAAGCGGAGCAAGGATGTGACACTTTTAACAGGAGATGCCACGGAGGTGTTACAAAAGCTGTCGGAAGAGAAAAACACCTATGATTTTGTATTTATGGATGCGGCGAAGGGGCAGTATATGAACTTCCTGCCGTTTCTGCTTCCAATGCTTTCAACGGGAGCGCTGTTCATTACGGATAATGTATTGCAGGAAGGCTCTATTATCGAATCCAAATACAGCATCACAAGAAGAGACCGCACCATCCATATGCGAATGCGGGAGTATTTGTATGAATTAAAGCATAACGAGGCACTGACTACCTCTATTGTGCCGGTCGGTGACGGAATGGCGCTCTGTGTCAAACGGTAACCGGCAGACCGGCATGGCGTGGAAAGGAGCTAAATGGCAGAATGGAACAGAAATTAAGAAAACCGGAGCTGCTACTTCCGGCAAGCAGTCTGGAAGTATTGAAGGTTGCGGTGTTGTACGGGGCAGATGCGGTCTATATCGGCGGGGAGATGTATGGTCTCCGCGCAAAGGCAAAGAACTTTTCCAGAGAGGATATGGCAGAGGGAATCCGGTTTGCGCACCGGCACGGCAAAAAAGTATATGTAACGGCAAACATTACGGCACATAATCGTGACCTTGCAGGCGTTGCGGATTACTTTAAAGAATTATCGTGTCTGGATGTGAATGCAGACGGCAGTCCGGTACGTCCGGATGCACTGATTATCTCAGACCCGGGGGTATTTGATCTTGCAAAGGAATATGCACCGGACATTGAAATTCACATCAGCACCCAGGCAAATAACGTAAATTACGGAACGTACCGTTTCTGGCACCGGATGGGGGCAAAGAGGGTTGTTTCTGCAAGAGAACTGTCGCTTTCTGAAATCAAGGAAATCAGGGAGAACATTCCGGAGGATTTGGAAATTGAGACATTTGTTCACGGAGCGATGTGTATTTCCTATTCCGGACGCTGCCTGCTCAGCAACTATTTTACCGGAAGAGATGCTAATCTGGGAGCATGTACGCATCCATGCCGTTGGAAGTATTATCTGATGGAGGAAAACCGTCCGGGGGAATACCTGCCGGTGTTTGAAAACGACCGGGGAACCTATATTTTTAACTCCAAGGATTTGTGTATGATAGAGTACATTCCGGAGCTGATTGATGCCGGAATCGACAGCTTTAAGATAGAGGGCAGAATGAAGACGGCTCTCTATGTAGCTGCGGTTGCAAGAACCTATCGCAGGGCAGTGGACGATTACTTTGAGAGCCCGGAAAAGTACAGGGAAAATCTTGAATATTACCGTCAGGAAATCGCAAAGTGTACCTACCGTCAGTTTACAACAGGCTTCTTCTTTGATCAGCCGAAGGCAGATGCGCAGATATATGACAATAACGTGTATGTCAAGGAATACACCTATCTCGGTATTGTCGGTGAGGTGACGGAAGACGGGCTTGCAGTGATAGAGCAGAGAAACAAGTTTTCCATTGGGGATGAGGTCGAAATCATGAAGCCGGACGGAGAAAATGTGATGGTAACCGTTCTTCTGATTCAGAACGAGGAGAGGGAGCGGATGGAAAGCTGTCCGCATCCGCAGCAAAAAATCTTCGTTAAATTTTCAAAGACACCGGAGCCGTTTGATTTGATTCGCGTTTCCGCAAAATAAAATGCCTTGCACAGGACATTCCCAAACTGCATAGAGTAATAGTAACCTTTCCTTAAGGTTGGTAATTGCTTGAAGTCATTTCCGAAGCCACTGACTACGCAGGAAGAAGAGGATATGCTGCAGGGAATGCGGGCAGGGAATGCTGCCTGTAGGAATTGTCTGATTGAGCACAATCTGCGTCTGGTTGCGCATATTGTAAAAAAATACAGTAACAGCGCTTATGAAACAGATGATTTGATTTCCATCGGAACGATTGGTCTGATTAAGGCAGTCGATACGTTTGATGAGGCGAAGGGAATCCGCCTTGCAACGTATGCGTCGCGTTGCATCGATAATGAGCTTCTGATGCTGTTTCGAAGCGGAAAGAAGCAGTCCCGTGAGGTATATCTGTATGACCCGATTGGAGCAGACAAGGAGGGTAATACCATCCGCCTGATGGATATCTGTGTTGCAGATGAGATAGACCTTGTGGAGCAGATGGAGTTTGAGGGAAACTGTAAGAAGCTGCTTGGCTACATAGAGCAGGAGCTTTCGGAACGGGAGAGAGAAATCCTGACACTGCGCTATGGACTCTATGGAAAGAGGGAAATCACGCAGCGGGAAATTGCCGAAAAGCTTCATATCTCAAGAAGCTATGTATCCAGAATTGAGAAAAAAGCGTTGAAGAAATTAAAGGATGCCTACGAGCGATCGTAGGTATCCTTTGATTTTTTTGCTTTGGATTTGGTAGAGGCCGCGTCCAGAGCATCTAACAGATCTTTGTTTGCAGGAGTGCTTTTTTCGGACTTTCTGCCCGGACGTTCCTTCTGAAGAAAGACGATATGTCCGGTATCCGGGTCGATTTTTTCTATCCGGCAGTAGCAGAGAGAGGCAGTCGGAAGCTGCAGCTTTTTTAAGCGGTATTCTGCAAAGGTTTTAATCAGGAAGTAGAATACGGCAAAGGTTGGGACACCGAGCAGCATGCCGAGAAAACCGAACAGTCCGCCGCCAAGCAGGATGGAAACGACGACCCAGAACGGGGTTAAACCGGTGGAGTCGCCTAAAATCTTCGGACCGATAATGTTGCCGTCAATCTGCTGCAGTATCAGAATGAAAATAATGAAAACAAGACACTGCTTCGGACTGACGATGAGAATCAGAAAGGCACTCGGGATGGCACCGATGTAAGGACCAAAAAACGGAATGACATTTGTTACACCGACAATTACGCTGACTAACACCGGATACGGCATATTTAAAATGGTCAGACCGATAAAGCAGATAACACCGATGATCAGGGAGTCAAGCAGCTTGCCGGAAATAAAACCGCCGAAAATCCGGTCGACGCGGCGGAAAATATATAAAGTAACATTGGCATGCTCCGGCTTTAACAGCGTGTACAGCAGTTTTTTGCACTGACCGGTAAAGCGGTCTTTGCTGATTAACAGATACACGGAAATAATCAAGCCGACTACCAGATTTGTCACAACCTTGGTTGCCCCGATGATACCGACGGTAAGAGCGGACATCAGATTCTGTACCTGAATCAGCAGGACATTATTAATCCAGTCAGTGATGGAGGCATTTACTTTGTCCAGGATACTTTTGATATAGGTGAGCAGCTCCGGATTGTTTTCCAGGTGGTCGCTGATAAAAAGGTAAGCGTTGTTTCCATAGGTACGGAAATCGACGGCAAGCTTTAGAACGCTGCTGTATAGTTCCGGAATGACAAGACTGAGCAGGACACCAATCAGGGTAAGCAGCATGCCAAGCGAGGCCGCAATGGAAATTGCCTTTGATAAAAAGCGGTTCGTACGGATGGGAAGCCTTAAGAAACGGAAAAACTTTGAGAGATACTTTTCCAAAGTAACAACAATCGGATTGATTAAATAGGCAATGCCGGCACCCAGGGTCACCGGAGTCAGAATGGACAAAATTTTACGCAGGAACGCAAGGATAGTATTGAGGCGGAAAATAAAGAAGAAAAACAAAACGCCTGCCATAATAATAGAAATCACCGTAACTGCCCAACGAAAATAAAATCCGTACTTTTCTTTCATAGATGCCCCCACATTCTGTCGCAGAGAGACTGCGGCAAGTTATCGAAATTTGTATTCGGAAGAAATTGTTCTTCCAATGTAATTCTACTTTTAGTATAGCATAGTTCGGCAGGAACTTAAACGAAAAAATCAAGAAAAAAATAAGAAATTGAAAAGAGCTTCTTGAGTAATATGAAAAGGTATCATATAATGTTATCTATATAAGTTTATGAAAAAAGGACATGGAGGTACCATAGATGGAACAGATAAAAAAACTTTGGAAGCTGTTTGTCAACAGAGAAACTATCACATACGGAATTGCGGGAGTTGCTACGACGGTAGTCAATTTTATTGCCTACCACTTATTCTGCAACATTCTTCTGATACCGAATCTGATTGCCAATGCGATTGCATGGGTGATTGCAGTGGCGTTTGCTTATGTGGTAAATGCAAGATGGGTATTTCAGGATAAGAAAGAGGGAGTTTCGGAGGAATCCAAGAAGGTAGTAAAGTTTTTCGGAGCACGCCTGGTTACCTTTTTTGTCGAAGAAGCAGGAATGTTCTTGTTAGTAGATGTGCTGCACGGACCGAACCTTTGGATGAAGGCAATCGTGGCAGTGCTTGTGATTATTCTGAACTATGTTTTCAGTAAGCTGTTTGTATTTGTGAAGAAAAGATAAGAGCAGAAGGCGATGATATCCCGGACTGCGGATTGGAGCAATGTATGAATGAGGTCAAGGCAATCGTAGTATTGAAAAAGGGAGAGGGACGGACGCTTCGCGCCGGAGGACTCTGGGTATATGATAATGAAATCGAGTCGATTACCGGAAGTGCGGAGGACGGAGAGCTTGTATTAGTCAAGGACTGCAACGGCTATCCGATGGGAATCGGATTTTTAAACCGGAAGTCTAAAATTTCCATTCGGCTTCTGACGAGAAACAAGGACGCGGTGATTGACCGTGCGTTCTTTCAGAAGCGTGTTACGGATGCGTGGGAGTACCGGAAAAAGACCGTGGATACAGGCAGCTGCCGTATTCTGTTCGGAGAGGCGGACTATATGCCGGGCATGGTCGTGGATAAGTTTTCGGATGTGCTTGTTGTGCAGTCGTTAGCACTCGGCATCGACCGCTTTAAGGAGGAAATTCTGTCGGTACTGAAAGAGGTATTAGAGCAGGATGGCATCCGTATCCGCGGTATTTATGAACGCAGTGATGCCAAGGTACGCGAGCAGGAGGGAATGCAGCGCGTCAAGGGATTTTTATCCGAGCCGTTTGATACGAAGGTAGAGATTACGGAGAATGGCGTAAAGTATCTGGTGGATGTGGCAGATGGACAGAAAACCGGATTTTTCTTAGACCAGAAGTACAACCGGCTTGCCATGCAGAAGCTCTGCAAGGATGCAAGGGTACTCGACTGTTTCACACATACCGGCTCCTTTGCTTTAAATGCGGGAATTGCAGGAGCAAGAGAGGTCATCGGCGTAGATGCCTCGGAGCTTGGAGTAAAGCAGGCGGAGGAAAATGCAAGGCTCAATCACCTTGAGGACAAAGTATCGTTTGTCTGTGCGGATGTGTTTGAACTGCTGCCGGAGTTAGAGGCAAAGGGAGAACAGTTTGATGTTGTTATTTTAGACCCGCCGGCATTTACAAAGTCCAGAAATTCCGTAAAGAATGCCATGAAGGGCTACCGGGAAATCAATATGCGAGGGATGAAGCTGGTAAAGGAAAACGGTTATTTCGCAACCTGCTCCTGCTCACATTTTATGACACCGGAGCTGTTTACCGAAGTGATTGCGCAGGCGGCAAAGAGCGTGCATAAGCGCCTGAAACAGATTGAGTACCGGACGCAGGCGCCGGACCACCCGATTTTATGGTCCTCGGAGGAATCCTACTATCTGAAGTTTTATATCTTTCAGCTTTGTGAGGATGCATAGCGGATACCTGAATTTCATCTATGTAAAAAAGAAAAGGAGCGAAGGCGGATGGATGAGGAAAAAAAGAAAGTGAAAATGCTTCGCGGACTGATTTTGTTTGCGGGATTTGTGTGTCTCGGAGTCATATATATCAAGGATGTATGCGGAGTGTTTTTGTTTGCTCTCAGCATTCTGACTCCGTTTGTTGTCGGTGCTGCAATCGCGTTTGTGTTAAATCTTCCGATGCGTTTTATTGAAAACAAACTGCTCGGACGTATCAAAAATAAAAAGTATGCGGGTCTTAGACGCGCCGTGAGCATTCTGCTTGCAATTCTGTTTGTGATGGCTATTATTGCTTTCGCTGTCGTTATGGTTATTCCGCGTCTCGGACAGACATTTTTGGAGCTTGGACCGGTAATACAGAACTTTATGCAGAAGCTCTGGATGGATATCCAGCAGTTTTTAAAAGACAACCCGGAGCTGATAGAACAGCTTCCGATGTTAGCTGATTTGAAAATAGACTGGAATGCAGTAGTATCTTACGTAACGAATTTTTTAAGAAGCGGTGTGACCAATATGTTTTCTGCAATCTTCGGTATTGCAGGAGGAATTGCATCCACGGTATTTGACGCTGTCATTTCGTTAGTCTTTGCCATTTATCTGCTTGCCGGAAAGGAACGGCTTGGTGCGCAGGTGCGCCGGGTGATTACGGCATATCTTCCGGAAAATGCGGCAAAAAAGGTTTTTTATGTGCAGGCGCTTGTAAATCAGAACTTTGCAAAATTTATTTCCGGACAGTGCTTGGAGGCGGTGATTCTGGGCACGATGTTTGTGGTTACGATGTCCATTCTGCGCATGCCGTATGCCATGTTAATCGGCGTACTGATTGCATTTACGGCGTTGATTCCGATTGTCGGAGCATTTATCGGTTGTATTGTCGGAGCGTTCCTGATTCTGATGGTAAGCCCGATTCAGGCGGTGGGCTTTGTGATTTTGTTTCTGGTGCTGCAGCAGATTGAAGGAAATCTCATTTATCCGAGAGTCGTGGGCAGCTCGGTAGGACTTCCGGCTATCTGGGTACTGGTGGCGGTATCCATCGGCGGCAGTATGTTTGGCATTGTCGGAATGCTACTGTTTATTCCGATTATGTCGACCTGCTATTCTCTGCTCAGGGATAATGTGAACTACAGAAACAAGAGAAAGCAGCCGGCAGAGGCAGGAAAGAAGACAGGGAAAGCTGTTCAGAAAAACGAAAAGCCGGAAAATGAGTAAATTCTGACGGAAAGAAATAGAATGAAGGATAAGAGATACAATGGAAAAAGATGAAATTATAATCAGAAACGCAGCAATGCATATATTAGATTCTACGGTCGGAATGCCGGTACTTTCGGACAGTCTGATAGAACTGACACCGGATTTGAACGACTTTTTGCGTAATCACATTTATAAGCTGGTGGCAGGGGATGAACTTAAGACCTGCGTGTTTGATGAAGACAGCTCTGAGGTTTATCGCCTGCTTTCGGGCTTTGAAGAGGAAAAGCTGGTGGAAATCAGCAAGACGCTCGGTGAAAAGCTTTATGCTATCATGAATGCCAATGCAGCGATTCCTCCGGCAGATGTGTTTTTTGTCACGTATCAGGCGGAAGGAAAGAAATACCTTGCCATTTTAAAGATGAACTACAAAGAAGTTTATGTTCACTATACCTCCATGAATGAGGACAACGGCAATGTCAATGAGGTCATGAAGCAGCAGAATGCGCTGCCGGGAGCAGGAGGAAAGCTTTCGGAGGCTGTGATTCTGTCGCTGGATGAAAACGAAGTACAGCTTGTAGAAAAGAAGGTAGAGGTAAACGGCATCAAGACCAATTATCTGTCTGAACTGTTTTTACAGTGTCATGCCAAAATGTCGCAGAAGACCAAGCTTGATATTGTAACAAAAGCCGTGGACCAGATTAATAAAAAGTATTTTGAAGATGACTTTGAAAAGAAAATGGAAGCCAAGAGCGTCATTCATAACGCCTATACCGAGCAGGGGGTGATTCCTGTGGAGGAAATCGGCGAGGAACTGTTCGGAACGGTACCGGAAATCAAGGAGGAGTTTACCGAGAAGTTAGAAAAGTACAAGCTTCCGAAGGAAGAAATCCGGGTAAAGAACGAACAGACAACAAGGAAGTTTGAAAAGCAGTTTTTAACCACCGATACCGGAATTGAAATTAATATTCCGATGGAGGAGTATAACAATAAGCAGCATGTGGAGTTTATCACTAACTCCGACGGAACGATTTCCGTGCTGATTAAGAATGTGAACCGGATTACAAGCAAATAGCAGAAAATTAGAGCTTCATTAGAAAAAGATTAACTGTATTGACATATAATATTATACGCCATATAATATCCGCATAAACAACAATCAAACAGGAGGTCAGAATGGTATTTAATACTGGTGCGGCCTTGCTGGATGCCATTGTACTGGCGGCTGTTTCCAAGGAACCGGAGGGAACCTACGGCTATAAAATCACGCAGGATGCGCGTATGGTGCTGGAGGTTTCGGAATCCACATTATATCCGGTGCTGCGCAGGCTGCAGAAGGATAATTGTCTGGAAACCTACGATATGGAATACGGCGGCAGGAACCGCAGATATTACAAAATCACAGAACAGGGAAGGAGACAGCTGATGCTTTACTGTCAGGAATGGAAAAGTTATTCCGGAAAGATATCACAGCTGTTCGAGGAGGTGACGTAAGTGTCAAAACAGGAGTTTATGGAAGAACTGGAGGTTTTACTCGGTGAGCTTCCGAAGGAGGAGAGAGAAGAGGCAATTCGGTATTACGATGCTTACTTTGAGGATGCAGGAGCAGAGAACGAGCAGGTTGTCATTGCTGAGCTTGGCTCGGCAGGCAGGGTTGCCGCACAGATATTAAAGGATTTCCGTGCAGAAAAGGAAAGTGGCGTTTATACGGAAAAAGGCTATCAGGAAGCGGAAGAAAAAAAGGAAACACCGGTAAGATACGAGGAAAAGAATACGGATTCGAATTTGCACCGTGAGGCAACGACCGACGGTTCGGGAATTCACGTCCAGAAAAAGGGAATGAGCGGAACAACACTGGTTCTGCTTCTGATTGTTGCGGTCTTTGCATTTCCGGTATGGTTTCCGTTATTGATGGCAGTGTTAGGAGTTATGTTCGGTATCGGTGCCGCACTGGTCGGCATGGTGTTTGGCTTCGGAGTGGCAGGAGTAGCCTGTGCCTTGGCAGGAGTCATCACATTTTTTACGGGGCTTGTGAAGCTTGTGGCTGTACCGGTTGTCGGGCTTGTTTTTCTGGCGATTGCCTTACTGGTATTCGGACTCGGTTGTCTGTTACTCGTAGTTGCGGGAGCATGTGCTAAGCTGCTTGTCTTTTTGGCAGGAAAGCTGTTAAACGCATGCAGCCGTCTCTTTCACGGAAGAAGGGAGGCAACCGTATGAAAAAGTTTACAAAGGTAACGCTGCTTACCGGCGCAGTCTGTATTGCTGCAGGACTTATCCTGTCGGCAATCCTCTGTATCGGATTTCTCGATGAAATCATCAGCCACCGGGACGAGTTAAGTATCAACTCGGATAACTACTGGAAATTTTTCGAGATAGAGGATTACTACAAGATAACAAGAATCGGAACCCATTACAGTAAAGAGGATGCACATTACAGCTATTCCTTTGATATTCCGGGACAAGAGCAGGTAACCGACATTGACTTTGAATTTGCAGTCGGAAAGGTTAACGTGATTACCGGAGATACCTTTTCGGTTCGGGTAGAGGATATGTTTGAGAATGCTATCTCAAGCGAAGTAAAGCACGGCGTCTGGTACATTAAGGACAGTCTGATGGAAAGCGGCAGCGTATTTTCCGGTTATGCACCGGACATTGAGATTACGGTTCCGGCGGACTATCTGTTTGAGAGTATTTCCATTCGGATGGAAGCAGGCGATTTTTACGCAGATGAGCTGAACGGAAGACAGGTAGAGCTTGAGGTGGCAGCAGGAAGAATGCGGATGGATAAACTGGCGGCAGAGGAAAGCATCACACTTACCAATGGCGTGGGTGAAACCGACATCTATTCGCTGACAGGGAGAAACCTGATGCTGGATAACGGAATCGGGTCCGTTTCCCTTTCCGGCAGTCTGACCGGAAACAATAAAATTGATTGCGGCATCGGCGAGGTAAAGCTTGTACTGACCGACCGAAGCCGCGCAGACTTTGGATATTCCGTCGACTGTGGAATCGGTCAGGTCGTAGTGGACGGCGCTTCCTATAGCGGAACGGTAAAACAGTCGGATTACAACAGGGGAGAAGGAGATTTCTTTGACCTTACCTGCGGAATCGGGCGGATAGAAATTAGAGTACAGTAAAAATTTTTCATAAGAAAAATAGGGAGGATAAATCCTCTGCCCGCATAAGCGGGCGGGCATTTTCCTTCGGAAAACAAGGAGGATTGTTATGAAACAGTTAAGAAAATCTCAGGATAACAGAAAAGTTTGTGGTGTATGCGGCGGTCTTGCAGAGTATGCAAACATTGACCCGACAGTAGTTCGTTTGCTCTGGGTACTGTTCTGTTTTGCAGGCGGTTCGGGCATTCTGGCATATATCGTGGCAGCTATCATTATGCCGGATTAATTGTGCCGGTTTTTCAGTAAGAGGATTGTGAAGCTTGCCGATGGTTACTGCGAAAAAAGAAGGAAATTCGTGCAAACTGCCCTTTGAAAATGGGAAATTAAGATGCTATAATAAAAAAGCTGAGTAGCGAGATGCGTAAGTCCAAGTAACATGGGCTTACGCATTTTTTTGTTATTGTGCGTCTGATGACGCACAGGATAGAAAAAGGTAAGCTTTGAGAAAGAGGTAAGTGACATGAGTGAACACGAAAACACATTTTTAGAAACAGAGGGGATAGGCAGGCTGATGAGAAAGTATGCCGTTCCGTGCATTATTTCTCTGCTGGTGGCGGCTCTTTATAACATTGTGGACCAGATTTTCATTGCGAATGCAGACTATCTTGGTTCCTACGGAAATGCGGCAAATACGGTAGTCTATCCGCTTACGGTAGTTGCGCTTGCCATTGCGGTTATGATTGGTGACGGCTGCTGCGCCTATGTCAGTATCTGTCTTGGTGCGAGAGAAAAGGAGAAGGCGGGCGGAAGCATCGGAAGTGCGGTTCTGCTTTCGACACTCTGCGGCATTTTGCTGCTGGTGCTGTATTTTGTGTTTCAGACACCGATTCTGACGCTGTTTGGCGGAACGGTGAATGCGGAAACCTTTGTACAGTCAAAAGAATATTTTACTTATATTACGATAGGAATTCCGTTCTATGTATTCGGACAGGCAATGAATCCGGTCATCCGTTCCGATGGTAGCCCGAAGTTTGCCATGTTTTCGACGTTGGCAGGAGCGGTAGTGAACATCATTCTGGACCCGGTTTTTATTTTTGTTTTCAGGTGGGGGATGATGGGTGCCGCGGTAGCTACCGTACTTGGTCAGGTATTGACGGCAGCACTTGCAATAGCCTATCTGTTCCGCATGAAGGCGGTGAAGCTGCAAAAGCAGAGCTTCCGTTTTCATCCGGAGCTTATGAAAAAGTATCTGCCGCTCGGTATCTGCAGCTTCCTGTCGCAGATTTCACTTGTTGCGGCAATGGCGGCAATCAACAATATGATTCAGAAGTACAGTGCACTTGATCCGGTATTCGGGCAGCCTGAATATGCACAGATACCGATGGCAGTCATCGGTATCGTGATGAAGTTTTTCCAGATTGTCATTTCGATTGTTGTCGGCATGGCAGCAGGATGTATTCCGATTGTCGGTTTTAACGTAGGAGCCGGAAGAAAGGACAGGGCAAAGAGCCTGTTTAGCAGACTTTTAACTGCAGAGGCTGCGGTCGGTCTGATTGCATTGCTGATTGTACAGCTCTTCCCGAGACAGATTATCGGAATTTTCGGCGCAGCAAACGAAAGTGTTTACTATACCGAATTTGCGGTCAAGTCGTTCCGTACCTACCTGTGCATGATGGTATTTGCGTGTGTCAATAAGGCAGCCTTTATCTTTTTACAGTCGCTTGGAAAGCCGTGGATTTCCACCTTCCTCTCCATGATACGAGAGGTTGTGTTCGGCGTCGGCTTTGCCCTGCTGCTCCCGCTTTGGTTCGGACTCGACGGCGTCCTTTACTCCATGCCGGTTTCCGACATCCTGACCTTTATCGCATCCGTTATTGTCATCATCCTGACCTATAAAGAGCTGAACCAGCCGAACAAGGAACGGGATATATAAAAACAAGACACATAAAAACAAGAGATTCCTGCAGCTTTGTGAGGAAAGACTCTATAATAAGAAAATGAAATTCAGACAGGGACGATATGCACCGTCTAAAAGACAGCCGGGCAAATTTGTCTGACATAATACGGACACTCGTGTCCGTGTTAGACAGACAAATTTGTTTGGATGTCTCTTTTGTCGGTGTGTGAGCCCTGTCTGAATTCCATTTTCTATTATTTTTGCTCTACAAAACTGCAGGAACCTCTTGTTTTTTCTACTATTGTATGATACATTATACTTATTCAGTTAAAACTAGATATAACATTTGTTTTCACCCATTGGAGGATGTTTATGAAACCATTGATTGATATGATTGGAACAGAGTTGAAGCAGGCGTTTGCCGCGTGCGGCTACGAGGAGAGCTTCGGACAGGTAACCTTGTCGAATCGGCCGGATTTGTGCCAGTATCAGTGTAACGGTGCGATGGCTGCGGCAAAGACGTATAAAAAGGCACCGATTCTGATTGCTAACGAGGTAGTAGCAGCGTTAAACAAGAAGCTGTTTTCCGAGGTGACGGCAGTTGCTCCGGGCTTTATCAATATCAAGGTCTGCCCTTATTTCCTGACACTTTATCTGGAGGATATGCTCCACGAAAAGAATTATGGCTATGAACAGGGAAAACCGCAGAAGATTGTCATTGATTACGGCGGACCGAACGTAGCAAAGCCGCTCCACATCGGTCATCTGCGCTCGGCGGTCATCGGAGAAAGCGTTAAGCGCATCTGCCGCTTCGCAGGAAACGAGGTCATCGGGGATGTGCATCTTGGTGACTGGGGCTTACAGATGGGCCTGATTATCGAGGAATTGAGAGAGAGAAAACCGGAGCTTCCTTACTTTGATGAGGGCTTTACCGGAGAATATCCGAAGGAAGCACCGTTTACCATCAGTGAACTGGAGGAAATTTATCCTTGTGCCAGCGGAAAGTCCAAGGTGGACGAGGCGTTTAAGGAAAGAGCGCATACGGCAACTGCAAAGCTGCAGGAGGGTTATGCTCCGTATCTTGCACTCTGGAAGCACATTCTGCATGTTTCGGTAGAGGATTTAAAGAGAAATTACGAAAATCTGGATGTTTCGTTTGACTTGTGGCTCGGAGAAAGTGATGCCCAGCCGTATATTCCGGATATGATTGACGATATGGTAAAGAAGGGCTATGCAAAAGAGAGCATGGGCGCTCTGGTGGTAGACATCAGAGAGGACGGCGATTCCAAGGAGCTTCCGCCATGTATCGTAAGAAAATCCGACGGTGCGGCACTTTATGAAACGACCGACCTTGCAACGATTATTCAGAGAGAAAAGGATTATCAACCGGACCGCTATATCTATGTGGCGGATAAGCGTCAGGAACTTCACTTTGTACAGGTGTTCCGTGCGGCAAAGAAGTGCGGTCTTGTCGCACCGGAGAAGGAGCTTTACTTCCTGGGCTTCGGTACGGTAAACGGAAAGGACGGCAAGCCGTTTAAGACAAGAGACGGTGGCGTGATGCGTTTGGAAACCTTGATTTCGGGTGTAAACGAAGAAGTTTATAAAAAGATTATGTCTGCGCGTGAGATGCCGGAGGAGAAAGCAAGACAGATTGCAAAGAAGGTCGGACTTGCGGCTCTCAAGTATGCAGATTTGTCAAATCAGGCAGCCAAGGATTACATTTTTGATATTGACCGCTTTACCTCATTTGAAGGAAATACCGGGCCATATATCCTGTATACGATGGTTCGTATCAAGTCAATTCTCGCAAAGTATGAGGAGCAGAGCGGAAATGCAGGCAATACAACAAAGGGAAAAATTGCTCATCCGTATCATGAAAATGATACAAGAGAGTACGGTGCATCGGAAATTGACCTGATGCTGACAGCAGCCAAATTCAATGATGTTATTGCGCATGTCTATCAGGAAATTGCGCCGCATAAGCTCTGTCAGTACATTTACGATATGGCAAATGCGTTTAACAGCTTCTACCATGAAAATAAAATCATGAGTGAGGAAAATAAGGAGAAGCAGGGTGAGTGGATTGCGCTCATTACGCTTGTGCTTCGTCTGCTTGAAATCTGCACCGATCTGCTTGGTTTTGAAGCACCGGAGCGTATGTAGAAAAAACTGACCGGCGTGTATGAAACACTGCCGGTCAGCAGGATATCATTTGGAGGACCTTAATGTTCATCGGAAGAACGCAGGAATTGCGACAACTGGAAGAGGCCTATCGTATGGAACGAAGCACGGCTGTTGTTCTGTACGGAAGAAAGGGCATCGGGAAAACAGAGCTGGCTCGTATGTTTATGAAGGACAAGCCGGCTGTTTTCTATGCCGCTAAGGAACTTTCCGAGCAGGAACAATGCTATCTTGCGGCAGAGGAACTCGGGGTAGATAAGCAAGTCTCGGATGAGGCATTACAGAAGGTGCCGGAGTTAAACGAAACACTGCTGCGTGCTGCGGAAAACTGTGCAGCGCAAGGAAAGAAAGTTGTGATTGTATTAGATGAATTCCACTTTATGGTAAAGACGGGGAGAAGCTTTTTGGAGGCATTCATCCAGATGATGAACGAAAGCAGCCAAAGATATATGTTCCTTCTCATCAGTTCATCGGTCAACTGGGTAGAAAACAGTATGGCAGAGGATTTGTCCATTGGCGCCAGATACCTTTCCGGTGTCATTAAGTTAAAGGAATTTACGTTTGCCATGCTGGTAAACCGTTTCCCCAATATGCCGGTGGAGCAGACGATTTACGTGAATGCAGTGCTTGGCGGAATACCGGGATATCTGGAATACTGGGAGGAAAAAGAGTCCGTACAGGAAAATATTCGTCGGATATTGCTTACAAAAAATGCGCCGTTGCTGTATGAAGCGGAGTATTTTCTAAAGAGTGAGCTGCGTGAGCTTGGTGCCTACAATGCCATTTTGGCGGCCCTGGCAAGCGGCAAATATAAATTAAATGATATTTATGCAAGAACCGGATTTTCCAGGGCAAAAATCAGCGTTTACATTAAAAATCTGATTGAGCTTGACATTGTGGAGAAGATTTTTTCGTATGATGCGGCGGAGCATGCGAACGTCCAAAAGGGACTTTACCGCTTAAAGGATAATTACCTGCGATTTTGGTATCGTTATGTGTTCCCGAATCTTTCCGCTATCCTGTCGGCAAAAGAGGAGGTACTGCAAACGCGGATTCTGCCGACCTTCGATGATTATGTACGTGAGTGCTTCGGAAGCGTCTGCAGTGAGTATCTGAAACTGATGGGAGAATACGGACGCTTACAGCACCGGTATACGACATGGGGCGCATGGTACGGAAAGACCGGATTAATTGATATTGTGGCGGGAGACGATAAAGGAAACACGCTGGTTGGCTTCTGCCGCTTCGACAACAGACAGGTGACAAAACAAGACTATGAGGGCTATATGGAGCTGCTTGACTTTGCAACCTTAGTGCCGCAGGAAGTTTATATCTTCTCGAAGGCAGGATTTGAGGGTGAACTTAAGAACTTTGCGGCAGGAAAGGAGCTTCATCTGGTCGGTTTGGAGGACTTATAGCAGAAAGGGTGAAATTATGTATCGACAATTATCCAGATTAGTGATATACCGTAATATAGACAGGGACAGTATTTTGTTTTCCCTGGCAGATGCTATGGAGGCTTATGAAAAGGGTCGCGCCGATCAGGAGGAAACGGTCAGCCGTTTCTATACACAGGTGCATCGGCTGCTGGATGTAGCAACACAGTATGGTTTTGACGGAAATCTGTGGCAGAATTATCTGGCGTTTCTGCTCGCTATGACGGAGACTCCGTTCGGACTTGTGTGTGAAAAGCGAGGTGCCACGGAAGGCAGCGTCAATGAATTTGCCAAGGCAGACTTTGAAATATTCTGGTATCTGTTCCATTATGACTTTTCCAGATGGGAAGAGGAGTTCGGGATAGACTGTTTTTCTGTCATTATATCGTATCAGTCCATTCAAAAGGAAGAAAAATACTATAATAAAAGTGTCAGTGACAGAGTACGTGCTTTAAGCAAAGCGATTGCAGAGGCGGCGGACGGGCAGCAGGTTTTTGACGTTGTGACGGAGTTTTACCGGGTACACGGAGTCGGCATGATCGGCTTAAATAAGGCATTCCGTCTTGCTGAGCACGGTGAACTGATTCCGATTACGAATACCGAAGAGGTACATCTTACCGATATTATCGGTTACGAATCGCAGAAACAGAAGCTGGTGGAAAATACGAAGGCTTTTGTAGAAGGAAGAAAAGCAAACAATGTGCTGCTGTTCGGGGATGCCGGTACGGGAAAATCGACCAGCATTAAGGCAATTCTCAATGAATATTATGGTGACGGACTTCGTATGATTGAGATTTACAAGCATCAGTTTTCCGAGCTTGCCGGTCTGATTTCCTGCGTGAAGAACCGGAACTATAAGTTCATCATTTACATGGATGATTTGTCCTTTGAGGAATTTGAAATAGAGTATAAGTATCTGAAGGCAGTGATTGAAGGCGGGCTTGAAATCAAACCGGACAATGTACTCATTTATGCGACCTCGAATCGCAGGCATTTGATTCGTGAGACATGGTCTGACCGTTCCGATATGTCAAAGGATGAACTGCATCGTTCCGACACCATGCAGGAAAAGCTGTCTTTAGTTGCAAGATTTGGAATCAGCATCAGTTTTATGGCACCGAACCAGAAAGAATACTTCGAAATTGTGCGTGGAATTGCAAAGAGATATCCGCAGATTACACTTTCGGAAGAGGAACTGCTTGCTGCAGCAAACGCATGGGAGCTTGCCCATGGCGGCTTATCGGGAAGAACGGCACAGCAGTTTGTTACTTATCTTTTAGGAAAACAGTAAATAACAATAGAGAAAACAGAAGGAGGACCGGGTATGGGGTATGTCGGTGTAAGTGAAAAATGGAGAAAAGGTTTCAAAAAGTGGCTGCTGTGCACAACAGCGTCGGTGGTGTCTTCGACGATGCTGTTTACGGCAATATTATTTGCCTGCACGGCTCCGCCGAGTATATATGCAGCAACAGAACCTACTTATGAAGAGACGGAGGACACACAGGGAATCGATGCATTTGTTGGTGAGGTCAATGTGGATGAACTGAATGTCCGTACCGGTTTTGGTCCCAATTATGATCCGGTAACCATAAACGGAGTGCGTCTGATTTTACGAAAAGGAGATAAGGTTGCAGTCATGGCCTCGGGTATATCCGTTGACGGAAATACATGGTATGAGGTGCGGTGGGTAGATGCCGGCGTGGAGTATCATGGTTATGTCAGAGGAAAGTTTGTAACCAAAACGGAGCAGAAGGCAGTTCCGTTGCCGACGCCTACGCCGGAGCCGACGCCTACACCGGAACCGACGCCTACACCGGAGCCGACGCCTACACCGGAACTGACTGCTACACCGGAACCAACGATGGCGCCGGTGGAAGAAGAAAACGGAGGAGGAGTGATGCTTTCCATTGGACGGGGCATCGGTATTCTTGCGGCTCTGCTTATCATAGCAGCGCTCCTTTATGTTTTCATTATGAAGCGTAAGAGAGAGGCACTGGTTGCAGAAACTTCGGAAAAGCTTGACAATTTAAAGAATATCCAGCTGGATAAGGGACCGGAAGATGCTTCCGGAAATCCGATTTCCGTAATGCGAAGAAAGCATACCCAGGCTTCCGAGGACACAGAAGAGCGTCCGGTAAGACGCAGAGAGGGTTTTGAGTCCGACGCGGCAATTCTTGCAAGAAAAGAACGTGCGAGAGTAGCAAATGAAGAGATTATTGAAGAAACCCGCTTCTACAATCCGAATGCCGTGCAGGAGGAAAGTGACAGAATGAAGCAGCTTTCCGAAAACTTAAAGGAAAAGGAATTCATAAAAGAAGAAATAGACAATCTAAAGCCGGGTGACATGGTATATCATGAGTACTTTGGTAAGGGTGTTGTCTTTGACAACTCGGATGTCAAGGTCATTGAAATCCGTTTCGGTGCAGATGTCCGCTTTATCAATAAGGCATCCTGCGTAGCAAAGAAGCTGATGAGAAAGATTTAAGTTATTGATAAAAAGAATAATTCATATTTTTCTATTATAGTAAACAAAAAGAGTTGCATATACTATAAATAGCTGTAAAAATTACTTGACAAGAAGTGCAGAGTTGGGTAAGATAATTACAGTGATCGCGTTGCAGAAACCTGTGAGGCCTGCGACCGGGGGAGAGCCTGCGGGGTCTCCTCTTTTTTTAGTTTAAGGAGAGTATCTTGATGCTGCGAATTATAATTATGTAGGTAAGAAGAACCAAAGGGATATTGATCGCTTGATAAGAATTCTAAAGGATTATGTGACAAAACCGACAGATTACAATTATATAAATCATGCACAGAAAAAATATGGGAATGTACCATTATGGGTACTGACAAATGCATTAACATTTGGTAATATTTCAAAAATGTATATGTTGCTTCCACAGGATATACAAATTAAGATTAGCAGAAATTATTCATGCATCAACGAAAGCCAGATGATATCCATTTTAACAGTGACGGTAAAATTTAGAAATGTCTGTGCGCATGGCGAACGATTATTTACATATAGAACTACTGATAGTATTCCGAATTTACCGATACACAAGAAATTAAACATTGCTCAAAAAGGTACACAATACATAAACGGAAAAAATGATTTGTTTTCTGTAGTAATTTCCTTGAAATATTTGTTGAGTGATGGATGGTATAAGGAGTTCATAAAGGAGCTAAAGATGCTGATTGATAAATATCTGAAAAAGCATGATAGTATATCGGAACGAGAATTATATGAAAAAATGGGCTTTCCTGAAAACTGGAAAAAGATAACCAGATATAGAAAACGATGAAGTTCACTAAAAAGCAAGGAGGCTGTCGCATTACGTTTTGTAATACGGCAGCCTAAATTTATTATACGGCAGTTTCCTAGTTACGATGCGAGCGTTACGGTAAGCTTGACAACGCTGCAAGGCGGAAGAGTAATGTCCACACCCTGCTTTGTAATTTCAAATGCCGTAAATTTCTGCTCGGTTACGTTGTTTGGAGCATCAAAGGTATTGTGCGCGTTCATGGCACCGGTAACAATGCTGCCGGTAGCAGAAACAACCTTACAATCAGTAAAGATGCCTTCCACGGTTTTTGGTTCATTCACCGAAAGGTTCGTTAAGGTAACAGTCAGTGTACCATCCGGAGCTTTGGATACGGATTCGTATAAATCAGGAACCATGTTTTCCTTTTCCAGACCGATCATGGTCTTTTCAATGGAGCTTTGTACGAGTTCTGCATCCTGATGGGTGTTGTACATCTTAAATACATGATAAGTAGGAGTTAACAGCATTCTCGGACCTTCTGTCAGGATAACGGACTGCAGTACATTGACAAGCTGTGCAATGTTTGCCATCTTGATGCGGTCGCAGTGTTTATTAAAGATGTTTAAGGTGATACCTGCAATCAGAGCGTCACGTACGGTATTCTGCTGATATAAGAAGCCCGGATTGGTACCCGGCTCACAGGTGTACCAGCTGCCCCATTCATCGAAGATTAAGCCGACACGCTTATTCGGGTCGTACTTATCAATAATCGTAGAGTGACGTTTGATTAACTCCTCAATGAAGATCGTTTTTCTCATGGTTAAGTACCATTCTTTTTCATCAAAGTCGATCGAAGGTCCCTTTTCTTCCCATCCTCTCGGATGAACGTAGTAGTGAAGGGAAATACCATCCATCTGGTTGACGGCAATCCGCATGACCTGCTCGGTCCAGTTATAGTCATCAACATTTGCTCCACAGGCAATCTTATAGATACGCGGTTTGTCCGGATGCTTGGCATCCGGATAGTGGCGCACGAAGGTCTGATAACGACGGAATTCATTTGCATAGTGTTCCGGTGTCATGTTGCCGCCGCAGCCCCAGTTTTCATTACCGACACCAAAGTAGTTGACGGTCCATGGCTCTTCATGACCGTTTGCCTTTCTTAAGTCTGCCATTGGGGAAACTCCGTCGAAGGTCATGTATTCTACCCATTCGGACATTTCACGGACGGTTCCGCTTCCCAAGTTGCCGTTGATGTAGGTTTCGCAGCCAAGCTGTCTGCAGAGCTCCATGAACTCGTGGGTACCGAAACTGTTATCCTCCAGTACGCCGCCCCAGTGTGTGTTAATCATTTTTTTACGTGTTTCCTTCGGACCGATACCATCCATCCAGTGATATTCGTCTGCAAAGCAGCCGCCCGGCCAGCGAAGCACCGGAATTTTCATTTCCTTTAAGGCAGACACTACGTCATTTCTCATGCCGTTCGTATTCGGAATCTCAGAATTTTCTCCGACGTAAAGCCCCTCATAAATACAACGACCCAAATGCTCGGAAAAGTGACCGTAGATTTCTTTGTTAATTTTTCCGAGAGTAACGTTTGGATTTACATAAAGTTTTGCCATAAACCCTTCTCCCTTCTCATCGTAAGCATAGCATGTTTTTCATTTTTAAATGTTGAGAAATAAATAAAACATTAAAATATTGATTAAAAATATTGATAAAAATATGATATAACAAGACGAAAACGGTGTCAAGAGAGAATAAAGTTAATTCAAACAAAAAATATATTAGAAAATACTTGATTTATTTTAGGATTCAGAATATTATTATAGTAAGAAGTATAAAAAACGGAGGATTCTATGGGACAATATACAGAATATAACAGGCCTTTCATTCTGCATCGCGCAGACCCGCAGATATATAAGAAGAACGGAATCTATTATTTTACGGCAACCTCGCCGGAGTATGATAAAATTGTTTTGAGAAGTGCGGATACCATTGACGGCTTAAAGGAAGCGGAGGAAATTGTGGTATGGACCAGACATGAGGAGGGAGAGATGGCTTCCCATATCTGGGCGCCGGAGCTTCATTTTGTCATGGGCAAATGGTATATTTACTTTGCAGCAGGAGAACTTCCGAATGTTTGGAACATTCGGCCATATGTGCTTGCATGTACCGGAGAAAATCCGATGAGGGATGCGTTTACAGAGCTTGGGAAAATGCAGGCAGCCGAGGGAGACGAGTTTTCGTTCCGTGCATTTTCTCTGGATGCCACAGTATTTGAACAGAACGGCGAGTGGTATTACATCTGGGCAGAAAAGGTTGGAGTCGGGAGGCAGATTTCCAATTTGTACATTGCCAAGCTGGAAACACCGAACCGCTTAAAAACCG
The DNA here is from genome assembly GCA_051880375.1 of Lachnospiraceae bacterium. Lineage (GTDB taxonomy): Bacteria > Bacillota > Clostridia > Lachnospirales > Lachnospiraceae > SIG299. The sequence goes on from JBJENV010000060.1 coordinate 130,518, forward strand.
TGCAGGTGCTGTTAACCACACCGGATTACGACTGGGAACGTATCGGTTATTGGGTGAACGAAGGACCTTATGTGTTAAAACATGGAAACAAAATTCATGTCACTTATTCAGCAAGCGCAACCGGTGCCTGCTATTGTGTCGGTATGCTGACAGCAGAAGCAGACAGTGATTTGCTTGACCCCCGCTCGTGGAAAAAGTCGCGCTGTCCGGTACTTGCCACGGATGCGGAAAAGGGTGTTTTCGGACCGGGACACAACTGCTTTGTCAAGAATGAGGACGACACCGAGGACATTATGGTGTTTCACGCCAGAACCTATGAGAAAATTGTAGGTGATCCGCTCGACAATCCGGACCGCCACGCCATGCTGCTTACGGTAAAGTGGAGCGGTGATACGCCGGTGTTTGAGTACGAGAAGCAGGAAAGATAAGAAAGTAAAAAGTATATTGAAAATCCCTCTTGGAGTGGTATACGCGGTGTGCCTATTCGGAGGGATTTTTATTGATTTTTTCAGGGTGGTATGCTATCATTAAGAAAAGCAAATTTTCTTTACTTCAGAAGAAAATTCTGAATTCTGTATTCTAAGCAGCCCACAATGCGTGGGGCTCCGACTGCTTCTTTAGAAAATTCATGCTTTACAATCCGAAACAAAAGCAGGGGTTTTCTAATGGCAGGAAAACTCCTGAAAACTACATCAGGAGGTCAAATGGAGAACGAGAAAAAATTATTACAGTGGCATTCGGCATTTTTTGCAAGTATTCAGATTGAACTGGCAGAAGAATCCGGGCATCTGATATTTGAGAGCGAACATAACCTGAGTACAAAGCCGATGCAGATTGATGTGCTCATAATAAAAAAGAATACAAAAGAAAAGCTTCAAAAGAATATCGGGCGAATTTTTCGCAAATATAATATCATTGAATATAAAAGCCCGGATGACTACTTAAGCATTGATGATTTTTACAAGGTCTACGGATATACCTGTTTTTATAAGGCCGATACAGGGAAAAGCAATGAAATAAAGGTAGAAGAACTCACGATATCCTTTGTGTGCCGTCACTATCCGAGAAAGCTAGTAAGGCATCTGGAACAGGAGCAGCATATGACGGTGGAAAAACAGGAGGACGGCATCTACTATATCCGGGGTGGAATCTTCCTGATGCAACTGATTGTTGCATCCCATCTGCCGGAGGAAACAAATCTGTGGCTGAAAAACTTAACGAATGATATAAAGGGAAGTAAAACAGCTGAAAAACTGGTGTGTAGGTACGGAGAACACGAAAAAGACATACTGTATCAGTCGGTGATGGATATCATAGTCCGTGCTAACAAGGAAAGATTTATGGAGGTGAGTAACAATATGTGTAATGCGTTGATGGAACTGATGAAGGATAAGTTAGACGAGAGAGAAGCATTGGGTGAAGCGAGAGGTGAAGCAAGAGGTGAAGCAAGAGGCGAAACGCGTATGGGAAAGCTGGTCAATATGCTTCTCAGCCAGAATAAGATTGAGGAAATCAAAAAGGTGACTACGGACGATAAGATTCGAGAAGAGTATTATACACTGTATAATATATAGGAAATCCGGATGAAAATCCGACCAGGAAACAAGAATAAAAAATGACTGTAATAGCAGGCGTATAGGAAGAATACCACAAATAGCGGTAAAATCCTATACGCCTTGTTTTGAGCAGGTTATCGGTTATATGCGGCACTACTTCTTAAAGAATGCCACGGCAATCGCACCCGGTCCGATGTGGGTACCGATGGTGCTGCCGATTGGGTAAACCGGAATCTCGTTTACCTGGTTCTCCCAAAGAATTTCGCTGTCGGTAATGTACTTTCTTAATACGGAATCCTCCAGTCCTGAGTATGCGGTGGCATATGGCATGGAGAAATCAATGCCGCCGGCATCCTGCACCATCTTCATCAGAAGATTGTTGCCTACCTTGGAGCCGCGCGCCTTGCCGACCAGCTTTACTTCGCCGTCAACAACACTGACTACCGGCTTAATGCCAAGCTTTTCACCGGCAAAGGCAACAAGCGGAGAAATTCTGCCGCCCTTTTTTAAGTACTCCAGTGTTCCGAGCAGAGCAAGAAGACAGATGTCTTCTTTTTTTGTTTCGAGCCGTCCGGCGATTTCAGCGGCACCAAGTCCCTGCTCCCTTAAACGAAGTGCGTATTCGATTA
>JBJENV010000061.1:0-52492 GCA_051880375.1 Lachnospiraceae bacterium
ACTAAGGATCATGTGGTCCCCGACCGTGAGGGTTCAAGTCCCTTTTTCCGCAGTACAAGAAAAGCCTTGATTTCACTGGAATCCAGTAAAATCAAGGCTTTTTGCTATGTGACATTTTTCTGTAAAAGGTGAAAAATTACCGTAAAAAGTAGTATTTTTTAGTGCCATGCAACACGAAATGCAACACGAAAATAAGCGCTAAAATACCGCATTTTCTACATATCAAGTTGCACCGGTGCAACTTACAGAACCACCCACGCACCCGGCTTACCCTTGCTTCGGGTGATATTAACTGCGCCGTTGTAGACCTTATACACGTAGTATTCGCCTTCCGGATATGTTACGGTAGACTTGACAGACGTAAGCGCATTATCCGCCGCATTGTAGCCTTTCACCGGTTCATTGATTGTAACCTTGTCTCCCGGCTTTAATGCGCTGACGTCAATCTGCTCATCCAAGTCATACTCAATGCAGAAGTCCGGCCGGCCGAATACCCAGTTACGCTTGTCCAACTGCTCCTCGATGACACCTCGCGTCTGGTTAAGTGCATGGACCACAATGCCGGAATCCACAATGCAACCGATGTGCGTTGCCTTACCGGCAGTGTTAAGCAAAAATACCATGTCGCTCGGACGCGCATCCTGCCTATTTATCTTGGTACATCGTCTGTATAAACCGTCTGCATTCGTGTCTGTACTGATTGCGCCTACCGATAGCAGATAGGATACCGGCAGACCGGAACAGTCGAAAAACTCCATGTCCTTTACGCCGCTCTGCTCCATGTAGGCAATCATCTTCTCGGTGTTTGCATCCGACTGCTGATTTCTCTTTGCCAGCTGTCTGACCAGTCCGAACAGCGTCTCTCCCTGTCCACCCCAAAGGTAGGCGTTACCTACCTTTGATTTTATGTACTCAACAAAATTACTCGCCTTTGCTTTCATCATCCGCGCCTCCTTCCGGAGCATCATCAAATAGCACTTTACTTTCAGCCTGATTCTTTATGTAGGATACAATTTTCTTAAGAAAACCAGGCATAGGTATTCCAATATCCGAAATATTTTCGAGGATTGAAATAAGCTCATTACAGATTATCCACACACATACAATACATGCTACAAGGAACGAAAATGGATTGCTTATACCTATTGTTTCAGTTGCATATCCAAGCAGCGCATCAATAATCGCGCCAACTACAACAAGTAACCACATACAAACCTTTTTCACAATACCTCTCAATCCCTTTGCAGATGTAATCCGCTCGCCACGGAATCCACTCGCAAGAAGACCGGTAACATAATCTATCACATTGCATGACACCATGAGCAGAACCGGAAGATATAATACTCCAAGTAAACTTGAGAGCAGTGAACCAATCGAAATAAATATAGCTTTCATCTTATCCATAAATCAAATCATCCTTTCCGCGTACAAAAAAAGAGCCTGCCTTCCGGCAAGCCCTGTATGTACGCTCACTTTTTACTTACTCCATAGAGTTAATCTGCTCTACGAGTTCCGTGTACTGCTCGTCCGTCAAACGGGCGGCAGCATAGTAGACATCTGCCATGTCAAGCAGTTCCACTTTTGTCTTGCGCTTCAGCGCAATCAGCTGCTTCATCAACTTGTATGCCATTCCTTTTTCACTCCTTCCTTATTATTCCGTTATTCCAAGCTGCAGGAGGCTAACCTCATACAGCAAGTCTGCTTCGTTCTCGACTAAATCAGCGATCTGTTCTTCCTTCGCCGTTACAGTAAGCGCTAAAGCCGCAACCTGCGCTGTCGCAGCTGCCGCCTTTGCCTGTGCTTCCAATGCCCTGCGCACCGCTTCATCGACACAATCAATTACGACATAAAAGACTTCTATTTCTTCATCTTCTTCATTTTCTTTCTTGTCCGTGATTGTGTACGTGGTCTTGTAACCGCAAAATGTTTCTGTCTTTCTGTCATTTTTTGTTAGTACAATTTCGCCCTCGTTTGCATTTAATAAGGCTTTAAGTGCGCTGTACTCAATTTCTGTCTGTGGAATAGTTATGCGAAGCTCACGCTTGCCGCTCTGATGCTGATAAGCGTAGCAATTTGTTACTGTTAATTCTGTTGTTCCGATTGTTAAAATCATAATTTCTTATCCTCCATTTCTTAAATAGATTTCATGCTCTAAACCACTATGCAACAAAGACATCATAGATATAATATGTGTCTGCCGTATAGGAATGATAAAGGCTTATATATGATTTTTTTTCGGTTCCAACATGACTGGAACTAATAGGCTTAGTTATAAACTCTCCTACCTTTCCTGTGAAGTATTGACCACCATACCCATATTCACCTTGTGGAAAATACAGTAATAAATAGGAGTAATGACTACTACTATTAGCATCGTAGTAGTTTACATTAGAACTTGCTCTAACATATAAAGTCTTTCCAACCATGTCTGATGTCAGCATGAATTCTATAAAATCTGCATCCTCATAATTATCGGAAGTGCTAGCTTTAATAGCACCGTCTACTTGAGTTGCCTCATATCTAATAGATGCGCCATTCATTAGTACACCGTTTTTAAGAAAGTAATATCCTGCACTCCATACCTCTTCCCAAGCTCCGTCCACGTACCGTTTTGCACTCTCACAATCTTGCCATGCTCCGTCGGTATATCTTTTTACTCCATCCGGTTCTTCCCATGCACCATTTGCATACTTGTTAAATGCCATAAGACCACCGCCTTACCATACCCACAAAGCCGAGGTATCGCTTGGAGTTGCTTCCTGTATTGCCACTATGGAGCCTTCTGATTTTTTTCGGTATGTAGTGCTAATCTGATTACCGTCTGAATCACCAATAGCTTTTGTTGCAGATCCGCCGGCAGAAGAACTTCCTGCGTATTTGTGGGTATGTGATAATGGTGACGCTCCAAGGTTTGTTAGAGCTGCAGCTGCGGTTGTTGCTCCCGTACCGCCCTGTGCAACCGTAACCGTAGGGTTGCTACCTCCTGTTACATGACCTTGAGCATTAACCGTTACGCTTCGGTATGTTCCTGCTGTTGCTCCACTGTTCGGATGTGTGTATGCATTTGCTCCTTCCGCAATTCCATCTAGCTTCTTTTTATCTGCTGCTGATTCCAAACCGGCGGCAGATTGTGTGGCAACCGCACTTGGAATCGTAACCGTTCTGCTGTTCATTCCTGTAATGTGTCCGGTTGCATCAGATACAGGCTGGCTCACCTGAAAGCTTCCACCGAATGCCGGTGTCTGGTTTGCTGTCGGCACACCTGTACGTGCTGTGTAGGATGGATGCGTATAAGCGTTCGCTCCTGCCGAAATGCCAGATAGCTTTGTTTTTTCTTCTGATGTGTAAGCAGCTGTGATAGCATCAAGCGTTGTTTTGTTGCTGTGAGTGTGCTTCTTACTGTTGGCATCGTTCCAGTTTGTGCGCTCCGTTGATGTTATATGACTTACGGTATCTGAAAGGTGCGATATAAGGCTGCTGATTGCATTTGCAACCACTCCAAACAACATTGAAAGCTTAGAACCGCTGTTTATTTTCTGTAAGTTTGCACTTTCTTCAAACTTCACAATCGCATCATCAGCATTACCGCTCTTATCCATTTTTTCTTCATCCAGTTTCGCAATTCCTTCATCCATCTGATTCAGATGCTCCGCATCTAACGGTGTATTTTCGCTTGGCGCATCCTCCCAGTTCACTCTTTTATATGCCATTCCGTCTCCTTCCTACACCGCATACGCAGTGTTATGATATTCTTCTCCTTCTGCCTCGTATGTATCCCTTAACGCTTTCACGCCTTTCAATGTTCTTCGGAAGACATACGTGTCAAACGCTGTCCTGTTTGTCTTCACATTAACGACATCACCAACCTCAACATACGGACGCCCCTGTATTTCAGTACGATGCGGAACATAAGGCAGACCGCGTATCACAAGATACAAATTGTCAAGTGCAGTCTGCCTGTCATTCTCTGTCACGCTTTCAAACAGCAGATTGTCCTTCACTACATATGCATTATCTCCGGCTCCGGATACCATCTGCTGTGCTCCTTCCAGTACAACCTTGTTAATCTCCTTCGTCTTGTAGCGCTCGTGCTCGCAGTTGATATAGGACTTTATCCTTTCCACTGTTTTAATTCCTGTCTGGATTCCAGGATATACTTTCCGTGGTAATTGTGTTGCTGACGGATAGATATGCGATATATCCTGAAGCTTAACATAAGTAAGCTCATTGTACCTGTTCACATGAGCGAATACCCCGTTGAACTCTCCTATCATAGCAATCCATTCTCTTCCGGTCACAGCACCATCCGGTTCTATTCTCTGAAGTTCTATATCATCATTCACAAGCTCGATATCCGTATATGGAATATTGCAGACATCATACAATGCAAGACGAAACTCCTTTGCTGTCATTGGGAATGTAAGAGCATTGTACCATTCTGACATATCCTCATCATAGTTGTAATACAGGTAATCGTAAGCAACCAGTTTTGTCCTGTTATCCTTCTGCTTTGCCTCGTCCAACGTCCCGGTAAACAGCGGGACCTTAGTTCCTCCGATATTCTGTATTATCTCCATGTCATATCCATAGACATCCGTGTCCACATCCAGTATTGTCATACTGCACTTAGAAGAATAGCAGGAGCGGAAGTCTATCACATCTCCGCTGAACAGTCCTTCTGTTATCTTCATGGATTCCGACAACACCTGCTTTTCCGTCAGACTGATTAGCGGTATGCCCTTACTTCCGGGATAAAGTGTAACGGAAGGGAATAGTGTCGCCATCGGATGAATCCGGTATGTCCCGACCGGATAAAAATTGACTGTAAGCGACTTTGCAACGCTGTCCTCTTGATAAAGCTGCTTGATTTCTTCCGCTATTGTCAACATTGCTCTATCCCTCCTTAGTACCCGATAAAGGAAAACTCTATCGAATTGTAGACGACCTCTTTTTTCTCTTCGTCTATAACATCAATCGGAAATTCCGGATTTGGTATATACATATCTTCCGGATCAGAATAATCATCTGTTTGCGGTATGTAATATGTTATCTTTAACTTTCGCTCCGCCTCGTTAATGTAGTTTGCGTGAATCATTTCAAACAACATTTTTACATCATAGTTTGTCATACCGCTGACTGTTCTGAACTTTATCAAGCTTGGGCGATTATCTACAACTTCACGGTGCAACACTCCAAGATTATCACGATACGCATCCAGCTCCTGTCTTTGCTTAGGTTTGGCTGAATACGTTTCTTCCGCGATATACCTCATCGGGAATGTATATTCACCAAGTTTAATCAGATATCCTTCAAAAGCCATCCTGCACCTCCTACTGAAAAGCCGGCTTTCCGGTCTGTTTCTTATACCTCCGGTTCTGCCGTATCATTTCACGGAAAATCACTTCTCCGTCCAGTTCAGCAATAAATGTGTAATCTCCTCCGTCCAAACCTCCAAGCTCTGCAATTGTCTCCTTGAATGCCTGCTTCATGGTAGATACCGGTGACACCACTTCTGCTTCCCGCTTGTTATCCCCAAGGATTGCAGCAAATTCTCCGTAATTTGCAGGAACCACCGTTCCGGTTGCAAGCTTCGGTATGGATACTTCACTTAGCTTCGGTATATTAAAACCAAAGTATTCGCCACCATACTTTGGAACCCAGTCCGGCACTTCAAAGGACAAGCCATTCAAAGCATCTATCACCTTATTGATTGCTTTGACTACTCCATTTGCCATTGATTCAACGCCGCCAAGGATTCTGTTGATAATTTCTTTGATTTTATCCCACAGCTCACCAAAAATCCGTGCTACCGTGCTTTTGATGTCGGTAAAGATTTTCGTAAACTTATCCTTGATGGTATTAAGGCTGTTGGATATTCCAAGTTTCATTTTCAACATCGAATTATTTGCCAAGTTTTTCAGGTTCGTCCATATTCCGGAGAAGAATTCTTTAATAGCACTCCACCTTGCTTCCCATGTCTTCTTGATATCATTCAGCATCGGCTTAATAAGCATCTTTATAGCTTCACACCACGTATCCAAACGGGTTTTCATTGCATTACATATTCCGGAGAAAAACTCTTTGATTGCACCCCACCTTGCCTCCCATGTCTTCTTGATATCATCCAACATCGGCTTAATAAGCTTCTTTATGGCTTCACACCACGTATCCAAACGGGTTTTCATTGCATTACATATTCCAAAAAAGAACTCTTTGATTCCGTTCCATGCTCCTTCCCAGTCTCCAGTAAAAACACTTGTTATAAAGTCTAAAATTCCTCCAAGTGCATCGAGAATGTAACCGGCAACTTCGCTGATTCCGGACCATAACAAGAAAAACATATCAATACAGGATGTAAGTCCCGCAGAAATCTCCGGCGCTATGTTCTCAATGAACCACAATATAAACGGTTCCAGAAACTCATTCCATATCGTTCTGACGCAATCCGCAACCTTCCCGGCGAATTCACCGAACTTCTCAATCAAGTCCGATAACGGGCCAGATGCAAACTCATCAAATTTCATGGATGCGTAGTCAACTACCGGGAGGATATATTCGTTGTAAACTTCAAGCAATGTCGTTCCGATATTTGTGAAGCCATCACGCAAGGAGACAATCATCGGATAAATCTTTTCATCATAAACGCTTCGGATAGTGCCAAACACCTCATCCACAATATCCTTCAACGTCCACAAAAACGGGCTTATCGAAGAGAACGTATCTTCTATTGTGGTTTGGATTAACTCTTCGTTTTCCGTAAACGGTGCCGTAAGCAATTCAAGAATATCTACTCCAAATTGTCCGGTCAGTTCCGTCACTCCAAAGAATGCACTGGAAAACAGACTGATGATGTCAGCTGTCAGTTGCTTTGCATCGTCGCTCCGGAACACCTCAAAGATGCCGGAAGCCGCTCCGTTAAAATCAGACAAAACGCCTGCCATCTGCTCTCCTACATCAAACAGAGCCAGCATGGAATTCTGTACCGATTCCTTGTTTTCATCAAAGCTCAGTTTTGCTCCACCTGCCAGATTATCCGCTAAGCTTGCACCGACAGATGCAAATGCCCCAACACCGCTTCCGAGGTATTCAACGTATGCCTCCAGGAATCCTGATGCTGCCTCTTTCATTCCTTCCGTTGAAAAAGTGTCCATCATACTATCACGTAAATTCCTAAAGGATTCCATGATACTGTCAAAAACACTCTTGTTTCCGAACGTTGCAACGAATGATGTTTCAAAGACACCGCCAAGCCATCCGAGGGTTTCCCCGACGCTTATTAATGCCTGTTCCAGTTTGCTTGTTGCTTTCTCGCTTTCCTCGGTCGCATCCGTTTCCTCTTTCCTTGTTTCAATAGCTGATGCATTCTCCACCGCTCCGGTATCGCTCTCAGCTCCGCCGATGATAACCAGATCATCAAAGGATGCCGTGCTTCCCTCCGCTTGTTTCTCCGCCTCTTCTATGCTGTCGCCCATTGCCGCAAGTTCTTCCTGCGCCTTAGCCGCTTCCTCTGAAATATTTGAAGACACGTTAATACCGAAAATTGCGGACAGCTCATTTCCTACATCAATCAGGCTGCTTACCATCTGATTTAACGTTCTTACGACCGGTGTCAGTACCTGCATCAGACCATTGCCGCAGATTGTCATGAACTCTTTCCAGCGTTCGGACAAGATTCTCGTCTGGTTCGCCCAGGAATCCTGTGTCTTTACAAAGTCACCTGCTGCCATTTGCGTCTGCTCTAAGAAGTACTCCTGCCGCACCAGAAGCTTTTCTGCCGAGGACATTTTGCTGTACAGCTTTCCGTACCCCTTGGCAAGCGCATACGCTTCCAGATTGGTCTCCGTCATGACAATACCTATCTGCTTCAACGGCTCGGTTTCGCCGCTGTAAATGGCTTTTCCTATGGTGTTTACTTCCGAAGCAGTCTTGTTATAGAACGACATGATATCACCAAGACGTCCGGTCAGTTCTACCGCCTTATCCGAAGCAACATCCGTAGCCTGTCCCATTCCTTTTGCCATTGCCATAAACGTGCTGCCCATTTCCTTGGCAGTCAGCTTACTCATGCCGTACATTTCAATACAGGTGTCCGCAAATGCTTCCATCTTGTATGCCATGTCACCGAACGCAGTGTCTACAACGTTCTGAACTTCCTGCAGGTCAGATGCAAGGCCGATTGCCTCCTTGCCGAAGCTTACAATCTGTCTCACTGCAAATGCTGAAGCAATCGCGGCGCCAACTTTCTTGAAGATGCCAACCACATTATTTCCAGACTGCTTAAACTGCTTTTCTATCTTTTCCGCAGATTTTTTCGTTTTCTTTTCTACTTGTTTCGATGTTTTCTCGGCATCTGACCTTATACATTCATTCACATCGGCACTACCGCGCTCAATATGTGTCCAAGCCATTCTCATCGCATCCGATGCATTCATGCCCTGCGCTTTGTATATTGCTCCGATGCTTGCAGCTTTGCTCTTTGCGGATTTCTCTGTATTATCAAGTATCGCCTGAATTTTCGCCGAGGTTTCCTGTGCCTGTGCTCCTATTCCGTCGATACTCTCAGCTATATCACCGTTAATCGTCGCTTCGATTTCCTTCCCGGCATTCTTCATAGCTTCCGATACTTTTTTCACATCATTCTTGATGTCCTGAGTTCCTTTTTGAAATTCTGATGTATCGACTTTTGTATCAAATATCAAACTTCCGTCTGCCATGCTCTCCCTCCTTTCTGCTACCCTCCAATGAGCTTCTTCACGCTGTCGAGCTCATCCTGTTCCTTCTTGGATAAGCGTTTTTTCAGATTCACTATTTCACGGTTCCGCTTGTAGAACTCTTCCTCTGTCTTGTCCAGCTTCCTGCCCTTGTTCCGCTTCTTTCGGATATTCACGACAGTAGAAAAAAGACCTTCCTCAATTTCATTAAAGAAGCCAAGGAACGTCCACCAGTGAAGATATTCTGTTGTTCTTGTTTCATACCCGGCAACCTTGTTGACCGCAGAGAATATCATCTGCTCATCCTGCTCCCAGTCCATGACAGGCTTTTCACTCCCGCGGAAGGTCTGTCCTCCGTCCATAAACCATACCGCCTTATCCAGAGCCTCCTGAAGCTTATCAGGCGGTTCCTCATACAGGCTGTACAGAATGACCGCCGCCTTTTCTTCTTCCGAAAGTTCCGTGTCATTCAGCGCCTGAAATATTATCAATACTACACGGAAATCTGTCCGTATGGCATATTCCCTGCCGCCTACCTCAAGGCTTTTCGGTAGTGCTCCTATCATACGTTACGCGCCGCGCTTACATACTTGCCAACACGCTCTGCGCTTGCCTTCTGCTCATTTCTTACGCTCTCCTCAATCACCGGCGTTACCGATTCAAGGAAACGTTCAAACAGCATCTTCCCTCCGACCGGAGACATCGGCGACTGTCCTCCGAAGACAATCTCCGCAACCGGCTGGTTGAACATATAATCAATCTGCTCCTTGATTGCCTTGTCAAGTCTTGCAAACGCCTCTTCCTTTGTTTCCTCTTCCGTACCGTATTCCTCAACCAGCTTCTCCAATGCCGCAGAAGCATTTTTTATACGCTCTACGATTGCCACATCGGACGGATTAAAACGTATGACCCGGTTCGGGTCGTCGTTGATAGCAAACTCCTTATATCCCTCATCAAAATTGAGACTGTGCATTCCTATACCTCCATTTTAGTTTTCAGCTACAGAAAAAGGGCAGCACCTTTTACCGTATACCGCCCTTTGAATCAAATTGTATTATGCTTCTGTTCCTTCGGTAAATACCGGAACTCCTTCTGTAATCGTTACTGTACCCTTCTTACGATTACCGGCGAAATGTACGTCAAACGGGATTGCAACACCGTCCGTACCTCCGCCGTAGGAAGTCGGCTTCACGATAACATCCTCTACGAATGCAAGATGCGAAGCATCCTTGGTATCCTCGATAATCACTTCGAGAATCTTTGTCTTGCATGCATCACCCTTCTTACGTTCCAGGGCGATATCACGAATCTTCTCGTAAATCGCATCTTCCGGATTTGCATAATACGGATCCGCTGTTGCACTCGGCTCATATCCGTTATCACGGACCGATGTCTCGCCTAAAATGTTTGTCACGCTTTCCACATCAGGGTTTAATTCCACAGACAGTTCCTCAAGGTCAGCACCAAGTAAAAACCATGCTGCCTGTACTCCGCCGAACGAACTGTCCAGATAATGTGCCAGCGCCTTTCTTTCTAACTTTGCCATTTTAAAATCACTCCTTCTTTAATTTGTACTGTGCATAAATCTGCAGCTGATACATCACTCCGTCTGCAATATTGCCATTCGGCACCTGATACATCATGCCGTTTGCGCTCCACAGCTTTGTGATTGCTCCGCTGTACTTTACTCCGTTAATCTCTGCCGTTACCTCCTGCCCCTTAACTGTTTCCAGCCAGTAAGCAAGGTCAAGCAGGAACGAACTGTTTTGCAGCCGGTTAAAATCATTAAATGACTGATTTGTCGCATTCAAAACAAAATTGTGCTGCCGTGTCTGGTTACCGAGGATGTCTTCCTTTACCTTGGTGTCACCATTGGAAAACAGTCCATAATCACCTGTCTCATTCGTAGTAAAATCTATATGAATATCGTTGGTGAACTCCTGTATTAACGGACAGTCCGTCAAGAGCTGATTTACCGTCTCGATAATGTTCATTGCCTGCCTCCTGCTATCTTCTTTGCTCCTGCAAGGATTTCGTCTTTATAGTCTGCCTTCATTCTTTCAAACCACTTCTTTCCGGCCTTTGGATGCCTTGCTGTACTGTATTCTATTTCCCTGCCTGTAGGCTGTTTTTTTGGCGGAGAATAAAAACCTACCAAGACTCCTCCTTCCGTGATTGGATAGTTCGGACCATACACCTCTCCATAATACTGATACCTTGCATACGGAGATGCATATACCAGCAGTCCCGAGCCTATTTCGGTACCGTGCTTTACTGACTGGCATAATGCTCCGTTCTGCATCGGTGTATATGGCTCCATCAATCGGATACATGCGTTATCGATATACTCCTGTACTCGTCCTCCCTGTGTAAGACCACGGTTCTCAAGAAGCTTTCCGTTCGGTTCCATTTCAAACCTCATCTTCATGTCCTTCACCTCACTTACACGATAATTCATAATGCCGCGCCATCGGAGAGCCGTACAGCTTCGGGTCAAAGGCATTTACAGTAAACACCTCATAATCCGTTTTCAGCTTCTTAAGGCTTTCCGACTGCTCTTTCTGCCCGGTGTTATCAAATTCCAGCGGGCAGATATCCTTTACTACAAGGTCTTTTCCCGTTGTGACACTAAGACCTTCCGCCGATGCTTCCGGTATGCTGATAAATACCGTGTCCGAATCTGTCTGGCCGGTCTTGTTGATATTGCTGATTTTCGAGTACTGCCAAAAGACATCCTTTATCTCCTGCCTGTCATACCCGGAACCGTTCCAGTGATACAGCGTCATATCCGAATTTGTATACATCACATCACCCCGCAGTACATCAAACCGGTACCGGAAAGCCACTGCACAACCACGTTGCGGATTTCCGCCTGTTTCTCTCCTTCGGTCTGTGCACGGTAAGATACCGAGTAGTCACCGACCTTTTCCGATGCGACATTATCTGTTTTTGCACGTTTATCCTGCGCAAAAAGCAGCTCTGCTACCTCGCAGACGCACATCTGAACCTCATCCGGTATCTCACCGGATTCGTCGATGTTTCCAAAGGTCATAGCGCGGACCACGTTACTTGCCTTTCGCTCCCAGTAAGGAAAAGAGGCAGCATCCAGTACCGCCTCTTTTCCTGATAAATAGTTATCTGTATAAAAAGTATAGTCTGTCATGCTGCCTCCTGCGCATTATTCGCTTTCCTCTGTGCTTTTCGTCGAATCATCCGGTTCGATTTCAGAACCGGCTTTCTGTAAAGTATCCGGATTCTTATCCTTCCCCTGTCTTGCCTTTCCGCTTTTTCTGGTGTCCTTATATACCTTTCCTACAATCTTACCCATGGCTTACCTCCTTATGCTACCGGTGCGGCGTGTAAGTAAATGCCTGCCACTTTGTTTTCGTATGCATCTGCAATACTAACCATACGGTAACCGAACTTCCATCCATCAGAATCCTGATTTGCTTCCGGTGTAATTACCTTGGTATTCTGGTGCTTGGTGAACTGGATAACCGCCGGCTTATGTATTACCATGAAGTTAATATTTGCGGCACCGTCCGCCTTCTTGTAACCACCTGCTTTCTCACCTTCCGTCTTACCATCCTTCTGCTCAATCGCAGTATAGAATCTGGTCTGTGGAACTGTAACAACCTTCTCGAAGCGGCTGAACACTTCTCTGGACTTTGTAGTGTCCATATCCTCTACCAAACCCTTTAATGTAGGTGTGATATAAAGGATTCTTCCTTCCATCGGTACTTCGTCCTCATCCATCTTCGTGGTAGCGGCTCTCAATGCTGCAATTACAGCTTCGCCCGTTGTCAATGCTACCGGGCTTGCTGTGGAAATGTTCTCAATTGCTGCATAGCATGCAAAACGGAATGCATCCACCTCCGGAACCACCTTGGTACGGATAAATTCGCTTGCCAGTCTGCCGAAAGCAATTCCGGCGCTCTCTGCGTTATCCATGCTATCCACGGTGAACATACGGCCACGGTCAAAGTTACACTTTACCGTCTCGTTTGTCAGTGTTACGTCACCGGATACATAACCGGAATTGCGGTCATAGTCTGCAAGACCGTCCATGTCCAGCTTCGGAATCACTAATTCATTTGCATTGGCTCCCTGCTGTGCCAGCTCTGCGGCACCTTCCAAATCTGCTGTCAAAGCAGACTGCTTGTACACCTCATCCAGAAGAGTGGTATACTGTTTAAATAATTCAATCATATTCGGCATGTTTCTTTACCTTCCTTTCTTATTTCTCATTGCCTACCGGTAATCCCATAGCTGCACGCATGGCCGCCAGAGGATTTGTACCACCTGCACTGCCGCCGGTCGGTGCCACCGGATTGTTAATAGGTTCTTTGTCACCAAAAAGATAGGTGTTCTCCTTCTGGCAGTTTTCAATCGCAGCTTTAATATCTGCCGCACGGTTCTTGCTGGCTTTCAGTGCTTCCACATCCAGCAGAGCCGTGATTGCCTTTTCCGACCTGCCTCCCGCTGTCTTAATCGCGCCATTCAGTTCATCAAAGAAATCTCGGTCTGCCAACTGCTTCTGATGTTCCGCTTCCTTGTCTTCAAGCTCCTTCTGCAAATCTGCAATTTTTCCATTCAGCTCGTTTACGTCCACACCTTCGAACGTTTTCAGCTTCTCCTGCACCTCCTCCAGCTGGGACTTGTAATCATCCCCCGTCTTCTTTGCCTTTCCGATGTCGGCACTGTTGATGTCAAGCAGCGCGCTGATCTGTTCATCTGATGCCTCCGGAAAAAGCTTTGTAATGTCTTCTCTTTTCATGTTTCCTTTCCTCGCTTTCAGTTTGATTTCGCGGTTCCTTTCCGCTTCGCTTGATAGTTTCGCGTCATTCCGGACATATAAAAAGAGAGCCTGCTGCCAAGCTCTCTGATTACCTTGTTATTTGATTCTGTTGCACCGGTGCAACTTCTTGTTTTTTAGCATAAAAATACCACCGGCCATATTACTGACTGGTGGTATCTACGGAATAATCTCTGCTACTCCCTTTATTGTCTTATATATTTTCTGCATCATGCTGTTTTCCTGAAGATACTCTAAACCCTTTAACGTTATCTTCATATCTGAGCAGTCAATCAAAAGCTCTCCGTAAATATTACGTTTTACCTGCGCTCCTTTGATATACCCGACATCAGACATCATTTCAATGTATTTCGCCCAACGTTCCTTCGACACTCCCAGCTGCTCATAACTGATACTGTCCAAATTACACTTCGGATTATCCATGTCCTGCTCTAGTTGTGATAAAATACGGTATACCGCCTTGAAGTTATCCATCCTTTCCCTCCCCAAATAACCTTGTCAATAACTCTTTATACCTTCTATTTCGCTCCTTTGATATTTCTTCATACTCCGGGTAGTATCCATCAAGTCCACCAATATATCTTCCTTCTTCTTTGATTTTTCTTCTCGCCTTTTCGCATTCCTCAGTTTCCCAATCTATAATTTTTCTGCGCTCTTGCTCTGCTGTCTGTCTCTCCTCTTCTGTCATGCTGTCCCATATTTTCTTGCGCCTTGCACGTTCTTCATCAGTCACGCTTCCACCTCCGATATCCGATTCCTAATTTTTTCGCTATTTCAATTACAACTGAATGTCTTCCATAGTCTCCAACCGTTTCATCCAGAGCAAACAAACTGAGTTGACTATCCAGTTCCTCCTCATTCCGTGTCAATTCATATATGTATCGCTCATCTATTCCACGGAGCATTTCCAAATTGTTTTCCATGAATAGCTTAATATCGTTATCACTAAACGTATACTCATTCTTAGACCCAACTGGATGATTATGCGATACAATTGCACCTTTAAATTCATCAGCTAAATCTACGTCAGGATATACGCCGTTCAGTGTACCACGGCAGCAAATTACTTTTCCGCTCTTTGTAATTACGATTGCATTTTCAACGGTATCCGGCAAAATCTCCTGTTCATACTTCTCTAATACAGATTGTACTGCTTTTTTATCTGAGAAGTCAACCTTTTCAAGCAGTTTCGGAGCATCATGCTTCGGAACTTCCGGAATATTGCTTTTTCCTGCTGCCAAACCTGCACTTTGCTTCGTCTTTCCAATCTTTCCGGTATACAGGCGTTCTCTTTGCTGTGGTAGTCCCATTGCGGCACTAAAATCAGCATAGTCTCCCATCTTTGCCCGCCAGCGGCATTTTGCTGCAGTTACGGTGTCAGCATCCGCTCCACCATTTTCAAGCAATTTTATTGCGTCGTGTTGTGATCTGATAGTTCTTTCCATACGCCGTTGCTTCTGTGTAGCCTCATATGCTGTGTATTGTTTTCCGTTCCATTCCTTCGGTGTATTTTCCTCTTTGTTGAGTCGTTCCAGTTCTTTATCTGTATACTTACGCTTGTCGACTCCAGGTATAAACGGATGGAAATCGTGATAGCAGTTTGCTCCCTTTAATCCTGTTACTTCTCCATAGCCACATACTGTCCGTAGCTGCTCCATATTGTAAACTTTGCCTTGCCATACCTGATGATCCGGACGGGCTCCTGTATGGCGCGTTACCTCAAACCACTCCGTGTCCAGCTTCGCTGCATTCTGCTCGTTGATTTTACCGGTAATCTGTGACACTCCGGTCATGAGTGCCCTCCTCGCTGCTACTTCTACCCGGTTATGCCATCCATTTGCATATTCTACAGTACGAAGTCCGCTATTGGTCATAGTGTCAATGGTCCGTTTTAAAACTGAATTATAATCAAATGCTCCGGAAGTGATGTCCAGCACTGCATTATCCAGTGTTTTCTGATAGAAATCTGCAAGCTCCGTAAATACTACCTTACCATCTTCTATTTTTGCAAAGCCCATGGATTGCGTAATGTTCTTCATCTGTTCTTTTGTCTGATTCTTAATTGCCTCAACCATTTGCTGAAGAACCACATTCTCGGCATAAGGAATCATTTCCTTCCCCAATGCTTCGTATAGCCTCTTATCTCTCGCAAATCCACTGGCAATCGTCTCTTCATAAACCCTGTCTATTTCTTTTTCTGACATTGCCATAACCTCTTGGATGAACTTTTTTATTTCTGCCTTGCTCTTTCCAAGTTCACTCAAACGGTAGATTTGCCAGTCTGCTGTTCTTGTAATCTCGCCTGCCATCTGAAGTCTTCGCACTACGTCCATCATAATCCGAAATTCCAAATCGGAGTACATCTTTTCGATTTCCCTTGGCATAAATTCCAGTTCTTCCGGTGTAAACATCCTATTCCATTACCTCTGTTTCCTGTGTTACCATCTTCTTTGCTGTTTTTTCATCCTCGTTATACCATTTTGCACGGTACTGCCATAGCGGCATAGCGCCCATGGCAACATCCTGCCGGTCCTGTGCCCGTTCTGTCTCTTCATCGGTCAGAATACTGTCCTTAAATCCACAGGTGAACTCATAACCGCTCTGTGTCATTGCATTATAAAAAGCAAGCGCATATACAAGGTCTTCTAAGCACTCTTTCAAATTCTCCTGGATTGCTGTGACCATATTGTATTTGCGCTTCTTTGCGATTTTAAGTTCTGTTGCTGTTTTCTCCACTATTTCAGCATCCGAAATATCTCCATAAGCCAGACTGACGTTAAACTCTATCTGTCTTAAGTAGGCATTCAGCCCATTGATGATACTCTCGTCCCTGAACTCCGGAGACCATTCCTTGTACAAATCCTGGCTTACTCCCTGCTGGAGATTCAGTCCGCGATATAGTCGCTTATTCAGCTTCGGTGTTTCATAAACTGTCTTTCCGTTTTTCATTACCGGTTTCTGCTGCAATGCCACGATATCTACATTGATTGCACGTTCTCCGGATTCAAATTCCCAGTCAAGACGAGCGCCCTGGATGTCTGCATTCTTCAGCTGGTTCACTGCCGCATCAAATACCGATACTCCGCAAAAGCTTCCGTCAATGGAATTACTGATAGGATTCCGATAATATCCGAAGTCCGGACCTTTCATATCCGTGTATGTAACACTCGGCGGAAGTCCCGCCCACTCTTCCACTGCTTCCAAACTGATTTCATTTCCTACAGTATCCTCCATTGTACTTCGGAATGCCCTGTTTGTAATCGTCAGAGTATCGTTTTTGTACGTATGACGTTCTAATCTGTTATAAAACACCTCTCCGATTTTCTTCTGCTGCACGAAGACCACGTCCGTCATTCTTCCTCTGGCATCAAATTCTATCGGTATAAACCGGTCTGCTGCCAGATATTCCACCTTATCACCGCCCAGCGGCTTGATTACCATGGCCCCAAGCGCAAGTCCATCCTGGAAATGTTCGTTCAGTTCTCTAAGAGCTCCCTTTACGATAGCATCCAGCTTCTCATTGGAAACCTTCAGCTCCATTTCATTCAGACACACGTTAGAGAACTCCCGGCAGATTCCCTGCTCCTTGCGCAGGCTCTTCACATAATCTTCGCACCATGGCGCTGTCCCCCGGTACATATTGTTCCAGAGGTTGATGCTTTCCACCATGCTCTCTGATAAACAGGTTTTAATCTGTAGCGCATCTGCAATCGTTTTTGCTTTAAACATCCTGCTCCATACTCCTTTCATGAAGGTCTTTACTCCTTCAAACACTATTCGCCCCTCCGTTTCCATATTCTGTTCGTCGCATATCTGGTGGCATCAATCGTATGATCGTTGCCATCCGGATATCCGCTGATAACATTTCCTTCTTTGTCTCTTTCATATTCGTAGTTCAAAAACTCCTCTGCAGCAACCGGACATCTTACATTGTCAATGATGATTTCCTTTAGGGACTGCAACCACTTAAAGGAATAGTCACGGCTTCCCGGACCTTTCTCCGCTGCTCTGGCCAGTAATCCATACGACCTATAATCTCCGACCGACTTTTCTTCTGCGCTATCGCAGGTTATTAAATCGTTTCCTGTGATTCCAAGCTCCAGCAGCTTATCCGCTGTCTGCCGGTTACTCTTTTTATTGCATGTGTGCTCCTGCCAAATGAAGAGCCGCAGTCTTGCCGGATCATAATGTACTCTGACAAAGGCATACTTGTCCGGATACCAGCCCCAGTCCACACCATTTAAGATATTGTCGAATTCTGCAATTTCCTTATCCGTGATTTCTCGAATAAATACATTGTCAAATACATTGCCGCCGGAACCGTTGGCAACACCAAGGTACTCATTTTCATATGCTGCCGGATTGGTCTCTTTGACATGTTCCGCCTCATCCAGAAACGGCTTTCCAAGCCACTGATGCGGCACGTTCAGGTAAGTACTGTGTACTACAATCCTGTTCTTCTTTGGAATCTTAATGTATTTGTTCGCCCAGTTATTCGCTGACTTCGGCGGGTTGAAGGACTTAAAGATATAAGCCACGTCTCCGCCTCGGATAACCGACTGCTCTATCTTTCTGACAGCTTCCGGCCCCTGAAACTGGTCTAATTCTTCAAACCATGCAATGCCAATATATCCGAATGGTACCTTGATGGACTTTATCTTGTCCGGATCATCTGCTCCACGGAAGTAAATCTTCTGTCCGGTACTCTTCTTGGTAATCTCCAGCGGGCTTACAGTGGCATGATATTCTTCCTCCAATCCCAGTGACTGTATTGCCCATAGCATCTGCTGGTACACGGATGTTCTTAAGGTGTCTCCCACCTGACGCATCACACAGGCATGCATATCCGGATGTTTCTCTATCTGGTCCACAATTTCAAGCGAAATAAAAGAGGACTTGGTTGAACCTCGTCCTCCAGGAAATACATATTCCAGATAATTCTGCTGCTCTATCTCAAATACCACCTCGGAAAATGCCGGTGCTATCATAGTGGCAGGAATGCCGGTGTATTTGACTCCTTCCTCCTGTTGCACCGGTGCAATTTTCAGAGTTTCAGCTTTCAGTTTTTCTACCTTTGCTCTCTGCTCCTCCGTTGCCATGTCCATGTGATTCGACAGCCATTCCAGAGCCTTCATACGGTCTGCAAGCTTTATACTTGCTCCGTCCTTTCCCTGTTTGACTTCGCTTATTATAGTTCCGTCAATCTCGGTAGACTCCTTAAACCGCACACTGTTTACTTCTTTCGTGAGCGGGACCTTCTCTCCGGTCTTTTCATCTTTTACCATAACCGGACCATACATGGCCATTACCTGCACTTTCTCTCGACCAAATTCTACATAGTCGGTGATATCTGCAAACGCAATGTCCATGTACTTCTGAAAGATATCTTCCTCGGAAAGCATCTCCTTGTTTAAGCGGTTCTGCTTCAGGCGAAGTATCTCGTTTTTTATCCGAGTATTTCCGAGTAAAGCAGAGCCATTTGTCAGTGCTGTTTCGTAGCTGCATCCGTATGCTTTTTGATATGCTTTTGTGGCATTGAAACACTTCACATACAAAACGCAAAAAAGCCTTTGTTTATCGTTCAAATCCGGATTTTCTGCTGCCAGCATGACCGCCTCACAAATCTGCTTCTTTTTACTGTCTTTTTTTCTTTCCGAACGTTCGCTTTTTTTATCCGAACGTTCGCTATCCCATTCGTATGTACTTTTCCATCTTCGGATTGTTCCTTCCGGTCGGTTTAGCTTGGCTGCTATGTCAACCAGCTTCATACCATTTCGATATAACTCTTCTGCTTTTGTAACCTGATCGTCCTGTTTTCTTGGCATCACCTCACCTTCCTATCCTTCTTAGTTTTCTGCATAAAATATGGAGCCTTATAATCAGGCTCCATATCTCGAATAATTTTGAAAAACATCAGGAATATTTTCAGAAAAATTTCTAATCCTATATATTCTCTTTTTTTGTCTCTTCTTGTTAGCGCTTGTAGCATTTTCTCTATTTATTAACTTTAGGATTAAATCCAATAACTTCATAAGCGGATAAAAGAATAACGTCACTATCGCCTTTATCCTAATATTGTAAAATTTAGAAAATATCTTGTCGGACTCTCTAATTATATCACTATATGCTGAGTTTGACTCTATTCTAACAAGTAAATCATCACATCTCTCCTTGTCACTCTCATCAACATGCATGAGTATCCTTATCATATCAATAATAGGAATTTTTCTTTTAATCATAGCAATTTCATTACTCAATATCCTATTCAGATAAATATACTCTTCTTCTTCTTGCATTTCTGGGTTTTCCATTGCTCTTAACGCTAACTCGTCTCTTAATTTAAAAAGAGCAAATAGCCTCTTATCATTTGCAGGCTCAAAAAACGCATAGTCAAAAGCGAATAATAAAAAACCGATAATCACTATGGTTATTGAACTCATCATAATATTTCTCCCTTCTCAAACATCAATGTTACTAGATACATGTCTCGCAATTGGGCTTTTCTTCCCTGCTGTTATTCCATGCATGGCCTCACTTCTTACTTCTGCCATTCTATCAATTTCTTTTCTATAATGTATGATATGAACAATCAAAGATATTATGACCACTACTAAAACCAGAATAATTGCAACGAAAATTACAACCGTCTTTGTTCTATCACCTAATATCAATTGTAACATTTTAAACTCATCACTGATTTTAGATGAAAAATCGAAATCCTTTGGTAGTCTAAAAGTAAAATATACATCTCTTAACAGTAGCCAAAGGAAATAAAGTGCTGCTACTTTCCTTATCTTAATATTGAAAAGTTCTTGAAAAACAACGCATAGAAAGTCCCATACATTTGTACTTTTTTTAATTTCATCAATTTCTCCCGTTCCTGACATTATAGATTTCCTCCCATTTACGCTTATTATAGCACAAAATACTTGTTTGTCAACATTTGTCAAGATTCTTATTCGATTTTGGGTATTTTTTATAGTTGCTCTAATATTTCAAAAAAAGAACGCCGGTAGCAGTTATTATCCTGCTGCCAGCGTTCCATCGTATTGGGGAGTTGAAGTATGTCTTTTGACACCTTCTTCAGTTTATTATTATATCACGGATTTTTTGGAATTGTTGGAAACTTTCAAGTAGGCGGTTATTTTTTTTCCTATTCCGCTAAGGTCCTCATTTAATTCCATTGCAACTTCTCTCAGCTTCTTTCCGTCTATGTACCGCATCTGGAATATCAAACGAAGTTCACTATCTGGTATCCGGTCAATAAACTGCTCTACCTTCAGCATTTCAGTGTTGCACTGCTCCAGTCTCTTTTTCAGAATACCGATTGTCTTATTGATTGCATCGTTGGTCTTCGGCTCATACATCTTAACTGACACACCATAAGGCAGGTAAGGGAAGTCTGTCTCTGATGCCTGCACCTTTCCGGAAACCTCAGGTATTTCCTTATGCTCAAGTTTATTTAGTCTGTCCCACAGTGACTTTACTTCTCTCTTTAGCTTACAATACTGTTCTAAATCTTTCTTCTCCATAGTCCTCTTCTCCTTTTTGAGTAAAAGAAAAGCACCCTTCGTTTGGGTGCTTGGTTCTTTCCTATATTTCCATGATACCATCATAACACATGTCGGGCGGACAAAGTGGGACAAGTTTAATTTTTTCAAAGGAAAAACACCTACCGTCATAATGAATGCTAATTTTTAAGCATATTAATTATAATTCAATCTTTCCGTTAACTCTTCCCTCAATTCACTCAAGAAGTCAATTTCTGCTTTCTCTGTCATTCCTAATAACAGCAGAAATATTTTTTCAATTTCCCCTTGACTTAGGATCATGCAATAAAAAATAATAGGATTAATCGGTACTGCTACCGAAAGAGCACTTGACAATTTACGCGTAACTATATATTATGATTGTAACGCGTAACAAAGGAGGTGGAGAGAATCGCGGACAAAAGTAGAGCCGATTATATGAAAACCAGACGTGCATCCAAAAAGACTTTCAGCGTTTCAGTTGATAAAGACAAAATGCTTAGTTTTGAAAAAAAACTAAAGAGTCAAAACCAAACAAAAGCAGACTGGTTGAATGAAAAAATCGACGAAGAACTAAAAAACTAAAAGGGTAGTCGCACCCTCGGAAAGTGAACTCGACTACCCCCACCTCAAAACAGAGGTATAAATATTATAGCACTGTACCTCTGTTTTGACAAACTAAAAACAGGAGGACACTATGCAAGTACCATCAAAAATCGAAGTACAAGGCATCCGAGTATTAACAACTCGCCAGCTCGCAAATGCCTACGATACCACATTAAGTTCTATCAACAATAATTTTAGTAGGAACAAAAAGCGTTACATCATCGGCAAGCATTATATCCCCA
Organism: Lachnospiraceae bacterium; assembly: GCA_051880375.1. Classification (GTDB taxonomy): domain Bacteria; phylum Bacillota; class Clostridia; order Lachnospirales; family Lachnospiraceae; genus SIG299. Next base: position 21,905 of record JBJENV010000061.1, read on the forward strand.
TCGAAGGAGAAGAATTGAAGCAACTCCGCTCTTCCCATCAAATTGATGGGGAGCTTAAAGGAGTTCCAAAAGCTTACCTCTGGACCGAGAAAGGCGCCCTCCTTCATGCCAAGTCACTCAATACTGACAAGGCATGGGAAGTATACGACTATCTGGTAGATTTCTACTTCCGTGCTAAGGAAGAAACACTGCTGCCAGCTGCTACGCAGAAAGCATTGAAGGCTCCCAAGCTTCCAGTGAGTGCTCCTGCCCTTCCACCTACCAAAGGAATACCGAAAATGACTAATCCAATTCTTATTCTCCATGTACTCCTTGATTTGGCAAGTGACTGTGGAATGTCCGTGGCATCTTTCGATTTCAATATTATGCGAAGCGCATTGCACAACAAGAACATCGGCATCCGGTCTAATTCCACTGTGGAAGAAACTGCGTATGAGCTAGCTTTTGAGTTGGCTCATGCTATCGTACATAATGGATACGGTGACATGGTTAAGAGCCCGCTTGCTAAGGAATATAACCAGCATGCGGAACGCATTGCTGATTTCATTATTCGCGCACTCGATATAAAAATTCAGCAAATACAGTGATTCTCACTGCCTGTACCCTCGCCCGGTGCAGGCAGTTTCTGTTCTTTTCATATATCTTTGCAGCGCCTTTCTAAGGCTCTCCCCGGAGTTTTCTCCACCTATTTTCGATGCAGTTTCCTCCCATGTAAGGCACTGTACATATTTATACTCGATTATCTGCCGCACCAGACTATCATCGATTTCTTTTATGTACTTGCGAAGTCTACTCTGCTCATGTTCTGCTTTCTTCTTCAATTCAAGTATTTCTTCTCGAATCATTTCCTGTCGCACCGTTTGATTCTCCACTTTACTTCCTTCTACATCACTCTGTTGTACTACTCCGGTCAGTTCCGCTCCTTTAACTTTCGAATTGTTCTCCAACCGGTCCAACTCCTGCTGCCACATAGCAATCTCTTTATTGACCCAGTATATTTGTGATAGTTCTCGTGCGGTCATATTCCATCACCTCCTCTCCTTGCCAGTTAGCACTTATCTACGCCTTCCTTTTGGTCTTATTCTCTGGTATTCCGTTTCTGGTACAGTTAGTTCTTCCTTTTGTTCCTGAACTTCTAAAACCAAATTCTCCTTTTGACATCCTCTGCACTTAATTATTCCGCCTCCGAGCTTGATTCCGTCTGCCAAATCCCTGTTACAAAAAATACAAACCACTCCTGTCACCTCCCTTCATGAACAGAATATCACAACTAAACCTTACTTTTTTGTTTTTTAATGTGTTTTTTCTGTTCAACCAGTATATCTTTGAATATACTCAGGCTCTGTTCATCTGCTCCTCACACCTTTCCCATCATCAGCACATATTTTCCGTAGCTCATTCCTGCTTCTCTTGCTTTTCTCTGTACGTCTGCAATGGACTCTGATACCGGCTTTTTTTCTGCAAGCCTCTCTTCCTCCTTTTTCTCCTTTGCTCTTTCGCGGCTACGCTTTGCCGACGCTTTGGTCTGTGCTTTCGTAACCTCATAGCTGCACTCCGGACAATATTTTCGGTTTGCCCGGTCCGTTACGAAGTCCTTCCCGCAAAATTCACAGTGCCTGTCGTAAATTTTTAACCTAATTCCGTTTACCTTCATCTCTTACGCTTCCTTTTCCCTTAGTTGAATGGCAGTTCATCGTCGAATCCATCCGGGATTTGCATAAATCCGTCGTTGTCTCTCTCCGGCTCCCGTCTCGGCTCTGGACTGCTGCCAGCGTTCTTGCTCTCTGCAAACTCAATCTCATCCAGGATTACATCCGTTGTGTGCACTCTCTGACCGTCCCTGTTCGTAAAACTTCCAGTCTGGATTCGCCCAGTCACAGCAACCTTGGTTCCCTGTCTTAAGTATTTCTCAGCAAATTCTGCCGTTCTGCCGAAAGCGACACAGCTGATAAAGTCTGCGGTCTGTTGGTCGGCACCTTCCTGCCGTCTGACTCTGCGGTCAACCGCAAGGGTAAACCTTGCGATTGCCATATCGTCACTGCTCTGTGAATATCTCACGTCCGGATCTCTCGTCAGCCGGCCGAGTAATATTACCTTGTTCATATTGTTCCTCCTTCTAAGAAGCTCCACTTTGTGTATACCAGGTTCTTTTCATCCCAATCAGGATACTGCTCTTTTAAATACTCCCGGAATATTGCAAGCATTTCTTCCCTTAGACCTTCGTTTCCGTTGTCTAACATGGTGTGATGGTACTGGCATCCCACAGCTCCGTTCTGCGGCACTCCCAGCCCGTTCTTTGACCGAGGTATGTAATGCATGATGCTGTGTAAATATCCGGCTTCCGGTGACATGTGATATCCCATTTTGCAGAAAATGCAGTCTCCGTCTCTTGCTTTAATCTCTTTTCTTGCTTTTGCGGAAAACTCTCTTGCTTTCGTTTGTTTCGACTTTGCCATTACTCCTCCTCAGCTTCCAGCCTGTCCAAGGCCTGCAACTGCTCTATGGCATCCCTTAGGTTTGCAACCGCATGCAGATACATTCCTGTTGTTTCGTTCAGCTTTGCAAGGTTCATGGCTTCATAGAACTTCTCCCTGTATGCTCTCCTGCGCTTGTCAAGTTCCGAAGCGTCTTCCTCCCCGGCATCCTCCTGTTCCGGAGTATTCTGTGGCGTTTCCGTGATTTCCGTCTCAGTTTCGTTACTGCCCGTATCGATTTCGTTGTTTTCCGTCTCAATTTCACCAGTAACCGTTTCGGTTTCGTTATCAGGCAGAACCTCCGGATACTGTTCGATGTCCATCTGCCCTTCCAACTGCTCTTCCGGTTTCTCTTTCTCCTGTTCCGGCTTTGCCGGTTTCTTATTCACCGCCGCTTTTGATACACGGCTCTTCTTTTTTGCTTCCGGCTTCTTTTCCGTCTGCTTTGCCGGAGTCTGTGGTTGCACCGGTGCAACTTCCTCTTTTTTCTGCTGCTCCGGATATGCTTCACCGTATATCCGCTCCCAGTCCTCCTTGACCGTGTTCTCTGTATTTATCATGCGCTGAAGCGTCTCCAGCAGTTCCATCCATGCATAAACCTCTTTTTCCCCGCTTCGTGCATTTACCAGAGAGACCTTGTCCTCATTTGTTTTCAGTGATAACATCAGTCGGCCGATACCCTGCGGTCTTACACTGTAAATCTGTGTGCCGGACGGTGCCAATACGTCCTGTACTGCTGCCAGTCCTGCGGACAGTACCTTATGTACCTCCGAAAACAGTTCCGGATTCTCCCTAAAGAGCTGATGCAGAGCCTTGGCCATATTAGTGTCAAGGCTCTGCTGTGCCGCATCTTCTCCTTCCAGGATTACTTCGATGTCGGTTATCTCCTTTTCTGCATCGATTTCCTCTTTCAGCGCCTGAATTTCTGTTTTGCTGTATTCCGGCGTCAGCTCCTCGTTTAACTCGTCCGGCAGCTGCAGCATGATGGTAAGCTTTGCATGGCCGAAGTTCTTGTACTGCTCCTTTAATCGGTCCGAATATCCTCCCTCTGAAAAGCGGTCGTTGATGTGGATAAAACGCGATACCTGCGTCTTATCAATGTTGTATTCTCCCTGAGCAAAATCATTGACATTACCGTATCCGGATTCCTTCAGGATATCCGTGTCTCTTGCCAGCTTTAATAAATACCCGATGCGCACGAAGCTCTCCGTCGATTTCCGCAGCTCCGTGTCCATTGCCTGTTTGTATTCCTGATATGTTGTAACCTTTGCCAGTTCTTCCATGTCGTCCTCCTTATTCTCCTACTGCTTTCATAAAATCTGCTTCCAGCACATCCGCAAGTAACTTGCCGGCCAGCTTTCCATGCCGTACTATGTTTCCGTTCTTCCGCAGGTTCCTGTAATTTTCTTCTCTCAGCTCGTTTGCTTTCTCTCCCAGCTTCTTTTCCTCTGCTGTCAGCTGCTTGTTAAAATACTTCTGCCACTTCTTTAAGAACGGTACCGCCTTTTCAAAATCGGCATTCTGGTTATCGCCTGTGGTTCTCTTCTGCCTGATGTTCCCGGATGGCTCCACCTCCAATGTGTACCATGGCATATCCGGTTGCCTGCTCTTTCGCAGGAAGAAGAGATAGCTTTCATCTGTCTGTATCCTGGAGAAGTAATAGTCGCAGGTGTGCACGCAATGTTTCAGTATGGTACCTTCCTTCACGATATCTAATACACTCTTCGGAGCTACTATGGTGTATTCCCCTAACGTGTACTCGAATTTCTGCAGCTTCGGAAGCTGTTTGTTTACCTTCGGCCACTTCTTTTCAATTTCCTTCGCCTGCTTCTCCAAGCCCTTTGTCTGCTTTATCAGTACAAGCTCATCATGAGCAAACTTTAAATCCTTCGGCTTTGCAATCTGGTCGCATTTTGTGTTCATTTTCATCTGATCCGCCATGTTGATGTAATCTCGCCATGTGCTTAATGTCTGCGCCAGTGATTCATCCATAATCGCCGCCTGCTTTTTCAGGTAGTTGTGGCATTTTACAAAGCTGATTGGTATATGTAGGAAGTTAAATGCCGATGTTGCAAAATGTGCTTCTCCGAACTCTCTTATCATCTCATCCGGCCAGATGGTATTTGCCTGCTTTTCATATTGCATCCATCTCAGCGTGGCAATGTTTCCGTCCATTTCCTTCAACCTTTTTAACCGGCTTCTGTCGATTTTCAGCATCTTTGCTATCTCTGTGGCGCTTTCGTCCAGAAGTTTGCTATCGTATCTATCGTTAATGAAGTCTTTCGCCAGCCGGAACATCCCGAGCCTTGCCAACATCTCGATGGCCGGGTTTCCTCTTTCCACTTCGATGTAATTTGTCACCGATAGCGGAAGCTCCGGCCAAAGGTCTATTGCGCTCTGCCTTAACATGCTGTTCTTCTTTAACTGTGCAAAATTTCTCTTGTACAGCTTTATCCTACATGTTGAGTAGTAGGTTCTCTTATGTGGGAAATAGGACTTGTCCAGAATCCACCTATGGTATTTCATTTTGTACATATCCCACGTATAGCGCTTTACCTTCCCATCATCGAAAATCATGATTCTCTGATATTCCATAGTTCTGATTACCGGGTCCGTGTATTTTTGGTCTCTGTACCACTGTTTCTGTTCAAATGACCGAATAACAATTCCGCCCTTGAATTTCTGGATTATCTCCGCATCATATCCCGGTGTTGCTAATGTCTGCAGTCTTGAGTGTGCCTTAAATTTAGCTTTTGCTTTGCAGTGTGGGCACTCTGTCTTTTTCCCGTGCTTTGGGTTCTGGATCTGTACATACGTTTTGCATCTGGAGCAGTACCCCGTTTTCTGTCCTTTCCGGTCATACTCGTAAATCATGTAGTATTCCGTAGCGACATCTTTTCTCATCCACTCCTCAAAGCCTTTTGCAAGTTCCGGTACCAGCTTCATGTCAGCATCCCACGGTGCCTGTTCCTTCTGCTCTCTCCGCTTGGTATCCTTGTCCTTTTGCTCCTGCTGCCAATATCTTAACCGGTATATCCCGTCTGAGCCGTTATCTTTCTCCAGCTTCAGACCATTGAGCGTCTTTTTTCCATCACCGCTTACAAAGTACTTAAAATATTCTTTTTTGTAATACCAGTTAAAGTCCATTCCTTGCAGATTCCATACCATGGACGTGAGCCATCTGAGCTCTTTCCCTTCGTCGTCCAGCTCTCTTGTGATGTATTCCCCGCCTTTGACATTTAAGAAAATCTCATACCTCGGCGTCTTGATGTCTTCCTGCATCTTTTCCGGAAGAAACAGCGCTATTTTTATGTACCCGCTTAAGTTCTGTACCCTGAGCAGCAAGTCATATTCCGGTACCATCTTTTTTACTGTTTTCCGGTTATACCAGTATGTTTCTGTTTTCTCCTTTAACCGCTTTCCTTTCTCCATCATCTCTTTTGTTGCCGGTAACGCTCTCAGCTTTCTCAGTTCTTCTTTCCGCATCTTATTCGCCTCCCGTCTACCCTGTAATACACATCCGGAAGAAATTCCTGTCCGTCGATTTCAAAAGCTCCTGCTTCTTCAATCGTCTTTTCTCCCTTCTTTTCCTTGAGAAGAAAAATAGTGCTTCCGAGCGCTCCTGCAGCCTTCGGATTCTTCCCGCGTACAACTACAATCTCTTTCCCGGACGCATATCCTTCGTTTCTCTTCACCTGACTGCTGTTTTTCCTCTCCGGATGCTCCTGTATCCATTCACATTCCAGTGCTCCAAGCTGCTGCAGTGTCACTTCCCGAAGGATTGTCATCTCTGTGCATGATATCTTGTCCGTCCCGTCCTCGTGTACGTCGCCTCCGGCATTTACAATGCAGTATCTCGCCGTTTCACCCGAATACCATCTGAGCACTTCGATCGGTTCTTCCACGCAATGGAATCCCGTACTTGCGCATTTGGCGCTGTCTTCTTGATACGTCTTACCTACCTCGTACTGAAACTGTCCTTTTCCCATGGTGCATACGAGGTCCCGATTGAATCCTTTGTATGCTATCATCCGGCGCACCTACTTTCCGAGATAATATGCCCGGATGATTCTCTTTGCTTCTGACCGGTTCGGCACTCCAAGATACAGCGGCTTTCTCATGGCTTCCGTTCTGCCGTTTACCGTCACCTTTGTGACGTCCACAATTTTGTCACTAATCTGCACCTTGTTCTCAAATGCGTGTCTGATGAGCTGCGCCATGCAGTCCTTCAAACACTTTCCCTTTCTTCTGACCGCTTCGCACATTTCCTCGCTGTTTAAGCATTCCTCCACAATGACATCCTTCCAGTCAATCAGGATACCGTTCAGCTTCAAGTCTACGGTTTCCACCTTCAGCTTGCCGATGGCCGCGGTTCTTACGGTTGCCAAGCTGTCGATATACCCTTCCACGTAGTCTTCCGCATCCTCCTTATCAATCCCGTTCTCTGCTGCCAGTGTCAGTATGGCGTCTGTATCTCCTTCCTTGAGCTGTGCCGCTGCCGCGCGGTTTATTTCTTCTGCCGAGTCAAATTCTCCAAACTTATCAAACATAGTGTTCTCCTTTCTGATTTCAACCGGTGACATTTTGTGTTATGAAACATTTTATTTGAAGCTACAATCTGCCGAATTCGCCAAATTAAATGTGGCTGTAGCAGAACATCCCTATGTTCTGCTTATCCATCCTCAATTACAGGCAAATGCAATGTCAATGGGGCATTTATGCCGACGAAGTCCTTGCCATTGATATTGAATGTAGCCTGTGATAGCTGAAATTAATTTGACTAGCGAGGACCCAGATAAAATGTCAATCAACACATTTTGTCACCGGTTCATTTCCCGGTTGCACCGGTGCAATTTTCTCTTAAAACTCCCACGGAGGCTTGTCCTCTCCGTCTGCCCTGCTCCATCCGTCCCCGTCCCGTATCCGGTACTCGATGTACTGATAGTAGGACAATCCGGTGTACGGATTCACACCCTTCCGGATGCTGTTCTTATCAATGTAATATCCCGGTGTCGGTTCCGGTCCGTTCTCCATGAGCTTTTTTAGCGTTCTTCTCTTGTACTCCTTCTGCTCCGGCACCGGCCGGATTAAATTGCGAGAGGAAGAATACCGGAGGAATTCCTTCTGCTCGGCATCCGGAAACATGGACAGCTGTTTTTCTGTCTGCTTATCCGGTTTCTTTACTATGTACTCTGCCAGCTGTTGGTATCCTCCGGCATCATATAGGCTTTCAAAATTGACACGCCCCGGTTTCCATGCTCTCTGTATGAGCGTGTCCGTATCCGGCTTTCCTTTGACCGGCTTGTCCGTCAGGCGGTTGCACAGCAGATGGATGTGTATGCCTCCCTGCTTTCCTACCTCCAGACGGTAGATATACTTAAACGGCTCCTCTCTTGCCTTGTATGCCTTCCGCATTGCATCGAAGAAAACCTTCATGTCTTTTTTGACCTTCTCTGCTGCCAGTCTGGTACCCTTTGGATACTTTAAGGTGCACCACAAATCACCGGCGCGGAAGTTCTTCTTAATCAGTCTCCGCATCTTCTTCTCACGGTTCCTCTGATTCTGCTTTGCTATCTGTTCCGGCGTCGCTTTCCTCCTCGGCGCCCTCTTCTCTCCTTTGGCTCCGTAGTTCCCTTCCCACTTGTACTCGTACTCATTAGACTCCGGAAACTCCCACCATAATTTTTTGTATGCCATATCCTTTTTCTGTCCCTCGTAGAATTTGCTAACTTTAATATACTTAAGGGTGTTACTAAAAGGGCTGAACCCCTTATTTTTGCTTGCTTTTCCGGCTCCGGTATGGTATACTATTTATAGGTGATTTTACATACCATTTTGGTAGCCGGAACCGGAGCATCGGCTAATGCTCCGGTTCTATTTTTTTGTCTTCTGATACGCTTCGATGCGCTCTCTTCTGCGACGTTCCCCTGCCTCTTCCATCTTCTTGGCAAAAGCAAGGCCGGATGCCGTCGCGTAGTAGTAGCCGCCGTCCGGGTCCCGGTAATAAATCCACAATTCATCTCCGCGCCATTCCCGCTCGATTTCGTATGCGTTATTCGGCGGCTTGGAACCCGGAAACGACCTTGCTTCCCTCTTCGCTGTCTCTACTGCTCCCATCGTTTCCTTCCTTTCTCTCTTTGGCAGTCCGAAATTCGCTGTCGCTCCTAAACTCATCTGTTGTTATCAGGCCGTTACTGTACTGCTGCTGTTTTATTCTTTTTGAAAGCGTCATACTCATTCCCTGCGAAAGAAGTGTTTTTAACAGGTCCTCTGCTGTCCATTTTTCAAAAGGTCTTTTCCCTTTATTTTCATATCTCTGAAAAATCGGAAGCAGCTCCTCCAAAGCCTCCCGTTCTCTTTGATTCATGTAGTACGGTATTTCTACCTTTACAAATTCTTCTTCCATTCCAATCACGCCGCCTTTCTCCGTGCGATACCCCGTACCCAGCGCATCCATCTTGCCGGCAGGCCGTACGTTCTGGTGTTTTTCTTGCCCGGAATAATCCGGTCGATTTTACCGTGGTTAATGACTACGGTATCTCCATACTTTTCGAAGTTATGTAACAGCTCCAGTGCAGATATGCTCACGTTCCCACCTCCATTCTTAACGGGTCTGATAACTTACACCCGAAGATTTTTTCCATGTTCCACACATCCGACATCGTAAATTCGTCCGGCGCATGAAGCTTTTTATTTGTGAATGTCGATTCGGATATTCCAAGAAGCTGTGCCATTTTCTTGTTGTTATATCCTCGTCGAGCCATCTGATACTGAATTCGTGCAGATAGCTCAGTTCTACGTTCTTCCGCAGCTGATGGTTTTATTCTTGGCATACGTTCACTCTCCTTTCTTTTCATTGGTTGACTTTTCCAGTTTTCTCTCCTATACTTTACCTACAGGCTCCCGCCAGAGCTGAGTACGAAAGAAAGGAGAATCACATGAATCAGTTGCTTGTAAATACCATTAATAAGCAGATTGCTAAATCATTATCTGAAAATAGCAGCAAAATCAGTTCCTCTATCTTTTCTGGTGTTCCAGAAAACGCTTCCATTGAAGAAATGCTTCCAATAATGCTAAAAAACACAATGCAAGTATCTATCAGCAGTTCTGTATGTACCATACTCGAACTCCTTGAATCTATGGATATTGTTAATCTCCAAGATGACGAAGATGTTCTTCGAAGGAAGCTTTTAACTCTTCTAGAAGATTAGTCTTCGGTTGAAGCCTTATCCGGTAATCATCTGCAATATATATTTCATTGTTTTCTATTATTGCTACGGTTACCGGATTTTCCGTATTTGTCTCAATAACAATCCTGCTGCATTTTTTTAGTGATGATTCCACCCCTCTCACTCTCCTTTCTTTTCCTTGGTTGACTTTTCCAGTTTTCTCTCCTATACTTTACTTACAGGCTCCCGCCAGAGCTGAGTACGAAAGAAAGGAGAATCCTCTATGAATTTACGGTTCGATTTTATTGGTCCGATTAATGATGAAAATATTCTCACTTTGAGAAATTTTATTTATCAGCATGACCAAATTACCAGCTTAACAATTAACATCAGCAGTCTTGGTGGTACTGTTTATTCTGGTATTACGATTTACAACCTGCTAAAGCAGATGACATTTCCAATTACTACACACAATCTTGGAGAGGTTGCTTCATCTGCCATCTTACTTTATTTAGCAGGTACGACTCGTACTGCCGAGTCTATTTCAAAATTCATGATTCACCCTATTTCAATAGGTGTAAATGGTGATCTTCCTTATTACAAAGTTCAAGAGTTATTAAATGGTATTGATGCCGATATCAATAACTTCTTGAGCATAATGAACAAGGAAACCAACGGATTCAATGGATTATATGACATTGAGCACTACCTCAAAAATGACAGCCTTGCACTTGACCTGTTAAACGCATACAAATGCGGATTAGTTACTAATATGTAGCATTTTTTTCGTATCTGTCATTTTTGTAACTTCCTATCGTACTTCCATTAGTATTGTAGGATACATTTACCTTTTGCTGGTTTCGGGCTATCTCTTCGAGACCAGCAATTCTTTTTTCAATATCATTAAGTTTTTCCAATATACGATTCAGTATTTTCCTCACTCTCTAACGCTCCTTCCTTCTTCTTTGGTTGACATCTCCAATTTTCTCTCCTATTGTAAGGACTGGAGAATAAATCCCCTATTCATTCAAATTGTGACCGAATAATTTTTGCCACGGCATCGGCATCGGCGAGTTCCAGCGTCTTTTCATATTCGCCGATGCTTCTTTCAAAAGTCCTATCAATTGCATTTTTTAACTTTATCCAGTCTTTGTAGTTAATCCCCCGCAATGCGGTAATATATCCTTGCATATCCTGTTCTGGTTTCGGCACCTCTTTCACGCTCCTTTCTTTTCCTTGGTTGACTTTTCCAGTTTTATCTCCTATACTTTACTTACAGGCTCCTGCCAGAGCTGAGTACTAAAGAAAGGAGTAGTCATAATGCCGGATACTGAATTAGATTTAAGACTTTCAAAAGCTGATATTGTATTTATTTATGGACATTTCCAAAAACAATTAGCTTCTATTGATAAAATAGCTAGTTCTAATGATTGTCTTTATGATGCAGAAACTATTGAGAACCAAAAGGCCCCTTACCTTTCTGCCATAAATAAAATACGTTCTCAGTATCCTAATCTCACTACTATGGACAAGTACTTTTAGTCTACAAGCCTTTGATTTTCAAAGGCTTGTTCCCATTTTCTTAGCTCTTCAGCTATTGGAACAAACTTTTCAATGCTAATCTCATATACTTCTTTTCCGTACTTTACTGCCATCTTATAGTCATTTTTTCTTTTACCAATTAGGAATAAAATGATTTTCCAAAACACCTCTCTCACGCTCCTTCCTGCTCTTCAATCAGTTTCTTAACATCTACTCCTAATGCATTTGCTACTGCCTTCAGGCTCTCAATCGTTGGACTTGATGTCTTCCATTTACTGATCGCTCCTTTTGACAAATTAGAAAGACGCTCCAGTTTAGAAATACTTATGTTTTTTTCTTGAGCATATTTGACAATGTTGTTAAAAATCAAATAATCACCTCCTATTTATTTGACGTTGATTTTCAACACATCTATTGACATTTCGTTGAATATATTCTACAATGTAACTACCACGAAACATTCATATCAAACAACAATATGTCTCAGATGTGTTGAATTAAATCAACGTTATAACTTTATTATACACATTTAATTCAACATGTCAATATTTTTTGTTGATTTTTTTCAACGAAAGGATGATTGACATGACACTCTATGAAAAAGTAACTGCCCTAAGAGAAAAACTAGGAATTTCACAATCAGAACTTGAAAGAAAGGCTAACCTTAGCAAAGGAACTATTACAAATTGGAAAAATAGGAATCCAAATATGACAAGCATTGAGAAAGTAGCAAATGCACTTGGCTGTGATGTTTCTTATTTCTTATCTGATGAAGAAAAGCAAGGTTATTACATCAACGAAGAAACCGCCGCTATGGCACAAAAGATTTTTGAAAACAAAGACTTGCGCACACTATTCGATGCCGCGCAAGATGCTACACCTGAAGACTTGCAGACAGTACATAGTATGTTGCTGGCTTTAAAGAGAAAGGAACGAGGAAATATTGACGATTGATTATCAAATTCAGTTGATTCAATTCCCAACGAAGAAAATAAGAGAATCTGTTATTGAAAACGAGGACGGTAGCTATACGATATTTATTGAATCTTCTCTTACAAAAGAAAAGCAGCAAGAAGCTTTTGAGCACGCAATGACGCATATTATTGGGGATGATTTTACAAAAGATGATGTAAATAAAATTGAGTTTGAGGCACATGCTACTTCCGAACATAATCAGGAGCTGCGTGCTTGCTTGCAGGAGTATGATAAAAAAGTAGGACTTATCGGAATCATTCAATCCTATAAACATGGATGCACTTCTCTTCATGAAATGTCGGAATTTCTTGAAGTAACGGAAGAATTCCTATCAGAGGCATTAGAACGCTATAGAGGTAAATATGGTTGCTATACTGTTTTAGATAACTATATAATTTATTTCGAGCCATCTCTAGCAGTTATAGAACTATACAGTCAGAAAAGAAACTTTCCATATATTTTTTAATTTTCCCATGTAAAATGTGAGGAAAATTAGTATAATTGAAATGTTTAGTTCCGTAATTTACTATTCATGCGGAATATACATAAAAACACTTCCGAGAAAGGGGAATTAGTTATGGGTTTTAACGAAGATTTATTGCAACTTTCATCACGTATTTCTACTATCAAAGATAATATTCAGACAGAGGAAGCCACAAAAATGTCAATGATAGTGCCTTTTTTTCAGCTTCTTGGATATGATGTATTCAATCCAACTGAATTCTGCCCAGAATATACTGCTGACGTAGGAATCAAAAAAGGAGAAAAGGTAGATTACGCAATTATCGTCAACAATGAGCCTGCTATTTTGATTGAGTGTAAATCATGTACTGAAGTTTTAGATAAGCATTCCTCTCAGCTATTCCGTTATTTTGGAACATCACCTGCCAAATTTGGTATATTAACAAACGGTATTATATACAAATTCTACACCGATTTAGATGAATCAAATAAAATGGACCTGACACCATTTTTAGAATTTGATATGGAAAATATTAAAGATTCTCTGATACCGTCACTTAAAAAATTTTGCAAAACAGAATTTGATAAAGACAGTATTTTTTCAACTGCTTCGGAGCTAAAGTATAGCAACCTGATTAAAGATTTATTAAAATCAGAATTAGAAAATCCATCCGATGAATTTGCAAAATTCATTCTTTCATCTACATACGAAAAGCAGAAAACGCAGAAAGTACTTGATAAATTTAAGCCTATAATCAAAAAGTCATTTAATTCATTTATAAATGAGCTTATAAATCAAAAGATATCATCTGCCTTAAATGCTGAACCGGCAAAGGAACCTGATGAAAACAGTCAGGATGCTACAGATGAGAAAGAAGAAACAAAAATATTTACTACTCAGGAAGAAATCCAATCTCTATTTATAGTTAGGGGCATACTTTCTGAAATTGTAAATATCGAAGACGTTGTTCCTCGTGATACAGAAAGCTACTTCGGAATTTTATACAAAGACAATAATAGAAAACCTATTTGCAGAATGAATTTGGACGGGAAGAGAAAACAAATACTTATACCAGACAAATCAAAGAACTTCGAACGGATATACATAGAATCACTTAATGACATCTATAAGTATAAAGATAAGCTGATTGACGCTGTTAAGCTATATCTATAATGAATAAAATCGACCCGGCGCTGCAACACCTAGGCGAAATGACATAACGTTTTGCCAACCTCGGCAAAATCGTATGATTCGTTTGGATTTAGAATCCGTTACTTCCATAACAAATACTTATATATGTGTCATTTTTATTGACAAATATAATTATATGTGTTATTATAATATTGTCAGGAGGGAATACTAATGAAAAGCTATTCATCAAGGGAAGTAATCAAAATACTTCAAGCTGACGGATGGTATGAAGTCAATGTCACAGGAAGTCATCATCAGTTCAAACATCCAATAAAAAAGGGTCGTGTAACTGTAAAACATCCAGACAAAGATATTCCTCGTAAGACGCTTGACAGTATCGAGAGACAGTCGGGGCTACTGTTCAGATAGCCCCGTCCCTCCCGGACAATACTTTTATTTGGAGGTAATTATCATGAAGAAAACAGAACGCTATTTTTATCCTGCTATCTTTACCTATGAACCGGATCAGGAAATTGCAGTAGTTTTCCCGGATTTAAATTGTGCCACCAGCGGCGTAAATGATGATGATGCCCTGCTCTCTGCTCGTGAGCTTCTTGGTTGTGTTCTTAACGGTCTGGAAGAGGACGGAGAGGAAATTCCTGCACCAACCCCTCTCTCTCAGATTACAGCAGAACCAAACGAACGAGTGCTGCTTGTCGACGTTTATATGCCATCCATCCGCATGGCACACATTAACCGTTCCGTCAACAGAACGGTAACTCTTCCTGCTTGGCTTAACGCTGCAGCACTTGAACGCAATATCAATTTTTCTCAGGTATTACAGGATGCATTAAAACAGCAGCTACATGTAGGATAAATATACAGGCTTATTCTTGACTACGAGCATTGAATATATTACAATGTGTTTACAAGAGAAATCTCTGAGCAAAACAGCGCCTATAGGGCATTAAAGATGACAGAAACACATTGGTGAAGGCCTCGTAGTAATACGAGGCCTTTTACGTTACATAAAACATAATGAATAATAAAAAATGCCCTCAGTGCGCCAACACCAAGGGCAAAGCATATCCGGAAAGATACGCTTGATTTGCAACCATATTGTATCATTTCCGGTGACAGATGGCAAGAGACCACCTGTTCTTTTTATACACTTTTTAAGGAGGATGATACTATGGCAAGTGCAAAAAAGCTGCCTTCCGGCCAGTGGCGCACGCTGGTCTATGACTTCACAGATGAAAACGGAAGGCGGCATTATGAATCCTTTACTGCTGCCACCAAAAAGGAATCTGAATTTCAGGCTGCAGAATATGCCTTGAAAAAGAAATCCAGAAATAAGGCCGCTGTTAAATTCAGTGATGCGATGGACAATTTCATAAAAGCGAAGGATAACGTCTTTTCCGAATCCACCATGACAAGCTACCGCTACATGAAAAAGCTGCTGGAAGAAGGATATCCGGATTTCTGCAGCTTAGACATCTATAAAATAACTCAGGAACAGATACAGGTGCTTGTCAACGATCAGGCGGCAAAGTTTTCTTCAAAGACAGTCCGGAACCGCTACGGATTTATTTCCTCTGTCATTAAGATGTACCGGCCGGATGATTATTTCCATGTATCGCTTCCTCAGAAAGTTCGTCCGGACCTTTACCTTCCTACGGATGATGACGTCAAACGCTTACTTAGCGCTGTGAAGGATACCGAACTTGAGATTCCGGTCATGCTCGCTGCATTTGCCACTATGCGTGAGGGCGAAATCTGCGCGCTTACCATTGACGACCTTGACGGAAATGTGATTCATGTCAGTAAAAGCAAGGTACGTACTTACGATGGAGAATTTATTGACAAGGCTCCGAAAACATATTCCAGTGACCGATACATTGAGCTTCCGCAGTTCCTCGCCGATAAAATCCGTGAGAAAGGCTATATCACCAACTATAAGCCGAATTCCATCATGGACGCGCTGGACCGGACTCTTACCAGGAATAACATTCCGCGCTTCCGTTTCCATGACCTCAGACACTACTCTGCCAGCGTAATGCACGCACTCGGCATTCCGGATGTCTACATTATGCAGCGCGGCGGTTGGAATACAGATACCGTTTTAAAAAGTGTATATCGGCACTCCATGTCCGACCGGCAGAAGGAAATGAATGAGATAGCAAATCAGCATTTCGCCAAAGTATGCAACACGAAATGCAACACAAAGAACAAGAAAGTCAGTAAATAAGCCACTTTTAAGACATTCTTTGAGGGTTCAAGTCC
Source organism: Lachnospiraceae bacterium (assembly GCA_051880375.1). Taxonomy (GTDB): domain Bacteria; phylum Bacillota; class Clostridia; order Lachnospirales; family Lachnospiraceae; genus SIG299. The sequence continues at coordinate 37,942 of JBJENV010000061.1, forward strand.
CTTTTTCCGCATAGAAAAAGCCTTTGAGAAAATCTCAAGGGCTTTTCTTTTTCTTATTTTTTCTTTCCAGAAAATTTCTTAAATGCGTCCTTAAAAAACGTCGGTGCTGTTGTCTCCTCCGTCTCGCTTTCCTTCGTTTCCTCCTCAGCAGCTGCCGCACTTTCCTTTAACTGTTCTGCGAGAGCCCGTTCCTGTTCTTCCTGAAATGCAAAATACTCTGCATCCAGATCCTGCGACTGCATGGAAGCCTCATTTACTATCTTTTTCCCTTTTTTCTTTCCTCTTCCCTTGCCGAAGCCGTCCGGAATTTTCGGAGAACTATGTACCTCCACCACAATCGGTGAGCTTAACTTGCTTGCGTATTCATCCTGTTCTGTTTCCATAACCTCCGAGGCGGTCACGCTTCCGAGCTTTTTGGAATATGATGCCTGCTGATTTGCTGCATCCTCCTTGCTGCGCCGCTCGTTTTTTGCCTTAATTTCCTCAATTAAATGCAGATAAATCTTCGAGTCTGCCATCGATTCCAGCTGCGACGTAATATCCTGTGAGTTTTCCTGCAGATAATGCATCTTGTCTTCATAATCCGTCAGAAGCGATTCATATTCCGTTTTCGTTTTCTGATAGGTGTATTCCAGAGCATTCTGCATATTCGAAATGGCATCCTGCGTATAGAGTAGCGAAGATGCATATATTTCCTCTGCCCGTTTCATGGCATCCTCCTTGATGTCTGTCGCCATTCTCTCCGCCGCAGCCTGCCCGCGTTCTCTTGCCGCTGTCGTTGCCTCGTATTCTTCCATCACCTCATATACTGCATAGTTTAATTCTTCGAGCAAGCCAAGCATCCTTTTCTTAGACACGATAACATCTTCGCTGGAATATGCACTTTCCTTACAGTTCGCAAGATAGATATGAATCTTTTTCATAATCTGTTCCAATTTATCTGACATAACCAAAGCCTCCACACAGTCATATTCATTTACTCATCCCGCACCACATAGTAGCGGAACGCTTCCGTTTCATATTGTTCCCTCACGGCAATCGGATAAGAAAATACTACCCGCATTGTTCCGGTGATTTCCTGTTTATCATACTGCGATCCTAACAGTTTTGCACTGTAATACTCCTCTATTACCCAACCACGGAAGACTGTCTCGCCCTCTTCCAGCAGATACGAAAAACTTCTTTCTTCGGGCACGTGCTCTTCTATCAGCCCTTCCCGTGCATAAACTTCCTCAACTGCAGCCTCATAGGTCTGTCCTATCGTATAAATAACAGAAAACAGAATCGTTTCATCTTTACTGCTTGTGTAAACAAAAGACAGAATCGGGGCATTCTTTTCTATCGTCGAATCATCAAAGCATTCCGGGAATACAATATAGTGATCCATGGTAATATCCTGCATACTCTGCCAGCCCGCATGAACCAGATTCAACGGATTCAGCGCCGGTGTCGGTGTCGGCGTCAGTGTCGGTGTCGGCGACGGTATGATTGTTGGTGGCGGCGTAATTGTTGGCGACGGCGCAATTGTTGGCGACGGCGTCGGCGTCAGTGTAGGTGTGATTGTCGGTACAGGAGTTTCCGTCGGTTCCGGCACCTGAGTCGGTACAGTCTCCGGCTTCTTCGTTGGCGTTGGTGTCGCAGATGCTTCAGGAGAAGGCAAAGCTTCGGGTGTCACTGTCGGTGTTGCAGAGACTGTCGGAGTTAGCACCGATGCAGGTGTAGGTGTCGGCACATTGGAAGGCGTAGGTTCCGGGTTTTTTGTCGGTTCCGGCGCCAGTGAGGCTGCCGGTGACGGTGTAATATCCGATGTCTCTGTCGGTGTTATTGTAGCGGCCGGAATCTCTGTGGCAATCGGTACAGTTGTGGCAGTCGGTGCAGTTGTGGCAGTCGGCGGTATAGTTATCCTTCCCCCGCCTGTTCTGATGCTGCAGGCACCCGCAAAAATCAATACTGCAACTACTCCTATGTAAAAAATATAGTTCTTTTTTCTGTTCATTATTTTCCTCTGCGGCTGTATACTGCCGTTTCCCTAAAATACAATATCATTTGTCTATTATATCGGATTCTTTGTCTCTTTACAACTACTAACATTTGCAAATTTCCTTCATATAATATGAAAAAAGGAGTTTTGTATATGTTCAAGCTTCATCATCCGCCGGGCTGGGAGAAATGGTTCCCGGGCGGCGGCTTATTCCCACCGTTTGCACCTCCGGGAAGGCCTTGTTGTCCGGAACGCAGGCCGGAACATCGTCCGGAGCACAGACCGGAGCATAGACCGGAACACAGACCGGAGCATAGACCGGAACACAGACCGGAACACAGACCGGAGCACAGACCGGAACACAGACCGGGACGACGTCCTCCAAGACCATACTAAAAATACTGACAAAAACAGGCGTTACGAAAAAACGTAACGCCTGAACTTAGTTTTTCTGCCATAAGTTTATTACTGTACCTGTCTTTACTCTACTATTTTCTCCGCTCTGTCAAGCGATACGCCGATATTAATACAGAAATTTTCTTTTCCGACCTTATCCACAAAACCCGCACGCTCCATTACGGTATAAGGCTGGTACATCGTGTGTGAGAAAATTAAAGTAATGCCCTTGCTTTTACACATGGCGAGCAGATTTTCAAGGGCACGAACTGCCGTAATATCAATTGTGGAAACCCGTCTCATACGCAAAACGACCACCTTCGTCTCCTCGTTAATCTCCATGCGGGCAATCAGCTCGTCAATCGTCGCAAAGAACATCGGTCCTTCAATTTCGTATACGAGTACATGTTCCGGAATCGGCTTAAAAATCGGCTTTCCTTCGGCATCCAGAATCTGCGAATCTCCGCTTAAATCATGCCAGCGACGTATCTTCGTCACCTGCGACATACGATGCAGGAATAAAACCGCGGCAAGGAATACACCGATTTCAACCGCAAACAGAAGGTCTACGACTACACCGGCAAGGAAGGTCACCATCAGAACGGCAAAGTCCGAACGCGGCGCATTTTTCCACATGAAAACAAATTCTCTCCAGTTGCTCATGTTGTAGGCAACCAGAATCAGCACCGCTGCCAGTGTCGGCATCGGAATATAGCCTGCAAGCGGCATCATGCAAAGCAGAATGATTGTAACCGTAACACTGTGTACCATTCCCGCAATCGGAGTACGTCCGCCGCTCTTTACATTATTGGAGGCACGAGCTACCGCACCGGCTACCGGAACCGCACCGAAAATACCGCAGAAAATGTTTGCAATTCCCTCTCCAATCAGCTCCTGATTGGAATCATGGCGCTCACCAAGCATTCCGTCCGTTACCACGCAGGCAAGCAGGGATACAATCGCAATCAGAATCGCCAGTGTAACCGCAGACGGCACAAGATCGAATATCATTTGCAGGCTTACCTTCGGAAGCTCCGGGCGAGGGAAGTGAGAAGGAAGCTCTCCGTATACACTGCGGATGGTCGCTACCTTGATACCAAATCTGGAATCCAAAAGCAGAACAATCGGTGTCGTAACAAGGATTGCCGCAAGAGAATTCGGGATTTTTGTCGTAAGCTTAGGGAGCAGAATCAGTACTGCCATCGCGAGAAGTCCGATGCAGAGCGTCGGCAGATCTATCGTATGGATGACTTCACTGTAAGCAACAAACTTATCCACAACCTTGACCGGAATGGCTCCCATGTCCAGTCCGAAAAACGCCTTCAACTGACCGGAGAAGATACCCATTGCAATACCCGCGGTAAATCCGAGCGTAATGGTCCGCGGTATATAACGGAGCAGAACACCGGCCTTTAACAGTCCCATAACGATTAACAGGATGCCTGCCATGATAGAAGCTACCGCAAGTCCGGCTAAACCAAACTCCTCAATAATCGTAAATACCGTCATAACGGTTGCGGCGGTTGCTCCCCCGATGTTGACACGGCTTCCGCCGAACGCCGAAACTAAAAATCCACCGATAATCGCCGAATACAGACCCCTCTCCGGGCTCATTCCGGAAGCAATGGCAAGTGCGACCGAAAGCGGAAATGCAATCACCGCAACCAGAATACCGGCAACGATGTCCTTCAGCAGCTGTTCCTTTGTATACCCCTTCATACAGGTAAACAGCTTTGGCTTTGAAATGCTTTTGTTCTTCATAGATTTTCTCTCCACCTTATTCTTTCTATACATGATAAAATGCAGGGAACAGCAAATGTCCCCTGCATTCACAGTCGGTTTCCATTATTATACCGAACCGTCAGAAAGTCAATCCGAAATTTTCACAAAATCTTAGCAGAACTTGAACCATTTCATGTCAAAATTACTACCCGGCATGAAAATAAACTCTACCGTGCCGTTTCCAAAGAGCGGTTCGATTGTAAAGGTATGCTCTGTGTAGTCTGCGCATCCCGGCACCTGAACTGCCTGAACCTGTTCGCCCGCCTCTGTCTTGAACCGCAGCTGCACGGTACTGAGTGCTAACGGAGAGCGGCTTTCCAACGTAATCCGATGTGCACCTGTTTCACCGAAGTCCATGTGCTCATAGCCGATGGTTACGTTATTACCGATATGCTCAATCGCCGTCTTATCATCCTCGCTCTTACATACTTCAAATGCATCTCCGTATACGTAGCTGTTTTCTCCGGCATAAAGCGTCGCATATGCTTTATTTAACTTTTCAAAGCTGAAACCACGAAGCTGGTATGATGCATCGGTTGCAATATAAAGTGAGGTAACTCCTCGCAGTCTCTTGCTTAACGTATAGGTTTCTTCCTTAAACACCATCCACTCTGCCGGTTTCTGATAATATCCGTCGTATAACAGCGTACTGCCTTCCTCACCCGGCATTCCCTCCCAAAGAGCAATGCTTACCGGGTCATTGGTATTTGCAAAAATCGGGAGAGTTACCTTGTCGGAACCGTAATCGCCAAAGTCTACGTGTGTAAAGCCGATAATACACGACTTTCCTCCGTCCTCGCTGCCAAGGAAATTAATTCCGTGCTCGATTCCTTCGACCGCACGCTCCGTCCGGTAATCGCAAAGTCCGGCAGGCACTTCCTCATACGGGTCAAAGGCCGCCGCACCGATACCCTCCGCCACAAATTCCAGAGACGACTGGACGCTCTCTGCAAAGCCGCCGTTCTTTGTATAGCAGCGCAGGCGGAACTCTCCGTCGCCCTCTGCCGTTACATACGCCGTGTTTCCTTCTGTCTTTACCGTCACAAAGTTTACTTCAATTCCTGTATCAATGATTGCCTTCCACTCCAGTTCCCGGTAGGTGGCATTTTCCGGATAAATCTTCGCTTCTACCTTCACGGTCGGAATTTCCTCCGTACCGTCCTCCTTTTTTACCTTCGTCAGATGTCTGCTCTGCGTGCAGGTAAGCTCAATCTTACGCACCGGAATTTCCTTTGGATTATCAAGCGGTGCTCCCTGCGAACCGCCGGAATAAAGAGTGCGTTCTCTGTTTTCTTCCGATGCAGCAACACCCTCTCTGCATGGTGCTTCCTTCGATGTCAGCACAAGCTCTGACTCCGGCAGACCTTCGGACGAGACGGTGATTTTTATTTCTCCTGCTTCCTTTTTCGTTCCGATAACCGCTAACAGCTTTCCGCCGAACAGTCTGCGGCTTCTGCCCTTATGCTCGTCAAAGTCCGCGCTGTCTCCGTTGTCAAGGCCTAAAAGACGTCCTGCTCCCGAAACCGTCACATGCACTCTGTTCCTTGCGTTTTCCACCGGATTGCCGTCCGCATCCAATGCTTCCACCGCTACAAACGCCAGATCCTCTCCGTCTGCCGAAAGCACTTGTTTTTCCGCCGTCAGCTTAAGCGAAGCCGTATCGCCAAAGGAACGGCGTACCTTTTCGGCAACTACATTTCCCTGCTCGTCATAGGCAACCGCTTTGATTTCGCCCTTTACATATGGCACCTTCCAGAGCGGCACCAGCTCTCTGCCTGCCACATGGTCAATTTCCCTGACTCCCTGACTGACTCCGTTGACAAACAGCTCCACCTTTGGTGCGTTCGTGCACGCCTGTACATCAATGATTTGTCCCTCGTTAAAATCCCAGTATGGGAAGACATGTACCATTGGCGCCTGTTTCACATCCGTCCATGCCGACTGGAAAATATAAAATGCATCCTTTTCAAAGCCTGCGGTATCAATCTGTCCGAAGTAGCTGTTCTTCGTCTGATACGGTGTCGGCTCTCCGAGATAATCATAGCCGGTCCACAAAAACTGTCCGATAGAATAAGTTGCATCACGGTCATCACAAATACATGCCTCATAGCTCTTGGCACCCCAGCCGGTAATCGTGTTGCCGAGTGCGGAGCACTGTTCGTCCGTATCCGAAAGAATTGCTTTTTCTCTCGGGAAATGATAAATGTTCCGGCTGGCAAGCACCGATGCCGTTTCACTTCCGTAAATGACCCAATGCGGATACTTTTTATGATGCTCGTCGTATAAATATTCCGAATAGTTATAGCCCGCGCATTCCAATAAATCCTCACACTGCTGCGGATTCTCCCACTTCATGAAATTGGAACCGAGCGTTATCGGCGCATGATGCTTCGGGTCGCTTCTGCGCGCCGCATCTCTTAAGTTGCAGGTAATTTCCTGTCCTCGTCCCTCCTTTAACGTATCCGGAATTTCATTTCCGATACTCCACATCATCACGCTGACATGGTTTCTGTCACGTCTGATCCAGGAGGTCACATCCCTGTCATACCACTCGTTGAAAAATCTGCCGTAATCATACGTGGTCTTACTCTGTTCCCACATATCAAAGGCTTCCGAGAAAACTAAAAAGCCCAGTTCGTCCGTCAGCTCCATCAGTTCCGGTGCCGGCATGTTGTGCGAGGTTCGTACTGCATTCACACCCATCTCACGAAGCTTAAGAAGCTTTCTTCTCATTGCTTCCTTGTGGAAGGTCGAGCCGAGGCAGCCAAAATCATGATGCTCACAGACACCGTTTATCTTGACCTTTCTGCCGTTTAACAAAAAGCCTTCGTCCGGCTTAAATTCCATCACCTTAAAGCCGAAGCGCTGTACCTGCTCTTCCAGTAAAACCTCTTCACCGGAAGCATTCCTGCACCATAAACCTGTCTTTAAGGTATATAAATTTCCCTTTGCTATGTCCCACAGCACCGGCTTTTCCACGAAAAGCTCCTGCGCTACGGTAACACCGTCTTCTGTCATTTGCAGCTTGCCGCTTCCCGTGCCTGCTCCGACTGCCGTTTCGCACGAAGTAAGTTCACAGCCGCACGGCTTTACAATCTTCTGACGCAGTACGAGACCTTCTTTCCCACGGAAATGTTCGATTTCCGTATCGATTTCCACACGCCATGCACTGTTTCCGGCTTCCTTTGCATTCTGACCTAAGCAAACCGGCGTAATGTAAATTCCGTCCGATGCAATATGTGTCTGATTTCTTGTTTTTAACCATACGTTACGGTAAATTCCCGCACCGGAATACCATCTTGTATTCAAATAGCGGTATACCACACGCACGTGTACTTCATTTTTTCCTGCCCTTAAGTATGGCGTCATGTCAATTTCAAATGTGGAATAACCGTACTTCCATTCCCCTGCTTCCTGCCCGTTGACATAGACGGTTGTATCCATGTAAACACCATCAAAGCGCAGGACGGTCTGTTCGTCCGCCTCCGGCTCTCCGAGGGAAAACTCCTTTCTGTACCAGCCGATGCTGTCACGGTACAGCGCATGTGTTTCATAAATCATCCAATCATGCGGAATATCTACAGGCTTCCATTCCGGCGTCGCTTCACCGGCAGCCCCCGAAACAGGCGCTCCATGCTTTGGAATATCATAGGAGTTCTCCTCTACCGGAAGCTCTAGAAATTCCCACCCATCGTTCCACAATCTGACGTCTGCTCTCTTCATCTGCTCGTTACCATGCCTTTCCGTCGTCTGCATGAGGTATCTGATTCCTTATGCAGACACAAGTTTTCTATGCTAACATAGCATAGCACAAATCTTACCCGAATACCACTGAAAAAAAGCGGAATACTCTTTTTCCCGTTTCCTGTTTACCCACGCTTCATAAACAGCACACCCATCGCGCCCAGACCGCAGTTGCTCGATATCGTTGCGGATGCCTTCTGCAGAATAATTTTATCAAATTTCTGGTACTTATTTACCTCCTCGATAAACTCTTTCTGCTGGCGCACCGTGCAGCCTGCATAGGTAATAAACAGAACTCTGGTATCAATATTTTTCTTTCCCTTCAGCGCCTTCCTGATGTAATCGTTGTATGAGCGTTTCAGATTGCCGCTCTTGATGCCGCTTAAGGTGATTCTGCTTCGCTTTAACGCCAACACCGGATGCAGATTTAAGAGATCGCAGATGTCCTTGACCGGTTTGCCGACTTTCCCGCTCCGATACATACAGTCTGCAGACGGCACAATAAAGCTTGTGGAGATCCGGGATTTTATCTTCTCCAGTTCGTTAAGAATTTCTCCCGTCTGATACCCTTTCTTTGCCATATCCGCTGCGTGTATTACCATAAGCCCCATACCGCTTGAGAGGTGACCGGAATCCACAACCGTAACATTGTCAAAGCCCTGCGCTGCTGCCATAGCGGTTTTATAGCCGTCGCTTGCATGCTGCGCCATAGAAATATGGATGACCTGCTCGCCGATGCTGAGTGCATTTGCAAAAAAGGTTTCATATTCCTCTACCGACGCACAGTGCGACTTTGCATGCTCCTCGTGTGTTGCCAGATATTCCAGCAGATTACCGGATGTTATCTCATTGACATCACAGAATCTTGCCTTTCCGACATTGACATAGTAATACATGTCTCCTATTTCATACTGCTTAAATGCCTCCTCCGGCAAATCGCAGACACAGTCTGTCGTAATATATACCTTCTTTTTCCTCTTTGATGATACCAGCTGTATCAATCCGCTGTTTTCCTCTTCGTCTTCAGAAGACAGTGCATTGTATTCTACCAGTTCCTTTGGCAGATGCTTTAGCAGCATGGCTTCTAACAGAGAACCGCTGATTGGCTTTGCCAGATAGCCCTGAAAGCCCATATCACGATAAATCTTATCCGCTCCCGGCACTACATTTGCCGTTAATGCAATCACAGGGACCTCACGGCATAAACCGTTTTCCTGCCTGCGAAGTTTCGAAAGCGTTTCCACTCCATCCATCTCCGGCATCATATGGTCCATGAAAATAACGTTATAAAACTTATGCTTGGTACACTCCAGACACTCCTTCCCGCTCTTTGCCAGATCCGCCTGTATCTTTGTACCACGAAGCAGCTTCTTTGCCACAAGCAGATTCATTTCATTATCATCCACTATCAGCACCTTGGCATCCGGTGCTTCAAAGCTCTGCTGATACCTCTTGCGCTTCTGTCCGCTTCCCCTGTTCATAAAATCCATTCGTCCCATCGGATTGGCATCCACGATGTCCTGTTCAATCTGCACCGTAAATACGGAACCTTTCTGATAAATACTGTCCACCGTAATCTTTCCGCCCATCATACCTACCAGCTGGCTGGAAATAGAAAGTCCGAGGCCGGTGCCCTCAATGTGTGAATTTTTCCCTTCATCCACCCGCTTAAACGACTGGAACAGATATTGCATATCCTCCTTTTTTATACCGGCACCGGAGTCCTTGACCGATATCGTAAGCAAAAGCCGGTTGTTCCCAATCTGCTCACCTCTTGCCGTCAGCGTCACATATCCCTTCTGTGTGTACTTCACTGCATTCGTCAGAAGATTCGTCACAATCTGCTTGATTCGCACCTCATCGCCGAACAGCATGGATGGAATCTCCGGTGAAATATCAATTTTAAACTCCAGCTTCTTTTCATGTGCACGAATCCAGATGATATTGACAAGTTCACTGAACATGGCGCCTGTCTCATACTGCACCGGCACAATTTCCATCTTGCCGGATTCAATTTTAGACATATCAAGAATATCGTTAATCAGTGCCAGCAGCATCTTGCTGGCCTCCTGAATATGGATTGCATTTTCGGCAATTTCGTCCGAAACATCTTCCCTTAAAATCATTTCATTCAGACCGATAATTGTGTTAATCGGTGTTCTGATTTCATGGCTCATATTGGCAAAGAATTTATTCTTTGTCTCATAAACCCGTTCCAGTTCCTCATTCTTTACAAGAACCTTTTTCTGTTCCTCTTCATAAATGTAATTCTGAAAGCGGATGACCAGACCGACAATCAACGACACAATCAAAATACTGAACACCATATCCTGATAGGACATCAGTTCCGACTCAAACGGAACTACAAGCTCCGGGTACAGATATGAAACAACGTAGGTCGCTATCATACTGGCGAACGAAACTGCTAACATCAGCCAGAACACGACTCCCTTGAGCAGGAGAAATACGACAAAAATTCCGAGTACAAACCATGCACCGATACCACTCCGTATACCACCTCCCGCAAAATATGCGATCGGAATCAGAAACACATTCAGCCCTGCAATCAGGATACAGGAACACAGCTGCGTCTTCTTAGTATGCCTTACAACATGCATTAGTGCATACAGTACCAGCCCACCAAGCAGGATTCCTATAACAACCGTCAACGAAAGCCCTGTTGCCGCAGAAGTAACGGCTGCAAGTACAGCCGCCGCGATTCCTCCGATTGCAATCACCTGAAACATCCTGACTTCCCTTGTTTCCCCGGAATCATAAAATTTACGCATCCATCGTTTCCACATCAGTTGTTTCCTCCTTCCCTGCGCAATGTCTCCAGTTCTTCGGCTGCTCCGCAGAAGTCAAATTGCTCTACCTTTTCCTTCACTGCTCTTAAGCGGTACTCCAGCGGTACTCCAAGGTGACAGTAGTTCGCAGCCTCCTCTATCTTCTGTACGACGTTTTCCATTTCAAAGGTATCCAGTAATTCTGCAAGCTCAGACAGGAAATTTTCATATTCTTCTTTGGACAGTTCCTTGCCTGCTACAGTTTCTGTAGCATCTGCAGTATCTGCAGCTTCTGCTTTTTCTGTGATATCCTGCGCGTTTTGTTCTGTCCTTTCTTTCTCAGGAGAGCTCTTCGTTTCCCAGTCAGGTGCCTCCTCACCGCCGATTTCCTTTAGCACTGCCTCATATTCCTGCATTACCTCTTCGTGATGCTCCGTAATATACGCAATGTTTTCTTCCTTTCCGGCCGCCTCCAGCGCCTTTGCCATCTCTCCCAGCTCTGTTGCTCCGATACCAAGTGATGTACTCTTTAAGGCGTGCACAAGAATCGTGTAGTTCTTCCAATTCTTTTCTTCATACATCTGCCGGATTTCCCTGCACTTTTTCAGTCCGGTGGAATAATACATCTGCACGACTTCCTCATAGTCCTCTTCGTTTCCGCCACAATAGCGGATTCCTTTTTTACGGTCTATCCTTCCCAAGGAAGTTCTTTCCTGCGTTTCTCTTTCTTTCACCGTTTCCTGCTCCGCTTTCTCTACGGATGTCTTCTGCTCCTTAGATACCGGTTCAAGAATATCTAACTCCTCCGGTTTCTCTATCTTGTTTTCCGGAATATACTTTCTTAAAACACGCTCAAAATGAGACATTTCAATCGGCTTTGCCACATAGTCCTGGAAGCCCTCGGAGAGAAACATTTCTCTTGCCCCGCTGATGGCGTTTGCCGTCAGTGCCACAATCGGCACATTCTGATAATAGCTGCCCGGCTTACTGCGAATTTTATGCGCAGTTTCGACGCCGTCCATTTCCGGCATCATATGATCCATAAAAATAATATCATAAGTCATGGTATCCAGCTTTGCGAGCGCTTCCTTGCCGCTTGTTGCCACAAATACTTTGATTTTATACGGACGCAACAGGCCCTCTACGACCTTTAAGTTCATCAGATTGTCATCCACGACAAGCACGCATGCCTCCGGTGCAATAAACTTCTTTTCCTGATAGTGACTTCCGTCCAGACGCTGAACCGCATGCTCTCCGTTTAAGACAGCAGCAATCGACAGAACATAGAACGGTTTGTATACGGAACGGATGTTTCCGCCCGTCTTCACATCATGTTCCCTGTCCTGTATCATAATGACCGGAAGCTGATCTGACAGCTGTTCAAAGTAGTCCTGATCCTCCCGATACTCATCCACCGTAATAAATGCATGAGTATAGATTTCCTTTTCCATTCTGCGCTTAAATTCCTGCAGATTTCTGCATGCCTGGTATCTGACCTCCAGGCTTTCCGCCATATGACGGATACTTTCCATATAATCGTCCCGGATTTCCGCAAAGCTGTACTTTTCACTGTTGATATAGCTGATGATATTTAGGCTCTCCGGCTCATTTACCGCAACCATCGGCCGGTCGTCTACCACTTTCTGCGGTACCACGAATCGGAATTCGCTTCCCTTTCCCAGAGTACTCTTTACGCTGATAAAGCCGCCCATCCTGCTGACGATTTCCTTTGCGATTGCAAGACCGATACCGATACCGCCTTCCTGACGATTTCGCTTTGTATCCACCTGGTTAAAGCAGTGGAACAGCTTTTCCTGATTTTCTTCCGCAATGCCGATACCGGTATCCTTTACCGTCACCGAAAGATTAACGCCATAGTCTTCCTTTCTTGCAGAAACCAAAATAGAAATACAGCCCGCCTCCGTGAACTTAATGGCGTTGTTGACAAAGCTTAAGATGACACGCCGCAGCTTCTGCTCATCACCGAGCAGTGTATACGGAATTCCGGCATCACAGTCCACAATCAGCTCAATCTTCTTTTCACCCTTCTGTGCAATTGCCATATTAATCACGTCATTAATTGTGGAGGTAAGATTGTACGGTTCCTCCACCAGCTCCATTTTTCCGGATTCCAGCTCGGAAAAATCAAGCACATCACTGACAATGGAAAGCAGATTTCTTCCTGCCGCCTGAATATTAAAGGTATCTTCTCTGATCGTATCTGATATATCCTCGCGCAGAATCATTTCGCTCATGCCACAGACCGTGTTAATCGGTGTACGGATTTCATGAGAAATATTTGCAAGGAAATCGCTCTTGCTCTGCTCGGCACTGGTTAAGTCCTCAATTACTTCCAGAAGCTTTTGTCTCATCTCGCGCTGCGTTTTTATCAGATAGTAAGTAACACCTTCTACCGTAAATACCGAAATGATATGCAGCATGGAACGAATTTTTTCCACCCCGGTATCAAACGGAATCGTATGACGGATAAAGCCGTGATAAAGGACGAGAAATATTGCAAACAGCACCTCCAGATACACGATTTCCGGTACACTGAAAATACCAAGAAGTATGACAAGCGCCGCAAACGTAGACAATATACCGACAAATTCCTTCGAAAATACAGCGTAAATCGCAAAATTCATGAGCGTCATCCCGGATATCAGGAAGGCACGAAACCGATAGCTTTTATACTCACTCAAATAGGCAATCCAGCAAAGCATCAGTCCAAAGAAAATCACCGGTATCACAAAGCCCGGCCACTTCATAGTCATCGAAACCCCGCTCATTGCAAGCGTATAAGCAGAGTAGACAATCAGGATGATTCTCTCAATACCTCTTTGGTTTTTTCCCAGATAATTCTTATCTTCCACCTGTTTTCCTCCTTTACTCCGTTTCTCCAAGCAGTTTCTTCACCCGCGGTTTCAGCTCCAGAAATACATCTGTAATCACAGGGTCAAACTGCGTTCCCCTGTTCTCCCACATAATTTCCATGACCTTATCCACCGGACGAACCGGCTCTTTATAGCAACGTTCCTCATATAGTGCATCAAACACATCGGCCACCGCCATAATCCTTGCACAAAGCGGTATTTCTTCTCCTGCAAGACCTGACGGATACCCCTTCCCGTCCCAGCGCTCATGGTGGTAGGACGCAATTTCGGATGCTATCTTTACGTACTCGACATCCTCGACGCCGCCTATAATCTCCTTTACCACCTGTCCGCCAAGCACCGTATGCTTCTTCATCTCATGATATTCTTCGTCGGTCAGCTTGCCCGGCTTTCTCAAAATCGCATCGGAGACCTTAATCTTTCCGACATCATGCAGTGGTGCCGCCTTGCTTAAATTCAATATGTACTCATCACTTAAAATGTCCGGGAACAACCCTTTTTCTTTCAAAGCATTTGCAATCATTTCCACATACATGCGTGTACTTTTGACATGCTTACCGGTACTGTTGTCGCGCGTTTCGATTAACGTCGCCATTCCGATGATGACCTGCTCCTGTATCTCACTGATACGACGGGTTCTTGCTGTAATGATTTCTGTCTGCTCCTTTACCATTGTCTCCAGACTGGTATGATACTTTTCCAGTTCTAATGTTCTTCGTACCCGGCTTCGCAGGACATCCGGAATAAACGGTTTCCCAACAAAATCAATGGCTCCCGCTTCAAAACAGCGTGTTTCCGTATCCGCATCCTTATCCGCTGTCAGAAAAATGACCGGGATAGATGCAAAACGCTCCTCCGCCTTCAAACGTTCCATCACCTGAAAGCCATCCATTTCAGGCATATTAATATCCAGCAGAATCAAATCCGGCCGGTTGTTCTCCAGATATTTGAAGGCAGCCAGACCCGAA
>JBJENV010000062.1:0-14580 GCA_051880375.1 Lachnospiraceae bacterium
AGATGTCGCATGTCTTAAGAGGATATGCAGAGGAAGAAATGAACGTCCCTGAACGGACATGGAATCTGGAAGCTCCGGCATTGGAGTTAAAGTCCGCTTCCTGTGTTCTGATGGAAGGCTCCACCGGTACGGTCCTTTATGAAAAAAATATGCATGAAGTTCTGCCGCCGGCGAGCATTACAAAAATCATGACATTACTGCTGATTTATGAGGCATTAGAGGCGGAACGAATTGTCATGGAGGATATTGTTACAGTCAGTGAGCATGCTGCGGATATGGGCGGTTCGCAGGTGTTTTTCGAGGTCGGAGAAACCCAGACTGTGGAAACGATGATTAAGTGTATCAGTATTGCAAGTGCAAATGATGCCTGCGTGGCAATGGCGGAGCATCTGGCGGGTTCAGAAGAAGCATTTGTTGTGCAGATGAATGAAAAGGCAAAACAGCTTGGCATGAATGATACCAGATTTGTTAACTGTTGCGGGCTCGATGTGGACGGACACGTATCCAGTGCTTATGATGTGGCGTTAATGTCCAGAGAACTGATGACGAGGTTCCCGGAAATCAGTACATATGCTACAACATGGATGGATACGATTACTCACACCACAAGAAAAGGACAATCGGAATTCGGACTGACAAATACAAACAAGCTGGTAAAGCAGTATCAGGGAATTACGGGATTAAAGACCGGCTCTACCGGAAAAGCGAAGTATTGCTTATCGGCAACAGCAAACAGGAATGATATTGACATGATTGCAGTCGTGATGTCGGCTCCGGATACCAAAACAAGATTTAACGAAGCGGCAAAGTTATTGAATTATGGATTTGCAAACTGTGAGAAGTATGTAGATGCTCATGAGGATTTTCCGGATACAACAATTCCGATTACCGGCGGAGTTGCAGATGCCATCAGTGTTGTGCCAAAGGAAGCATTTACACATCTGTTTTTGAACGGAGAAAGCAGGGAAGGAATTGAAGAGAAGATAAGCTTTTATGAAAAGGTAAAGGCGCCGATAGAGAAGGGGGAAGAACTTGGACTGATTACCTATTATCAGAATGGGAAAGAAATCGGTCATGTTCCGCTTGTCGCAGCCGAGGAGGTAAAAAAAGCGACCTATCTGGATTACTTACGAAAAGTGCTGAATCTGTTGACATAAAAAAAGAAAACAGATATAGTTATAGTTGGTGTTTTGGACGAATGTGAGGATAAGATGATGTTGATTTTTTTGTCTGCAGTGCTTTTATGCATTTCCATCTGGCTTTTATATGAACGCTATGAGCATGAGGCGGTAGAAATTACAACCTATTCGCATCCGGCTCCCGGACTTCTCGCCGGTCGTGAACTCCGCTTCTGCGTTCTGTCAGACCTTCATAATAACAAAAAGCGCTGTGAGAAGGACTTGTGGAACAGCATCAGAGCATATCAGCCGGATGCATTTCTTATCTGCGGAGATATGGTGGATAAACATAAGAAAGATAATCAGGATGCACTTCATTTTTTGGAAGAGCTTGCCCGCATGGCTCCGATATTTTATTCTTACGGAAACCATGAATCTGAATTAAAGGAACGATTTCCTGATGCATGGGAATGTTATGTCGCACAGATTCCGAAAAACTGCATGTTGCTTGATAACCGGTCGGTGACGGCAAACGACTGGATTCCGGAGGCAGAAAATCTTCAGATTTCCGGCTTGACGCTCCCGGATTGCTTTTATGGGAAGGGGACGCTTTTTACGGACGAGGAGGCTCTTCCTGAGCTTGCAATGTCTTATCGCCTGTCAGAAAAACCTTCGTATCACATTTTGCTTGCACATCATCCGGAATATGATAAAATGTATAAGAAGTATGCGCCGGATTTGATTTTGTCCGGACATCTGCATGGAGGCCTGATACGGTTGCCGTTTATCGGCGGGCTTGTTTCCCCGAGATACCGTTTCCCGAAAAAGGATTCCGGTTTTTACCTGAGCGGAAACAGTACCCTCTTTATCAGCAGAGGTTTAGGATCGCATACCATACCGCTCCGCGTATTCAACCGAACGGAAATGACATTACTGACACTGGTTCCGGCAGGTGAAACCTGCGTGGAAGAGAAGGAGTAGCTTACATGGAAATTCTGGTTAAGTTAGAGGCATTTGAGGGACCGCTTGACCTTTTACTGCATCTGATTGATAAAAATAAAATCAATATATATGATATTCCGATTGCGCTGATTACAGACCAATATATGGAATACATCAATGCCATGCAGGAACAGAATCTGGATGTCATGAGCGAATTTCTTGTTATGGCGGCAACGCTGCTTCGTATTAAGTCAAAGATGCTGCTTCCGGTGGAGGTAACAGAGGAAGAGGAAGAAGTTGACCCAAGACAGGAACTTGTAGAACGTCTGTTAGAGTACAAGATGTACAAATACGCTTCTATAGAGCTGAGAGATCGTCAGCTGGATGCGGATAAAATCGTGTTTAAAAAAAGCACCCTTCCGCCTGAGGTTGCCGACTATAAAGAAGAAATCCGTTTAGATGAGCTGCTTTCGGATTTGACGTTGTCTAAGTTAAACGACATATTCAGATCTGTCATGAAAAAACAGGTAGAAAAAATCGATCCGGTGAGAAGCAAGTTCGGAAAAATCGAAAAGGAAGATGTCAATCTTCCGAAGAAGATGCGTTTCGTACAGGAATATGGTCTGGCTCATAAAAGATTTAGTTTCCGAAAGCTTTTGGAAACACAGCATGACAAAATGGAGCTTGTTGTCACCTTCCTTTGCATTTTGGAACTGATGAAGATGGGACGTATCCGCACAACACAGGAAGAAATTTTCGATGATATCCAGATTGAATACCTTGCAGAGGACGTCATTGAAATAGATGAATCGCAGCTATAGCAAAGCGACTACATAGAAAGGAACTGAAAAAAACCAATGGAATTACAGGAATTAGAGGCACAGATTGAAGCGATTCTTTTTACAATGGGAGAAGCAGTGGAAGCAGACAGGATTGCACAAGCTCTCGGACATGATGTGGACACCATCCGACGTGTTATAAGAAATATGATGGACCGTTATGACACAGCGGAATGCGGTATTCAGATTATCGAGTTAAACGATTCATTTCAGATGTGTACAAAGCCGGCGATGTATGAATCCATCATTAAAATTGCGCATGTACCGAAAAAGCATGTACTGACAGAGGTATTACTGGAAACCTTATCTATTGTCGCATACAAGCAGCCGATTACAAAACAGGAGATTGAGGCGATTCGAGGCGTAAGCTGTGACCATGCCGTGAATAAGCTGGTGGAATACCGCCTGATTGCCGAAATCGGAAGACTGGATGCACCGGGACGTCCGATTCTCTTTGGCACAACAGAAGACTTTTTACGGAGCTTCGGACTTGTTTCATTAGAGGATTTACCGGTTGTCAAGCCGGAAAAAGTAGAAGACTTTAAGTTAGAAGTGGAAGAAGAACTTCAGTTAAAATTAGATATCTGAGTATAAAACCATAACTTTCCCATACACTGTATCAATACTGATTGTCATGGAAATGTTATGGTTTTTCTTTTAAAAAAAGCAACAAAAAGGCGTGTTTTCTACTGGCTTCTCCTGCTGTCATTCGTGGCTGGAGGTAATTATTCTACTGCCGTCTACGCAGCAGAGGATCCGGAAAATCTTTATGCATTAGCTGCCTGTCTGATGGATGCAGATTCTGGACGGGTACTTTTTGAAAAAGCCGGATATGAAAAAATGGCAATGGCAAGTACAACTAAAATCATGACGTTGCTGATTGCACTGGAATACGGTAATCCGGAGGATATTGTTACCGTTTCCGAATATGCCGCATCGATGCCGGATGTTCAGCTTAACATTAGGACCGGAGAAAAATATTATCTGAAGGATTTGTTATTTTCCCTGATGTTAGAATCGCATAATGATGTTGCCGTCGCTATTGCAGAGCATATCGGCGGAAGCGTTGAGGGATTTGCCTCTCTGATGAACGGAAAAGCAAGAGCAATCGGTGCACTTCATACCAACTTCGTAACACCCAATGGTCTGGATGCAGAGGAACATTATACTACAGCTGTAGATTTGGCAAAAATTGCTGCGTATGCAATTCAAAATGAGGAGTTTTTGCGTATAACAAATACGATAAGCCATTCGTTTGCTGAGGTAGATGGAAAACGGCATTTTACCGTCAGTAACAAAAATGCTTTTTTATCCATGATGGAAGGTGCAATCGGGGTAAAAACCGGATTTACCGGAAAGGCCGGATATTGCTTTGTAGGAGCAGTAAAGAGAGAGGATAAGACATTAGTTTCCGTAGTACTCGCCTGCGGCTGGCCAAACAACAAAACTTATAAATGGTCGGATACAAAAAAGCTGATGAACTATGGATTGTCGGAATTTGAAACAAAATCAATCACAAAGAAAGAAATAGAGCTTCCGGATGTTTTAGTAATGAATGGAACAACAGAAAAAGCCGGCATCTGCGCAGAGGAATTTGAAAGCTTTTCCATGCTCTTAAGAAAGGATGAAGTATTTACTTACTGCTATGAACTTCCGGAAGCGGTATATGCTCCTGTAAAAACCGGAGACCGCATCGGTACGTTGTATCTTATGGTGGATGAGGAGCGTGTATCAAGCTGTGCTCTGGTCGCCACAGAAACCGTTCCAAGGGCTGATTATCCTTATTATATGCAGGAGACATGGAAACTGTTTTTAAAGCTGGGTAATTTAATAAAAAAATGTTTGCAGATTGAGTGAAAAGTATTTTACGGATGCACTTTTTTTTGATATAATAATTGGATAGTAAAGGAATGTGAAACCCCTGGAGGAGAGAGTTTATGATACACCTGACAAAAAATATGATCAGAAATCTGGCGACTAATGAGAAAACTTATTTACGCGGTGTACAGTATTTTCAAAACGGGCGTATTCAAAACGCATCTTATTCTAAAGTAGGGAAAAAATATAAGGTGATTGTGAAAGGAAGCTATAATTATACGGTATTCTTGGAGGAAAATGAGGACGGCTCTTTTGAATTTTCCTGTAACTGTCCTTCTTCTTTAAAAGAAAAGGGAGCCTGTAAACATGTTGTTGCTGCCCTTTTGATGCTGCTGAAGTATCAGGAACGCAACGAAGGAACTCTGCCGAAAAATCCGGAGGAAAAGCGGGCTTACCAGGTACTTGAATATTTTGATAATTGTGAAATGCCGCAAATGACCGGAGAGGTATTTCATATTGAGCCTGTCATTACATTGCCTTCCATGCTTCGCAACAATACGGGCAGAGCGTATGTTTCTCTTCGTGTCGGTAGCACAAAACTATACAAGATTCAGAATATGAAGAAGTTTTTAGAGGATTATATCCGTCAGGAGAACATTATTCTTGGGAAAGAATTTCGTTATATTGCAGGAGAAAGTGCATTTGACCGCACTTCTAAAAATATTTTGGATTTTCTGCTCGGTATGTATGATTTTGCTGCATTGATGGACGGAAAGGACAATGGTTCCTTGTTCAGTAAGCCGCAGGCGGTTCTTTCGAAATTTTTATTTATTAAGCTGTTACGTCAGATGGAGAATGTTACGTTCCGGCTGGAACTGTATGGAAAAACCTATGAAGAGGTACGCTGCATTCCGAGAAATCCATCCATTGAAATCGAAATGACATCCGAGGAGGATATCATAACCTTAGACTATAAAGATAAGGAACCGGTCATTCCGGTTTCCGAAAATGGTGAGATTTTGTATCGTGACGGTTTTCTATACTTGCCGGACAAAGCATTTTTGCGCAACTTCCTTCCGTTTTTTAATAATCTTGGCGGGGACAAGACACCTCTGGTATTTAACGGAATTTATAAGCAGCGTTTTTTGGAAAATGTGCTTCCGAAGCTGCACGGAATCATGGAAATTGCAGTACCGGAGGAATTGCAGGAACGTTATGTTTCTCCGGATTTAAAGATAGAACTTTACTTTGATAAGTATCAGAATTATGTTAAGGTAGAAATACTATTTGTTTACGGAGAATATCGTTTTAATTCGTTTGAAAATCCGAAAAGCGGGGAATATATTATTCTGCGGCAGAAGGAAAAAGAACAGCATATTATAAATCTTTTAGAGAAATACGGTTTTGAAGCATACAGCGGCTTTTACCTTCTAAAGGCGGATCAGGAAATTTATGAATTCATTCAGAACGGAATCGACAGCCTGATGGAGGAAGCGGAATTATTCTATTCCGATGCTTTCCGCAAAATGAAATCCAAGTCTTCTCAGAAGTTTTCCGTAGGCTTAAGAGTTTCCGAAGATATTGATTTACTCGAGCTTGATTTAAATTACGGGGATATTTCAAAGGAAGAAATGCAGCAAATGTTCCGTTCCTATCGCCTGAAGCGTAAGTTTTTCCGGCTGACGGACGGCAGCTTCATTGATTTGGAGTCTGATGATATCAGGCAGATGGTAACGACGCTGGATGATTTAAGCGTATCCGGAAAGGCATTGGAATCATCCTCTACCTTTCGGATTGCCAAAGGACTCGCGTTGTATGTAGACGATCTGTTTGATGAAACCAAAATCGAGGTACAGAAAAACGAAGAATTTTTCAAACTGATTGATACCATCCTTTCTGCAAAAGAACATGCTTATGAGGTTCCGGAGGGAATCCATGCCGAACTTCGTGCTTACCAGATTGTCGGCTACCGCTGGCTTATGACGCTGGCAGAAAATCAGCTTGGCGGTATACTTGCTGATGATATGGGACTTGGTAAAACGCTTCAGTCCATTGTTTATATGAAGGCAATGAAGGACAGAAATCCACAGTGTCTTTTCCTTGTTGTCTGTCCGACATCACTTGTTTTTAACTGGCTGGATGAGTTAGAAAACTTTGCTCCGGATTTAAGGTGCCGGATGATTGCAGGTACGCCGGAGGAACGGGCAGTACTCATTCAGAATACAGAAGCGGTGGATGTGCTGATTACCTCTTATCCGTTGCTTAGAAGGGACGTTGCCAACTATGAGGGCAAGGTGTTCCACACCATATTTCTTGACGAAGCGCAGTTTATAAAAAATGCGGCCTCTTTGAATGCAAAATCGGTCAAGGAACTGCGTGCCGCTCATCGCTTTGCACTGACAGGAACTCCGATAGAAAATTCACTTTCGGAGCTTTGGTCGATTTTTGATTTTGTTATGCCGTATTACCTGCTGTCTCACGCAAACTTTGTCAAACAGTATGAAAGACAGATTTTAAAAAACGATGAGGAAGCCCTCACAAACCTGAATAAGAGGATTCGTCCGTTTATTTTACGCCGTATGAAAAAGGATGTGCTGAAAGAGCTTCCGGAAAAGGTCGAGACGAAGTTTTTAACGGAATTGACAGAAGAACAGAAGAAACTGTATCTGTCATTTTTGGAAAGCTTCCGTGGCGAGCTTGCTGAGGAATTAGATACGTCCGGCATCGGGATAGACAAATTTCGTTTCCAGATTCTTGCGGCACTTACAAGACTGCGACAAATATGCTGCCATCCCGGAACCTTTTTAGACAATTATGATGGTGGAAGCGGAAAGCTGGAACTGTTTCTTCAGATTTTGCCGGAACTGGTGGAAAACGGTCATCGCATTCTTGTTTTTTCACAGTTTACTTCAATGCTTGAAATTATAAAAAATGCACTCGATGAGCTGGGATACCAGTATTTTTATCTGGAAGGCAGTACAAAAATCAGTGACCGCAATGATTACGTCAAGCGTTTTAACGCGGGAGAGGGCAAGCTGTTTCTGATTTCCTTAAAAGCAGGCGGCACAGGTTTAAATCTTGTTGGTGCGGATACCGTGATTCATTTTGATCCGTGGTGGAATCCTGCTGTGGAGGAACAGGCAACGGACCGTGCACATCGTATCGGGCAGGTAAATTCGGTCCATGTCATCAAATTGATTACAAAGGGAACGATAGAAGAGAAAATTTATAAGCTGCAAAAAAAGAAAAAGGAACTTTCTGAATCTGTCATTGAAACAAAGGAAGTCTTTATCAACTCGCTTTCCAAGGAAGAGTTGGAGGAGTTATTTTCTTTTGACGAGTAAAATCAGGCAGGCGGGGATTTTAGTAACTCCCCGCCTGCTACAATTATGTAAGGGTTTATGCCTCTCTTGGAAGCGTAAAAATAAATTCCGCACCTTCGGAATGATTTTTGGCATAGATGGTTCCGTGATGGGCATGAATAATTGTTTTACATATGGAAAGCCCGATCCCGCGCCCCTTATAGCCATCTGTACCGGATTTCTGTGAAATGTCAATGGCATCAAACAGCATTCCCATCAGTTCTTCCGGAATCCCGGTGCCATAGTCCTTAACGTGGAAAATAACATTCGAATCATCCGCTTCAATCAGAAGCTCTACATTTTTCTGACTCTTTGCATGCACGATTGCGTTTTCCAGTAAATTAATAATGACCTGTTCAATCAAAATGGCATCCATAGGAACAAACAGAATTTCGTCCGGGACGGAAACCTGAATGTCGGAATCCGGGTAGCGCTTTGCAAGACGCTGCAGTGCTTCGGAGACCATTTCTTCTACCGGCTCAAGTGATTTGTTGATGGTCTGAGCCTCACCGTGTATTCTTGTAACGGTCAGAAGATTTTCCACCATATTAAGAAGCCAGTTCGCATCGGTATTGATAGAAGACACCAGTTCCTTTCTTGCATCCTCTGTAAGCAGCTCGTAGTTTTCTAAGTAGGCAGCGCTGTTTCCGATGATGCCGGTTAACGGAGTGCGTAAATCGTGGGAGATGGCACGCAGCAGGTTGGCACGCATACGTTCTTTTTCTGCTTCGGCAAGCTGCTTTTCTCGTTCCGAGAGTGTTTCTGCCTGTGCAATCAGAAGCTTTGTCATCGTACTGATAATCAGACCGATGGCAAGCATTCCAAGAAAGGCAACCGGATAGCCCTGCAGAACGAAATTCAGCTGAAAGTATGGATAGGTAAACATGTAATTCGTGCAGACTACTACCAATAAAGATGCAGACACCGAATAGCGGTAGCCGCAGGTGTAGCGTGCAATCAGTACAATAGCAAGCGAATATAACGCCACAATGGAAATGATACCGTTGCTTCCGGATAAATGAAACACCAGCAGGGAAATTAATGTAAAGCCTGTGAGAATCAATACGGTAAACAGGGTACTGACCGTATGTGGGTATTTCCTTCTGGCACGAAAAAACAGATCGGTAAAACGGAAGATAAGCTGCTTCATGGTATTGCCTGCCTTATCCGATAGAATTATAGTAGTCCTCTAACAGAGCATCCAGATAGCTTTCATCTAACCCCGGATAATCGGAGAGAACGCTTTCTTTCATGACATCCAGCTGTTTTAAGTACAAAATTTCCTCACTCATCTCAGGCTCTGCCATGGCATCTAACACTTCCTTCGGGAACTTTTCCGCAAGATATGTCTTGAGCTGTTCTGTCCGGTTCTCTTCATTTGCTGCTTCTGCCTTTAAGGAAGAGGTTTTCTTAAGGGAACCAATGCCGACGCCAAAAAATACAACGACCAGAATCGCCATCAGTATCAGGGAGAGCGGCGAATTCATCAAAGAAATGACACCGGTCATATTTAAAATGGCAAATATCAGAAGCGCTACAGCAAAGACAAGAAACATGATACCGGAGGAACGATATTCCTGATAACGGTCCTTTGCCTCTACATATACGGTGGACGGCTCCGGGACAGAGCGTCTTCTGCTTATCTCTGCGGTCGGACCATCCTCTTTTTCTTTTGCATCAACGTAAAGTACTGTACGCATTTCCTGCATTGCCTCTTTCGCATCCTTTTGCGGAACAAATACCGAATAGAGTAAAGAAGGGCTTTCCTCTGACGCTTCTTCCGGCTCAACTGTTTCCTCCTTGATGCCGATACCGCAGTGGGTAAGGTAAGCGGTTACTTTGTTTTTCATTGACTCATCATCGGTTTGGAATAAAAGAACATAGTCAGCTGACTGTTCTTCATTTAATTCCGCCACCAGTTCTTCGTTGCAGTCCGGACATACGGTAATGCCGGCGCGATATTCATTTTTACAGATTGGACACCATGCCATGGGATTTTTTCCTCCATTCGTAAGTTTTATCTGACTGTTTTCAGTATAAAAAATTTCCGGCGCAACGTCAATACATCATGCAAAAGAAAGCGGACAAACCGTTCCTTTTGACAAGCCGGTATAACAAGACCGTTTTCAGCATATGTATAGTCGATATCAGAAATGCTTTGTGTCGGGTAAGCGAAAATGTGATCATTGCGGAAAGGGGAAATGTGATATGGATCGTGAAAGAAAGCTTCAGGGATTTTTACTCCGTTTTTTGCTGGCAGGAACGCTGTTCCTTTCCTTTGTTGTGATGAAGCTGCTGCCATTCTGCAGTGACATAGTGGAAGAAATTTTCAGTTATATTGCAACGGACATTGTTTTCTTGCGCTGAATGTGGTATAATCAAATTTACATGACGTTGGGAGGTACTGTTGTGAGAAAGCTCGCTTTGTCGGATGAAATTTTAATGCAGGTGGAAAAACCGGCACGATATATAGGAAATGAAGTAAATATGGTAGTCAAAAATCCTAAGGAGGCAGACATCCGCTTTTGTATGTGTTTTCCTGATGTTTATGAAATCGGGATGTCACATCTTGGTATTCAGATTTTATATGATATGTTTAATAAGCGGGAGGATACTTACTGTGAGAGGGTATATTCTCCTTGGGTGGATATGGACAGGATACTGCGTGAAAAGAACATTCCGCTGTTTGCCTTAGAGTCTCAGGAACCGGTTAAGAACTTTGATTTTTTAGGAATTACGCTGCAGTATGAGATGTGTTACACAAACATCCTGCAGGTTTTGGAATTGTCACAGATTCCGCTGTATGCAAAGGACAGAACAGAAGACGATCCGATTGTCATCGGCGGAGGACCTTGTGCTTACAATCCGGAACCGTTAGCTGACTTCTTTGATTTCTTTTATATTGGCGAGGGAGAAACGGTTTACGATCAGGTGTTGGACGCCTATAAGGAAAATAAAAAGAACGTTGGTACAAGAATACAGTATTTAGAAAAGGTTGCAGAGATTGAAGGCATGTATGTCCCGATGTTTTATGATGTAACCTATCATGAGGACGGAACGATAGCATCATTTACTCCGAATAATTCGCATGCGAAAGCAAAAATCCGCAAGCAGGTGGAAATGAACCTCTCGGATACGTTTTATCCGGAAAAACCGCTCGTTCCGTACATCCGCGCCATACAGGACCGTGTGGTGTTAGAAATCCAGCGTGGCTGTATCCGGGGCTGCCGGTTCTGCCAGGCAGGTATGCTTTACCGCCCAATCAGAGAGCGCGATGTAGAGTTTTTAAAGAAACGTGCCGTAGAAATGATTCGCAATTCCGGACATGAGGAAATTTCGTTAAGTTCCTTAAGCTCCAGCGATTATTCTTCGCTTCAGGAACTTGTATATTATTTAATTGATACGTTCCAGAAGCAGGGAGTAAATATCTCTCTGCCGTCACTTCGTATTGATGCTTTTGCACTGGATGTCATGAGTAAGGTGCAGGACATTAAAAAGAGCAGTCTGACGTTTGCGCCGGAGGCAGGCTCCCAGCGCCTTCGTAACGTAATTAATAAGGGCTTGAGCGAAGAATCCATTTTGACCGGTGCCATGTCCGCTTTCCAAAGCGGCTGGAACAAGGTGAAGCTATATTTTATGCTCGGACTTCCGACGGAAACCGAAGAAGATATTGAGCAGATTGCAGTACTGTCGGACAAGATTGCAAGAGAGTACTACACGATTCCGAAGCAGGAGAGAAACGGTAAAGTAAGCATTACAACAAGCACCTCGTTTTTTGTTCCGAAGCCGTTTACTCCGTTCCAGTGGGTAAGCATGGCTTCTGCAGGGGAATTTCTCGCCAAGCAGAAATATTTGAGCGGGAAGCTGAAAGAACAGCTAAACTCCAAGAGTATTAAGTATAATTGGCACGATGCCGAACTGACCATGCTGGAAGGTGTATTTGCAAGAGGTGACAGAAGACTTTGTGCGCTTCTTTTAGAGGCTTATAAAAATGGCTGTATCTTTGACTCCTGGTCGGAGCATTTTCATTATGACAGATGGATGAAGGCGTTTGAAACCCTTGGAATTGATATGGATTTTTACACGACAAGGGAAAGAAGCAAAGAAGAACTGCTTCCTTGGGATTTTATTGACGCCGGGATTACAAAGGCATTTTTGTGGAGAGAATATGAGAAGGGACAGGCAGAAACCGTGACGCCGAATTGCCGTAAGGGATGTGCCGGCTGCGGTGCCAAAGTATTTCATGGCGGCGTCTGCTACGAGCCGAGAAATGAGGCGGGTGAAACCTTATGAATTTCAGAATTAAGTTTGCAAAATACGGAACCATGAAGTTTATCAGTCATCTGGATGTCATGCGCTATTTTCAGAAAGCAATCCGTCGTGCCGGTCTTCCGGTCATGTACTCTGAGGGATTTAACCCGCACCAGATTATGTCGTTTGCTTCGCCGCTCGGAGTCGGACAGACAAGCGAGGCAGAATATTTTGACCTTGCACTGACCGAAGAGATGCCGGCAGAGGAGCTGTGTGACCGCTTGAATCAGACCATGACGGAAGGAATGCGGATTCTTGGTGCAATCCTTCTTCCGGAGCCAAAACCGCAGGAAAAACGTGAAACAGCAATGGCACTTGTGGCTGCTTCCGATTATCTTGTGCTGTTAAAGGATGGCTACGAGGAAAATACGGATAAGGAATTTTTACGCCGGGAATTTAAAAATTTCTTATCAAAGAGCGAAATCCTTACGGTAAAAAAGTCAAAAAAAACGGAAACGGAAGTCAATCTGGCACAGTTTATTTTTGATTTTTCAATAGACGGAAAAACAACGCCGTATTCCGGAGAATATGATAACGGACTGGTATTCTATCTTCTGTTATCATCAGGCAGCGTTAACAATATCAAGCCGGATACGGTCATGGAAGCGTTTTACGCTTATCTTGGCAGAGAATACAATCCATATGCCTATCAGCTGCATCGTCTGGAGACCTATGCTGATTTGGCCCTGAAAAAGGTGTCCCAGTCAGGAATTGCGGAGCGCACGGCAAAGAATACGATGCCGGAGCGCAGACTTGTTCCGCTGATGAATTATTATACTGTATAAAGGAGTCTTATAAAAAGACCATGAACGAACTAGTAATTACCGGCTATAAAGGAAACGGTATCAGTGCCTTTTATGAGGACGGAAAAATGAAACAGGTTTCTGCATTTCAGCCTCAGAGCTACTCTGAAATCGGAAACATCTACATCGGCAGAATCGATAATATCGTAAAAAACATCAATGCCGCATTCGTTAATATTTCGGACAAATGTTCCTGCTATCTGGAATTGGATTCGGTACGAAATCCGCTGTTTGTCAGACGTCAGTCTGAAAAGAAAATCTCCATGGGAGATATGCTGCTTGTGCAGGTTGTGAAGGAAGAAGTCAAAACAAAGGCTCCGGTCGTTACGGCCAACTTTTCGTTGACAGGAAAGTATGTGGTTGTCGTTCACGGCGGAGAGGGAATCCAGGTTTCCAAAAAGATTTTTCAGAAATCCGTAAAAAATGAGCTTCGTGCCCGCTTAACTCCGTTTATCGGGGAACAGTACGGTATCGTGGTGAGAACCAATGCCCAGTATGCAACGGCAGAGGAGCTGGAGGATGAGTTAAAGCAGCTTTTGTTTGAATATCAGAACCTATGCGAAACAGGTATCCATCAGGCAGCCTATACACTGTTGCGTCAGGAACTGCCGACCTACCTGATTCCGATTCGTGAGCTTCGATTACAGCATCTGGACCGCATTGTGACGGATTATACCGATATTTATCATGAAGTGGAACATTACTTAAGCCTGTATCCGAGTAAGAATGAGCAGGGTGGACCTACGGTACTGGAATACGCGGAGCAGAGCAGTGACATTACAACCAGATATAAAATCAATTATTACATGGATCAGGCACTAAGACGGATGATTTACTTAAATTCCGGTGCAACGCTTGTTATTGATGTTGCCGAAGCATTAACGGCAATTGATGTCAATACCGGTAAGGCAATTTCGGGGAAAAAGGCATCCCAGCAGACTTTCTTTTCCATTAACATGGAGGCGGCAAGAGAAATTGCATATCAGCTGAGACTTCGCAATCTGTCCGGTATTATCCTTGTGGACTTTATCAATCTGGAAAATCCGGAACATGTACAGCAATTGTTGGACGAGCTGCGCCGCCTGTTTAAGGAGGATTCGGTACAAACGGAACTTGTCGATATAACGAAGCTTGGCTTAATTGAAATCACACGCAAAAAGGTATATAAAACATTAGCAGAACAGCTGGAGCCGAAAAGAAATTTTTGAAAATAATGCTTGACATAATTTGAACCATATGCTATATTTTATGAGTATGCCGCACAACGAGGTTGAAGTCTGCTTATTTTTATTAAATTTGCAGCACCGTAGTTGGCGAGTAATGATAATAGGAGGTGCCATATGTACGCAATTATTGCAACAGGTGGTAAACAGTACAAAGTAGCCGA
>JBJENV010000063.1:0-52112 GCA_051880375.1 Lachnospiraceae bacterium
GGCACAAATAGCCGTGTGAAAAATAAGCTATCAAGCTTATTTTTCACACTAATCTCCACCTATAAATACTTTAAGCTCTGCTTTAATAAATCCTCCACCGTAGTCTGCTCCGTGACTTCCAGAGTACGAAGTACTTTCATCGCCTCGGTCATGGAATAGCCAAGTGTAGAAAGCGCCTGCGCAGCCTCTTCTCTGATGTCTGCTGCCTTCGACAGCTCTCCTGCACCTATCGAAAACTTTGACTCAAACGCGTCCTCCAGTTTAAACTTGTCCTTTAATTCTAACACAAGCTTTCCGGCAGTTTTCGGCCCGATACCCGGAAGCTTTGCAATCGTCTTTGTATCCTCTGCAAGAACCGCAAACTGCAAATCCTCCACTGTAGTCCCAGACAAAATACCAAGTGCTCCCTTCGGTCCGATCCCATTGACCGAAATGAGCAGTTTAAATATCTTCAGCTCTTCTTCTCTTAAAAATCCAAACAGAGAAACTCCGTCTTCCTTTACCTGCAAATAAGTATACAGCATGATTTCTGTTCCTTTGCCCGGAAGATTAGCCAGCGTACCTGTCGGTACAAATACTTCGTAGCCGATTCCGCCTGCCGTTGCAAGAATTACTGAACTTTCTGTTTTCTTTACCACTTCTCCTGTAATAAAAGCAATCATAATCGTTGAAACGCTCCTTTTGCTATCTGAAGTCTTCCTTCGTCAATATAACGCAACACCTCTGCTGCCGCAATGCCAAGTCCTTCTGAAATCTGAATTGCGTTACTGTTCGGATAACGCATCAAATATTCTTCGATTTTCGAAAAAAGCTCATCATCTATCGGCTTGCATTCTTCACAGGTTGACGTTTTTATTCTTGATAAGAAATGCTTTCCGCAAAACTTGCATGTACTCGTATACATGTTCCGTTACTCCTTTTCCTCAAGCTCCTGCTGATGTTTTCTACTCTTATATGCTTTCAGACGTTCCTTGACGTCACGAAGTGCTTCCTCTCGACCGTTCATACGCAGATTCGGGAAAGCTGTAAAAATACGACGGTAAATCAATCGCTGGAAACGCACCGTAGCAATTGACTTATACTTTTCGAGAACTCCCTTTGCCTTTGCTTCCAGTTCATCCAGATGCCACTGCTTCCCACGTTCGAAAAATTCATCCAGACGAAGCGATGACAGTTTTCCCTTTAATTCTTCCTTTGCTTCATACAGCTTTAAGCCATAGAGATACTCGTAAACCTCTTCACGCAGCTTTTGAACCGCATTGATTTTCTTATCGAGCTGAACCGTAGCTGCCACAGTAACGGCAAGATCCGCAAGAAAAAATACGAGAATAATATAGGCCGCCACTTCACCCGGCAGTCTGGGAATCAGCGCAACAAGCTTTGCTACTTCCGGATGCAGCAGTTTTACAAGAACTACCGAAAGCGCTCCCCAGAATAAGGATACCGGCACACAGATGCGCCCCTGGATATTGAGCGGCACATCACTGTAATCCCACCACTTTGCATGAAACAGCTTTTCCATAACATAGGAAGTTACAAACTCAAGTACCGATGCCGCCACCATACCAATGAGGAAAATCAGTACATATCCTTTGAGTGAATCATGCTCTACCAAATGAATCAGATACGGATTATAAAAAACAAGATAAATCACCGTGGCGCCTGCCCCATAAATCGGTATAATCGGACCGTTTAAAAAGCCTCGGTTAACAAACTTTCTGTTTTTTAAGGAAACATAAGTACTTTCCCAAATCCACCCACAAAAGCTGTATATGATAAAAAAGTAAAAAATCCGGTAAAATTCAATTCCGAAGATGTGCCACCCCCACATTTTTACTATCCTTCCTTCCTGTTTTTATACTACTACTTATTTTATCAAACTACTTTCAAAATGGGAAGTACTATTTTCGGACTTTCTCAGCCTTCTCTCACAGTATATCGAAATACTTGAGTTTACATCTTTGCTATGCTAAAATAAAGGCAGTTTCGTTTACAGATAATAGATACGAAAGTTTACACCAGAAAGGAATTCCCATGAAGCTTATCCGTACCGCACTTGATACCTCCCTTTTTCCCCTTGCACCGCTACCACAGGATACCGTTCTGTTTGATATTGAAACAACCGGACTTTCTGCGGATACCTCCTATCTTTATCTGATTGGCGCCATCCATCAGACAGAAGAAGGGCCGTTTCTTACCCAGTGGTTCTGCGATAATTTTTCCGAGGAAAAGGAAGTATTGACTGCATGGAAACATTTTTTAGAGCCGTATCGAATTCTGGTACATTATAACGGCTACGGCTTTGACATTCCTTATCTGAACAAAAAGTTTTCCCGCTACAAGATCAGGTATCAAATAGAAGCCGATACCACGATTGATATTTATAAACTGCTGCTGCCTTACCGTAAGGCGCTTTCTCTTCCTGATTTTAAACAGAAAACGCTGGAGGTCTTAAGCGGCTTTACCCGCACCGATACCTTTGATGGCGGAGATTTGATTGCCGTTTATGCTGCGTATACCGGAAAATACCGACTTGCCGCACTGACCGGTCATTCCGAAGAGGCTGATGCCCTTCGCAACGTACTTTTGCTTCATAATCATGACGACCTGTTTGGCCTGCTTTCCCTTTATCAGCATACAAATATCCTGCATGTGCTGAATGGAAGTCTGCAGCCGAAGCTGACACAGACCGGAGATGTGCTTTTGTTTACCTATTCCGTGCCTCTTCTGCCGTTTTTCGGCTGCTTTCCGCTTTATATGCCGGACACTGCCGAAAACTCTTTTGGCAAACTGTCGGTAACTTCGGACGGCACCGAACTTTCCATAAAGCTCTATGCCGGCGAGCTAAAATACTTTTTTTCAAATTATAAAGACTATACTTATCTTATCTATGAAGATACTGCCATCCACAACAGTCTGGCAGAATATGTGGACAAAGATGTAAAGCAGAAATGCCGCCCAGCCACAGCTTATCAGAAAAAATGCAGTACCTTTCTTCCACTGCCATTCAAAAAAGTACCGGACTTTGCAAACGGGCGCTTTTTGTTTTACCGGGAATACAAAACATTGCCCGCTTATCTGGAACTTCCTGCTCCTGATGCTCTTCGGGAATTCTGTTCCGATTACATGGCTGCGCTCTTTTCTGCCATGCCAAAGCTGCTGCTTCCTCAGGAATAAATCTGATTCGGACTTTCTGTCCTATCTTAAGAAAATGAAAAAACATAAAAAATACCCTGACAGATTTCCGCATTTTGCGTTTCTGTCAGGGTATCCCAGTCTGTCATAATTTCGATTTATGCTACATTGCAGACCTTTAAATATGCATGTAAGTCTCCAAGCTCCTCTAAATCCTCTTCATACGGATTCCGCTCTTCCGGTATATCCTTAAAAACACTGCCCTCCAGTTCCTTTTTCTCATGGAACGCAGTATCAATCAGTCTGCAGAGAATCTTTGACCACTTTTCATCCTTTGTTAAGTCTTCCTCTTCTCTGAGTCCCAGAATCGTCATAATGGTATCAAGCTCACTATCCGACCAGTCAGACTCCTTCGTCTGTGCCAAAAGCTGTAAGCGTGCTTCTGTGTCCTTACACTGAACAAATTTACGAATCATAAAAATCCCTCTCTTTCGCGCCTTCTGATGCGCTGATGCTTTTTCCTTTTACTTTACGCTATATAAATATCACAAGAGAGTTTGTTTTGCAACCCGAAAATTTTCGTTTATTTTCGCAATGAATTATACGTTTTTCCAATTCCTTTTTCTTTCCGCTGTGTTTTTCAATGAAAAGTAGACAAAAAAGTATGCAAAATCTGCTCCGGCTTCACAATTCTGCCCAAAGAAAGACGTCCAAAGTCACTTGGATGCGACATGTACAATTCACCCCGAACAATTTGTTACCCTTCCATCATGCTCAAATAATTTCCCTTATCAATATGCATCATGGAGATTTCATTATTTTTATCCCGTTTAAACCCATAAATACAATCCACATTCCGAATCAGGGAAGAAAGTCGTTCATCCGGCACGCATACAATCAACTGTAAGTTTAACTTTCTTGCATATTTTAAGCATACCTCGCTTCGCTTCTGATCCATCTTGGAAAAGGCCTCGTCCAGCAGTACCAGCTTAATCTTGGAATCCCGGTTACTCTGTTCCATGTAAAGCATGGCAAAACCCGCCAGTAATGCTACATACTTTGGATTCTGTCCTTCACCGCCGGAATCCCTGCCTGCCATTTCATCCACGTAGTTTTCCCGGATTCCGTTTTCGTCCTCCACCTGCTCATACATGTTAAAATGCAGGTAAGTACGGTAATCCGCGTACTTTTCCATCTCCTTGCGGCTCAGCTCCATGGATGCTTCATCATTGCTCCGTGGCGGCATAAACTTCTCCATCAACAGGTTCAGCTTCTTCTCATACTTTTGGTAAAACTCATCCTCTCCAAAATTTAGCTGTCCCTCGATTTCATAGCGGCTCACATTTTTCGTATCCAGTTCCTTGGCGGTCAGCATCTCATAAAACTGGCCGTCCTCATTTTTTGCAGCCTCGATTTTAATCTGGTACACGCTGTCCGCAAAGTTGGTATCCCGAAGCATCCGGTTAATTTCGTTTTTGTGTCGCACTGCCTCCCGGATGTCGTTATGAATCTTCGCCACAATATTTTCCCGAAGAGTCCGGTAAACCTTGCCGCACTGCTGGTCAAATTCCTTCTGGTACTGTGGCTCATAATTTTTCCGGTAATCATTCAGCTTCTCAAGGTAAGCCTCATTGGAGCGTTCTCCTCCGGTAAAGCCACCGGATGGATAAGCTGCAATATATGCCATTCTGGCTTCGTTTAATTCCGCTTGCAATTCTTCTGCCCGTCCCTCCAGTTTTTCTACCTCGACACGATAACGTTCTGACAGCGTTTTGCCGGAAACTTGTTGTAATTCCGCCGCTATTTCCTGCTCTGTCTTTTCATTCGGCACATAACCAAGCTCTGCTTCCTCCAGTCTGTCTTCGTTAAACCGAATCGTACTTTCCAGTTCTGCAATATCATGCACCCTGTCCTGCATCTGTGTGGCACAGCTGGTTGATTTCACCTTTAACTCCTGATGCTTTTGTTCCAGCTTTTGTTTTCTTTCCGTAAGCAGCCGGTACTCCCCTTCCGACAGCTTACGGATTTCTTCTTCCAGTTCCCGCTTTTCTTTCAGGATTTCTTCCAATGCTTTACTTGCCCCGGATAAAGAAACAAGCAGGGCAGGGGTATAGTTTGACAACGTTTCGAACTCCAAGATTTCCCCGAAACCATATGCCCTGGTGCTTAAATCCATCTTCTTTACCGACAGTTTTTCCTGCTTTTCCTTATACTCTAACAGCATCTTTTTAGAAACCGTGCTGCCTATGCAGGCTCCCGTCGTATAATCCTTCTGCCGTAAATGACGGAACATATAATTACTATAGGAATAGCAATCCGGCGTGACACCTTCCCGTACCTTTTCTAACTCTGCCACACTCCGGCATTTGATAATCCTTCCAAGATAATGCTTCAGACATGCATCCACATAGTCATATGTAGTTGTTACAGCTTCATATAAGGAATTTGGCAGCACCTCCTTGTCCGCTTTTACAATGGCATCCGAATTAATCAGTGTTACTTCCTCAAAACGCTTCAAATCCCGCAACGTCTCCGCCGCATTATGGGCATACTGCGGCTCGGTCACCAACGCGTATTTCAAGTTTCCCATACGGCCTTCAATGGCATTTTTCCATTCTTCATCCACCACATCGAACAAATCCGCAAACACGCTGACCCGGACTTTCTTTCCATACAGATTGCTCAGTTTATGCTCCAATACCTCCTTTGCCTGACGAAGATTCGGACTGTAGGTTTTCCTGTTGTTCTGCATGTCGTTAATCAGCATCTTTACCTCGTCCAGTTCCTGCTGTACCTTTTCCAGACTTCTCTCGCAGTCCTTACGTAACTCGTCAATTTCTTTTTTCTCGTCTCGTATCAGTTTTTGCAGTTCCAGGCAAGCTTCTTCCTCAATTTTTCCTGATACGAAGTCGCTTATCTGCTCCAACAGAACATTGCTGACATAGTCCTGAGCCATTTCGCTGACATTCCACTGCTGTAGTCTTCCGATAATCCCACGCCACTGACCGCTGTTTTCTGCCAACATTTTCGCCTGGGTTTCCAAATCCGACAGATGCTGCTTCTTGCTTCCCAAATCACCGGACTGCAAATCCGCCTGCACCTGCACCAGCTCCTTCAGCAAACTATCTTCCTCTTTGTCACACCGTTTTTTCTCCTGTTCCAGCCTGTTCTTTTCCTCCCGGCAAACTTCCAGTTTCGTCTGGCAGAGTTCCATCTTCTTTTTCCAGCTAATAATATCCACGCACTTTAACTTTGACTTCATAAGTTCCGCATCACCCTGGGTTATGGTCAATGCCACGCCTTTATCCTGCACTACGGAAAGCAAATCAATCCGCTTCTTGACATCATCGATTTTTTCCTTAATCTCCCGGTAAGCCCCCAACTGCTCCGACAGTTTTTCTATGACATCGCCCTCGCTTTTCGTAAACATATAATCTCTGATAAACTGCCCGGTACCATTGGTCATTTTCAGCGCAATGGCGCTTTTTTGCATGGTGCGGAACCGTCCGCCATCAATAAAGCCAAAAATCGTATCATTCAGATTAGTGATATAGGCTTCCATGGAACTGTAAATCCGGTTCACATCGCCTCTGCCCCGGTTATCCCCGGACTTCTGTCTGGCTTCTATCAGGCTTTGCAGTTCCTTGTAAGAATAATGCATCCCTGCTTCATTAATGTAACCTTCCTCCGGCATTTTTCCGGAATGGCTGAAAAAACAGTATTTATTGATGCCGGTATCATTTTTCCTCACCTCAAACCAGGCTCCGATGCAGGTGTTTGTCTTAGTCCCGGTATCCTCCAGCTCCAGTACCACAATCGTCCGGAAATCCCGGTTGGCCCGGTTGGCGCTGCCGTCCTTCTGCTCACCGCGCAGATAGCTGAATACACTTCTTTTGTTTTTTGAGTCATCTGCCGCTTTGTTTAAAAAGTTCGAGGACATACTTCCGTAAAGAAGCATCTGGATGGCATCCATTACAGTAGATTTTCCCGAACCGCTCATGCCACTGAACAGATTGATATATTCGTTAAATTCCAGTACCTTGTGGGAAATTCCTCCCCAGTTGCTTAGGCACATTCTAGTAAATATCTTCTTCGGCTGCTTCATGTTCTTCTTCCTCTCCGTCTTCCATGTATTCGAACCGTTGCTGCCCATCCTCGTAAGCTGCATATTGTTTTACCACAGCACTAATGTCCATGGTTGGACACAAAATATTAATGGTACTGTATAAATAAATCGGCGTATCGTCCTCCATGTCTGAAATTGCACAAGGAAGCTCTATCATCTGATGACGTTTGAACACCTTAAAAGCTTTATCCCATTCCGCCGCCGTCAACTTGTCCGCAATCAGGTTCGTATCTACGCCATATTTTCTGATTTCTGTTCGGGTTGTTACTGTTGCCTTCAGACCCTC
This sequence comes from Lachnospiraceae bacterium, assembly GCA_051880375.1. Taxonomy (GTDB): domain Bacteria; phylum Bacillota; class Clostridia; order Lachnospirales; family Lachnospiraceae; genus SIG299. The sequence continues at coordinate 7,548 of JBJENV010000063.1, forward strand.
ACCCATGATTTTATCCCGATAAATGCACTTCAATAATAACAGCAGTTTTGTCGTAATCATCCCCAGCGACTGGGTCAGAACACCCTCGCCGCCCAGACGGTAAATATTTTCCTGCGGGTCATGAAGCAACTCACATCCAAGGACACTTAAATAATCACTGATAAATTCCCTATGCCTTGTACAAGCATGATATCTTGGATTTTCCCTGGCAAGCAATGTCACCGGATCATATTTTATCTGCAAAATGCATGTCTGCTTAAACAAATCCTGTATCGTTTTTTTCACTTCCTCCGCCTGTGCCGGAGTTAAATTTTCCATATATTGAAACATAAATTCTCCTTTTCCTGCCTACGAAGGAATCACCAGCCTGCTGAATCTCATACCGTCCTTTTCTTCTTCTCCTTCCAGCAAAACCTCGGCCTGCTCCTCGCTGACAATCTCATTCCATAAGAACATCAGTTTTTCCAAATCTTCCACGCAGGTAATACTGTCCTTATCTGCCACAAACTTTCCGTCCTTTACATTTTTATACCTGAATTCCTGCAATTCCCGCTTGGTATAAAGAGGTTTTGGAATATAGTCGAGCATATCCGCCGTTTTTTCCTCTGTAACCGCCACCGGCTGGAATTCTGCCTTTATCGCCGCCTTTTTGCTGTACATGGAATTATCCGTCAAATTAAAATACTGGGAAGAAAATTTCAACCGCAGTTCCACTGCTGATAAAATTTCTTCCTTCCGCTCACTTTTATCTAACATGGCAAGCAGCTGCAATACATAGTCTTCCCCTGTAGCCCCTTCCTGTAAAATATAGTGAATCCGCGCCAACGCCCGCTTGGCAAACACGGTTTTCTGCTCAATCAGGCGGTTATATTTCTGCTCGATGGCAAAAAATTCCCGATTAATCTGATGGCACATTTTCCCGGCCTCCTCGCAGTACTCCAACATTTTACTGTGCCGCATATGCTCCCTTGTATTTTCTTCAAGTAATATCAGTTCCCCGGTGAGCTTTCTCTTCTTCTCATCTGCATCGCCAAGAATCTGTGCCACCAGCTCCTTTACGGCTTCCTTGTACCGGTAAAAGCTGTCCTTCGTTGTCAGAATTGCATATTTTTTACTGTCACTGTTGTTCAACTCTCTAATCAGCACCTCCTGTATTTCCAAAAAGTTTTTACGCTTAGAAAGCTCGTCAAAATAGGTTCTCATTCCATCCTGCATGTTGGAAAGCAAAAGGCTGAGCCTCTTGGACATCCGAACAGCATTCTGAAGAATATCATTATTTTTCTCCTCATCCTGATAATAAGTATATAAGGCACTATAAATTGCCAGCATGCTCTCCCTCTCTCGGTCGTTGTCATCACTGTTTAATCGAATAAACAGTTCAATAAACAACTGGCTATACTCAGGAAAGGAAATTACATAATCATTTATCTTTTCATCATAATCCTTTTTTATCCATCCCCAGTCGATGAGCCTGGTCATTATCGTTCCTTCCGAAACGGTAAACTCCTCCACGGCATCCGGCCCCACCTCCGGTTCCCAGCTCATCCGCTGGCTTCCCATGATTTCCATGACAATCTGCCGGCACTGTCCAAAGGTCAGTCCAAGAGAGGTATACAGCCCATTGTTCTCTTCATATAACCCGATTAGAATTTTCATATAGTAATCCGTATTTCTTGTCCGAAACAAACTATAAAAATTCTCCGGAATCTTATCCTTCAGTATCATACGATATTCCTTCCTGCTCCATATCCTTTCCATACTGCAAAATACATTGCTTTAGTGGTTCCAGTTCCTTCGCGTCATAAGCTTCATATAGTTTTCTTTTTTCCTTACTAAACGCTATCCCTTTCCCGTCGCGGATTGCATTCTGATAGCTTTCCTCGTCCATTTTATACGGTCTGACTTGTGGAAACAGCTCATTCTTCAAAAAATGAAAAATTCTCATTCCTCCTAAGTCCATGTCTCCCCAATGGTAATACTCCACTGTCTCCCCTGCAATCTCCCGGAGCTGTTTTAAGAAGTTTCTTTCCTTCGGAGACAAAAAACCGTGTACAAATACATACAGCGTATCCTCTGAATAGCTCCGGTCTTCATAGTTCGCCTTATTCTCTATCGTCATTATTTTCTTGATTCCGGGTAATAAAACCGGTGCGGAATTTACCAATGTCTGCGCATTCAACACCGTCCCATATCGCTGATGTTCCGTATCCACCCGATAAGTTCCATCTATCTCATAAACCAGACGACCTTTCCAGCAAAGACTTTGGGAATAGTTCATGATGCCAAATTCCGCAAGAACTTCATAATCTTCCAGACTTTCTCCATACTCTTTCAATTCTTTACGCAGTACAGATACCACCCTGTTTTTATAGTGTTTTTGAAATTTCTTCGAATCATGGAACACGTCTTCACTGAACACCCGCTCCCAGACGTGTCCCTTTAGCTCGCTTATTTTATATAGACAGTATAAAAACTCCTTATCGTAGGCGTTTTTTGCCACATTCCCTTTTTTAAGTTGTTCCAGTTGCTCTTCATAATACTTTTTTAACCACTCAGCCGTTGTCTTTAATAACAATTCCTGAATATAGGACTGCTGTTCCACAGACTTTTCCCTTGTATTCTGGATATGCTCTCGCTGACATAACCAATTCAGATTTTCAATCGGAAAACGCAGGGACTTTATCTCACTGCCCATATTTTTCCATGCTACACTAATCAGTCCATCTCTCTCCAATTCCTTCGCCTGTTGAAAAAGGGCTTCCCTGCCAATTGCATTTAATGCTTTTTGAACATTCACGGTTTTCGTCTGCCTGTCTGTTCCTGCTTTCCATGCCTTGTTATTCCCATATTCTTTGATCAACCACTCTGATAATGTCATTCTTTGCTCCCATGCTTCACGCCGTAATTCATACAGAATCATTATATCACTCGCGAAAGTACCCAGCAAGATTTTTTGTTTTCATAATGAACTGCTTAAAGATTGCAGACTTTAATGCAATCGCCAGTTGCCACCCGGAACATACCTGCCGTACCGATACCGGGGATATGTGTCGGGAAAAATCTTATGATTTTTCGTGCGATTATGTTGATATTTTCGTACGATTTGTGTATAATATGGTTGAAAAGATTTTTCATTAACACCTGTTTTAAGAAAGGGGAGGACAATATGTCTATTACCGCAACTGAATTAAAAACCAATCTTGGTAAATATCTTATGCTTGCTGAAACAGAGGATATCTACATTACACGCAACGGTAAAGTCGTTGCTAAATTAACCAATCCGTTTCAGGACAGAGTGGATGTTGCTAAATCACTATTTGGAATTCTTCCTGCCGACATGACATTAGAAGAAGCACGAGAAGAAAGGTTGAATACTATATGAGAGTTTTAATTGATACCTGCGTTATCATTGATGTCCTACAGTCTCGTGTTCCTTTTGCCGAGCCTGCACAAAAGATTTTTATCTATTCCGCAAACCAACAATTTGAAGGATATATCACTGCAAAGTCTGTAACAGATATTTACTATCTGACACACCGTTTAACCCACAGTGACGCAGAAACACGTAAGATTTTAAGCAAGCTTTTTACTTTGTTTCATGTATTAGACACTGCTTCTTTGGACTGCCGCAAAGCAATCTCTTCCGAAATATCCGATTATGAAGATGCCATTATGGTAGAAACTGCTATCCGCTCCGGTATGGACTGCATTGTTTCCCGTAATGTAAAGGATTATGCTAAATCCTCTATTCCGGTGTACGAACCATCCTCGTTTTTGTCTATTTTGGAAGCTGAAAACGAAACTGACTAAGTCGCCTGTATATTCCTGACTATTAAGAGTAACTTATGGGGCATGATTGCCTGAATCACAATTCGCAACATTTCATTTACTTTATAAAGATAATAATGGGTGCCAGCAATATAGCCAACACCCATTTTCTTATCTTCTATCCATATTTTCCAACTGCCTGCGCTGGTCTCTTCCCCGATACACAACGGCAGTAACACGTACTACATTTCCGTCAATCCAGAAATAAACATAGTAGTTTTCTACAATTAACTGATGTATCTTTTCACTGTGCCATGGCTCCTCAGACGTTAATGCTACCCTCTCTGGGAATTCTTCTAACGAAAGAATTGCTTCTTCAAATGCATCCAACAGTCCCAAAGCCGCATCTCTGTTCATTAGTTCCTTCGCAACATATAAGGCAATATCACGCATTTGCTCCTGCGCCTGCAATGTTACTTCTACAGAATATTTCTCCATGCATTAAATCTCCTGTCGTAATTCTGCAAACACCTCTCTTGCAGGACGTGTTTTGCCTTCCTTTGCCTGCTGGTATCCTTTTTCCATCATTTCATCAAATTCTGCCTTGGACATATCACTTACTGCCTTTGGCTCATTTACAAGTGATACTGAAAATGGAATTCCCTTTTTCATAATAATCTGCTTGTATAACATATTGATTAAAACAGAAGTTGGAATACCTAATTGTTCCATAATCTTTTCTGCCTGTTCTTTAATATCCGGTTCTACTCTTGCTATTACATTAGCTGTTTTTGTTGCCATAACGAACACCACCTTTCGCCTATAGTATAACAATTTGTATATCGTTTTGCAATACATTTTTATATTTTCAGGTCGTCCACTGTTCCGGAAATACCTTCATCCGCATAAATGCCAACCAATATCCAGTTCGGATGCTTCGATACCAGATTCTCATAGTAATTCTTCTGCAACTCATAGGACGAAGTCTGGTTTGGGTCATCCGTAGGCACTCTGTATATACTGCAACTCTTTTTACTTCCGTTTCATCAAAGATTCCCGCAGTAGGATTCGCCGGAATGATATGGACATTATCCATGTTTCTGCCATTATACCGCTGCCGTATCTTTACTTTCCGTTCACTGACAGACATCACCTTCTTATTGTCATTCATGGAACACTAACCTCTCTTTTCACCTATAGAGAAATTATAGAAAAAGTTCCACAGAATGAAAATAAACCACCGGTCAACAATGTGACTGGTAGTTTAAGTTTTGAAAAATATTTTTAGTTTCTTTCAAAAGCAAACAGGGACAACGAGCTTACGCTGGCCGTCCCGGCTTGCTTTTCCTTATGTACAAACTACATTGTCTTCAACAAAGCAGATGTAAATTGTTGCAAATAACATGGCTTAACAGTCATTTCAATATCTGTAATTTTTTTTTCGATTTCGTCTTTTACAGCATCTACTTTCTCCTGAAGTTCTGCATAATTACAGTAAAAATGTATTGTAACCGATTTGTATGCTCTCTCGTCTCGTATCCGTTTTTCCATAGATAAATACAAATCATAGTCTCCATATGCAACATCGACATACTCGCATTTCTTCTTTGCATGCTCCTCGACTTGTTTATAATTAATATGCTGCTCCTTTAATGGTTTTATTACAATTTTTGCCGATGGAACTTTTAATATAGGGAATTCTTCACCCATAATGCCTCCGTGATATATCGGATACACATATCTCAAAACTTCGATAAAATCTTCAAAATTTCTTCGTTTTTCAGCCTTAGCATTTCTTAATTCATCAAGCAAACGTGGCTTCAAAGCTTCGACTTCAGCATTTAATTTGTCTAATTCCTGAAAAAGCTTTTTTTCATCCTTTGCACAGATATTTGCAATCATTTCTAACCTATGATTAAATTCGTCTGTGCCAAGATTGTCCCTCGACACTCCTGAGCCAAGATAATACAGGCACAACTGATTCAAGCTTACACCCTCTTCTTGCGCCTGTCTTACCAAAGCAGCATGTAAGGATTTCGGTAAGCGAAGTTTGATATTTCCGGAATAATCCGCCTGTTCTAAATTCATTTTGGCACCGCCTTTCTTTTATAACAACGTCATATTTGACATCATTATATTATCTCGCCCCCGTATTCGATGTCAATATATTTTTTTGAAAATATCCTGCAAAAAATATTGGGATAATCAAATCTATAATATTTATTTCTATCAAGCAAAAATCCACAATGTATTTTAAGCCTTGTTTTCTGTTTGTGATGTATCCTTTATTTTTGTTCGAACTTCTCGTGTCAATGCAAATAATGTTGTTATTCCCATAAACTCACTTACAAACAACTTTCCGATAATATTAGTTTCATCTACCGGAATAATTAACAGCACAAGAGTTACTACTACAAAAAACCAAATTTCTGTGTTTTTTATTTCTTCATCCAACACTTTCTTCCGTTCTTTATAGCTTTCTTTTCTTTTTGTTCTGTATTTTTTATTTCTCATTACATCACGTAAACCAACAGGTGAAACTTCCTTGAATTCCCATTTCTGTTCCGTCCAAATTTCCAATTTTACTGTTTTTCCGATAAACCACCGACTTATTCCAAAAAACATAACAATTGCAATAAAGACATAGATAAATGCCAACAGTTCAGCCCATAACGAAACTCCAGAAATAGAATGTACGATTTGTTCCACTGTATTATTTGCAACTAAAAACAGTACTACAAAGAAAGTAATAAAAAAGCTTGCAATTATTTCCGCTATATATGCCATTATGTTTTTTTGCCCTGTTTCTCTCAAAAAGTAAAAAACTAGTTGTTTTATCAGATAGAACAAATATAAAATGAGCACTGACACTCCATACAATAGCTTGGTAAGACCGTTCTCTTTGTTGTTCTTATGTAGACGAATTGTTAAAACAAACAACCAACACGCAAGAAGCAAAACTCCACCAATCATCAAGACAACCGAAATAATTTTTATCCATATTTCTTCTAAACCAAAAGCACTTGCCACTCTATTGGTTGGATTTATATAGCTCCAAATACCAGAGACAAAATAAACAATTCCACCTATAAAGAGTACCCAGTCTCTCCACGCATAATCAGACGGTCCGCCAAACATTTCATGTACTTTTTTATCTCGTTTATCAAACCATCCTTTTATTTTTCCTTCCTGTTTTTTCTTTGCTTTTCTGTTCTTATTCATCTGGTGTACCTCCATACATTCTCTTTTTTCATATGCATTCTTCATCTCTACTCTTATCTCATACATATGTTTATAGAATACCATATTTCACAGAATACGTCTGTAACGTCTCACGAAAACTTTTTTTCCTACTACTCCATTTGGTCCACAAAAACCAAAAATAAGCGTCAGCCAAATCAGCCAACACCTATTTATGTAATTTCATATACCACTCTTTAAATTTTGATGGAGAAACTATATTGCCAAAAACATCATTATGCTCCAGAAGCTTTGCAATCAGAGTATCTTCTATAGCCTGTTCTACAATATATGGCTGGTATACTAACATAACTTCTTTCTTTTCCAATTCTGCAATTTCCGGCAAATACTTTTCATATTTTTGCAGTTTATTCTCTACAGCAGAAAGTTTTGCCTCCATCCTAAGCTTATCGTTCTTTATCTGTGAAATGTCCACGGTATGATATTCCGCCTGCACATCCTCGTTTTCAGCATCAATATCATATTCCATGAGCTGTAGCTGTGCCTCCTCTTTTTTCTCTTCTATCGAAAGTTGCGACACAAGCACTGCAATTACATATTTTCTTGCTAATTCTACTACCTCTTGCTTAAACCGTTCTATTATTTCTTTCAGTTCAACAATTTCTTTTGCAACCTGTAAGGAAGAAATATGCTTGCTATTAATCCATGTTTTCAATCTGTTTTGGCCTCTGTAACATGGTTCCTGTACAAATTCCTCACGTACATTCTCCCACTTCACATAAAAGTCAATCATCTCATTACGTGTTGTATCATAAACTTCTCTGGTCAATATTTTAAGCTGTGTCTGGGGCTCACCCGATTTCTTTAAAATAAATTTATCCGCTTCATTCTCTAGGAAAAAAGTAGACACATAATGATTTTTCTCTTCTGTATCATATCCAATAAACAAATTCAAGTGTCGAATTACTCCGGTAATTAGTTTAAAAAATATTTTATCCGCATCTATTACAGTATTACATTCGTCACTATCAAAATCTATTACAGGATCACTAAGTAAAAGCTCCAGTATATTCTTTTCAGAAAACATCAGCAAACGATGTGCTTTAATTTCGCCAAAATCAGATTTTCTCTTGGTATCCTGAATATTTACTATCTCCTCTGAAAATTCTCCAATAATCTTTTCATCGGTAGTAGTCATTGTAATTTTCCCAGCTTTAATCAATTTGAAAAAATCTTCTTTCTTCAATTTAAAAGCTTCTACCATTCTTACTGCAGTCACATCAGTAAGCTTATGAAATCCGAGCAAATGATAAAAGTTTTCCATTTTAAATTGGAACTCTATTTTTATACCGCCGCTGAAAAGATAGCAAAATTTTTTATTAAGCAGCTTATCATATTCCCGAGCAACTTGCTGTAAATCTATATTCTGTTGTACTTTACTTCTGCTCTTGGCGTATTGCAAGTATTTCGTGTTCTTTGCCATCTTTTTTCTCCGGTATCTCTATTTCTGTCCTAGACTAAGAAAAGGTCCAAGGAAATCACCTCAGACCTTTCCAGTACTTCTCTTTTTTTGACTACGTTCCTTTCGCCAAAGGCTCTCAGGTACGGGTGCAGACTTCCCGAACAAATCCCCGCTCATCGCCTCTTCTTGCATACCTGATATCACAAGCGTCATGGGAATGATACCTCACCACAAGGTATCTCTATAATTATATTAACAAATCATAGAAAATGTGTCAAGCCAAAACAGGTAATTTTTACGCTATTTTCAAGCATTTTTTGACCTTTACCTCTTCTATGATGATATACTATTATGTCCAATAGAGCAACCATTTTATAATAATTTATGTAAAACTTTTTTTATTTTTACTATATCATCTCAGCTGATATCTTAAGTAATATTTGGCAACGGAAACAAAAACAACTGCTGTTTATTCCGTAATCCCCGAAACATCTGGTATTCTTATTCGTAAAGGGAAAATTGGGATAAAAAAATCAAGGGTTCATATTTCTACAAACCCTTGACTCTACTAACTCTTCTTTCACTACTCAGCTGCGATGATCTCCTTCTTGTTGTAAGAACCGCAAGCCTTGCATACTCTGTGTGGCATCATTAATTCACCGCACTTGCTGCACTTAACAAGGTTTGGAGCAGTCATTTTCCAGTTTGCTCTGCGACTGTCTCTTCTAGCCTTGGAATGTTTATTCTTCGGACAGATAGCTCCCATGATTACACCTCCTTAACGTTGTTAAAAATATCTCGGATAACAGACATTCTTGGATCTGGCTCTGTACGGTCGCACCCGCACTCTCCCTGATTTAAGTTTGCACCGCAAACCTTACAGATTCCTTTGCAGTCTTCCTGACACAGAACCTTCATTGGGAAACCAAGCAAGATTTCTTCGTAGGCCATACGGTCTACGTCTAAATCGTATCCGTCAATATAACTTGTTTCGTTCAAATCCTTAATGCGCTCTTCCTCGTTCTCATTGAAGTTTACTTCCGTTTCCACAGAAATCGGAATTTCTACGGCAACCTCCTGTAAGCAACGATCACAGGGAACGGTAAGCACTACGCGGCTCTCCATCGCAATTTTCACCTTTCTGCCGCCCAAATTGGTCAATGTAAGTGCCGCATCATCCTTTTCTACGATTGGATAAGTGACACCTGCACGGGTAAAGCTCACCATTTCCAAAAGAACAGTTCTCTTTTGTACCCCTGCCGACAGGTTCATAATCTCAGATAAAGAAACCAGCATAATTCAACCTTTCTTATGCACATTAAAACTCACATTTTGATATTATAATATCATATCTTGTGTTTGTCAATCACTTTTTTTCAAGAATTAGATTAATGCAACGGTTTCTCTTGCAATCGCAAGTTCCTCGTTGGTCGGGATAACCATGACCTTAACCTTGGAATCTGCGGTAGAAATGATGGTTTCCTTGCCGCGGATAGCATTCTGTTCTTCATCAAGTGCAATTCCGAGGTAGCCAAGGTACGAGCAGACGTTACGGCGCATGTTCTTATCGTTCTCACCAAGACCTGCGGTAAATGCAATCGCATCTACACCGTTCATGGCTGCAACGTAGGAACCGATGTACTTTGCTACACGATAGCAGAATACGTTGAATGCATCCTTCGCTCTCTGGTTGCCTTCATTTGAAGCCTTTTCCAGATCACGGAAGTCGGAGGATACGCCGGACATGCCGTATACACCGGACTTCTTATTTAAAATTGTCATAATCTCGTCAATCGACTTGTTTTCCTTGTGAGCGATAAACTCAAGGATTGCCGGGTCAAGGTCGCCGCTTCTCGTTCCCATGATAAGACCTTCCAACGGAGTAAGTCCCATCGAGGTATCTACGGATTCGCCGTTCTTTACCGCCGTGATGCTGGCACCGTTACCCAGGTGGCAGACAATGACCTTGGAATTCTTGGCATCAAGACCTGCAATGTCAATCGCTCTCTTGGATACAAAGCTGTGGCTTGTACCGTGGAAGCCGTATCTTCTGATTTTGTAGTTATCATAATATTCATGCGGAATGCCGTAAAGATAAGCTTCCTTCGGCATCGTCTGATGGAACGCGGTATCAAATACAGCTACCATCGGAACACCCGGCATAATGCTGCGGCATGCGTTGATACCGATTAAATTTGCCGGATTGTGCAGCGGAGCGAGGTCGTTGCACTCGGTAATTGCTTCAATCACTTCATCCGTAATCACAACGGAGGATGCGAACTTCTCGCCGCCGTGTACGACTCTGTGACCGATGGCACCGATTTCGTCCAGAGAAGAAATTACACCGTAATTCTTATCCGTAAGAGCTGCAAGAACGCTCTGGATCGCTACCTCATGGTTTGGAAGCGGGTCGTTTAATACTACCTTTTCACCGCCTGCCGGAGTATGATTTAAACGTCCGTCGATACCGATTCTTTCGCAAAGGCCGACGGCCAGTGCCTTTTCACTTTCAGAATCAATTAACTGATATTTTAAAGAAGAACTTCCGCAGTTTACTACTAAAACTTTCATTGTACTATTCCTTTCCGAACTTTATTTTGCCTGTGCCTGAACAGCGGTGATTGCTACTACGCCTACGATATCGTCTGCGGAGCAGCCTCTGGAGAGGTCGTTGACCGGAGCTGCGATACCCTGTGTGATAGGTCCGTAGGCTTCTGCCTTGGCAAGTCTCTGAGCAAGCTTGTAGCCGATGTTGCCTGCATCCAAATCAGGGAAAATCAGAACGTTTGCGTGGCCTGCGATTTCGCTGCCCGGAGCCTTGGAAGCGCCGACAGACGGAACAATGGCTGCATCCAGCTGAAGTTCGCCGTCTATCTTGATATTCGGATACTGCTCCTTAGCGATTCTTGTTGCTTCCACTACCTTATCCACATCTGCATGCTTTGCACTTCCCTTTGTGGAGTGGGACAGCATGGCAACCCTAGCCTCTTCTCCTACCAGAAGTTCAAAGCTCTTTGCGGAGCTCTCTGCAATGGCTGCAAGCTCTTCCGGATTCGGATTCTGAACAAGACCGGAATCTCCGAAAATAAAGGTGCCGTTTGCACCGTATTCGCAGTTCGGAACTACAATAACGAAGAAAGCGGAAACTAACTTTGTGCCAGGTGCCGTCTTTAAAATCTGAAGGCACGGACGAAGTGTATTTGCCGTGGAGTGGCATGCGCCGGAAACAACGCCGTCTGCATCCCCCATCTTTACCATCATAACCGCAAAGGTAGTATAATCGGTTGTAAGTGCTTCTCTTGCCTTTTCCGGAGTCATACCCTTTGCCTGTCTTAATTCTACAAGCTTGTCAATGTAGCTCTGCAACTTATCCGTAGTATGCGGATTGATTCTCTGTGCCTTCGAAATGTCAAGACCTGCCGCGTTCTTTTCAATTTCTTCATCCGTACCTACCAAAATAATGTTGGCATTACCCTCTGCCAGTGTGATGGCTGCTGCCTCCAGTGTTCTTCTGTCTTCTGTCTCAGGTAAAACGATTGTCTTTAAATTCTGTCTTGCTCTTACTTTGATGCCGTCAATAAAGCCCATGATAGTTCTCCTTTCTTATTTTCATATACAGTGTTACGTTCCGGTAATACTTACCTACGCTATGTACATGATGCATTTGTACTTCATACGAAACCCGGTGTTTTGCCCGTCTGCATGTCTGCACAAACGACTTCTACGATAGATTATAGTCCAAACTCTCTCTTTGTACAAGCCATGAATTTCAATTTTTCAAAAAAATCATGAAATACAGATTCATAAATTTACAGATTGCGCACACCATGATAAAATAGAAAATATCTCGAAAGCAGGAGGCAACCATCCATGAAAATCGCCGCGATTATCGCTGAATATAATCCGTTCCACAACGGTCACCTCTATCTTGCAGAACAGGTAAAGAAGGAAACCGGTGCCGACTATCTGATTGCCGTTATGAGCGGTGACTTTACCGAGCGCGGTCTTCCTGCGTTCTGTGACAAATTTGCACGTGCCAAAATGGCATTACTTGGCGGCGTGGATGCCGTTTTTGAGCTTCCGGTGCTTTATGCGACCTCCAGTGCGGAACGCTTTGCCAGAGGCAGCGTCTCTTTGCTGACCGCCCTTTCCTGCGTGGACGTGCTTGCCTTTGGCAGCGAATGCGGCAATATCGAAAGTTTAGATGCAGCTGCCTCCTTTCTTCGTTCTGAACCTGAAAGCTATAAAAAAAAGCTTCTCCAATATCAGAAGCTTGGCTATTCCTATCCGCATGCACTCGGAAAGGCAGCTTCTGCACATGCCGCAGAAAACGGCTTTTCCACAGAACTTTTGAAAACGCCGAACAATCTGCTTGCCGTGGAATATCTCAAAGCTTTGAAGCATTTTAACTCTTCCATCACTCCCTATACCACGGCACGTATCGGGACCGGCTACCATGACACGAAGCCTGTATCGGACTCCGCAACAAAGCGTACTTATGCAGGTGCCGGAGCAATCCGTGAACTGCTTTCTACCGAAACCGGAAGCATTGCTTCCGTCGCCCCTCTGCTCCCTCCGGAAATTTATCGGGAAATTGCTTCCTGCTACGGTATTTCCTGTCCGATTGCATTGGATGACTTTTCTCTGTTGCTTTCCTACCGTCTGTCACTGGAAACCGCAGAATCGCTTACCGCGTATCTGGATGTATCAAAGGAACTTGCAAACCGTATCAAATCTGTTGGCACGGACTTTTTAAGCTTTACCGGTCTTATTCAGGAAATCAAGCACAAGCAGCTGACCTTTGCCCGTATTAACCGGGCACTGACGCACGTTCTGCTTAACATTCCGGAAGAACTGCTTCACACGGTAGGAACAAAAACGCCGTATGCAAGACTGCTTGCAATGAAAAGAAGCGCATCTCCGCTTCTGAGAGAAATCAAACGACAGTCTGATATTCCGGTTATCACAAAAGCCGCTGATGCAGGTAAGGTACTTTCTCCCGAAGCACTTCGCCTGTTTACGCTGGATCTTTCGTCAGCCGACCTGTATTCCAAAGTAACTGTCTCAAAATACCGTTCTGCTTACGTGGAGGATATCCGACGTTCTGTCGTACTATGGTAGCTTTAGTGAGTTATCAGATTATTTGAAATAAACCGTCCGGCTCTCTCATACACTGTACCAGTATGCTGTATGAGGGAGTTATTTTATGAAACGCTTTTTTTCTGTTGTCCTGCTGTCCGGTACGATGCTTCTGTTCCTTCTCTTTCCGTCATCTTCGCTTCAGGGTGCCAAAAACGGTCTTCTGCTTTGGTTTCACCAGGTACTTCCCTCCCTACTTCCGTTTTTCATTCTGACAAAGCTCCTTGTTTCACTCGGCTTGCACCGCACACTCGGAAAACTGCTCTACCCGCTGCTCCATCCTCTGTTTTTCTTCAGTTCCTCCGGCTGTTTTGCATTTGTTACAGGTCTGCTCTCCGGTCTGCCTCTCGGTGCCAAAAACATTTCGGAACTCTACGAAAATGATGAAATTTCCAAAAGAGAATCCATTCTTTTACTCGCTCTTTGCAGCAATCCAAGTCCGATGTTTTTAATCAGCTACGCCGGAATTGCCCAGCTAAATCGAACTGACAGACCCTATCTTGTCCTGCTGTTTGTTTTAGCATCCGCCCTGCTAAACTACCTTGTCTGCCGGATATTGTTTTATGCCTTACAACCTACTGATGCCTCAGAAGCAGAAAAAAACGCTCACCCTGCAGAAACCGGAAACACAGACTTTTCGTTTGCCCTTCTGGATACCTGCATGATGAGCGGCTTTGAAGCCGTCACAAAAATCGGCGGTTACATTATTCTTTTTAACATGTATGCTGCAGTTCTGCCAAAACTCCTTCCTTTCCCGGAAGGCTCCCTGCTTCCTATGCTGCCGCTTTGCGCACTGGAAATGACCACCGGCATTGCTTCGGTATGCAGCTTTTTACAGGATACAAATCTGGCACTTCTGATTGTTGTCGGTACTTCCTGCTTTGGAGGACTGTCAGGACTTGCACAGACGAAAAGCGTTTTGTCACGCGAAATTCTTTCTTTCGGCAGACTTCTGTTATTAAAGCTCGGTCAATGCGTGCTTGGCGTACTGCTTGTGCTTTTGTATCTTCAGTTTTGCTGACTCTGTTTCCGAAAGTAAAAATGCTTAATCAATATTACGCAGGAAATCGTCACCGTTTAAATCATCATAAGCAGTGTCATCATCTCCGGCATAATACTCCTCCGGCGTCTGCTCCTTCGCCGGTGCCTCTGCTGCCTGCGGAGCAACATCCTCACAGAGTTCTCTGCGGTTTTCGCTTACAATGTCCAGATTCTGACGAATCGAAGTGAGCAGTGCCTCGCTCTTGTTTCTAGTATCTTCATAAGCCATTGACATCACCCGCTCCATTTCTGCCAGCATGTCATTTGTGTAAGCCAATGCTCCGGTGCGAATCTGCTCTGCATCACGATTGACTGCCTGCATGATGCTGTCAGCCTCCTGTGTCGCTCTGGAAACCATTTCATTTGCCTGAAGATAGGCCTGACGCATAATTTCGCTGTCATGCACCAGAGTCTCTGCCTGAAGCTTTGCATCTGCAATAATCTTGTCCGCCTGCTCCTGGGCATTTGCCAATATTGCATCACGGTTCACTAACATCTTCTGGCAACGCTTAATTTCATCCGGCACTCGCAGGCGCAGCTCATCCAGTAAATCATACAGTTCATCCTTTGGCACAATGACCTGCGACGTAGAAAAGCCTTTCGGCTTACAACTCTCGATATATTCATAGATGTTATCAATCAACTGCTCAATTTTATTGGAACTCATGGCTGCTTCCTCCCTGCCTTTTTATAAATATCATCTACGATGCATTCCGGAACAAACTGCCTGATGTCACCGCCATAAGAAGCGATTTCCCTGACAATACTGGAACTCACGTAGGAATATTCTACACTGGTTGTTAAAAATACGGTATCAATGGATGAATCCAGCTTGTGATTGGTCTGCGCAATCTGAAGCTCGTATTCAAAATCCGTGACCGCCCGAAGCCCCCTGACAAGCACACTGGCATTCCGGCTTTTTGCAAACTCTACCAGTAACCCGTCATATGCCTCTATTGTAATATTAGGAATGTCCTTTGTCACCCGTCTTATAAACTCCACTCTCTCCTCCATGGAAAACAGCGGCTTCTTTGACGAATTGACAAGTACACCGATAATCAGTTCATCCACAAGTCTTGAGGCACGATCTATAATGTCTAAATGCCCTCTTGTGACCGGGTCAAAGCTTCCCGGATAAATTCCGATTCTCATGCGGCTTCTGCCCTTTCTGTCTGCCTTTACGCAGGTTCCTTCTGTTTTTTCTGAATAAATACATGCTCGTTATTTTTATACTGCTTTTCACGGAATATTTCAAATCCAAGCTCATCCAGGTAAGAAAAATCTGTTTTGAGCGATGCTTCGACCACAATCCATGTATCTTCATCCACAAGATAAGCGGATGCCGCAAGCAGCGTTAATACCTGCTTTTCCAGTCCCTGGTTGTACGGCGGATCCATAAAAATGATATCAAACGCTTTTTTCTCTTCTTCCAGCGCAAGAACTGCCCGATGTACATCCATGGCAAGCACTCTCGCTTTTTCCGTGAGCTTTGTTGTTTTCAGGTTATCGCGGATACACGCCAGTGCTTCCGCCGCATGCTCTACCATAACAGCATCTGCTGCTCCGCGGCTTAATGCTTCAATGCCGATTGCTCCGCTCCCGCTGAACAAATCAAGAAAACGGCAGTCTGCCAGATAAGGATTTAATATGTTAAACAGTGTTTCCTTGGTCCGGTCGGTTGTCGGCCGTACCGACATTCCTTCTACGGTTTTTAATAAAAGGTGTCTTCTTGACCCTGCAATTACTCTCATATCTTCACCTCTGTAAACGAAGCACGGACTTCTTTCACCTGCACCTTATATAAGTGTACATTATCTTCGACTTAAATTCAACCTTTTCTTAAAAAACTGATGCAAAAAAAGTAAGGCAGAACACCGGTTCCGGTATTCCGCCCCACTTCTTTTCCGTTTTACTTCAGGCTTTCTTTCTACTTGCCTGCCAGCATCTCTTCCTGACGCTTAATCATCTGACGAACCATCTCTCCGCCTACGCTGCCGTTCTGAGCGCTGGTTAAGTTACCGTTGTAACCGTTTGTTAACGGGACGCCGATTTCGCCGGCAATTTCCATCTTGAACTTATCCATTGCTTCTCTTGCTTCAGGAACTTCTACACGATTTTTACCTCTAGACATATTCAATACCTTCCCTTTCTTGTCTCCTGCCGAATGCAGGTACATAATTGGTTTGCATCAAAACCCGGGCGAATCTTTGTCTGATTTGTTTCGTCCGAAGTTAAGTTACGCCAATAGTATCTGCCGGAAAACAAAAAATACGCTGGTATGTTTTGTCGGAAAGTTTCCTTATTGTGCTAAATTTTACGTCTTGTATTTTAAAATTTATACCTGAAAGAAAGCTATCTCCTGCTCCAAATCAGACGACAGTTTCAGAAGTTCTTTTGCCGATTCAGACAACCGGCTCAAGGTCGTATTCAATTCCTGCATAGAAGCATTCGTTTCTTCCGCATTTGCGGCATTCTCTTCCGAAATTGCCGCTAGACTTTGAATTACGTCCATAACCCTTACTCTTGCTTCATCACAGGAAACCGTCTGTGTCTGAATTATCTCTGCTTCCTGCTTGGAAGAATCTACTCCTTCCGTTACACGTAAAAACTTTTCTCTTGTCTGATTCAGCTTTTCACGCTGCTGCCTTACAATAATATCAACCTCGTCCATAACTGTAACCGTCTGCTCGGATTCCTGCAGCAGATGGTCGATAATTTTGCTGATTTCTGCTGCTGAGGCATTGGATTCTTCCGCAAGCTTCTGAATTTCTGCCGCAACAACCGCAAAGCCTCTGCCCGCATCGCCGGCTCTTGCTGCTTCAATGCTCGCATTCAACGAAAGCAGATTTGTTTCCTCGGCAATGGATGTAATTAACTCTACCGCCTTGCGGATTGCCTGTACGGAATCATTTGTCGTGTGTACCTGAGTTCCGATTTTTCCTATGGCTTCCGTGGTTCTGTCATTGGATAATCCAAGTTCTCCGATAATTAACGTAGATTCATCGCTTGCTTCTTTCATCTCCTGTGCGGTTTTTCCAAGGGTATCCACGCTTGCTACAATTTCCGTAATCAGCCTTCCCATCGTCTCAATATTATGAGAGGCGCGCTCTGTTTCTTCTGCCTGACTCATTGCTCCCTTGCTGACATCCTCAACTGCATTGCTGATTTCGTCCGTGGACTCACTTGACTGGTGTGCCATTTCCTTCATCGAATTACCTTCGTTGTAAAGAACCTTGGAAGAGTTTTTTATTCTTGCGATAATGTCCGTCAGCTTCTGCACGAGTGCCTCAAGCTCCCTCGTCATAAAGCCAAGCTCATCCTGACGCTTCTTTGCCTTTTCATCGACCGTCACCTTCAAATTTCCTCTGCCGATTTCGCCAATCACATGCTCCGCTTTTTTAATAGCTTCTGCCAGATGCAATGAAAAATAAAAACCGATTACTATCACACCGAGAAGAATAATAACGGATACGGCCACTATCACCATAATTTTCTGATTAATGAAGCTGTTGGCTTCACTGCTTGGAATTCCGGAAAACATCATACCAATGATTTCGCCGTTCTGCACCAGCGGCACATAATACCCGTAATACGGCACGCCGTTGATTTTTACATCGGCATCGGAATACTCCTCGCCATTCTGAAGAACTGTTTTTATCACTGCCTCGGAAGCCTTGGTTCCGACCAATCTTCCGCCGTTTTCATCCTTTAATGAGGTTGTCACTCGCGTATCGCCATAAAAAAACGTCACATCATAATCCGTCAAAGACTTTATTTTGTCTACTATCTCATAGTTTTCACTGACTGCAAGATTTCCTTTTTTCACGCAGCCGGATGCATCTGCCAGATAGTCACCGGAATCGGAAAATTCATAGATTTCCTGCAGTGCGATTGCCATCCCACGCAGTCCTTTAAATGCTTCCTCCTGCATGCCTGCCCGAATGTTCGTTGCTGCAATATACATCAATATAATGCTCAGAATCGCTGCCGGAAGTACCGAAATCATTAACAGTCTCCCTTTGATAGAAAGTGTAACTCTTTTTTCCTTAGCCATATTAAACAACTCCTTTGTACAATTATTTATCTATTTGAAGAATGACAACCCCTTCATTCTCAAATACTACTGTTCCTAAGTATCGAAGCCCTTCCAGATTGACACCTCCGTCATCCGCATACTTTTTATGCTCCTGCCCGCCGATATAAATGTACTCCACATGATACAGTTCAAGCAGTTCCTTTACCTGTGTCATGTCTTTGGATGTGTAGATTGTTTTAACATCTGCTACTCTTGCATCAACCAGAGCAAGATTGTTTTTCCATAACCATTCATGGGTATGCCAGCCGATAACCGTAGGAAGTCCCGTTGTCACCGACACTCTCTGATAATAAGTATAGCTGTCGCCCGGTGCTTCTAACATCACCGGTCTGCCTTCTATATTTTCGTTAATCCAGTCAATGGCTTCTGCATCCGACGGCGATTCCTTTTCCACAAATGCAGCCGAATCAAGGCTCTGAAAACGGCTTCTGTCCGTTATATCCCCAAACCACGAATGAACGGAGGTACCCAGATAACCAACCGTACCACAGAGCAGATAACCGGTCAGAATACCGCAAATACACTGGGTGATGTTTCCCACAAGTGCAATCAGCTTCGGAATTACATAGCCCATCATAATGCCGAACATAATAAACGCCTGATAGGTCAGCTTAAACATCGTATTGGCACGCTTATAATCGCCTGAATAAATGTCCACAACATAAACAAGCTCCGGAAGCAGAACCAGTCCTGCGGCGCAAAGTCCAATCGTCAGTACAAACAAATCCGGGAATTCCAAATCATTGATAAAACGGAACAGCACCGGCAGTTCCTTCCTCTTTTTTTTGTAGCTGCTCTTTACGTTGCTGTTTTCCTTCTTCTGTCCAAATACCAGAGAAAGCAGATAAATTACAAGCACGATAACCGGCAATCCCCAAAGCACTGCAAGCTGATACAGCGGCGTATGGCTGGTACAAAGAGCAATTCCGCCTGCCATCGAATCAAATTTCAGGTTAAAAGGAAGCGGTACCCATAACATCATCACCACAATGACTGCTGCATGAAGCGCCGTAAGAATGACGGCTTCTTTTTTAAACCTTGTCACGATTGCATTGCTGAATAAAATAATTGCACCGGAAACAACAAAGTAAATCGGAAAATCCCAATAGTTTGTCATTTGGAACAGTCCGATAAAGAATCCAATGGCAAAGATAGACGGATGAATGGCTTCTTTCCAAAGCACAAGCTTTTCTGTTTCCCTGCCCTCCTTTACCGCCTCCATACGGCTCCTGCGATAAAACAGCCAGCCAAGCAGAATACCGAGTACTGTCAGCACAAACATGATATTGGTTACATGGGCATGTAAATCGCCAAGTACAAATGAATAGGACGGAAACTCATGTATCGTTTTATCGTTTGTCTCCGGATTATACCCGATATAACGTGTTGCATTCGGGAACCAGTAAGAAGACTTCTCCATTCCTATCATTTCCTGAATGGTCGGAACAATCTTCGCAAAAATCGTATAGTGCATGTTTCCTGCAAATGTTACCGCCGTTCCGCCGAAAAGACCGCTGATATGCGGAAGCAGTACAGAAAGCGCCGTACTTACCGGACGATATGCTGTCTGCTCTTTTTCTGCCTTTTCTCTCCGCTTTTTATTTTTCCCATCCACTGCCGCTGTTATCAGTTCGAACACAATGGAATAAACAAGCATAAAGCAGAAGGCAAGCAGCATGGCAAGCGCCAGATTGTGTCCGTCATTTACCGTAACACCGGACAGCTTCGTAAGAAACGTTGCAAAGTATTGTCCCATATAGTAATAATTTAAATCCGTACCGGAAAACCAAAAATCCTCCGGCGGCATATATTCGGTCCGCATAAGCGATGTCATAAAACCGTAATCCATGAATTTCTCGGTGCCGTACGCTTCCGGTTTAAAGCACTTCACATAGCATGCCAGAATAAAAAGCAGTAAAAACAATAATTCATAGATAAGCACCAATGTCAGCTTTCTTCCTCCGTCTGTCGGAGACGGTGCGCAAACTTCCTGCTTCCATGCAGTAATTTTAGGGCGTTTCTTCGCAAAAATCCAAAAAGCTGCATCAATGACTGCTACAATTACTACAACAATCAGGCAGTTCACTCTTGTGAATTTCATCCAATGCAAAGAAGAAAACAACCACATCAGCCACCCCGTGAGTGCAACGCCGATTGCCTTTGAAAACAGAAAACCACCGTCATGAAAACCGGAGAACATCAATTCTGTCAAAGGATAGCATACGATACCGAGCAGCACAAGCACTGCCCACCAGGCGAGCACTGCCTTCAGCTCTGTCTGAAGCAGATAATTACCCGTTAAAAATACTGCCAGATACAGAAGCAAAAGCACCAGTATCTGCACAATAGGAAAGGACATTTTCTTTTTCATATTACCGCTAACCTTTCTATTTCTGAATAATTTTGTTGATTGCGATGAAATCCTTCAGTGCCTGCTTTCCGATACGGAAAATCTTCTTCATATTGATGGAATTCACACCGCCTTGTCTCGGTCGGAACGTAATCGGAAGATATTTTACCTTATAACCCTTTTTGATAAATAAAACCGATACGATAACATTCGATAAATTATAGTCCTTCGGAATCAACACGATTTCCTTTTTTAAGCTCTCTGCCTTCATCAGACGGAACGGCGTATTGGCGTCCTGTACCTTGACCCGGAAGCAGACAAGGCAGACTGCCTTTAGCACCTTTGTAACAAACACACGGGAAAATCCATCCTGTCTCCCCTTTCTGTGTCCGATGACCATATCATATTCGTTTCTCAGTCTCCAAAACTCATCAAACTCCTGCGGAAGCGTCTGTCCATCGGAATCTGTCTGGAAAATGTAATCCGCACCGTGGTCAATCGCGTACTGGTAGCCAAATAAAATCGTGGCACCGTGACCTCCATTCTCTTTATGGAGCGGAAGTAGCTGCGGACGCTCTTTTGCCAGTTCCGTAAGCTTTGCATAGGTGGAATCCTTGCTGCCGTCATCCACAATGACAAGCCTTCCTTCCGTACCGGTTCTTTCTACAACCGGATACCAGTCTTTTACTACAGCTTCAATATTCTCTTCTTCGTTATATGCCGGAATGACTATGTATAATTTATCCATACAAATTCTCCTTTCGTTTCTCTGCTTTCAATTAGCCCGACACTGCTTTCCTTCTGCATGTATGTACCTATTTTCTGATGCGTTCAAACAGATTCAATGCACTTCTTACAACTGCATCCATATTGTAGTAGCGGTACTCTGCCAGTCTGCCGAGGAAAAATACGTTTGTCTCCTTCTTCATTTCTTCCTGATACTTTGCAAACTGTTCCTTGTATTCCCCCGTCGGGAACGGATAATACGGCTCGCCCTCGCTCTTCGGAAATTCCTTTAAGATCGTTGTCTTCGCATGCTTCTGTCCGGTCAGTTTTTTAAACTCCGTTATTCTTGTAAAATCATAGTCGTTCGGGTAATTGACAACAGGCGCTGGCTGATATTCCTCCACATCGTGGGTTTCAAATACGAATTCCAGGCTGCGGTATGCCATCTTTCCGTATTTATAGTCATAAAAGTAATCGGTCGGACCTGTATAAATCAGTGTATCATACTCGATATCGTCAATTACCTCTTTATAGTCTGTATTCAGCAGCAGCTTGATATTCGGATTTGCCGTCATGGCCTCACACATCTTTGTATATCCGTACTTCGGCATACCCTGATATTTATCGGTAAAGTAACGGGTGTCTCTGTTATAGCGCACCGGAATTCTGGAAATAACCGAGGTGTCGATGAGTGCAGGGTCCAGTCCCCATTGCTTCTTCGTGTAATTTTCAAAAAACTTTGCGTAGATTTCCTCACCGACCTTGCTGAGCGCCACATCCTTGCTCGTCTTGATTTCAGGAATGTCAACTGCCTTTTCTTTTAAGAACACTTCCATCTCCTCCGGCGTAAAATCCGTGTGATACAATGCATTGATGGTTTCCAGAGTAATCGGCATCGGAATCAGATTTCCATCCACACAGGTCAGCACTCTGTGCCAGAAATCGTTCCACTTTGTAAACTGACTCAAATAATCATATACTTCCTTGTCATTCGTGTGGAAAATGTGCGGCCCGTAATTGTGAATCAGAATTCCGTCCTCGTTGTACGAATCATAAATGTTTCCGCCGATATGACTTCTCTTTTCAATGACCAGTACCTTTTTCCCGAGCACGTTTGCAATACGTTCTGCCACGGTAAGTCCTGCAATACCTGCACCTACTACTACATACTCATACTTCATACATCCTTCTCCTTTATTTATCGTTTTTTCGTTGTATCAAAAATCCGAACCATCCAATCACCCGCATCACACTCAAAGACCACCTCATACGTACTTTCTATAATGTCCTCCCGTACCGTGTATTCCGTACTGGTCCGGCAGTCATGGTCTACAATAATGTAACGGATGTTTTCCTGTTCTATCAGTGCAGAAAGCTCTTCCGGAGAAGCTGCTTCATACATCTGCTTTACCCGGTTTCCTCTGGTGTTTGTATCATATCCTGCCGACCAGGCATAATACGGCCAGCCACAGTACATCATTGCTCCGCCAAGCACCACACGACTCAAAGAATAATACGGTGTCAGAAACATATCGTCACATGTCGCATGATCCGCAATCCACTCTGTCAACGGATCCTCCAGATTAAACCGCAGATAATTTTTATTGCGCTTTAAGACAATCGTGTAATCGTAAAGCCCTGTAGCCGTCAGTACTACGACAAGCAGAATGGCAATGCACTTCACCAGCCAGTCCTTCCGATGCCACAGCCATGTAATCAGATACGCCGCAAAAATGCCGATGAGCATAAGCGAAGTCATAATCCATTTATGGTTTACGGTAATATCAATGGTTAAAGATAGCGTAAATGCAAGGACAAACGGTATTGAAAATACAAGAAGAAAGTATCTTTTTGTCCCCCTTACAAGACATGCTCCTGCAAGTGCCACTGCAAGAACCATCCCGGTCAGTTCCACAATAAATACCAGTACGCCGAAAAACGTTTTGTTTTCTGCCAAAAAACCAAAATAATACGATGGCGAAACAGCGGAACCATGAATAAAGAACGACGTCTGCAGCAAAGAAAGCACAAGCGCAATCAGAGCCGAAATCAAATAATCCAGCCGGTACTCCGACACCGCTGCCATGAAAAACAGCATGGCAAGCGTTGCAATCAGCACAGAACCGTTCCAAAACGCAATGCCGCCAAGTACAAGTCCCATACCGATAGCAAATTTTGCATCCTTGATTCCAAACGCCGTTTTCGTAAAGAACAATAGTTTAAACTGCTTTAGACGATTTGTTTCTTTTGTAAGCGTTTTTCCCATCTCTGACACATACGGCTCAAACAGCAAAATCGCAAGCAGCAGGATGCCGAGAGCAAACGCCAGATGACGCTGATTACAGTATACGTTTAAATTCCAAAGTCCCCAGTTCTCATTCTGCGTATAGCCTAAAAATTCCGTGTTATTCTTTAGCGCTTCCCACACCGTTCCCTTCGGCTGCTCTGCCATATAACGGAATACCGTAAAGGAGCTGCGGAATGTAAACAACAGCGCGGTAAGTGCGCCGCAAAGCTTACTCTTTGTCAGTCTGACTGCAAGTACAAAAAGGAGCAGATACACACTTACCATACTAAAGATGCTCGGCAGGTTAAAGGCATAATCAATCCGCATTCCCAGATACTCCAGATTGCCGACCATAAATTGAAACATAAAATGATAACGGACATCTTCTCCTGCATAATGCGCATATTGCGTCGGAAAGTTGTTACTGACCGAAAAGGAACGAATCATCCCAAGATGCGCCGCAAAATCACTGAATACCGAATAACCGACCTTTAAGAAGCCATCCGATACGCGAAATGTTACAAACATTAAAGAAGTAACAAAAACAAAGGCGGCAACCGCATAAAGCAGATAAAAATTGACTCCTCCGCAAAAAAAGCGGCGTACCGAAGCTTTTGCCTCCTTCATCCCGCTCTTTTTTAATCTGCGGAACACATAAAAAGCCAAAAGCGGCAGAAACAGCACAAAGGCAATCAGATTTCCGTAAAGCAACGGTTCTTCAACGTTTTGGAACAGGTATGCCGTCAGATATACAAACCAGCTGACCGCCAGCGTTCCAATCAGATACCATGCCGGAAGCTTCACAAAGTATTCCGGCAGCAAAATTACACGATGACCCTCTCCCGTTATTTTCGTAAGTTCCGACAGCTTCGGAAAGAAAAAGCTGCATATTACATATCCGCATAACACACAAAGTCCAATATAAAGTACTCCTAGCATTGTTCTTCCCCGTCCTTTATCTTTTTGGAAACCAGATACCTCGGTCTTCCCTTTAATTCATGATAAATCCTCATCAAATACAGTCCGATGATTCCAAGGCTGATCATCAGCGTGCTGCCGATAAATAATAACAGCAGAATCACCGTCGTAAAACCCTCCAGTGCATTTCCGGTCAGGTAGCGCACCAGCGTCTGAATTCCGAGTACTACGGAAAACAGAAACATGATACAGCCAAGTATGGTAATCAGTTGGAGCGGTGCTGACGTATAGGATGTAATTGCGGAAACCGCAAGACCTGTCAAACGCCTCAGAGACCACTTCGAGGTTCCCATCACTCTCTTCTGCACCTCAAACGGAACCTGTTTCCGTTCAAAGCCGACCCATGCCGACATTCCCCTGAAAAACGTAATTTTCTCCGGCATCTGCTTCATTGCCTCAACTACCTTTCTGTCAAGCAGCTTGTAGTCCGAAGCATTTCTCAAATCAATGCCGGTTGCTTTCAACAAAATTTTATAAAAACTTTTTGCACAAATTTTATAAATGAAGCTTTCCTTACCGCGGGAACTTTTGACTCCCTCCACGACATCATAGCCTTCGTTTCTCCATGCATCCACAAGCACCGGAATCAGTTCCGGCGGATCCTGCAAATCCGCATCCATGACAATCACGGCATCCCCCGTCGCTGCTTCAAGTCCCGCACAGAGCGCAGCCTCTTTCCCGAAGTTCCGGCTCAGCCGCACCGCGGTAATCGCCTGATTTTCTTTTGCCATACCGGAGAGCTTTGTCCAGGAATCATCCCCGGAACCGTCGTCGACCAGCACAAACTCATAACAAATGTTGTGTTCCTTTAGCAGACGCTCCACGAGTCCTACGGAGCTTACGATGTGGCTGCCTTCGTTATAGACGGGCATGATAATTGAAATTACTGCTTGTTCTCCGCGAGCCATGCCATATCCTCCTCCTTTACCAGGGTCAGCTGCTCTACCGAAAGATTCTTTAGTGCCACAATCCGGTTTGCCTGATTCACGACCAAGGTTTCAAATATATTTCGTATTCCGCGCGCATTTCCGAATTCGCGTTTTTCCTTTTCCGGCATACTTAAAAGATAGTCTTTCAGCCGCTTTGACACCCCTTCTTCCAGTCTTAAGCCTGCCTTTTTTGCCATACCCTGTAAGATATCAAGCAGTTCCTCCTCGGAATAATCCGGGAATGGAATAAACCGGTTAAAACGTGAAATCAAACCGGTATTTGCCTTTAAAAACTGCTTCATTTCTTCTGTATATCCTGCTACAATAACAACAAGATCCTCCCTGTGGTCCTCCATCAGCTTTACGAGTGTATCGATTGCCTCAGAACCAAAGTCATTGCTGACCGAAGAAGAAAGCGCATAAGCTTCGTCAATAAAAAGGACACCGCCGAGTGCTTTTTCCACAACTTCCTTCACCTTTAGTGCCGTTTGTCCGACATATCCGGCTACCAGCCCGGAACGATCTGTTTCCGTCATCGTCCCCTTGCTTAAAATTCCAAGCTCTTTATATATTTTGCCGACCAGACGTGCCACTGTCGTTTTACCGGTACCCGGACTCCCCGTAAATACCATATGATACGACATTTCAATTTCCGGCAGTCCGTATTTTTCTCTCATCTTGCGCACCTTAATTAAGTTAATCAAAGAGCGTATTTCCGTTTTTACTTCTTTCAGCCCTACAAGCCCGTCCAGTTCTTCTAAAAGCGTATTCAGCTTGTCCTCGCGGACAGTATCTAAAATTATACTTTCATTTTTCACTGCCGTTTCACTTTCTGATGACATTTCATCTTCAGAAGCCGCTTCGGATTTCTGATTTTTCTCTGTTTCCGATTCTGTTTTCTCTGACAGTCCGTCTTCCTGTTCCGGCAGTTTTCCGGTTCCGTGTTCTATCTGTGCCGTCTGTACGGTTTCCATCTGTTCCTCACGGTAAAACAAATGCTTCTTTTTATAGGCTTCAAAACTGTAATCCGATGCCAGCAGTTCTGCACCGCTCTTTTCCAGTTCTCCAAAACAAAGCTTTTTAAAAATATATTTGCTGTCCACCGCCTGACGCGGATTTTTCCGGTTCTGCAGAAACATACTGATACGATCAAAATAAATGCCGAAGTACCTGGTAGCCATTGCAGTATGCCTGCCGTTTAAATAAGACAGACAGAGCATGATATTTAACACCGCATCAAATACGAGTCCTGCTGTTCCCGACTCCTTTTCTATGTCACGAAGGGAAAGCAGTTGAAATAGAATCGGCGGGTTCTTCTGAAAGCGCTCCGACTGCTCCACTAAAGCTCCGATGTCCGGCTCCTCTGACAAAAACTTATCCTTCTCAAATTCGGAAAGAGCAGCAATAAATTCACATTCTTCCCTGTGAAGACGGTTACAGTAAGCAGCAAAGCAGACAAGCAGAGACTGCACATACCGGTCTAAGAGCTGCTTCGAAGAAAGATGCAGGATGCGTCCTGCTTCCTCCCAATAGCCCTCCTGCTCTAACAAGCCGCAGAAATGCTCCAGCACATGGTAGTTTTCAAAAGCAATATGATACAGTTGTTGATTAGAGTATGCCTGCGCCATTGCCAATATCCTTTCGTTTTCAAAAATCACAAGCCTTCTATCCGGATGTAAAACACCCATACTACTATATTGTACTATACGCATTCAAAAAAAGGAAGATGTCATTTGCCCCATTTGAGTGCATTTTCTCAATGATTTCCTCTCGTTCCTCGGGCGAAAGCCCAGAAGCCGCTTCATTTGCTTCCTTCAGCACATCTGCATCCTGATAAATATCACCGATTTTAAAATTCATGTCACCGCTTTGGCGGATACCGAACAAATCCCCAGGTCCTCTGAGCCGTAAATCTTCCGATGCAATAAAGAACCCATCATTGGAATTCTTTAATATTTCCAGACGTTCCATTGTTTCTTTTGATGTATTGCCGCTCATCAGAATACAGTATGACTGATGTGCTCCGCGTCCGACTCTTCCTCGCAGCTGATGCAGCTGCGCTAAGCCAAAGCGCTCCGCATTTTCCACCATCATCACCGTGGCATTCGGCACATTGATTCCAACTTCTACAACTGTAGTAGACACTAACAGCTGAATCTCTCCGGAAGCAAAACGCTCCATCACCTCGTTCTTTTCCTCCGCTTTCATTCTTCCATGCAGAGAAGCGATACGAAAGTCAGGTCCCATCTGCTCTCTTAGCGTTTCTACATAATCCAGCACATTTTCTACATCTGTAGATTCGCTTTCTTCTACCATAGGGCAGATGATATATGCCTGTCTTCCTTCCAACAACTGCTTTGCAATGAACTGATATGCCGTTTTGCGGTAATCCGTACCTACCACACAGTTTTTAATCGGGAGACGCTCAGACGGAAGCTCCCGAATCACCGAAATATCCATATCGCCGTACAGCATCATGGCAAGCGTTCGTGGTATCGGGGTTGCGCTCATCACCAGAATATGAGGCTGCGTACTCTTTCCCGCCAGCTTTTCTCTCTGCTTTACCCCAAACCGGTGCTGTTCATCGGTAATGACAAGCCCGAGCTTTGCATATTCTGCTTTCTCCTGAATCAAGGCATGCGTACCGATGATGATATCCGTTTCCTGTGTTCTCATCTTCTCATAGGCTTCTCTCTTTTCCTTTGCAGTCATTGAACCGACCAGCAGAGTTACCCTCACGCCAAACGGCTTCAGAAGCTTTCCTACCGATTCATAGTGCTGCTTTGCAAGTACCTCGGTCGGTACCATAAAACAGCCCTGACAGCCGCATTTGACTGCCTGTAAAAGCGCAAGTACCGCAAGTATCGTCTTACCGGAGCCGACGTCGCCCTGAATCAGGCGCACCATAACGCTTCCTGAAGAAACATCCCTTTTGATTTCCTGCCATACCTTCTGCTGGTCTTTCGTTAACGCAAACGGAAGCGAACAAAGCAGTTCCTCGCATTCTGTGCATTCTTTAAAAACAAAGCAGCTTTTCTCCCGCTCCTTCTGACCTGCAAGTTCTCTAAGAAAGACGGAAAACAGAAAAAATTCTTCAAATACAAGCGCCTTTCTTGCCTCCAGCATTGTTTCCCTGCTCTTCGGAAAATGAATTTCCTCCAACACATGAACCTTTTTCGGAAGTCCAAGCTGTCTGCGCAGACGGTTCGGCACATACTCTGCAAACTCCCCCGCAACCGTCAGCGCCTGCTTCATGGCTTTTCCTACCATGTTGTTCGTCAGTCCCTTCGTCAGAGGATACACCGGCTGCAATACGGTCTTCAGACGTTCGTACTCTTCCCTCCGGTAGGACTTTGGCTGCTCCATCACAAGAGTGTTTCCCTTTCTTATCACTCTTCCGCGGAATATATAGCGATATCCCATCTTTAAGGAGTTCTTTAAATACGGCTGGTTAAACCAGGTCAGTGAAAGGCTGCCGGACGGATCTTTTGCCGTACAGGTTAAAATGGTGCGTGAACCGCGCCTTATCTCTGAAATATGCGATATGGAGGCTTCTATGACCCCCGTCGTATTTTCTCTCAGAGAATCAATCGGAAACGGTCCGTCGAAGCTTTCATAATCTCTCGGATAATACGTGAGGAGCTGTCCGATGGTCGTTACATTCAGTTTTTCAAATAATGCCCTCGTCTTTTCTCCGATTCCCTTTACGGAATCTACGCGGTCCGTAATCCTCATTGGCATCCTCCCGTAAAAAGGCGGTCTGCAGGTTGCCCTGCAGACCGCCAATTTTTCATAACAATAGAGTGTTCGCACATCGTGCGTTTTGCTTCTTATTCTACCGAAATGACATAATAGTAAATCGGCTGGTTGCCCGGATGAACCTCGACCTCTGTATCCGGATAGTCTGCCATGACACGCTCTGCCAACGCATTTGCGTCTTCCTCGCTTGTTTCCTCACCGTAATACAGTGTAATCAGCTCGGAATCCTCATCTATCATCTGTGTCAGCAGTTCAAAAGCTGTTTCCGAAATATTCTCTCCTACTGCACGGATGGTCTTATCATCCAGTCCCATGATATTTCCCTGCTTGATTTCCTTGCCATCAATGCTCGTATCTCTTACAGCATAAGTTACCTGACCGGTCTTTACCTTCTGCATTTCTTTCGTCATACATTCTGCATTTTCCTCTGCAGATTTGTCATAAACGTAATTAATCAGCGCTGCAATCCCCTGCGGCACCGTCTTTGACGGAATCACAACGACATTCTTATCTTCCGTCAGACTCTTTGCCTGCTCTGCAGCCAGAATAATATTCTTATTGTTCGGAAGAACATAAACGGTATCTGCCGCTACGGACTCAATTGCCGTCAGCACATCCTCCGTGCTCGGATTCATGGTCTGTCCGCCTTCAATAATAGCATCCACGCCGAGTCCCGAAAAGATTTCATTCATGCCTACGCCGATAGATACAGCCACAAAACCATCCTTTTTCCGCTTAACCGGAGCCTTCGGTGCCTCGTTCTTCGGCTTCGCTGCCTCTGCACCGGAAATAACACGCTCATTATGTTCCTCACGCATATTGTCAATTTTCATTCTGGTTAATGAGCCATAGGTCAGTGCACGCTGAATGGCAAGACCAGGATCGTTTGTATGGACGTGTACCTTCACGATATCATCATCCGACACCACAACAATGGAATCACCGATAGACTCTAAGTACGCCTTGAACTGAAGCTCCGTATCCATCGTGTACTCTTTTTCCAGCATGATAATGAATTCCGTGCAATAGCCGAACTTGATATCTGCCGTAGAAATGTCGTTGGAAGCTGCTCCCGTTGCTCTGGATGCTTCCGTCATCGTCCCCTGAACCGGCATATCAAAATCAATTTCCTTGCCAAGCAGGGCATCATGTGCACCCTTCATCACCTCTAACAGACCCTGTCCGCCGGAATCCACAACGCCTGCCTCCTTTAAGACCGGAAGCAGTTCCGGTGTATATGCAAGTACCTCCTCCATGTGACGAATCACTTCTTCCATGAAGGCCACAATATCCTCGGTTTCCTCTACCATCTGTGCAGCACGCTCCGCACCGCCTTTTGCCACTGTGAGGATGGTTCCCTCCTTTGGCTTCATAACGGCCTTATATGCGGTTTCTACCGCTTTCTGAAATGCCTCTGCAAGAATATAGGTATTCAGAGTTTCATATTCTCCGACCACCTTGGTAAATCCACGGAACAACTGTGATAAAATAACACCGCTGTTACCTCTGGCACCTCGCAGGGAACCGGAGGAGATTGCCTTGGCAAGCTCCTTCATTGAAGGATTTACAAGCTGGTTTACCTCTTTAGCCGCTGACATGATAGTAAGTGTCATATTGGTTCCCGTATCTCCATCCGGAACCGGAAACACATTCAATTCATTAATGTATTCTTTCTTTGCCTCGATGCTCTTTGCTCCTGCTAAAAATGCTTTGCGCAAAAGTGCGGCATCTATTGTATTAATGGTCACTAATCTGTCCTCCTTATATCCTTTCCATCCGCTTGCGATTAGTCAATCACACGGACGCCTTCCACAAATACATTGATTTTTTCTACCGGAAGTCCGGCGAATTCTTCAATCTTATATTTTACGTTACCGATAAGATTGTCTGCAACCGCAGAAATACTAACCCCATAGGAAACGATAATATGAAGGTCTATAGTAATTTTATTTTCCTCAGAAACAGTAACTCCGACACCGTGCTTTAAGCTGTCACGTTTTAACAGTCTTGCCAGACCGTCCTTTACATTTACGGAAGCCATGCCGACAATACCAAAGCACTCCACTGCCGACGAGCCTGCATACTTTGCAATTACATCGTTGTCAATCTGAACGTTACCAAGGTTTGTATTCATTATGCCGTTAGCTGCATTGTTCATAGAAATACCTCCTTCTTTTTTTCCTGACTCGCATCACACAAAGTGATACCCTACTCTAGTATACCTTTTTCTCGTAAAAAATGGAACCATTTCTTGAAATTTTCTTCTTTTGATTCATATAATAACTATAACCGAAGGAAAAAGGGTGGCAGAAATGAAGCGATTAATCGGATTTATCCTGTTTTGGATAGCGGTAGGAATGATTTTAATGCTGTTTATTACAAACGGCATCCTTGCCATCTGCCTCATTCTGCTCTTTCTCATCTGCGGTTATAACTTATTCTGTAATTAGGTCGGCTAAAACAAATGGGTGTCAAGCAACGCTGACACCCATTTTCAATCAAGCTGATTTGCTCAATTAAGCTCTTTCTACTTTACCGGATCTTAAGCAGGATGTACATACATACATTCTCTTAGCGCCACCGTCTACCTTTACTCTGACAGACTTAACGTTAGACTTCCACATCTTGTTAGCTCTTCCGGATACCTGACTTCTGGTAATGCTGATGGTTCTCCCAAATAAAGCACCCTTGTCACAAATTGCACACTTAGCCATTTTATTGCACCTCCTTAGGTAATAATTTAAGGCTATGGCCCACAAACAAAATTATTTTAACAGAAAGTGCGTCAGAATGCAAGAACAAAATCATAAATATTTATAAAATCCGATTCTATTCTTCTTCTGACTGCTCTGCAACCACCTTTTCTACCTTTTCCTGCATCTTACTCTGCTCGTCCTTATCCTTTGTAAAACGGTCCAGTATATCCGGAACAAGATCCAGTACCTTTGTTACGACATCCTGATTCTTTACATTGACGAGCTTTGCATGGCCGTCCTTTAATACTACAACTGAGCTTGGTGTAATCTTTCCTCCAAGACCGCCTCCGGTGCTGCATGCATCCGCGCTCTTTGCCCATGCACCGGCTCCGACGCCGAAGCTGACATCCACAAGCGGAAGAATAATGGTTCCGTCATCAAACTTCACTGCATCCCCTACTACCGTCTTTGTTGTTAAAAACCCGTCCATTCCTTTAAATAATGCTTCCACTGTTGCATCAAATCTGTTATCTGCCATATTTGCTCTCCTTTTCTATTCTATTGTTTTTAGTTTCTTAAACTTATGAATCAGCTGCTTTATTTCCTTATTTGTAATTACCTTGACTGCAATCAAAAGCAAAGTAAAGACCTGTATGTTACCTTTCAGGCTCACATCACATTCCAGCCGCTTTTCTTCAAAATCCGGCGTAATGGAAAGCAGTTCGCCATATCTTGCATATAACACAGCCACTATACCGAGTGTCTGACCCGTAGAGCACGGGTCGCCGCTTCCGTATATGAGCGTTCCGCTTATTTTTCTCGGAAGAATGTGCCTAAGCAGCCGCTTTAGCTTGTCCCACGCAAAGGCAAATGCCTGTTTGCTTTCCTCTTGCGAAAGCAGCTCCTTTGCTGCATTTATCCGATTCCATGACAGCTTGTGTTTCTTTTCTTCTTCTGTTTTTTCTGTATGCTTCGTTTCTTCTTTCTTTTTACTTCCTGTTTCCTTTTTCCCGGCTGCTTTCTCATTCACTTTTCCGGAAACCTTTTCGTTGACAGGTTCCGCAGCAGTCTGTAGCGGTGCCTTTTTCTCTGCTGTTTTCTCCGTCGTTTTTGCCGTTTTCGGAACCTTCTTCCTCTCTTTTTGCTTCTTCCTGTCGGAACGGTAAACCGGAATACCAAACACTCTTGCTGCAATGACGGGCGTATCTCCCAGATAAGAGATATTGACTCTAAGAACGAACAGCAGCCATGAAATTCCTGCCGTGACAGTGAATGCCTGCGGTCCGTAGCAAACCCGTCCGCGATAACAGAGCGGTACAAACAGGACAAGCAATATCGCAAGCAGTATCACACCGAACACAACTGCAATCAGTATTCCCAGTATTTTTAATATGAGCAGCAACCAATTCATCATTCTCCCCAAAAATACTCCCTAACCTTAAACTCTCCGGTTTCCCGATACACCTCTTCCAGCATCCGGACTACCAGTTCCTCCGCCTTGTCCTTTCCCCCCGCAAGCCCGTAAACGGTCAGGGAATGCTTTCGGTAATACGGAAACCATAGTTCCTTTGCCTCAAGAATGTCAAACAGGTTCTCTCTATTGGACGGCTCCGCAATCAGAAAAACACCGGGCACCGGCTTTCCCTGCTCGATGCGCCGCTTGATACGGTCTTTATTTTTTCCTATTCCTTCACCGATATATAAACAGCTTGACCAAGTTATCATCCTGTCTCCTTATCTTAACAGACTTTCCCCTGAAATTCAACCTTATGCATAGTAGCTTCTTAAAAGTTCCACGCCAATCCGTTTTTCTCCTTCATCATGGCAGGAGTCCAGGGAACTTCTTACATAGTTCATCACTTCGGTATGGGAGCTAAAATAAACCGGAAGCTCCCTGAGTATTGCAGCCATCACCGCGCGGTTACGCATTCTGGAACCGTGCGTCAGTGTTTCGTGTACCTCTTCCGTAAACTGTTTCTTTACCTGATTAAGATATCCCTCCGGAAGTTCCTGCTCTTCCTTTGGCATCAGTGTTGCAAATGTACTTCCGGAATTCAGACGTTGTGCCGCAAGCAGCCCCTGATGTACCGTCGTCAGCATAAGTTCTGAGATTTCCCTGCCCATTTCCTCCGTTACCATCGAAAGCAGCGGTTCCAGCAGTGTTACCTGCTCCGACAGGCCCTCCATTTTGTTTTCAATTCCCGCGAACAGGCTTTCGGAATCGTTTTCCTGCTCCTCAGAAAGCTTTCGCACAATAGTAAGCGCCTCTGCGCTGCTTCGTTCCGCTTCCAAAGTGAAATACGGTCTTGTTAACAGTACGGTCAGCAGTTCATTGGCTAATGTCTGTAATGCACCGTAATACTCAGAGAAATTACGCACCATATTGCTTCCTTGCTCAAACTGCTGCTTAAATTCCGCATAAGCTTCCTTTGTCGGCTCGGACACAGTCATTTCCTCTAATGCTTTTCTGATTTCCTCCAGCTTCGGAAACTGAGTTTCCATGCCCTTCGGCCGATATAAGCCGGAGGCGCTGCGAAGCATATAATCAAACATATCAATCGACTGACGGTCTGCATCCTTATATAAGGTAAATGCATTTTCAATCAGCTCGTTTATTTTTCCCTTTGTCATACGAACCGGCAGACACGAAAGCATTTCTTTGATTCTTTCATTAATCAGTGCATGTTCCTCATCCGAAAAAATCCACTGAAGGATTTCCCGTGCTACCGCATCGTTATCCATTTCTTCCGCGTCCTCCGTCTGCGGCTCAAATTTCGGCTCCAGGCGGTTTAAGATATACTCATACAAAATGAACAAATCCGTATATGCCGTCAAAACTTCCATACGTTCTGAAATATTCTCACGAAGCGAAATCAAAGCTTCTACTGCCTTTTTGTTTTTTTCAGGCTCATAACCGTCAAGAAGCGCTTCCTTCATAGCCGTAAAGAATATCTCTTCCAATTCTTTTACCGTTTCGTCTGTTTTTATACGCCCCTCTGCTTTGGATTCCAAAAACATAGACAGTTCCATTGCCAGATTGTAAAGAGAAAGTTCCCCATAGGCAGACGCCGTTCGATACATAAGCACCGGAAGATTCTGCTCTAAGTTTCCTCTTGCCTTCAGCTCTCCGGATAATTGTCTGATTGTCTTTTCCATTTTCATTTCTCCCTTCTATCTGCCGATATAACACCGTATCATCGCTTTTACATAA
This sequence comes from Lachnospiraceae bacterium, assembly GCA_051880375.1. Taxonomy (GTDB): domain Bacteria; phylum Bacillota; class Clostridia; order Lachnospirales; family Lachnospiraceae; genus SIG299. Next base: position 43,191 of record JBJENV010000063.1, read on the forward strand.
ACACTGTTCGGCACAATGCGAAGAAGTTCCGACTGCACAAGCAGCCCATCCGCAACGCTTAAAAAGCCCGCCGCTCCGAACACTACAATCAAAAACAGCAAAAACAGCTGATATCCCGTCCGGCTTTTTATGACTGTTGCCGCTGCCATCGTCAGGATAACTATACCACCGCTGTACGCTGCTGTACACAAAAACATTTGTCCAAATGCCGAAACCGGTAACCCGTTTTTAGCGGAAAGCAGAACAACTGCTGTCGTTCCGAACGTGATGACGGTAAGAAATGCCGCACCTCCGGCGCCGACCAGAACGGAAGCCTTAGAAAGCGGCAGTGCACGCACCCTTGCTGCGCTTCTTCCGTGACAGAAGTCTGCATACGGAAGAACCGCATAGACAGCCAGAAATCCAATCAGTATCGCCAGCACCGAAAAAATAACCTGAACATAAATAACCGACTGCTCCGGTGCCCTTGTATTGCTTCCCTGTCTGTCACTGTACTCCGTTTCAAACGAAAAATCAAATGTTTCTTTTGTCAGGCAGTCCATGACATAAGCAGCATACTCTTCTTTAGACAGCAGTTCCGTTTCCCGCCCGGCACGGCGCATGACCTCTTCGTAAGTCAAAAAACCTTTTGCGGTACAGATATCCTGCATCATCTCTCCCGCCACAATATCCGCAAGCAGCGGAAGTCCCTTTCCCTCTGCCTCGTACATGGCAATCAGGCGTTCCTCCCTGCCGGCATTTACCGCCGTCTCATAGCCCTCTCTGATTACAAAAACGGCGGTCAGACTGCCCGCCTTTTGCAGGTTTAACAATTCCTTCAGCGGCGCCTTTGTCACAGAAAAGACCTCACACTCAGAAATCCGTTCTGTCAGCTTTTTTGAAAGCTCTGTGTTATCCTCATCTGCAATTCCGATAAAAACCACACTTTTTTCTTCCTTTGCCTCATCTAAGGTAAACAGCAGGGCAAAAAAGAAAAACAGCCCAAGCCCAAATACAAACAGTGTTTCCTTTTTCTTTAACAGTAACCGCATCGTATGCAGCAACACGATATGTATTTCCAGACAGATTCTATTCTTCATCAGCTGCCGCCTCCCCTCTGCGCTTCATAAGCAGCAAAAGGATTCCCCATAAAAGAAGAAGCACCGCCACTGAAGCCAGCATGGTTTTTGTGCAGTCCGTTCCGCCGCTTCCCTGTGACAGCAGTACTGAAAAACGATAGTTCGGAAGCCACTTTGTGACCATCTGAAATTCTTCCGGAAGATACAGCTGCGGTATCATGCTTCCTCCTGCCAGTGCAAGTCCCACAAAGCACAGACTGTACAAAAGCAGATAGGTCTGCTTTTTCCTGCATGCCACACCAAACACCGCAAGTAAAAGCAGTATCGGAAGCAGCAACAGACTCGCCGTTCCCCATAAAAGCAGACTTTTCTCCGGCACAAGAAGCAAAAAAACTCCCGCCATCAAAAAAGAAAGCATAAGGTAAGGAAGCAGGCATACCACAGACAGCACAAAATAAGAAATGCCCGCCGCGGTCATTCGCCTTGTCATACCGTTCCGGTACATTTTCTGAAACCTGTTTCCGATTGGAAAACAGAAAAACAGAACCAGCAGGAAGCAGGCAGAATACAGACAGCCTGTAAGCAGGGAAGTTTCCTCCTCAGCTTCTACATTTCTTCTTGTAAAAAATGAATCCTTTCCTAATGCCGTAAATATCAGTTCCAGCGAAATATCTATGTTTGCCTGATTCAGTTCTTCATAGGAAAATCCGTCCGCCTTCATCTTATCATATAGCGCCGCGCAGTTTACCTCTACCGAAGTAATATAAGTTTCATAGCTGGAAAGCACCGTTTTCAGCAAAAGTGCTTTCGTTGCATTCTCCGTAGAAATCCACACCCGAATCGGTATATGATCCATCCGAATCATTCGTTCCGCAAACCCCTCCGGAATCACAAGCAGGCAGTCTAACTCACCATCGTCAAACCGTTTCTTCAGCAACGGCTCCTCTCCTTCCGCAATGTCCACATATTCGGTAAACTGCGGATTATCCTTAAAATAACTGACTAAAAGCGCTGCATATTCCGAACTGTCCTGACAGGCAATCCCCAGTGTGATATATGCTTTTACAGGCATATCTGCTTTCTCTTCCGACTTTATGATATACGAAAAAGTGCTTATCATAAGCATAATAAGCACTATCGCTGCCGGAATACTCCGCTTTTTTCTGTTTATCAACCGCTTTGCTTCCATCTGAAGCAACAGCACTGCCTGTTTTAAGCTCTGCAATTTCTTCTGCCCCTTTGAAATTGAAGGATTTATTCTCTTTCCTTGAAATTCGGCACAATCCGCTTTACATGCTCATGCGTATAAAGATGATCCATACAATATTCATAATTGCCGTCACACTTTGAGCAGAATCGAAATTCCATGTTCGGGTCATCCAGCTCTGTCTTTCCGCAGACCGCGCACTTATGGATTGTTATCACATTTCTTCCATGATGCTGTGAGGTCTGACCGTTCTGCTTTGCCTGCCGCATTTTTTTCTGAAATTCTGCCCTTCTCTTTAACTCTGCCGGTGAAACCCGGTTAAAATCGCGCGACGTAAAGAAAAATACAATAAAGTTCAAAAGTGATGCCAGAATCACAATCTTAGTTACCATTCCGCCCATGAGGAAGCTGTACAACAACATGACCGCATACACAATTCCAAGTACCTTCATTTTCACCGGAATAAGAAACATCAGCATGACCTGTGCATCCGGGAAGGTTGCCGCGAAACCGAGGAAAATGGACATATTAATGTAATATGTGCTGATTTGTGCAAACCAGACTGCCGGGAGCAGTACACTTTCTCCTTCTACATAGATTGCCGCATATTTTGTAAAGACATCATATGCCGTCAGCGCACCGTTCTGAATCACATCGCCAAACTCCATCCATGCGATTCCATACAGTACAAAGCTTCCGATTACCGTAAAAAGCATACCGGAGAACAAATACACATTGTACCGGAAGGTTCCCCACGTGCGCTCCAACGTCGTTCCGATGGAAAAATAGAAATACAGCATAATGATAGTAAAAAAGTCCAGACTTTCCGGCGGTATCAAAATCCACGTTACCAGTCTCCAAACCTGTCCGTGCAAAATAAGATACGGATTGAGTACGAGATATCTCGCAAATTCAGGAGCCAGTATCTGTAACAGATATCCGATTCCATAACAGATAATCAGCACAAGTGACAAATTCCGGATTGCATATCTTCCGTATTTTCGCTCCATTTTGTTAAGAAACTTTCCCATTCTTTTTCCACCCTTTTAACATCAAATCTAAAATAAATCCTTTTTTCTGAAAATCAGTGTTACTATACCTGTAATCAGTACCGTTGCACCAAGCACAATAAACAGGCTGTACGGATTGTTTCTGCCTGGCAGCGGAACGTTCATTCCGTAAAAGCTTGCAATCATCGTCGGAATCGACATGACAATCGTAACCGTGGCTAAAAATTTCATGGCACTGTTCTGATTATTACTGATAACCGAAGCAAACGCATCCATTGTACCGCTTAAGATTCCGCTGTATATATTAGCCATCTCCATTGCCTGCTTATTCTCAATGATGACATCCTCTAACAGATCCTCATCGTCCGGATAACGTTTAACCCGTTCATTTTTCAGCATTTTCTCGAACACCATTTCATTGGAACGAAGCGATGTCGTGAAGTAGACAAGACTCTTTTCGAGTTCCAGAAGTTCAATCAGCTCTTTATTCTTCTGGGATACATGCAATTTATCCTCAATGATTTCACTCTGCCGGTTGATTGCACGGAGATACTGCAGGAACATCGTCGCCACGCGGTAAAAAATCTGAAGAATAAATCTGGTTTTCTTATAAGTGTAAAATCCTTTGATTTTACCGGATTTAATCGTTGTCAATACAGGCGTATCATTTAAGCTTACCGTAATGATTACATCCTTTAAGTTAATGATGGCAAGCGGCATGGTAATGTAGCGATTCTTCTCTTCCTTATCCACCTGTTCCTTTTCAATCGCAGGGGCGTCAATCAAAATAAGTGTATAATCGTCTTCCACCTCAATACGCGCCCTCTCTTCTTCATCGAGAGCTGCCTTTAATACATCTTCTTCCACACTGCATTCCGAGGCAATCTGCGCAACTTCCTGTCTGGTCGGATTCGTCATTGCTATCCAGCAGTTTTTTTCTATCTTATCTAAAGTAACAAAGCTGCCGTTTTCCAAGGTCTTGTAAATTTCAATCACGCGCTTCTCCTTTCTGCATCCTGTCACTATTTCCCCGGAGGCCTTTACATTGGCAAGGGCAGAGTATATCTTATCCAATATATCTGCCCTTCATTATTACCATTATAAAATTATACGTTGTATTCGTCAAATGAATTTTCGGTAAACTTTTTATTTTCTTCTGCTTCCAACGGTTCCGGCAGTTCCGTTCTCGCTTTTTTGAACAGCTTTCCGGCTGCAACCAGAAACAGTACGCCGACAAACGCAAGTGCAAAGTACCCGAACAGATTCCCCGTTACGGTTTCCGGAAGCAGGGAAAGCAGCTGCGCTGAGCCGTTCAAACAGGCATGCAACAAAATCGCTGCCCAGACAGAATGAAAATATTCTGTCACATATCCAAAAATCATACCAATCACGAAAGCATAGGCTCCCTGAATCAGATTTCCGTGATAAATGCCGAACAGTAATGCCTGAACTGCGTTTGCAGCCATAAACGGCAAAAACTTCTTTGCTTTCTGCAGAATTACACCGCGGAAGATAAACTCTTCCGCAAGCGGAGCAAGCAGTACCGTAATAATAACGGAAAGCACCGTATTTCCGCCAATCAGAGATTCCATCAGTTCCGAATACTCTGTCACCATGCTGCCCGGAAGAATCGGATAAATTGCATTCAGGCACAAAGAAATCAACAGTTGAAGCGCAAGTCCCAGCAGCACTGCAACACAAATCAGCCTTCTGTTGATTACTTCCTTTAATGACAGATGCTCCTTCGGGCGGTATTTTTTATACCAGAGTGCTCCCATAAGAAGCGTCCCTGCAATCGCAATTCCGCCAAGCAGTAAAACAACATCAGCATTCAACACGTTTCCAAGCATATAATCCGCCAGCTCCTCCGGACTTTCCACACCGTTCGATGCCGCACGAAATACAATGACCATGGAATAAACTGCCATTCCAAATGCCGAAATAAGTAACTGACATAAATATGCCGCTACCATCGGCCAGATACATCCAATGATTCTTCCTACTTTATTCATGAAGTTTTCCTCCCTTCGGTTCATCCCCACTATTCTGTTACCGCATTGGTACCGTCTTCGAGGTCTCTGTCACATATTTCGCAAAATTTAATACATTTTCTGCAGTTCGCAACAGTTCTCCACGCGTGATGCCTTCCGGCTTTCCGAGAGTTTCCAATAACGTACCGTCATTCACATACCCCTGTGTCCCGGCGTGTGGATTGTCATTTCCGGGCATCAGCACATCCACCTGAGCACGTACACGATAAGCATTGTCCCTCATTTCCGGAAATTCCGGACTCGGAGAGCGTTTCATCCACCAGTCGGTCATCACATTACCCGAATAGTGCCATTCGCCGCGCAGCACCGTAGTTGCCAGGTCGTAATTATAATGGCTCCATACTCCGTTCACTTTGTTATAGGAAGTCATCAGATTCCTTGGATTTCCTTCCTTTACACAGTATTCAAACCCTTTTAAGTATATCTCTCTGAGCGCACGTTCTGACATTCTCGAATCATTCATGTTTCGTCTGACTTCCTGATTGTTCGCTGCGAAATGTTTCGGACATGCCGAACTGCCAAACTTCTGAATGCCGCGTACCGCCGCTGCCGCAATTTTGCCGGATAGCAGCGGATCTTCGGAATAATACTCAAAGTTTCTGCCGCAGAGCGGATTTCTGTGAATATTTAATCCCGGAGACAGCAGTACATCCACTTGAAAACGATTTGTTTCCTCTCCGATTTTATCAAACAGTCCTTCCACCAGTTCCGTATTCCATGTGCAGGCTAATGTCATTCCGCAAGGCAGCAGGGTTGTATATTTCTTAATGCGTATTCCTGCCGGTCCGTCTGCAGTGACAATCGGAGGAATTCCTTTTTCACGTAACCTCTCCGTAATCCCGCCAAAAATACCTGTATTCCCTTCTGCGCCAAGCGGACTGTTCATTTCACCGCCGCCGTTTGACAGGGCTGCCAATTCTTCATTGTCTAACTGTGCAAGGAATTCCTCCATGGATACCTTGCCGGTAGCAACCTCTGAAAAAAGATAGCCTTTGTCTCCGGTATATGGTATTTCTTCCGGTAATCTGTTTAAGATCCGTTCTTTTAACACAGGCTTTCCTTCCGGAACCGGTTCTGTTCCCTTTTCATAAGTACCATCCGCACGTTTTTCACCGATTGGTATCAGCCGTTCAAACGAATTCTTCACCGGGCAAACCGCCTCCAGCTGCTCAAGAAGCATCAGGTTTTCAATTTCTATGCTCTCCCATACCTGTTCGTTCACTCCATTCTGATTGGTTCCCAGATAAAATCGATAGGTTCCCGGTTCCAGAACATACGATGACGGAACTCCTGTCTTTCCTGTTTCATCATAAGAGGCCATATCATAATAAGAACAGGTTAAAGTATACTCGTCATAGGTATCGGTATCAATCAAACCGGTCTTCTTAAATGCAACAAGCCGTTTTGCTTCCTTTCCGAGCATTCCCTGAGGCGCTTCCATATAAAGCTGAATGACTTCTTTTCCCGGCATCTTACCGCAATTTGTTACGTGAATTGTAAACTCCAATCCATCTTCTGTTTTTCTTGTCTGATAGAGAATCGTCTCAAATGTCGTATAAGAGAGACCGAAGCCGAACGGAAACAGAATTTTATCCTTTGCAAATGTTTCAAAATAACGATAACCGACATAAATGTCTTCCTCGTAATTATTGTAATCCAGTCCGCCGAAATTCTTTGCGCTCGGATAATCCTCATACTGTTTTGCAATCGTATCGGAAAGCCTGCCGCTTGGATTTACCTTTCCGCAAAGCACGTCTGCGATTGCATTTCCGGCCTCCATACCGCCAAGCCACGGACAGAGAATTGCCGACAGCGGATACTTTTTAGTCCATGCCATATCAATCACATTACCGCAGTCCAGTAGTACGACCGTTTTTTCAAAATACGTGGTAACTAAAGAAAGCATCTCTTCTTCCTGTTCGGTCAAATAATAGCTTCCCTGTTCCAGTACATTTTCTCTGTCTTCTCCTGCAGCACGTCCCAGAATGATGAGCGCTGCATCACTTTCCTTCGCTGCCTCAGAAACCAGTTCCGAATCAAGCGGCATCTCCGGATAATGCATCGGCCAGTTGCCCCAGGTTCCCTGATACGGCACATTGGCTGCACACCAGTCCGTATATATCTTTGCCAGAGTTTCGTTCAGAGTAAGCTCTTCACATGCCTGTAACCCTTCCAGTATGGAAACCTGATACGGCGGATGTACATCGCCTCCGCTTCCGTAGCCGACCAGAAAAGTATTCACCTGGCATCTGCCGAATACCGAAACCACCTGTTCCTTTCGAAACGGCAGTACATTATCGTTTTTTAAGAGGACACAGCCTTCCGCTGCTGCCGCTCTTGTAAGTGCAGGAATTCCGGGTGTAACAATACGTTCTTCCCCAATCGGAGTTCCGACCATCTCCTGCTTTAATTCGCTCTCCTCCATACTTTCACACCTCCTCATCTTCCGCTGTGCCACACTGCAGGTAACGTCCTTTCTGCAGGTATACTCATATTGTTACTGAGCATCCAGTGCCGTGGTAGCATATTCAATCGAAGTAATTTCATCGTCTGTTATTATAAACTTTAACTTCATACCATCCTTTTCATAGACAAGCATGCCAAATTCCTCGGTGTAATTTTCACCGTAAGCGTTTACCATGTCTGCCTTTTTCATGAACAGCGATACCCCCTCCGGTGTTGCAATCATATCGTCTTTCAGTAATACGGCAGAGATATAATCCTTTCCGTCAAGTTCATATGTGTCAATTTCAAAACTTCCGTAGGTATACATTTTGTCCAGACCTTCAAATGCACAGCTTGGCGCTTCAAAGTAACTGGCCGGTTCGCCAAGCGCTTCGATAATCGGAGCCGCTTCCATATCCATTCCTACGGTAACCCCATTGTATTCAAACAGATACCCCTTGGCTTCATGTTTTGATGCTTCCCCGTTGTTCTGTTCTACTGCTGTAGTCGGTGCTGCTGTCGGCTGAGTACCGTCATTAATCGTCTCCTTCTCTCCGCCGCAGCCTGCAAATAATACAGCGGCAGTCACTGCCATTGTTCCTAATAAAACAGAATACTTTTTTCTCATTTTTGTTCCTCCCATTCTTTTTTCTGTCTTTCCATTTCAGCGTAGTAAGCCGAAAGCTTTTCTTCCCACGCTTTTTCCAGCTTTTCTTCACCTCTGCGGCTGCTTATTCCGCACTCTTTTGTCAGATATTCGCCAAACCAGCGCGTAATTTTTTCAGCACCGGATAAGTTCAGATGAAGTCCTGCATCGTATGTGTCCGTCATAAAGTCAAGCTCACATTCCTCAATTAACTCAAGGAAATTGATATACCGAAGTCCGTGCGCAGCAGCATAGTCCTCCATCTGTGCTTCCCATTCGTCATACCAGTACGGGTACAGGCTCGGTGCCTTAATTAAAATCAGTTCGACTCCCTTTTCTTTGCAGAGTGCTGTTATCTTATCCAGATACTCATATGCCGTCTCACCGAAGCGGTAATCAGCCATCGGTCTGCCCTCGGGCACATTGACCGCAGGTTTGATATCCACACGCATATAATAACCGTTATACGACACCTTATCCCTGTGAAACAAATACTTGAAATCCT
>JBJENV010000064.1:0-3137 GCA_051880375.1 Lachnospiraceae bacterium
ATGAGAAAATATAAATTGATTTCCGCACTGGCAGAGGAAACAGCAAAAGAAGTCGTGCGGAATGAAGAAAGCTGGAGGCGGTACTTAAATACTGCTTCCGGACTGTACAAATATCCGTTCAAGGAACAGCTTTTAATCTATGCTCAAAGACCGGATGCAACCGCCTGTGCTTCCATAGAGATATGGAATGAAAAGATGCACTGCTGGGTAAACAAAGGTGCAAAGGGCATTGCACTGATTGATGAGGACAGTTTTTCCGGTTTGAAATATGTCTTTGACATATCAGATGTTCATAAGGCAAGACGGATCGGACGTTTTCCTAACCTTTGGGAGATGCGTGAGGAACACATGGAAGCGGTGATTTCCCGTCTGGAAAAGACTTATGGGGATACCGACAGGGAAGACGGGTTTGTGGGACGTATCCGGGAGATTGCCGGACGGATTGCAGAGGACTGTTACAAAGAGCTTGCTTCGGATATGGAATATTTAAAGGAAGGGAGCTTTTTAGAGGAACTGGACGAGCTGAACGTGGAAATAAGGATACGGGAAACCCTTGCCGACAGCATTGCTTATACCGTCTTAAAGCGTTGCGGCATGGAGGAGAGCGAGCTTGCCGAGGAAATAAACTTCCCTTATATTCATGATTTTAACACAGTGGAAACGCTGTCACAGCTTGGAAGCAACGTGTCCGATTTATCCAAGCCTATCCTGATGGAGATAGGCAAAGCAATCGGGGTGTATGAGAGGGAGAAAGCAGAGAACCGCACAGCGGAAAATTCTGTTCAAAAAGGACTTGCAAATACCTCAGAAACACGCTACAATGCTTTAAAGCGTGAAAGCGAAAGCCAAGACGGAGAATCTATCACACAGACCGGAGAAGCCGGGGAAAGGAGCAAATATGATGAATCTGACATACGAGAAGAACGGGGATTATCAGATACCGATGGTAGTAATGGACGAACAGCCGAAGGAGGTACTGACGAAGTACGGACTGATGAGGAAGAAGTTCTTACAGGAACACAAGAACGGAGTATATACGGGACTTCTTCTGAACGGGAAGCTGAAGGAACACCTGTTAATGATACAGGAGCAGGCAGAGGAGAGAATGGAGCTTCTGACCGGACAGATGAAGGAGAGAGAGGGGATAACGGAGCAGATGAAAGCAGAAAATCAGATGCTCTGGGTAGCGAAGATGAACAGCATCGTACACTCGGCAGAGGAGATCGTGATGACGGAACTGATCTACAGTTAAATATCGAACAGCCGGAGGGAACCTATCAGCAGTTAAGCCTGTTTCCGAGCTTTGAGGAACAGGTCGGCACAATCGCAGCAGCGGAAGCAAGTATTCAATATACCATGCCCGCTGCTTTTTCTTTGCCACAGGAGCAGATTGACAGTATCTTGCGTAGTGGCGGCGGTAGGGATAACAGCAGAAAACGTATCTATGCCAAGTATCAGCAGGGTAAGACACCGGAAGAAATGGCAGAATTTTTAAAGAACGAGTATAAGACCACAGGAAAAGGTTTTGAGTTTGACGGGAATCCTGTTTCACTGTGGTTTGATGAAATGGGTATGCGTATAGGTTACGGTACATCGGCAAAGGAAAATACCCTTGCAGTGATGAGCTGGAGCGAAGTGGAGAGCCATATCCGTGTTATGGTGGAGAATGGTACTTATATGAGTGCCAATGAAGTATTCCTTGTGGATGCGGTGGAGCGTGAGAGAATTGCTACGGACATTAACAATTTCTTCCGTGATGGTATATCGGAAATGCCGGAGAGTCTGGAGCTTAAATTTTCTAACTACCCGGCAAGCATGGAAAGACTATGTGAGCTTTTATCCACCACTGAGGGCAGAGAACTGATTCAGGATGAGCTTGAAAAGGCAAAAGCACAGCTTGACAGCGGAGAAAAGCAGATTAAATGGAGGTATGTGAAAAGACCAGATTATTTATTAGAACAGCTTGCGGATTTAGGTGTGGAAAAGAAAGAATTTCCGGCACTTGATACGGTAGAGGTAAGGAATGAGGATTTTATCACACAGGACGAGATTGATTACAGACTGACCGGAGGAAGCAGTTTTGAACATGGAAAGTTCCGTATCTATGAGTATTTCATGGAAGGGCATGACAAGAAAGACAACATTGCTTTTCTGAAAAATGAATATGGTACGGGTGGCAGCTCCCATGCACTTCCGGGAAGTGACAGAGCGCACGAGGATCACGATGCCAAAGGTATCCGTCTGGAGAAAGGTAACTATGGCAGTCCTTACGCAAAGGTGCTTTTAAACTGGAATGTTGTCGAGAAACGTATCCGGGAGCTTGTGCAGGCAGATAAATACCTTTCGCCAGAGGGAAAGGAAGCCTATGCACAGTACAAACAGGAACAGGCAGAGAAAGCCATGCAAAAAGAACAGGAGAAGTTAGAGCATGGCACTCGCCTAGAATGTAAGGAAGCCATTGAGAAGGCGATTGCAGAAAACTTTGACGGTACCATGCTTCCGAGAGATACCGCAAAGGGTGTTATCGAGCAGTATGGAAAGGAGCGTGTGGAATATGTCCTTGCCAATACCATTACACACTTAGCTCATGACGGGCGGTTTTCCGTCAATAACAAGGAATGGGCAAAGGGCATTGTACCGAGTGCAGAATGGAATACGAGAGATCTGATTGTAACCTCACACCCGGCTGTGCTTGACGGTTTTACCAATCAGGCAAGGCGGTATCAGGAATTGGACAGAGAGCCGGAAAAACAGCCTGTACCGGAGAGGGAAGAAACAGAAACCATTTCTGAAGGAGAAGCAAAAGCACCGGAAACCGAAAAAGCAGACATAGAGCAGTTAAATGAAAGGCTGTCTGAAATGTCGGCTGTGGTTAAAATCTGTGGAGCATTAGACCGGAAAGATGTGGTTGGCTGGAACGAGGAAACACAGGCAGTCACGATTGCTGACGATGAGCGTACTTTAGAAGGAAAAGAGGTCTATGATTTCCTTTTTGCAGAAGCGGCAGACTATGTAATGATGCAGACAATCAGCGGCGAAACAGAAAAAGCTCTGGATATGGACAGTCTGTTAAAGGATGCCGGACAGTATGCGGCACGTTATGAGGGCGAGCCTGCCATAGAGCAGACAGAAGAACC
>JBJENV010000065.1:0-130812 GCA_051880375.1 Lachnospiraceae bacterium
CTACAGACTTCTGAAGGTCAATGATATAAATACCATTTCTCTCTGTGTAGATGTATGGAGCCATTTTTGGGTTCCATCTTCTTGTCTGATGTCCGAAATGAACACCTGCTTCCAGTAACTGCTTCATCGAAATAACGCTCATAATTTTACCTCCATATGGTTAAATTCTTCCGTATGCTTCTTATCAAGAAATCCACTGCATTCCGCCTGCCCGCATAAACAGACTTTCCGCAGCACCAGATTCTTAATCGGCACACGTGATTTGTCACAGACGGCAATCGTCTACGCACACGTCAAATATTTTAGCACGATTTTCCTTGTAATGCAAGTACTTTTTTACCTACCCGTCAATATTTTTGCAATCTGTTCGTAGGACATCTCACTGGATAACGTATAAGTCCCGATATTGATATAATCCGTCAGGTTCTTTCTTATCAGATAATTTTTTAAATCATTACCATCCTTTACGATACCTGCTGCTTCTATCTTTTCACAAACTACCGTTGCAGTGTTTCCACGTTCTACCTTGATATCAGCTATCACTACATCGTTGCCGCTATCCGGTGCTTTCGTTGGTTCTGCCGTTGGTGTCGGCATTTCTGTCGGCGTCGGCGTCGGTGTTGGTGTCGGTATCGGTGTTTCTATCGGTGTTGGTGTCTCTGTTGGTATTGGTGTTTCCGTTGGTGTTGATGCCACCGTCGGTATTGGCATCTTGGTTGGTGTTGGTGCTTCTGTCGGTTTTGGTGTCGACGTCAGCTGTTCCTTCAACGCATCCAGATCAAGCGACGGTGTTACCTGTTCTTCCGCTTTTACATAGCCAAGTTCTTCTGCTCTTCGAATGATTTCTTCCTCTGTCGGATCCTCATCCCGAATCAGTGCAAAAACCAGCGTCGTAATCAAAATGCCGAACCCAAGTCCTCTAAGATAGTATTTTTTCTTCATATGCCTTATTCTTTCTCTCATTTACTGCCATTTATTTAAGCAGGACCATACAGACCAATGACAAGCTTTACCTCACCTTGTCCAAGTCCAAGCTCCTTGGATATTTCAAGTACGTTTTTCCCCTGGCGATACAGTCTTAAGATTTCTTCATTCTTGTTATCGGTCTGCATCATTTCCGGAAGCTCCATCTGTTCTTCCGCCTTAAGCAGTCCCGGCAGTCGGGAAGCCGGTATTTCCTTTTCCTTCATCTCCCGTTTTGCCTTTGGTTTCACCGGAGTTTTTTTTGTCTGACTCTTTTCGGAAGCCCTTTTCGCGTTTTCTCCCTCTATGCCCGTTGCAGAGGCCGTCACAGCGTGTCCTTCCGGAGCAGAGACTGTCTTTTTGGTTTCAGAACGTTTGATGGTTGCGTTTAACTGCTTTGTCAGCTGGGCAACATCCTCTACTGCTTCCTTCAGCCCCTTCTTCTCGGTTTCTAAGTCCTGAACAGTGGCTTTGATTTCTGCCTCTTTCTGATTCAGCATATCATACAGAAAAACAACCTCCTTATGGTTGCTGTCTATTTTCTCTATAATCTGGGCAGTAAAATCATTTACAGCCATAATCTTTTCATTTGATATCTTGCTCAGATAATCATCTGTTTTTACAATCAGCTGTTCTGTCCTGTCCTCCAGAATGTGGTTCACTTCTTCTTCCAGCTTCTGTTTCTGTTCTTTTGTTATTTCCAAAGAGGAAGGCTGCGTGGAAGCAGCCTCCGTTTCTTCATTTCTTCCTGTCACAAAACAGCTGATAATCAAAAGTGAAATTCCTAAGATGACGAATATAATTTCTACCGGTGACATGATTCCTCCTGGTCTTAAACCGTAATATCAAAAGTGCATCCGAGCATTCTCTTTCTTTCTTCTTCCTGCTCCTCTTCCTTTTTCTTACGTTCTTTTTGCTCCTGCTGCTGATAAGCATTGTTGCCCTTTTCCTTGGCATCAAATCGGAACGGCGTTGCATCGTTCTGGGATGTCTTTTCCGTCCTGTTCAGTTTCTGCTGTGCCTGATGCTGCACCATTCCGGCAATCTGTGTCTGCTGTCCTGCTTCTTTTTGCAGCTGATTGGCACGAAAAGTAGACGCTTCCTGCGATTTCGGTGCTATCGCCAATGTTTCCAACGGTGTAATTGACATTACGACATCCCCTTTCTTCTTAATAGCAACTACTCTGTCAAATCAATTTGCTGTGATTCCGACAATGACTAATAGTAGCTTCCGACCTTTACTTCTCCCTGCTCCTTCATAAAACGACAATACGATAAATCCTGCTTTACATAAAACACTGCATTGGAAATGATAATCTTGCAGCCGGTATATACTGTACCATGAGCACGCACCGCACCTCCGACATAAGAGTCGATGGTTTCCTTTAGCACCGCCATACGTTCTTTAATTTCTTCGTCCCGCTTTAACAGCTTTTCACGCTCGCCGTTAGATAATTTAAACTGAACCAGTTTATCCGGCGGAAGCTTTTCTCCCATTTTCAGTCTTCTTGCAAGTGCAGTCAGCGTCAGCATCAGTTTTTCCATTTCCTCCTGATTGGAAACCAGTTCTTTATCCAATGCATGATATTCTTCCACAACAGCCGGGTCAATTCCTACCTCAAGTATTGTCGTGGTTCCCATATTGGAGCCAATGGTTCTTGCCGAAACAAGAGAACCGGAACGAATCCTTCCTCCGGTAATGAAGCCTTTCTTTCCCTCTACGGTAATATCGCCTTTTGCAGTAACATTACTATGCATAATCGCATCGGCAGTCACATAGCCGCCTGCCTCCACGGTCGCACTCTCTATAAATCTGGAAATTACATTTCCCTCTGCTTTTAACAACCCGCGGTCCATTCCCTGAATGCCTCGTTTTAATACAATCTGTCCTCCGGCAATCAAGGTAGCTCCTTCTACAACTCCTTCTACTACAATATCTCCCCTTGCCTGAATGCTGTAGCCTGCCATAACATTGCCGTGTACCAGAACATTGCCTTCGTATGTAATATCGCCGGTAGAAGTATCTACATTTGCCGGCACCTCGTACATGTCAGAAACGAAAATCTGATCTCCTTCTAACGTTGCATGTCCGTTTACTTCAGAATATGCTTTCAGACCATCCTCCGAAAGTCGGATATTCTTTCCGTGACGCAGTATTCTCTGTTTCACCTTTACCGGGCGAAGCAAACCGCCGCAGACGTCAATGCCCGGCTTTCCATTCACTGCCGGCGTCAGTTCCGCTAATAAGTCTCCTGCACAAACCGAGCTGATGATATCCAGATGATGAAAGTCTACACTTCCATCCTCGTTTACCCGTGGCTTTTGTGTCAAATCCGTATTAAAAAAGTACTTGATTACCGCATCATGGCCTTCCTCCTGCTTCGTTGCCTCTGCAAGCACATAACTCTGCGCATAGTCTCTCGTTTCAAGAAATTTTCCAATGTTTTTCTCGGAAACCCCGTACTTTATGCCGCTTTTGACCATTTCTGCGATAATATCTTCTTTGGTCAGACGCTCTCCGCCATCTGTCGGAGGGTAAAAGTGTCCCTTTGCAAAAAGTCTGTCCTGTGCAATCTGAACAACTACTGTTTCATTTACAGGTGTTACCTCTCCTTTTACCAGCAGAATCTCCTTTGCCGTACTGCCTACTCCCGCAAGTTCTGAACGAAGTATCAGTTTTTCATATTTGTTTCCAAGCACCTTATCAAGATAAGCTTCTACATCACTCTGAAGTATATTCATTCCCCCCTCTGACGGTGGAATAAACTCCAGATACAGGCCGTCTGTTTTGACCTTTAACCTAACATACGCATTTTTTGCCGCCATAGCATAAACCCCCAAATAATTTTAAAAAAACAGTTCTATATTTGCACCCAGTTTTAAGCGCAGTTTTTGAATTGCCTTAGTATGCAGCTGGGAAATTCTTGATTCCGATACTTCCAGTACAGCACTGATTTCCTTCAACGTCAGCTCTTCATAATAGTATAGTAAAATAACTTTTTTTTCCTTTTCTGTTAAGGATTCTAACGACTCAAGCAGTATCTTTCTGACTTCCTGTTTTTCTACAATGCTTTCCGGCTGGTGATATTCCTCTGCTCCATCTGCAATTGAAGTAATGCCGCTTTCGCTTCCCTGCTCCAGATAATCATCCAATGAAACAAGACCTGCTGCTTTTGTCTGAGCCTGCCATGTGTCCAGTTCCTCTAAAGAAATTTCCAGTTCTTCCGCAACTTCTTCATCCGTTGCCATTCTTCCTTCAGCCAGCTCAATTTTGTTGTAAGCGGCGTCTATCCGCTTCTGCTTCTGCCGCACGGTACGCGGCAGCCAGTCCATTCGCCGAATCTGGTCCAAAATAGCGCCCCGGATACGAAGCGAGGCATAGGTTTCAAACTTAACACCTTTCCCATAATCGAATTTATCGATTGCATCAATCAAACCGAACGTACCGTAGCTTACCAGATCCTCATATTCCACATTATACCCCAGGTAGATACTCAGTTTACCTGCAACTATTTTAACGAGACCGGCATATTCTATTATGATTTTTTCACGAAGCTCCTGCGTCGGTTTTTTCACATATTCCGCCCAAAGCTTTTCCTTATCTTCCTGTCCCATAAAGTACCATGCCTTTCTCTTATGTCACACAATATAAAGCCACTTTATTCCCTTTTCCGCTTAACTTACCGTAAAGTCCTGCTTCTGCTTTTCTGTACCATCAGAGACGGTTCCCGAAGCCAAATCTCCTTCTGCTTCCTCCATTGCTGCAGCTTCTGCTTCTTCCTTCTCTCTGGCAAGTAAAGCTGCGCGTTCCTCTGCATCATGATTAATCTTTAAAATAATCTTTTTTACAATCAGACCGATCAAATAGAAAGCAAGCAGTGTCAGTAAAACAAAAATCAACGTCTGTAACAAGGAAAAACGATAAATAATGCAGGCAATGCTGACTGCTGAACCGGCAAGCAGCATAATAATCAGAGGTATATTTCTTCCTTCCAAGGCTGCACCTCCAACTTATATCTTATACGGAGTCTTTCCGACAGATTTTACGAGAAGCTCTCCGCTTTCCGGGTAAAATTCAATAGTCCGACCCACATTACTTCCGGTATCCTGCGCAATAATCGGAATTTGAAGTGCCGCCAGCTTTGCTTTGGTTGCTTCAACATTGCGCTCTCCGACACGAAGCATATCATTGTCCGACTTAAAAGCGAACATCTGCGCTCCACCGGCAATTTTAGCAACCAATGACCTTCTTGTAGCGCCTAGTGCAAGTACTCTCCGCAGCAATTCTTCAATTCCTGTATCTGCAAATTTTGCAATATTCTCGTTGTTCTTAATCTTGGTACTGTCCGGCAGCATTACATGAACCATTCCGGAAATTTTCTTTCCCGGATCATATAGCACTACTCCAACGCAAGAGCCTAGTCCAAGTGTCGTTATTGCGTCAGGCGGCAGACACACATCCAGTTCTGCCATTCCTATCTTAATCATTTTTCCCATGTAGTTTCACCTTATAAGCCCAATGAAGTCATAATTGCATTGTATGACTCCATTGTTGGAATCAGTAAAAAGTATCCATTGATATCATCGGCACCTTCTCTGCCAAACTCGGCTTCAATCAATAAAGCCTTGTCTCCCAGCTTACCGAATTCAATAGCCGGAACGCTTAAAATAGCACCTGCCATATCAATCGCAATATACGGAATGCTTGCGGAAATCGTCAGTTTTGTTAAATCCGACAGGGAAGATAAATAGGCTCCCGTAATGATATTTCCGATTTCCTGCATTGCCGATAACTGCATTTCATCTAAAGGCTGTTCCTCATCCATTTCACTCCACATCAATTTTTTAAGCAGATTGCAGGCGGCTTTCTTTTCCATAATAAACATCATCATGCCCTGCACATCTCCTGACAGTGTCAGAAGAATGCCGACAACAATATTCTCCGCTCCGCCGACAATATCCCCAAGCTCAGCAAAATCACACAATTCCGCTTTCGGTACTTTAATATCTACTTTTTGATTTAATAGCTGTGCCAGTGCTGTAGCCGCATGCCCCGAACCAATATTTCCGATTTCCCGCAGCACATCAAACTGCAACTCATTCATTGAGTTGTATGTGGTATCCGACATATCTCACATTCCTTTCCTCAGTGACTGACAGTAGCCTGCCCGTTTTTACCGGGCAGGCTATAGAAAATAAGCAGTTACGAAACAGTCTCTGCTTCCTTGTCTAAAAAGATTCCTGCAATATTTAAAATGGAAATCAAATTGTCACCATGCTTGCCGACTCCGCTTAAATATACAGAGCGTTCATCGTTGGTATCCTTTGCTCCCTTATCAATCATATCGCTGTCTAACGTAAGTACTTCCTTTACCTCGTCTACAATAAGACCAACGGAAGAATGCGCATCCGGCTTGATAATCAGAATTCTTGATTTTCCTGTAATTTCATCTGCTTCATAGTCAAACTTCAGACGCAGACTCATCACCGGAATGACCTCACCACGAAGATTGATGACACCTTTAAAGTAATGCTGTGCCTTTGGCACTCTTGTAATGCGCTGCATTCTTACAATGTTGTCAATATACTGAATATCAATTCCATAATGCTCGTTTCCAAGCTCCACTACAATATACTGTTTGGTTTCCTTTACGGACACACTCTCTGCCATAATCCGTTACCTCCTATACCAAAGTATTTACATCAAGAATCAGAGCAACCTCACCATCTCCGAGAATCGTCGCACCACTGATCATCTTGCTGTTATTGATATACTTTCCGATGGACTTGATTACAATTTCCTGCTGTCCGATCAGGTTGTCCACAACAAAGCCGGCAAGCTTGTCGCCCTTTGTTACAATAACAACGGTCAGGTTTTCATCTGCGCCCTTGGAGGACTCTACATCAAGTACCTCATTCAGACGAATCAACGGAATGACATTGCCGCGTAAGTGAATAACCTCTCTCGTCTGCACATACTTTACATCAGATACCGGAATATCCTCAATCGTCTGAATGCTTCCAAGCGGAATCGCATACTTTTCAGTTCCAAGCTCAACCATTAAGGACTGAATAATAGCAAGTGTTAACGGCAGACGGATGACAAAGTTACTGCCCTGTCCAAGTGTAGTATGTACTTCCACATCACCGCCGAGGCTTTCAATCTTTGTCTTAACAACATCAAGACCGACACCACGACCCGAAACATCAGAAATCTGTTCTGCTGTAGAAAAGCTTGGACGGAATAACAGGTCGATGATTTCCTTGTCACTCATCGTCTCTGCCTGTTCCTTTGTGATGGTTCCCTTAGTGATTGCCTTATTCTTTACCTTTTCTACGTCAATTCCCTTACCGTCATCCCTTACCTCAATAACAACGTTATTGCCTTCCTGGAACGCATTCAGATAAATAGAGCCTACTTCCGGTTTTCCGAGTTTGAGACGCTCCTCATTGTTCTCTAAGCCATGGTCGGCTGCATTTCTTAATAAGTGCATCAGCGGATCGCCGATTTCATCAATAACGGTACGGTCCAGTTCTGTTTCTTCACCGCTGATATACAGCTCCATCTTCTTATTCAGTTTTTTGGAAAGATCACGAATCATCCGTGGAAAACGTGTTACTACGCTTTCTAACGGAACCATTCGAACCTTCATAACAGAGGTATGTAAGTTTGTCGTAATTCTCTCTAAGTACTCAATCTGCTCATTAAAGCCGCTGTTCGTCTGTCTGGACGCATCATCGGCATTGTTAATGGAAACAAGACCGTTCTTTGCAATAATCAGCTCACTTACAAGGTTCATCAAATCGTCCAGCTTTTCAATGTCCACACGTACGGAACGGTTCACAACCGGCTTGCTTGTCTGTGTCTGCTGTGCCGGCTTTTTCTGCTCCTTCGGTTGCGCTGCCGACGAAGATTCCGTCTGCGCTGCTGACGTACTCTCGGCTTCCGCCTCTTCCTTGTCACCTTCTGCAACTACGATATTTTCCGGTTTTAACTCTGCTAATTCAACTGAACCGACTTCCGAAACATTCAAAATTGCTTTTTTTACGGTTTCAACATCTGACTTAGTAAGAAGCACCATCGAAAAATCAAAGTCAAACTTTTCGTCTTCAATATCCTGAACTGCCGGTTCCGATTTAATTACTGTACCGAGCCCCTCCAGTGTCTTAAAAACAAGGAAAGCTCTTGCTGCCTTTAGCAGACAGGTTTCCTGAATATATACGGTAATTCCGTATGCATGCTCTCCTTCGTTTACAGCCTTTGTAATAGCGTTTTTTTCATAGTCCGCATACTGCAGTAATTTATACTTTTCCTTTTCAGCGGTATCAGCCTTTGCTTCTGTCTGAACAGCCGCTGCGGCTGCCGTCTGTGCCGGTGCCTGCGGTGCTGCCGTGCCGAGTCCCTGCTGCAAAATCTTATCCAGCTGATTCAGTATTTCCTCATAATCTTCAGAGCCCTCATCACCGGAGCTTAAGATATTCTGTAAGTAGCTTTCCAAAGCATCCAGCCCTTTAAACAATACATCGACCAGTTCTGCACTTACCGACATCTTGCCGTTTCTGATTTCAGAGAAGACGTTTTCCATGTTATGGGTTAATTTCTGCATTCTCTTATAACCCATCGTACCGGCCATTCCCTTTAAGGAATGTGCCGCACGGAAAATCTCATTGATGGTCTCCACGTTTTCCGGTTCCTTTTCCAGAATAAGCAGCTGCTCATTCAGGCTCTGCAGGTGTTCCTTGGTTTCATCAATAAAAATTTCAAGATACTGACTAACATCCATTCTACTGTACCCCCACGTTCTTTGTAATTTCTTCTGCAATCTGATCCAACGGTTTTACCACATCCACAAGTCCTGCTTCATATACAACCTTCGGCATACCATATACCGTGGATGTCTGCTCATCCTGAGCAATGACAAAAATGTTATTCCTTTCGTTCAATTGCCGGATTCCCATCGTGCCGTCACCGCCCATCCCCGTCAGAACGACGCAGGTGATGTCCTCAAAATCCAGTTCTGCGATTGATTCCAGCATAATATCCGCACACGGCTTCAGACCGTTTCTTGCAGGTTCCGTCGTATTGATATCAATGATATAATCTCCCGACCTCTTTAACAGACGCATCTGACTTCCGCCTTTTGCAAGATATACAACACCTTTCTCTAATTTTTCGCCTCCCTGTGCTTCTACAACCTTGACTGCACTGAGCTCATTCAGCCTGGATGCCAAAGACTTGGTAAATCCCTCTGACATATGCTGTACAATGACCACAGGTGCATTGATTTTTTCAGGCAGCTTGGAGATAACCTGCTGCAATGCTTTTGGTCCTCCGGTGGAGGATGCAATTGCAATCAGTCTCTTTGCGGAACCTGATACCGTCTTATGAGGTTTTCTTGGCTTGAATCCTCCGGCTAAGATAGCTCGCGGGTTCATCGGTGAAACAAATCCCTGCTTCTCTGCCGCAGACGCCATTGTTGTTTCCGCTTTCTGTCTGACTTCCTTTGCAGGCTTGTATCCTGCCGGCTCTTTCGTCTTTAATAAATCGGAAACCTGATCCACTACGACACCCGTCGCATAAGCAAGCTTCTGCAGCAGCTGCTGTTTAAAGCTGTCACTCATGGCATCCACAAAACTTCCCGGCTTAGTCACATAGTCAAATGCACCAAGCTCTAATGCCCGAATGGTTTCTGTTGCTCCGGCAACGGCTACCGTGCTGACAATGATGACCTTTACCTTAAGCTTCTGACGCTCTAATGCTTCCAGAAATTCAATTCCGCTCATTTTCGGCATATTAATATCTAATACTACCGCATCGTATTTCTTGATATCTCTGGTTACATAGTCAAATGCCTCCAGACCGTTTGTCGCCACATCCAAGACCTGAAACCGCTCATCTGAGTTAATTATATCAGATTCTACCCTTCTCATAAGTGCAGAGTCATCAACAATCAGAATATTCTTTTTTTCCATAATCATTCCCTCCATTATCAATAATCCAGTTCCCGTTTTCTTTTTTCCCGTTCTGTCTGGAATATATAGCAAATCATTGTTTCTCTTTCCTGTGACGAAATATCAACATACTCTATCCGGTTATCATATACCGAATTTCGGTATGGAACCGGAGATGAGGAAATGACCCTCGCAAACAAAAGCGGAATCTTCTTTCTTGTCTGCTCCGGAAGTTCCGGTTCTAATAAAAGAGTATCGTTTTCCTGATGCTGCATGCCGGAATTAAAACGCATTCCACCACCGCTGATATCTAACACTGTCCCCTCAAAAAACTCAATTTTCTCATTGGCTATCTGCTCCTTAAGCAGGGCTTTTCGTTCCTCGGTAGTACAGTTTTCAAGTTCTGTATACAGCTTTTTTTGATCTTTCGTCAGAACCGCATAGTTCATCGGAAGAATACACTCCATACGGTAAAACTGTCTGCGCTGGTACTTTTCAAGCTCTGACGACATTCTGACAGATGCCACCGGAAGCTGTCCCTTCGTACTCTGCTCTAAAATAATTCCGGTGCAACGGTACAATCCCTTCGGTGTATAAAAGGTAAGCAGATACTCATCCCCCACACGCATCGGGATACGCTGTCCCCGATACATCGGCACTGCAATCTGCGCCACTGAACGTTCCAGCCACTGCAAAAACTGGCTGGAATACTTCGGACGTTCTTCTTTTACGAAGATACCTCCATGCTTTAACAGTGACAACTCTATTTTATTTCCGATAAAAATAAGCTCCTGTGCCATACCTGTTTCCTACTTTGAACTTTTTTTCTTTAACATTTTAGTCCGGATTAAGTTGGAAAATAACCTGGATAACCCTCCATGCTCTGTTTCCGGCAGGTCATCTGTTTCAAGCAGCTTTTTTGCTATCATTCGGAAAGCTTTCACAGACGGTGCATTCGGATTGCTCACAGAAATCGGCGTCTGTTTCATGACCGCCCTGGATACCTGATCGTCCTGCGGTACCACCCCCATATAGTCTAACGGAATATTCAAAAACTTGTCTACAACAATACTCATTTTTTCATACAGATTTTGTCCTTCCGCTTCACTCTTTACACGATTGGCAACCATTCTGATTTTTGTTTCCGTCCTTTGAAACTCTGCCTTCCGGTTTAATGCCTTTAACAGCGCATACGCATCCGTTATGGAGGTCGGCTCCGGCGTAGCCACAAGCAGAACTTCTTCACTTGCCACAACAAATTCCAAAACACTGTCCGAAATTCCGGCACCGGTATCTACAATAATCACATCGGCATAATTGTCCAGTTCCGTGAGCTTCTTTATCAGATACATGACCTGTTCCCGATTCATTTTTGCCAGTTCCTGTATACCGGAACCACCGGAGATAAAGCAAACGTTTTCCGGTCCTTTGGTAATAATACTGTTTAACTCCATACCGCGGAACATTAAGTCCGCCATATTATACTGCGGACGTATTCCGAGCATAACTTCAATATTTGCCAAACCAAAATCCGCATCAAATACCACAACCTTCTTTCCGAGATGACTCAGTTGAATTGCCAGATTGATAGCAAGACTTGACTTTCCTACGCCGCCTTTTCCGCTGGTAATGGTAATGACTCTGACATTACGCTTTGGCTCTGTCTGCTGCACCATTTTTCTGAGATGTTCCGCCTGATCCATTACCTGCTTCCTCCTAACAGTTGTTTTGCAATGCTCTGCGGATTGATCTGAGCAATGTCATCCGGTACATTCTGTCCAAAGGTTGCATATGACAGTGGTGCATCTGTCAGCATCCGGACATTAAATATATTACCGATTGCTCCTGTTTCATCCAGCTTTGTAAACACAAGGTTGTAATTTGTAATTTCCGAATAGGTTTCCGTAATCTTTACCAGATCCCTGTACTTTGTTGTCGCGCTTAACACAAGGTAAATCTCACGCTGCTCCTCCGGAATGGAATAAATCAGGCGTTCAATATCATCCCGCTGATCCTTGTTTTTATGGGAACGGCCTGCCGTATCCACAAGAATAATGTCGTAACCCTTAAAATTCTCAGCAGCCTCCTTTAATTCCTCCTCCGAATAAATAACACGAAGCGGAATATTTAAAATCGTTGCATAAGAGCGCAGCTGGTCTACTGCCGCAATACGGTAAGTATCCGCCGTAAACAGTGCTACCTTAGCCTTTTTATTTATTTTCAATGTGGAGGCAAGTTTTGCAATCGTAGTCGTTTTTCCTACACCGGTCGGCCCGATAAAAAAGACGACCTTTGTCTTTCCTTCTTCAAATTCCAACGTTTTTGTCTGTCCAAGCTTTAATACAAGCTTCTGATAAACACCGGATAAAATATTATCCACGGAAGCATCCGGCTTTAAGGACTGTTCAATTTCTGCAATTACTTTGTTTGCATAAATCTCTTCAACCTCATTGTCAATCATCTGATTGTAAATCATTCGGACGCATGCCATTGTCCTCGTCAGTTCTTCCGGTTCCTTTTCATCCTTTTCTGAAGGCGCGGCTGCTGTATTCTGCTCCTTGAGCTGCTTTTCCAGCATAGTCTGAAGGCTGTCTAACTTCTGTTCAATCGCAGAAGAATGCTCCGCTTCCGACGGTATTCGTACATCAAATGTGCTTCTCGCCGCACTTTCCGTTCTTGGCTGTATTACCGGCTTTTTTTCATATACTTCGTCCATATCCACCGCCGCAGTTACTTCAACCACCGGCTTTTTAAAAAGACGGTAAATTCCCTTTGGCTTAATTGACTTGATATGCGTAATAATAACGTCTTTTCCAAGCTCCTGCTTTGCAAGCTGTAATGCCTCCTGCTCGGAAGCTGCCTGAAACTTTTTAATCAACATACTATACCGTCACCATCCCCACTGATTGTAATTCCACATTGGACTCGATTTCGTTATAGGAAATAACAATTAAATCCTTAAAGTACTCCTTCGTCATACGCTTAAAATACATACGCACAATCGGCGAAGTAATAATAATCGGATTATTTCCCAGGTTCTCCAGTTTCTCCACCTCTTCCTTTACCGACTGCATAATCCGCTGATTTTTCTCCGGATCAATTGCGATATAGGAACCCTGCTCCGTCTGCTTAACGGATGCCATAATTTCCTGCTCAATCTTCGGATCAAGTGTCACCACGCTCGTCGTTGTATTGATTGGGAAATATTTATTGGAAATAAAGCGCTTGATGCTCGGGCTTTGTCTTACATATTCGGTAAGCACATCGGTATCCCTCGTAGTCGGCGCATAATCCGCAAGTGTTTCAAAAATTGTAACAAGGTCTCTGATAGAGATGCCCTCCCGCAACAGGTTCTGTAACACCTTCTGAATTTCGCCGATTCCAAGAAGCTTTGGAATCAGTTCGGTCACAAGTGCTGCATTGTGCTCCTGAATGTTGTTGATGAGGTTCTGGACATCCTGTCTTGTTAACAGTTCGTCTAAATGTTCCTTAATGACTTCCGTAATATGTGTAGCAATAATGGACGGCGGGTCAACAACCGTATAACCGAACGATTCCGCACGCTCCCTCTGGCTCTCCGTAATCCAAATGGCCGGCAAATGGAACGACGGCTCAAATGTCGGGATTCCGGTGATTTCTTCCTCGACATGTCCCGGATTCATTGCCATGTAATGATCAAACAGAATCTCTCCCTCGCTGACCTGAATTCCTTTTATTTTAATAATGTATTGGTTTGGATTCAGCTGGATGTTATCACGCATTCGGATGGTAGGCACAACACAGCCGTATTCCAGCGCAATCTGACGTCTGATCAGTACAACACGGTCTAACAGGTCACCGCCCTGATTAACATCGGCAAGCGGAATGATACCGTAACCAAACTCCAGTTCAATGGCATCCACCTGCAAAAGCGACACAACATTTTCCGGTTTGCGGATTTCCTCTGCCGAAGAATCCACCTCCGAGACTTCTTCCTTGACCGCCTCAACCTCTATCTTACTCTGGATGGAACGTCCGACCATAATAAATGCCACGCCATAAACAACGAAAATCAACGTCGGAAGCTTGGTAAACAAACCAAGAAAGGCAAGACCGGCACCAACCATATACATAACCTTCGGAATAGAAAAGAGCTGACCGATTAAGAGGTCACCGATATCTGCCTCCTTGGAAACCTTTGTTACCATGATACCGGTTGACAACGACATCATCAGGGAAGGAATCTGGGATACCAGACCATCACCGATGGTCAGCATTGCGTATTTTTCCAGTGCATCGCCAATCGGAAGTCCTCCGCGGAAGGAGCCCATCAAAATACCGCCGACTAAGTTTATAATCGTGATTAAAAGACCGGCGACCGCATCTCCCTTCACGTACTTCGTAGCACCATCCATGGCACCGAAGAAACTGGATTCATCCTGAATCTTCTGACGTCTTTCCTGCGCCTCTTTGTCAGTAATAGCACCGGTATTCAAATCCGCATCAATCGCCATCTGTTTACCCGGCATTGCATCCAGTGTAAAACGCGCCGTTACTTCCGATACTCGTTCCGAGCCCTTGTTGATTACCATAAACTGAACAAGAATCAGAATAATAAAGACAATCATTCCGACAATCATGTCTCCGCCGCCGACAAATTCGCCAAATGCTTCTACGACACCGCCGGCATAGCCCTGCGTTAAAATATTTCTTGTAGATGAAATATTTAAGGAAATACGGAACACCGTCGTAAATAACAGAATGGACGGGAATGTGGACATATTCAATACTTCCTGTGAAAACAGCGCATTGAACAGAATAATCATCGAAACGGAAATGTTCAGCGCCATCAATACATCCAAAAGCCCTGTCGGAATCGGAACAAGCATGAAAACTATCGCTGCCAATATGTAAATACCAATCATCAGGTCTGCCTTTTTCATTACCTGTTCCTCCTTTCTGCCGTACTTTTGTGTCACTGTTTATTTTTCAACTGGTATACATAAGCGAGTACCTCTGCCGTCATCTGATAAAGCTCCGGCGGAATCTCGCTGTCTACATCTACGTTATAATAAAGCATTCGTGCAAGCGGTTTGTTTTCTACAATCGGTACATTATACTCCCTTGCCGCATCCTTAATCTTCTGTGCCAGATAATCGGCACCCTTTGCAATCAGTACAGGTGCTGAAGCCTTTTCCTTATCGTATCTGATTGCACAGGCAAAATGTGTCGGGTTTGTAATAACTACATCCGCCTCCGGCATGCTCTGCATCATACGCCGCATGGAAACTTCCCTCATTTTGGACTTAATCCGTCCTTTTATCTGCGGATCACCTTCCTGCTGCTTATACTCATCCTTTACTTCCTGTTTGGACATCTTCATGTCCTTTTTAAACTTCAATTTCTGATAAATATAATCTGCAAGGCCCATCAGAAGATAAAACCCGCTGATTTTAATTCCCATGTTAATGACAATGTTTCCAATCAGGGACACCGCCTGCATTAAACCAAGCTCATATAAAATAGCCAGCTTGTCAACCTCATCCTTTAAAGTGGAATAAGCGAGGTAAAAAATAATAGCGATTTTGGCAACTGATTTTACAAGCTCAAAAAGCTTATCCATCGAAAAGATTTTCTTAAAGCCGCTGACCGGATTCAAACGGTTAAATTTAGGCTGCAGCGGTTTTCCCGTTACCTTCCATTTTACCTGGAACACATTCATTGCAACGGCAAGTACCACAGCAAAAGCGAAAATCGGAAGTACGGTAATCAGAATGTCTACCATGGCTTCTTTTATGATAGCACCGCCGATATTGACCGTAGCCATCTCGACTGTGTAGGTTCCAATCAAATGATAGCTTTTATAAAAAGCTTCTGTCAGCCGTTTTCCGATAAAACCGACAAACAGCTTAATCGCAACAAACAGGGCAAACAGCATCGCCGCTGTAATCAGTTCCTGGCTTCTTGCTACCTGACCTTCTTTTCTTGCATCCTGCAGTCGTTTTGCGGTTGCATCCTCTGTCTTCTCGCCACCGCCGCCGTCTGCAAAAAACTGAAGGTTCATACAGAAGCTGCCGTATATTCTCTCCATACGTCTTCCTTATCCCTGCGGCATCAGATACGCCGCAGCCAGTCTTAGCATTTCCATCATCTTTTCGAAAATAATATCTGATATTCCCGGAAGAATCAGCATCATCAGCGTAAGTACCGACAAACCCACAAAAATTTTAAGCTGAAAACCGACAACAAACATATTAAGCTGCGGTGATGCTTTTGCCAAAATAGCCAGTACTGAATTAACCACCAGCAGAGCCGCAAACACCGGAAGAATAATCCGGAATGCCAGTACCATATAATCCAATAAAAATCCAAGGTATCCTTCGTATAGCAATGGAGACAAAGATACCTTTCCAAGCGGAATCAATGTAAAGGAATCAATGACAGCCCGCAGGATATACAGATGAAGATTCGTCGCCACCATCGTTAACAGCACCGCATAAGTTAAAAGATTACTTGTCACTGTAACCTGCATCCGGCTGGACGGATCCATTGTAGTTGCCATGGAAAAACCGATTTCCATATCGGCGAGCTGTCCGGCAAACTGCAGAATCAGGCAGGCCAGATTGGCAAACAGACCAAGAATCATGCCGGCAATTGCTTCAGAAATAACGATTCCTGCATATCCGATAACTCCTGCATACTCTAACTGCTCATAAGGTAGCACAAAATAGATAACGAGCGAAACCGCCATCGAAAGCAATGCTTTTGCTCTTTGCGGTATGCTGGTAATTCCGTAAAAAGGAGCCGTATAAACAAATCCGGCAACTCTTGCAACGACTGCCAGGTAAAATTCCAGATGTTCTACCGTAAATGTCATATTCTATCACCTAAAACGTTTCCCTGCTGCATTTAATTCAGGTAGTTCTGAAACTGAAACAGCTCTGTCATAAACTCCTTCAGATTTGTCAAAACCCAACTTCCTACAAGCATCAGCGTTAAAAAAATAGCCAAAAGCTTTGGTACAAAGGTCAACGTCTGTTCCTGAATGGAGGTAATTGTCTGAAGGATGCTGATAATCAGACCGACGACTAAAGACACCAAAAGCATTGGCGCCGATACTTTAATAATCAATACCAATGTCTGTGTAAAAATATCCATAATGACGTTTTCTGTCATCTATATGCGCCGCCTTCCTATCCTCACATAAAGGTTTCCAACAATTCTCCGATGACCAGTGACCAGCCATCTGCCACAATAAAAAGTAAAATTTTAAACGGTGTGGAAATTACCGTAGGTGGCAGCATCATCATACCCATCGACATCAGCGTAGAAGAAACTACCATATCAATCACAATAAACGGTATGTAAATAATAAATCCGCAGTAAAATGCAATTCGAAGCTCACTGATAATAAATGCCGGTATCAGAACATAAGTCGGTATGTCTGCCAGAGAATCTACCGATTCAATTCCGGCAATATCACAAAACAAAGTCAGGTCGCTCTCATTCCGAATCTGTCCGAACATAAATTTACGAAGCGGTTCAATCCCCCGTTCCAAAGCCTCATCCACTGTAATTTCGTTTGCAGAAAGCGGTTTTATTGCCTCGGTATTAATTTCAGAAAATACCGGAGACATGATAAATAACGTCAGAAACAACGCCAGCCCGATCAGTATCTGATTCGGTGGCGTTGTCTGCATTCCAAGTGCCGCCCGTACAAAATGCAAAACAATTAAAATACGCGTAAATGAAGTCAGAAGAATTAAAATAGACGGTGCCAGCGAAATTACCGTAATCAGAATTAAAATCTGCAACGTAGATGACAACCCGTTTTCTGCATCACTCTTAATCGAAATATCAATATCACCTATGGTCCCGTTCAGTTCCAGACCTTCCTGCCCCGAAGAGGCATACACCGTTTTCGGGGTAACACAAAGAAAGGTCAACAAAAACAGAACCCCAAAAATTACAAAGAATCTATACCGTTTGTAATTTTTTAAGCATCTTATTCTGTCCATTTTATCAACCTTTTCTTTTTAAATACTATTCTCTTTTTGATCCGTTTCTTCGGTCTGACGCTCCTTATGAAGGGAAGAAAGAATCTCATGAAAGCTTTTTCCAGAGTTTCCTTCCGCCCTTTCAAAACGACAAACCTCTTCTTCTGCTAATTCCGTAATATATCTGACCGAGTCCTTTGAAACAGCAATGACAACATATTTATCCCCCATACGTATCAGCTGCAGATACTTGTTCTGCGCAATAGCATAGGTTTCAATTGTCTCAAAGTTCCCTTTCTTCTTCTGCCGTAACTGCCGTCCCGCTACAAACCTTGTTGTATAATAGCATACAACCAGAACCAATACAAAGATGATAATCAGTCCAAGCAGTTCTGCAATGTTCTGTAATGTTCCCGTTCCCGGCATAGTACTCAGCCTACTGCCTTACGAACGGCTTCCAATACACGGTCTGCCTGAAACGGCTTTACAATGAAGTCCTTTGCTCCTGACTGAATGGATTCGATTACCATCGCCTGCTGACCCATAGCAGAACACATAATTACGTTTGCAGACGGATCCTTTGCGCGGATTTCTTTTAATGCCTGAATGCCATCCTTCTCCGGCATGGTAATATCCATCATAACAAGATCCGGTTTTACTTCCATGTACTTGTCCACTGCAACCTGTCCGTTTTCAGCCTCTCCGGCGACATTGTAACCGTTCTTCGTCAGAATGTCTTTAATCATCATTCTCATAAATGCTGCATCATCACAAATTAAAATATTTTTTGCCATAATAAGATCTCTCCTATCTTTAAATTCTTAACTACATCGTTTCTATAGAAACAGGGTTATTTGATGACATCGGTAATACGGATACCGAAGGCCTCGGCAATAACCACTACTTCTCCTTTTGCAACATACTTTCCGTTTACAAGTACGTCAATCGGCTCTCCCGCCAGTCGGTTTAATTCAACAACCGTACCCGGAGCAAAATCCAAAATCTCACGAATCGATTTACTCGTTCTGCCTAACTCTACCGTAACCTCAAGCGGAACATCTAACAGCAAATCAATGTTCTCCTGTTTCAATAACGGGCTCTGCATCTGCATAAACGGCTGGAACTGTGCCGGTGCCACATTGACATCCTGTACCGGAGGCATATACTGCGGTGACGGATATCCCTGCATCATCGGCATTCCCTGTGGTGCCATCTGAGGCATTCCCTGTGGTGGCATCTGCATTTGCGGCATTCCCTGCTGCGGCATACCCTGCTGTTGCATCGGCTGCGGTGTCGGCTGAACCGGCGGCGGTGTCGGCTGCGGTGCCGGCTGTGGTTCCGGTTCCGGCTCTCCGCCTCCCGTAAACTTACGATACAGATTTTTTGCGAAATCTATCGGGTACAGCTGCATCAGTTCACTGTCCACAAGGTTTCCGATTTCCATACGGAACGATACCTTTACAAATTCATGCTGTAGAAACGGTGCAATCTTACCGGCATCTTCTACTGTATTCACATCAATGACATTAGCATCCGGCGGACTGATATCTACTTTTGTTTCAAGCATGGATGAAATAGAGGTAGACGCCGAACCCATCATCTGGTTCATGGCTTCTCCGATAGCACTCAGATGAAGTTCTGTAATCTCTCCTTCTGTGTTAGAGCCGTCTCCTCCCATCATAAGGTCTGTAATGACTTTAACATCTTTTTCCTTTAAAATCAGAATATTATTTCCGTCCAGCCCCTCTTTATACCGAATCTGTATAAAGATACATGGCTTATCATACTTGTCAACCAGATGATCCCATGTCGTAACGGAAACCTTTGGAGTTGAAATATCAACTTTCTGGCTGACCAGCGCCGACAATGTGGTTGCTGAGGTTCCCATGCTGATATTGGATATTTCGCCAATAGCATCCGCCTCCTCCGGAGATAGCAGGTCAGAAGCTGTAGATGTACCGGCTTCTACGTCATCATCCGTCGTATTGAACAACGCATTGATTTCTTCCTGCGATAATAAACCGTCCATATATCCGCTACTCCTCCCTAATGATTGATGATATTTTTACTGCATAGGAATCGGAAGACTCTCCCGGTAAGGCAGTAAATTTAAAAATATTTCCGACATAGATTTTCAGTTCATCTTCTACCTTGGTATCCAGCTTGATGATGTCACCCCGCTGCATATGTATATAGTCGTTCACCGAAATGATGCTCTTTCCAAGAACCGCCTTAATCGGAACCCTTGCTTTGGAAATCGCCACCTCAATGAATTCCTTATAGCTTTCATCATTCTTGTCCTGCATTGTAGAATACCAGTACTTCGTATTCAGGCGGTCAATCACCGGTTCCACACAGGCATACGGAATACAGACATTCATCATTCCCTCGACATTTCCGATTTTTAAATTCATGGAAATTAAGGCAACCATTTCATTCGGTGAAATAATCTGTGCGAACTGGGAATTGGTTTCTATCCTTGTAAAACGCGGTGACAGTTTCACAACATTTTCCCATGGATCACGAAGCAGATTTGTAATTACCGTATAGATTCGTTCCAGAATCACCTGTTCAATTTCCGTAAAATCACGCATTTTCTCAAGCGGAAGGCCTGCTCCTCCAAGCATCCGGTCGACCATGGCATATCCGATATTGTTAGACAATTCGATAATGATATTTCCCTCTAGCGGAGAAAAATCAACCATGCCAAGCAAAACCGGATTGGAAAGCGCATTGGTAAACTCTGAGTAAATCACTGCTTCCGAGTTTACAACCTCAACCTGCACATTCACTCGCAGATAACCCGGAAGGTGTGTCGATAAAAGTCTGCCGTAATTCTCAAAGATAATTTCCAGGGTGCGCAAATGCTCTTTGGAAAACTTGGACGGTCTGGAAAAGTCATAGTTTTTTACCTGCTTCTCGCCCGTATCCTTCAGTTCTTCTGCATCTATCTCACCGCTGCTAAAGGCTTTCAGCAAATCATCTATCTCTTTTTGAGATAAGACATCACCCATAAACTACTCCTCCCAGACATTTTAACATAAATTTCTCATAAAATCATCAAAATATTATATTATTCGTAGGTTATATTTAACGAAACATTGACAAACACGTCTGTAGACTCAAAATAAGTCCTTAAGCTCGCCAGAACATTCTTTACTACCTGCTCCTTGCTGACAGCAAGCTCGTCCGGCGTATACTTGGAAACTTCATCAATCACCATACTCTTTATGATTTCTTCATGCTCCGCCAGCTTTGCAGAAATATTCTTATAATCCTTCGCCTTGGAATTTAATATCAAAGTAACTGAAACCATGGCATAATGCCGTTTGGTATCTCCTTCCGGTTTTCTTAAATTAACGGTCAGTGTCTCTGACAATGCATAAGGTGCTCTGTCTTCAAACGGAACATCTGCATAATCGGACGCATCCGGATTTTCCAGTTCCAAATCTATAAGGCTTACAATTTTCTGAATCAGTGCATCCGTGCGCTGTGCCTTTGGCACAATCACAAACAGCAGAATGACCGATAATGTAATATTCACAAGTGTTGCAGCCAGAATCACAATTGCCAGTATATTCTTCTTCATAGTCTGCGTGTCCTTTCTTATTCCTCAGAATTTTTTAAGTTATACAAACGGATTTCTACGCGCCGGTTCTTTGCACGCCCTTCCTCCGTACTGTTATCGGCAATCGGCTCCGTCTCACCTTTTCCGGTAAACTCCACCATACGCTCGTCTATCCCTTTTTCATCAATCAGATAATCCGCTACCGCAAGTGCTCTTGCGGCCGACAAATGCCGGTTGTTTTTAAACTTCTTCGTATTTGTCTGCGGTACGTTATCCGTATGACCGATAATTTCTATTTTATAGCCGCTGTACTGCTTTAGAATATCTCCGAGCTTCGAGATAATCGGCTTCGCACTTTCCTTTAATTCCGCTTCACCGGAATCAAACAGCACTGCACCGCTGATTTCAATCTGTATGTACCTGTAATATTCGGCATCAACACCGACATCGAGATATTCTCCGATGTTATACCTGTCTGCCAGTCCGATAACTTCTTCATAAATCAGACCGGTCTGTTCTTTATTTTCCTGCCGTTCTGTCTCCTCAATGGATGGAGTCGGCGTTCCGGTTGGTGCGGGAGTATAAGGATCATCGGAATCATTTCCGTTTTCATCCGTATTCGGATTATTTTCATTATCTCCGTCTGAAGTCTGTCCCATGGTATTAAAATAGTCATCCAACTGAGTCAGCTGGGTTGCACCATTGGAGATTAAAGAACCGTCGTCAAAGGAAGAACCGCCTCCACTGAAGATACTGAAGGTATCTGCCAAAGACTTTATTAACGCCTCTGCCTTGCTTTCGTCCACCGAGGACATGGAAAACAACAGCACGAAGAAGCAAAGCAGCAGATTCATCAGGTCACTGAAGGTTGCCATCCATGCAGGTGACCCCTTCGGTGCATCCTCCTGTTTTTTCTTCTTTGCCACTATGCCTCACCGCCTTCTTCCTGTCCGTTCAGATTCTTTCTTCTTTCCGGAGAAATAAAGGATTTCAGCTTTTCTTCAATAATACGAGGGTTCTCTCCTGCCTGAATGGAAAGCAGACCTTCGACTACAATTTCCTTTATCATAATTTCCTTTTCACTGTTTGCCTTCAGCTTTGTTGCAACCGGCGTACAAATCCAGTTAGCAAGTAACGAGCCGTAAAAGGTAGTAACTAACGCAATTGCCATGTTAGGACCTACGCTGTTGATATCGCTAAGGTTTCCGAGCATGTTAATCAGACCGACCAAGGTACCAATCATACCCCAGGCAGGGCCCATGGAGGCCAGATTCTCCCAGAAGGATATCGTCCCCTTATGTCTGCCTCCGATACAGTCTAACTCGGTTTCCAGAATGCTTCTTACAAATTCCGGGTCCGTACCGTCGACAATCAGGAGTATTCCTTTTTTCACAAATTCATCATCCACTGAACCGTTGGCAGCTTCTTCGAGTGCAAGAAGACCTTCCTTTCGTGCCACATTAGACAACTCAATAATCTGTTTGATGACCTCTTCCTCATTGGATTCTACCGGTTTCATAATCAGCGTAAAGGATTTTAAGCCTTTTACGAATTCTCCGATGCTGGATGATGACATCAGCATAACGGAAAAGGCACCACCGAAGGTAATCAGTGCGGAACCCGGATCAAGGAATCCTTTTACACCGGCAATACCGTCGTCACCCGAAATCATAGCAATAAATACAAATACAATTGCAAGAATAACACCCAATAAAGATGCAATATCCAAAACTCCCACCTGCCAATCCTACAATATGTTGCGAAATACTTCCTGCTTATACAATAGTACTAGATTTTTGACAATTTGTCTACTTTCTTTTACGAATATTTTTTTTCCGGTTGTCAAGGTGATTACCGTATCCGGAACCTCCTCTACCGTCTCTATCAATTCCGCATTCAGCGTGAATGGAACATCATTCAGCTTCGTCAGTTCAATCATCAAACGTCTCTCTTTCCATTTAGCATAGTAAGGGTGGCAGAAGGTTCTACCACCCTATCTTTGTTACTATCTCTTTAAGTTAATCAGTTCTTCCAATAAGGTATCCGAAGTTGTAATAATTCTTGAGTTTGCCTGGAAACCTCTCTGTGTTGTAATCATATTGGTAAACTCTGTAGAAAGGTCAACATTCGACATTTCCAGAACACCCGTATTAAACTCACCGCCGGAGGCTGCAACCGACTCTCCGATTCCGTCAAACTCACCGGAGTTCTGCGTTGTGGCAAACAGACTTCCACCGACAGCCTCAAGACCGGACGGATTGGAGAAAGTGGCAACAACAATCTGTCCGAGCAGTTTGCTTGTACCATTGTCATATACACCATAAATCATTCCGAGGTTATCTACGGTAACACCCTTCATATTTCCTGCGGAACGCCCTGTATATAAACCATTCAGGTTACCTTTTGTAGGCTCTATCTTTGTGGAACCGCTCTTTGCGTACATGGTCATTTTTGAGAAATCGACATCCACACTCTCCGGAAAAGGATTTGCATCTTCTCCACCGACGCTGAGTATAAAGTCTACCGAATTGAAGTTCTCTCCCGCATCCTCATCATATACACCGTCAATGTCATCGCCGCTTGCAATTCCTGCAAACTTGCCGGTCTTCGGGTCAAAGGCAAGAATCAGTTCGTCATCTGTCGTTACAGTATACTCTTCACTGTCACCGTCTGCCTCTACCGTAAACTCCACACCGCCAAAGGAAAACTCCACATCATCCCTTGCCGTAGCTCTGCCGTCCGCATCCAGTGTAACAAGAATGGAGTCTCCGTTCGAATCAAGAATATCTACAATATTTACTACATACTCATTCTCAATCTGTGTGTTTTCTCCGGCTGCTCCTCCGCCTGCCTCTCTCTGCGTCAGTCTCAGGTTAACTGTATAGCTCCTTCCTAAGTTATCATAAATAGAAAACGATGTCAGTTTACCGGTTTCGGAATCAAAAGATGTATCTGCGCTGTCGATATTTCCGGAGAAGTAGACTGCTTTTGTTGCTTCCGGCTCAGAATACAAATTTTCCGGTGCCATAACCTTTAACGGAGAAACAGCATCCGCTACCGTCTTTGTCGGATCATTCGGGTCTACCTGCCAACCCATAACCGCATAACCGGATGCATTACATAACGTACCGTTTGCATCAATCTTAAAGGAACCTGCCTTTGTAAAATAGTTGCCGCTTCCGTTGTTTACGACAAAAAAGCCGTCTCCTTCAATCATAATATCAAACGGATTATCGGTTCTCTGAGAGCCGCCGGATGTCTCGATGGTGGTGGAAATTGCAGATACTCCGGCACCAAGACCAATCTGCATCGGGTTCTGTCCTGCTCTTCCTGTTTCCGCACTCGGTCCGGTCGCGTTGGAGGATGTCTGGTACAAGACATCTGCAAAAGTGACATTACTTGCCTTAAAACCAACGGTGTTTACGTTTGAAATATTGTTACCAATTACGTCCATTTTTGTCTGATGTACTTTCAATCCGGATACACCGGAATACAATGATCTCATCATAAGAAATTAACCTCCTACTCTTGTCTTCCCTTCTGTCATTCGGGGAAGCATCCGTTTCCTTCAAAGGTCCAACGGATCTATTTCATCTGCTTACACAATAACTGCTCCGTCAATGTTGGAAAAAATACGTTCCTCTTCTCCGGTAACTGCCGTGATTACCGTATTGTTTTTTACATTTACGATAAATGCAAGGTTGTCCAACATCACCAGTGATTCTTTGATTCCCTTTTCCTCTGCCTTCTTTACGGCTCCTTCCAACCGTTCCCGTTGTGCGCTTGTCAGATCAATGTTTCTGCTGACCAGACGTTCATTTGCGTGTTTGGAAAACTTCAGTTCCTCTGTCTTTCCGAGTTCCTGCTTCTGCCGAAGAATCTCCTCAAAGGATTGTCCCGAAGAAACAAATGCCTGTGTCACTGCCCTGTTCTGCCCCGGCAGTCTGCTTCTCATTTCCTCAATGGAACAGGTTCTGTTAATTTCCATCGCCATCTACATCAACCTCGGTTTCTGTATTCTCTCCTTCCTCCGAAAGTTCAGATTCCGGCTGCGTCGGATGAGAATTATAGATATTTACGGTAATCATGTCATCTACCGTAGTTAAGTTAGTGTCATTAAAGACTACGGAAAACTGATAGGTTCCGGCGGTAAGTTCCTGAAGAATTTCTTTCTTTATGGTTACCGTATTCCCCGACAAGGTAACATAGTCGGAGCTTAAAATTGAGTTTCCTACCAAAACAGCCACCTCAGTTGCCTGTGCCGGTTCTTCTCCCAGCGTAACCTTAAACGAAAAGTCTTCCGGTTCATCACCGTTAAACGTGAATTCTATCTTTTCCGGTACCGTCGGCTTATTCTTATCGTAAAGATAATCTGCATCCACAACAGAATAAAGCTCATCCAGAGAATACAGAGAACCGTCTACACTGAATTTTGCCGTGCCTCCCGACATACTGATAAAATCTACCACGCCGCTCTTCAAAGTTTCACCGCCTGATGCGCTTTCTGTCTTAACAATGACATTTTTACCGATCAGAGAAAACATCTGTGAATTCTCTGTTACCTTTGATAAGGACTGCAGCTCTTCTAACTGGCTGAAGGTTGCTAACTGGGAAATCCA
Organism: Lachnospiraceae bacterium; assembly: GCA_051880375.1. Lineage (GTDB taxonomy): Bacteria > Bacillota > Clostridia > Lachnospirales > Lachnospiraceae > SIG299. Next base: position 26,079 of record JBJENV010000065.1, read on the forward strand.
CTCGGTGTTCGTTGTAGGCTCCAAAGGGTCCTGATTCTGCATTTCACAGACAAGAAGCTGTAAAAAAGCATCATGCCCAAGGTTTGTGGTTCCCTTTGTCTCAGTCTTTTCCGAAGTCGTTGTTGTTGCGGTACTGGTCGGAATTTTTCCGTCAACAATCGGTTGAATTAAATTGCTCATATACTTCTCCTATACCATGTAGTTGACCGTGCTCTCGCCTTCTTCCATGAAGTGTTCTGTAAGGCGATCCGGTCTTATGATGGTTTCCTCCGCTTCCTCTGCTGCAAAATGGCGTCTGCCTTTCTTTTCACCGTCCTGCTCATTTTGTCCTGCCTGATTGTTCTTCTCAAAAGAAAACTCCGAAACCATAACTTCAATGGATTCCACTTTTAAGCCCTGTGCATTCAGTGTTTCCTTAAACTGAACCAGATTACTTTCAATGGCTTCCTTTGACAGTTCGTTTTCCGTAAAGAATCTTGCCTTCAGAGTACCGTCCTGTTCGGTAATCGTCAGATGAACCTTTCCAAGATGTTCCGGCGTCAACTGAATTTCAAGACTTGTGGTTTCCGGTGATACAACCACTCGTACCTTTTCTAACAGCTGGTCAGCAATTTCCCGAATCTGTGCTGCCAGATTTTCTGCTTCAGGAATTGTTTCAACCCTCTGTTCTACGGCTTTTTGCAGATTCTGCAAAAACTGTCCGCTTTGCATCGCATCTGTCTCCTGCTGTTTTACAGGTTCTGCGGCAGTCTTTGCTTTATCTGTGCCGCTTTCTGTTTCCGTTTTAAACTCAAGTGTTACTTCTTTTGTTTCAGAAGATGTTCGGCTCTCCGTTTCTGTTACGGCAACATTCTCTTCCTTTTCAGCAGACGTTTCGTGCTGCTTTGACACAGCCGCATTGTTCTGAAGCGGGAATTTTTCCTCTGCCGCATTCTCTGTTTCCATTACGAGCAACTGCTCAGAGAGTACCTCCTCCGGAATGCCGGATTGCTCCTTTCGTTCCTCTACCGCTTCGTTCAGCTGTCTGAAGCCTTCCAGTAAAGAAGCATCTGTCAACAGTGCCGATGCATCCGGTTCCTGTTGTACTTTCAAATAAAAGTCCTTCAGCATTTCCGGTTCAAGCAGTCCTGCTTCTGTCATACCAAACTCATCTAACAGATGGTTCATCTGCTCGTCGGTAAGCTCTAATACGTCTTTTACAATCTCTAAAACCTGTGTAATCAGAGCAGCTACCTTTTCTGCATATTCCGGGTTCTCCGTATTTTCGGAGGCCTCAGACGGTTTCTCTTGCTTTTTCGGCTGATTGACTGTATCTGATGCCTTTTCGTTCCTGCACTCCTTACCTGCCTGTGTCTCCGTTTCTGTTTTCTTAGTCCCCGGTTCCTCTTTTGCAACCGCAGAATCCGCTTCCTTCGTTGTCTGTTCTTTTACAGACACGTTTTTTGTGCCCTGAAGTATTTCTTCAAAGCTTCCGCCGCCCTGTGTCACAGCTGTCTGTCTGCCCCGGTACACGGAAAACATACCCGAAATTCCTTGCGTTTGTACGTTTTGTGCCAACATGTTCTTTCTCCTTTCTGATACCAAAAGGAGTCCGTTCCTCTTTGATATTAAATTATTCGAGGATTTCTCTATCACGCGCCGCCATATGGTTGATGATACGCGCTGAATATAACGAGTCCATCTTTGAAAGAATATCCGTTACCTGAGACTGCTTCATGCATTCCAGTAAATCGCAGACCAAATCGAGATCACTGGTCATTTCTTCTAAAATTGCAGCAGCAGCATCCGCCTTCATTTTGCTTAAGTAATCCGCTTTTTCCTGAATTGCGGTATCATACTTCTTTTCCGTCATCAGCTCTTCATAAATTGCCGCCGCAGTTTTCGGATTCATGGTCTCATACCATTTGATATATTCTTCCGTAGACGGAGCCTTCTCGCCAAAGACTATATTACGGTCAAACTCCTCTTTCAGCTTTAAGTAGGTTTCCCACTCTTCTTCGTAATGCTGCAGATTATCAATTTCCCGCTGCATTTCAAGCTGCCTTGCCGCATAGTCTTCGTTCTCCTCCATTAATTTATCGGTAGTTTCCTCTAATTCCTTAATACGTTCCACCGCTTCTGCCAAAGATTTATACGGATATGCATTTTCATATGCCTGTTCTTCCTCGGAAATCGCAGGCAATATCCTGTTAATCACCGGAATATCTTTTAAAATCGGTCTGAGTGTCCTGCTTCCCAGCCCTCCGACATCAAACTTAATCAGCAGTGCAAGGATTGCCAGCCAGATAAACAGAATTAACATAATAATCAGAGCCGTCAAAATTTTGCTTCCGACTCCGCTCTCTTTGCTTTCCCTCTGTTCTTCGTTTTTCTTTGCCATAACCTACTCCTGCCTTTCCTGCCTGTTTCCGTGACGAAAGGTAACAAGCTCATTGATTTCCTTTTGTTCCTCCGCCTCCAGTTCCTGTTTAAATACATCCAGTGCCTTTTCCTTCAGCTTTTCCTGAATTTTTCTTTCTTTCATTGCATTTTCAAGCCTTATTCTTGCTGCCTCCAAAATACGTCTTGCCTTGGCAACAACCGCCTGCTGCTCCTCAATCATAATGTCTGTCGAGCGGATTGCCTGTTCTGTTCTGGCAAGCTCCGTTACTTTAATTGCGGAAGACATAGCAAGACGTTTCTGCTCTACGTAATAGGCCCTCTTTGTCTGAAGTTCGTAAAGCTTTTCTTCTTCCTCGGTAAGCTGCATTCTTGCAAGCCCATAAGCTGTTTTTTCCTGCTCCTCCAGCTTCTCTTTGATATTTAAAAGGCTCTGCATTTTATAAACAAACTTAGCCATCTACAAAAATTCCCTTCAACAATGAAACCGTTTCTTCAAACGTAAACTTTTCATCCACCTGCTGCATCAAAAAGGCATTGACCGCATTGATTTTTGAAATTGCATAATCAATTTCTTTATTGGAGCCTGCCTTGTAAGCGCCGATGTTGATCAAATCCTCTGCTTCTGTATAGGTTGCAAGTACATTTTTTAACTGATTTGCAAACTGCTTATGTTCTTTTGTTGCAATCGCACTCATGACTCTGGAAATGCTCTGTAAAATATCAATCGCCGGATAATGGTTTTTATGTGCCAGCTTTCTTGACAGCACAATATGTCCGTCCAAAATACCTCTTGCAGTATCCGCAATCGGCTCATTCATGTCATCGCCGTCCACAAGTACTGTATAAATACCGGTAATTGAACCTGACTGTGTCTTTCCGGCACGCTCTAACAGCTTCGGCATCTCCGCATACACACTCGGCGGATAGCCGCGCGATACCGGAGGCTCTCCTGATGCCAGTCCGATTTCACGCTGCGCCATAGAAAAACGGGTCAGCGAGTCCATCATCAGCAGTACATCCTTCCCGGAATCTCTGAAATACTCTGCAATTGCGGTTGCCGTCTTGGCTGCCTTTTTTCGTATCAGTGCAGGCTGGTCCGATGTTGCCACCACAAGCACCGAACGCCTTAAGCCCTCTTCACCGAGGTCCTTTTCGATAAATTCCTTTACCTCTCTGCCGCGCTCTCCAATAAGTGCAATTACGTTGATATCCGCCTTGGTGTTTCTTGCAAACATACCCAGCAGCGTGCTTTTACCAACGCCGCTGCCTGCGAAAATGCCGATTCTCTGACCCTTTCCGAGTGTCATGATGGCATCTACAGCCTTTACGCCAAGCGGAAGCACCTCTTTAATGAGGACTCTCTGCATCGGATTCGGCGGCATTGCTTCGGTATCATAAAGCTTCTGCATCGGAGGCAGTTCTCCCTCCATTGCATTTCCGAGTCCGTCGAGCACTCTGCCAAGCAGACCGTCACCTACCAAAACCCCGGACATTCCGCTTACATTCTCAACGAGATCCCCAATTTTTACGCCGCTCATATCCTCATACGGCATCAAAAGAATGCGGTTTTCACGAAAGCCTACCACCTCTGCAAGCACACTCTTTTCCATTCCTGCCAGACGGATGCGGCACGTATCGTTAATCTTTACCTCCGGTCCCGTGGATTCCACCGTCAGGCCGACGACTTTTACCACCTTTCCGTATGTCTTTATGTAGTTGTTATCTCCCAATGCCAGATACTTTGCAATATCCATCGTTTATCCTATCTCTTATCTGTCGTTATTCTGTGCTGACATCCAGCATATCAAGTGCATCAAGCAGTCCCTGCATGCGGGTTCCGAGACTGCAGTCTATCAGCCTACCTGCATTTTCAAGCCTGCAGGAGCCTTTCTCCAGTCCTTCGTCTCCTTTAAAATCCAGAGAAAGCTTTCCTTCATATTTGGAACAAAGCTCCGGAAGTAAATCAGAGATTCGATTCAAATCATCCGTATTCATCCATACGGTAAAGGATGCATCCTTTTCTGCCGAATGGATACCGGCATCTATCAGGTAAGTCAGTACCTCTTTGTGATTTTCGTAGGATATCCCTGTCAGTTTCTTTACAAGCTCTGTAAGAATTGTAACAAAGGCAGGCTCTAATTCCGAAACCCGCCTTTCATATTCCTGTTGCAACTGAAGCTTTTCTGCTTCCAGCTCGCTTACTTTCTGAGCCTGCTCTTCTTTGGCACGCTTTAAGCCCTCTTCATAGCCCTGTGCAGATGCCAGCTTCAGAATACTTGCCTTTGCGGTTTCTGCATCTTCCTTTGCCCTTGCAAGAAGCTGATCTGCCTGTACCTGCGCATTTGCCATCAGTTCGTTTGCCTGCTGCTGTATTTCAGCAGTAAGCTCCTCGCGGACGGACGCACGCATTGCCTCCATATCCGCCTCAGTAAATGCAGGCTGCTGTTCCTCCGTAATTTCACTGATGCTCTCAGCTACAATTCCCGGTACAAACGAATCCTCCTCTGTTCCAGGCTGCTGCACTAAAAAGCGCTGTTCCGGCAACAGTTCATGAATACGTTCCAAAATGCTCTGCTCACGGGCCGACATATCTAATTTTCTGCCTTTTTCTTTATCGTAGCCAATCTGGTATGCCTTAATCATGTTATTAGACAACGAGCTCGTCACCTCCGCCTCTGGCAATGATAATTTCACCCGCATCCTCTAACTTACGAATAATATTTACAATCTTCTGCTGTGCCTCTTCGACATCCTTCATACGTACCGGTCCCATAAAGTCCATATCTTCCTGAATCATGGCAGCAAGACGCTTGGACAGGTTATTAAAGATTGCCGTCTTCACATCATCACCCGCATTCTTAAGCGCAATAGCAAGCTCGTTGTTGTCCACCTCACGCAGTACACGCTGAATGGAACGGTCATCAAGCGTAAGAATGTCCTCGAATACAAACATTTTTCTGCGGATTTCGTCTGCCAGTTCCGGTTCGTCGATCTCGAGTGTTTCCATGATATGTTTTTCTGTGCCGCGGTCTACGGTATTTAAAATTTCTACGATAGCATCTACACCACCGGCAATCGTATAATCCTGGTTGACAAGGGAAGCCAGTTTACGCTCCAATACGCGCTCCACCTCTTTGATGACATCCGGTGAAGTTCTGTCCATCTGCGCAATACGCTTGGCAACATCTGCCTGCTTATCCTGTGACAGTGACGAAATAATCGCCGATGCCTGCGAGGTGGACAGATAAGACAAAATCAAAGCAATGGTCTGAGGATGTTCATCCTGAATAAAGTTCAGCAACTGGCTGGCATCTGTCTTCCGGATAAATTCAAACGGACGTACCTGTAAGGATGCCGTCAGTTTTCCGATAACCTCCATTGCCTTTTCTGAACCAAGAGATTTTTCAAGAAGTTCCTTGGCATAATTGATACCGCCTTCCGCAATGTACTGCTGTGCGAGGCAGACCTCGTAAAACTCGTCCAGTACCTCTTCTTTCAGTGACTGGCTGACACTTTTTGTATTTGCAATCTCTAACGTCAGCTGCTCGATTTCGTCCTCCTTTAAATGCTTGAACACCTTAGAAGCTTTTTCCGGTCCAAGCGTAATTAAAAGGATTGCAGCCTTCTGAACTCCGTTTAATTCACTGATTTTCTGTGCCATGATATCACCTCACAAAATACTCTAATCCCAATCCGCATTCAGCCAGTTACGCAGCAGCTGTGCAACTGCCTCCGGATTCTCATCAAAGAATTTCTCTATCATCTTTCTTGTCTCAGACTGCTCACTGAATTCTACATCCTCGAGAGACTGATTTTCCTTCGTAGTGGCAAGCAGAGCCTCAATGGACAATTCCGGTTCCAGTTCCGTTACCTCAACCGGTGCCATACCACGGAATACTACAAAGAGCAGGAATGCGACCAGTAATACCGCAAGTAAAATCTGCAAATAGAAGGTCCAGTTGCGCTCTACCTCCTGCTTTGGCGTAAACTCGTACAAATCGTAGGTAATCAGACGGATATTTTCTGTCGGAATACCGGTCGCCATTGCAATAATTTCAACCAGTGCTTCATCTGTCTCTCTCTGAACAGGTTCAGAATGCTGAAGCTTATATTCTTCAAAGGTCGTATCTTCTAGTAATCCAAGAATCTCCAGTTCCTCTTCCGTACGCGGAATCACACGAATCGCCGTAACCGCAATGGAAGAGTCCCTTGCCGATAAGGTACCGGTATCATATACCGTATTGGTCACCCGGACACTTGGCTCGTAATAGTCTTCCTCTTCATATGTTTCGTATTCCCCGCCTGAGCCTTCCTGCGTGTAATAATCCACTTCATCATTGGAATCCGTTCCCGGAATATCACCGCTTCCGTTTGTTCCCTTGGAGGAAGCCTCCTTGTAATGGGTCAGAACGCCTCTGTCCTCCCCCTCTAACGGCAGATACTCCGTAAACAACTGTTCCACCTTATCAAACTTAATCTCTAAGTAAGGAGATACATCCACCTTGGTAAAGCCGTTCATTATCAGCGCTCCGGTCACGCTTTCTATGTAACTGTTACGAAAGTATTCTAATGTTGCCTGCTTATCGGTAATATCAATGTCATCCGGATTTTCATCCGGTCCGTCAAACAGGATCTCGCCTTCCTGATTTACGATTTTAATCACATCGGTATTCGTGTTGCCGAGTGCATAGGCAACATACTTTGCAATAGACTCTGCAGAACTTTTTTTGAATTCCGAATTCGTAACAAGCATAATACTTGCCGGAATTTCCTGACTGGAGGTTAAAATACGGTTTGTTGTATCCTTTGGGAAATAACTGATAGTAGCATTTACAACACCTGTCGTGGAAAGAATGGCACTTAACAGTTCTTCTTTCAAATAAATGTGCTGTCTGATTAAGCGTTCTCCGTTGGTTGTTGTAATACTGGTATCCAACAGGCCGTTAATTCCGAAGCTCGATTCCGCAAGGTCGCTTGTGGCAACGGTCATAATGGCCTCGGAATATCGTTTTTCGTCGACCATGACCGTCTGGTTATCCAATGCCAGTTTCGTTGCAATGCCATTGTCCTTTAACAACGTTACAACCTGACTTGCCGTTTTCGTTCCATCATATTTGTACAGTTCCACATATTTTGTTCTTCCGAGAATAATCACAATGATGGCAATCAGCAGAAGTACTGCCGAAACGGCACTGATAATAATGGTTTTCTGCTTGCTTGTCCACTTGTTCCAGTATTCCAAAAATTTTTTCGGAAGTTCTTTAAGTTTTTCCTGCATAAGTTAAGCCCCTTTTGCCCTGTTCAGCTAAAACTGAAGGTTCATGATTTCTTTATATGCGTCCAAAACCGCATTTCTGACCGCTACCGTATACTGCAGTGAGGTATTTGCCTTAATCTGTGCTACCAGCAAATCCGTCACACTGTCATTTAACCCAAGCATATAGGAAAGCTCTGCCTCCTCCGCAAGATTGGTATAATGCTCCGTTTCCTTTATCATTCCCATTGCTGAGTTTAACAGTGCTTCAAAGCTTTCGGTATTGCTCGTCTTTTTGTTTTCCGTCGTTTTCTCAGAAACAAGTCCTTCTAACAATGATGTCCCCTGCAATGCCGTAATTGCCATACATTCTCTTCCTTTCGATTTTTCAGGTACGACAAAAAATCCAGCATGCTTTTTTTGCTACGCCGAATTTTTGTTTTTTCTTATTTGCTTAATTTCCTAATTCGAGTCCCTTTAACGCCATGTTCTTGGTCGCATTAAATGCTGTGACATTTGCTTCGTAAGAACGTGATGCATCAATCAGGTTTGTCATTTCCGTTACGGTATTTACATTTGGATAGGTCACATAACCTTCCTCGTCCGCATCCGGATGCGACGGATCATACACTTTTTTCATCGCAGAAACATGATCCTCTACAATCGATGTAATTTTCACTCCGGTACCTGTCTGGTTTTTATAAGAAACTCCTGTTTTCTGTGCTGTCAGATAGGATTCGAAATTTTTATTATCATTTGATCTTTCTGCAAACACAACCGTCTTGCGGATATATGGTTCTCCGTTTTCATCTCTGGTCGTGTTTACATTTGCCACATTCTGTGCAATGATATCCATTCTTGTTCTCTGTGCGCTCATACCGCTCGCACTGATGTTTAAGCTGTTCATCAGGGACATACTTCATTCCTCCTTCTGAAGTGTTCTTTTATGATACATCTTACATGACACATATTGTATTTATTTCGTTCAGTGTTCGACTGCTCTAAGAAAATCAGTTCTTATTCAGTACCATCTTCAACCGGTTAAATTCCTGTGTCATGGAATTTAAGAGTGTATAGTATTTAATCTGGTTATCTGCAAGATACGATGTTTCCGTATCGACATCCACATTATTTCCGTCATACCGGTAGCTTAAATTTGAATATTCCGTATAAACCTTTGGGTTTAACGAAGATAGCTGCAGATTGGCAACCTTGCTGTCCAGATTCTCTGTTCCCGAATCCGAAAGAGCATCCGCCAATAATGATTCAAAGTCCAGATCCTTTCTTTTATAATCCGGCGTATCCACATTAGCAAGATTGTTGGCAATAATCTCATTCTTCTTCCAGCTTGCGCTTGCTGCTTTATTTAATACGTTAATGTAATTGTACGCATCTGAACCAATCATATCTCCGATGTCCTTTCCAAAGTAATATTCCACTACCTATAGTGGTCATTATACTGTTTTTTGTCAAAAAGCACAAGATATTTTATAGATTTTTCGACGAGATAGGACGTTATTCCTATACATTAGCTGTTCTATCTAAGTTTTCCGGACATGAAATCACAAAAAAAGAGGAAAAAAGTTCTTTCACGTTGAAAAATCCTTTTTTCCTCTTTTCATCCATTCCTTTGTATAAACACTACAACTTTTTCAGTTCATCAAAAACAACATCATTTAATACCTTGATATAAGTACCCTTCATACCGGAGGAACGTGACTCAATGACACCTGCACTTTCGAACTTCCGGAGCGCATTGACGATAACCGATCGGGTAATTCCGACTCTGTCTGCAATCTTACTTGCAACAAGAATACCCTCGTTGCCCTCCAGTTCCTCAAATATATGCCGGATAGCTTCCAGTTCGGAAAAGGATAATGTGCTGATTGCGGAACGTACAATCTGTACCTTACGGTTCTCCTCCGCATTTTCCTCATTCACGGAACGCATCATTTCAAGCCCTACTACTGTGGTACCGTACTCGCTTAAAATAATGTCGTCAATGGAGTACGGCTGACCATCCTTGTAAATAAACAATGTACCGAGTCTCTCTCCTGCAATATCAATCGGAATAATAATCGCTTCATAACGTTCCACTCCGTCAAATTCAAACCCGAGAGTCGCCAGATTTACATTTTCCTTTGTGGAAAGAATATTTAACAGGCGTTCATTTAGCAGTGCGTCAATATGACCGCCGACAGAGTCACGAATCAGTTCCTGAATCGGAGGAATATCCTGACGGTTTTTAATGCCGAGCACCTTTCCCTTTTTACTGATTACAAGAATATTCGACTCCAGAATATCACTCAGCACAAGGCAGATGTCATTGAAAACTACCTTATGAGAGCTGTTATTGTGCAGCAATTTATTAATCTTTCTTGTCTTATCCAATAACTGTACGCTCATAGTGCCTCCTTCCCGAAAAATAATTGACAATTTCAACTACTTCTTACTATACCACGAAATTGCGTACATAGCAAGCAAATTTTTATACAATTTTCGCAATTACCTGTCCACAGTTCTCATCGATACATGCCAATTTATTTCCCTTTTCCACAAGCACCTTACCGCACTTCGGGCACCGTTCCTTTGTCGGCTTCTGCCACGACATAAAGCTGCATTCCGGGTTGTTTTCACAACCGTAATACTTTCTTCCCTTTTTTGTTTTCCGGATGACTACTTCCTTGCCGCAATCCGGGCAAGGTACTCCGATTTTTTCAAGATACGGCTTTGTATTACGGCATTCCGGGAATCCCGGACATGCAAGGAATTTTCCGTGCGGTCCGTATTTGATTACCATCATACGACCGCATTCCTCACAAGGGACATCACTCTTTTCATCTTCAATTTTGATATTCTCTAACTTCTTTCCGGCTTCGTTTACTGCCTGTTCTAAGTCCGGATAAAAGTTTCTGACAACTGTTTTCCACTGGATGCTGCCGTCCTCCACACCGTCAAGCAGGGTTTCCAGATTTGCCGTAAAGCTCGTATCCACAATGGAAGGAAAGGCTTCCTTCATAATGTGGTTCACCGCTTCTCCGAGCTCAGTCACATAGAGATTTTTGTTTTCCTTTACCACGTATCTTCTTGCAAGAATCGTCGTAATGGTCGGCGCATAGGTGCTCGGACGACCGATGCCAAGCTCCTCCATCGTTCTGACAAGCGAAGCTTCGGTATAGTGAGCCGGAGGAACCGTAAAATGCTGGCTTCCTTCCGCCTCCAAAAGCTGAAGCGAGGATTCCTTCGTCAGACAGCCGAGCTTCTGACCGCTTCCTTCGTCCTCTGCATTTTCCTCTTCCACTGCATACATGCTAAGGAAGCCTTCAAATACAAGTTCGGAAGATGCTGCTGTAAAACGGTATTCTCCCGCATCCAGCTTCACCGATGTTGTTTCGTATTTAGCAGCCTGCATACGGCTCGCAAGGAACCGCTTCCAGATTAACTGATACAGGCGGAACAAATCTCTTGCAAGAGAGTCTTTCACTGCTGCCGGAGACAATTCGATATAGGTCGGACGAATGGCTTCGTGCGCATCCTGAATTTTCTTTCCTTTTGACTCTGCCGTTACTTTATCCGCAACCATTTCCCTGCCAAAGTTTTCTTCAATATATGTTCTTGCTGCAGCATCCGCTTCCTCCGATACACGAGTGGAATCCGTTCTTAAGTAGGAAATCAAACCGACCGTACCGTGTCCCTTGACATCTACGCCTTCATAAAGCTGCTGTGCCAGACGCATCGTCTTCTGTGTCGAAAAGTTTAACAGTTTGGATGCTTCCTGCTGCAATGTACTTGTCGTAAACGGGAGCGGTGCTTTTCTCTGACGCTCTCCCTGTTTGATTTCCGCCACCTGAAACTTTGCGCTGGAAATGCTCTGTTTCACCTGATTCAACTGTTCCTCTGTTTCAATGGTAAGTTTCTTTTCCTTTCTACCGTAAAACTTAGCCGTAAACGGCTTTTTTTCCTTATCGGCAAGCAGGGAAACCGAGAGATTCCAGTACTCCTTCGGAACAAATTCATTGATTTCTTCTTCTCTGTCACAGATTAAACGAAGCGCTACCGACTGAACACGTCCGGCACTTAAGCCCCGCTTTACCTTTTCCCAAAGAAGCGGACTGATGCGGTATCCTACGATTCGGTCCAGAACTCTGCGTGCCTGCTGGGCATCCACAAGATTCATGTCAATCGTTCTTGCTTCCTTTATTGAATTTTTGACCGCGTTTTTGGTGATTTCGTTGAAGGTAATACGATTCGCTGCCTTTTCATCCAGTTTTAAAACATTTGCCAGATGCCATGAAATGGCTTCTCCCTCACGGTCCGGGTCGGTTGCGAGGTACACTTTGTCTGCTTTCTTAACTTCCTTGCGGAGTTTGGACAAAATATCTCCTTTTCCCCGGATTGTAATGTACTTCGGTTCAAAATCATGTTCCGGATCCACACCCATCTGGCTTTTCGGTAAGTCACGAACATGTCCGTTGGAAGCAACCACCTCATAATTACTTCCAAGAAATTTTTTAATTGTCTTTGCCTTTGCAGGCGATTCTACAATTACAAGATATTTTGCCATTTCTACATCCTTTCTTACAAACCATATATATAGAAATTTTTTGCCGTTTGTTTTATATAGTGTTTCATCTCCATCTCCAGAAGCAAACAAGTAAGTTCTGGCAACGGCAGATTTGTCTCCTTTGCAATCTGCCCGATGTGTTTCGGCTGTAAACTCAAACTAGCATACACTATTTTTTCCTTGGTTTCAAGAAGAAAGTTTTCTTTTTTTCCATTTTGAGCAAAATGAGCAAGCTTTTCGCCGAAAAAAGGTCCCAAAATATCCTCCGGTTCACAAACCATATATGCCCCCTCTTTAATCAGACGATTGGTCCCCGCTGAAAGAGAATCATAAATTCTGCCCGGGACCGCAAAAATGTCCTTTCCCTGCTCCAGTGCATATTCTGCTGTAATTAATGAGCCGCTTTTTTCCCGTGCCTCTACCACCAGCACTCCGTCAGATAATGCGGAAATAATACGGTTTCGCTTCGGAAAATTCATGGAAAGCGGCTTTGTGCCGGGAACCTCCTCCGAAAGTATCCCCCCTCTCTCTTTTAACTGTTCATAAAGTCCCTTGTGCTCTCTCGGATAGCAGACATCCACTCCGCTTCCTAACACAGCATATGCACGTCCTCGCCCGCTTATGGCAGCACGCTGTGCACTTGCATCGATTCCTCTTGCCATTCCGCTTAAAATCTGAATTCCGGCTTCAGAGAGTCTTCTTGCAAACTGTGCCGCAATTTCCTCCCCATATACGCTGCATTGCCTTGCACCTACAATAGCAAGCGCCGGAATTTCCGCTTTCGGCAGCTCTCCATAGTAATAAAGTGCAAACGGCGGCTGCGCAATCTCCTTTAATTTTTCCGGATATTCCGTCATTCCGCGCGATACAAAGCGGATTCCTTTTTGCTGAAGTGCTTCAAAACTTCTTTTGCTGTCCTCACGCTGCTTTTTATCAAGAATTGTTTCTATGACCCGTTCCTGTGTCTTTTCCTCGTGAAATTCCATTGATATCCATGTAGTTTCATCCGCATGGTACAATTCTTCTATCGTAGGAAATCTGGTAAGCAGCTCTTCCTTTTCCCGAAAGGAAAGCCCGTGAAGGCTGTTATACCAGTGCCATTGTTCTTCGTTTGACATAACTACCTCCTCCAGTACTTCTTTCCAAGACTCCGATAACAGCGTGCCTCTGCCAGATGTTCCTTCCTTATCAACCCGCTTCCATCCAGATCCGCAATCGTCCGTGCCAGCTTTAGCAGACGATAATATCCCCTTGTACTTGTTTCATTTGTATTGTACAGACACTGAAGCAGCCGTTCACTCTCCGCATCCAGACGGCAGAATTCTTCGATTTCTGTTTTTGTCATCTCTGCATTTGTGAAAATACCTCTCCTTTCATACCGCTGCTTCTGAATGTCTCTTGCTGCACAAACCTTTTTCCTGATTTCTGCCGAACTCTCTTCCTTTTTCGTGGAACGAAGCTGCTTATAATCAACCGGAAACACCTCAATAGTCATATCCATACGGTCTAACAGCGGCTGACTGATTTTTCCGATGTAGTTGTTGATTTGTGCCTGCGTACAACGACACTTTTCCATGTCCGGATATGCCCCGCAAAGGCATGGATTCATTGCAGCAATCAGCTGGAACGATGCCGGATAGGTATACGTTGCATGAAGCCTTGAAATTGTTACACGGCGTTCCTCTAACGGCTGCCGCAGCGTTTCCAGAACATCCTGCTTAAATTGTGGGAATTCGTCCAGAAACAGGACTCCGTGATGACAAAGACTGATGATTCCTGCGGTACAGTTTCTTCCTCCGCCAATCAGCGCCGTAGCGGTTGTCGCATGATGCGGAGCAAGGAACGGTCTTTTTTCCATTAAGTATGTGCCGGATTCCAATTTTCCCGAAACGCTGTATATCTTGGATAGTTCCAGCATTTCCTCAAAGTCCATTTCCGGCAGAATCGACGGCATACAGCGTGCCAGCGCTGTTTTCCCGCTTCCCGGCGGTCCAATCATCAGTATATGATGCCCGCCTGCAGCAGCAATCGTCAATGCCCGCTTTGCAGCCTCCTGCCCGATGATGTTTCCGAAATCGGCAGAAGATGCCTGCCCAGCCGAGCATTTCCCTTCCGGCCTCTTTTGTGGCACCGCCTCTTTCGTTCCGTTTAAAAAATCCACGGCTTCCTTTAACGTATGCACTCCATACACGGTAAGCTTCTCGACTACCGATGCCTCCGGCGCATTCTCTGCCGGTACAAGCATTTCAGCAAAGCCCTCCTCCCCGGCAAGGCATGCTACAGACAGAACTCCGTTCACCGGATTCAGTCTTCCATCCAGACTCAGTTCTCCCGTCATCATACAGGTTTGCAGTTTTTTCTTGGATACATAGCCGAATGCGGCTAAGACAGAAATTGCGATTGGAAGGTCAAATGCCGTTCCTTCCTTGCGGATATCCGCAGGTGACAGATTAATCGTGATACGCTTTGGCGGCAGGCGAAAGCCCGCGTTTTCAATGGCAACGCGGACACGTTCCTTCGCCTCCTTTGCTTCTGCAGCAAGAGCTCCGACCATCTGAAATGCCGGAAGCCCGTTTCTTACATCAGCCTCCACCTGCACCGTCACTGCGTTGATTCCGCACAGTGCGGCGCTGAATGTTTTGCAAAACATAATGCTCCTTTCTTATCTCTCCCAAAGCAAGAAAGGATATTTCCTTGTAAGTACTATACCAAAGTTTGGAAAGGCAGTCAATATGCTATCTGATAAAGTTGGTACGTGCAGACGGCTCCTTTTCCGGCAGCCCGTAAGCTTCCTTTCCGAGTGCGATGCTTTTCATGAGGAATGTCATATTTCTTGCAAGCGTACGCATCGTCTGAAGACCCTCGGCATCCTGTTCTGCCTCACCCGGCTTCGCACCGTGTACACTGTTCCAATACTGGCTTGATGCAACCGGCATTCCGCTGATGGTAAAGTACTTATTGAGTTCATCAAAGGTAGACGAACAGCCGCCACGTCTTGCTACGGCAACACTGGCTCCGACCTTCATTCTTTTATCAAAATGTGTACTGTAGAACAGTCGGTCCAGAAATGCAATCAGTGTTCCGTTTGCAGATGCATAATACACAGGGCTTGCTACGACGATTCCGTCACATGCCTCAAATTTTTCGGCATATTCATTAACTACATCATCAAATACACATTTTCCGTTTTTATAGCAGCTTCCGCAGCCGATACAACCGTGTATGTCCTTTCCTCCGAGCTGAACTACTTCCGTTTCTATGCCCTCTTCCTCAAATACCTTAACCATTTCTGCAAGCGCTATTGACGTATTTCCGTTACCTCTTGCGCTTCCGTTCAATAACAATACTTTCATGCTTTTCGCTCTCCTTTTTTTCTTTTATAAATCATCCACACAATGAAATCAAGAATCAAAAGTCCCGCCATCACCGACGAGCCAAAGAACAGAATCATCAGTCCGAACAAGCCTGCAAACCATCCGGTAGCTGTCATCATATCATATACGGCATATATCGTTGTACAGACAAGCAGAACTGCGTCTATGATGGCAAACAGCCCAAAGGCCGACATCTGCTTTTTGTTCTTCTTCCTACAGTACGAACGAACTACAAGAACTCCCCACATACATACGGCAGTCACCGCCGAGATAACAGCAAGGACAAAACATACTGCTTCTAACAGCCATACTCCGGTACTGCTAAGCAGATAGGATATTCCCAATAACAGCGGTGCAAGAATCGTAGCGCCTCCTGCTGCCATCCGTTGCTTTTTTATGGTTTCATTTACTGTATTCATTCACTCTTCCTCCCTTTAAAAGCTCTACCTTCCCGATTCCATCAAGTCCTCAACCTTACATCCGAGTACCCTGGAAAGCCGCAGCAGTGTTTCTGCCTGTGCCTTATTAATATCACGTTGTTCCTGTTCATACATCTGAATCTGGCGGATATTTACTCCTGAATCCCTTGCGAGCTCACTCTGAGAATAACCGGCTGCCATACGAATACGCTTTAAATTGATTGCTTTATAGTATTCATTCAAGCGCTCTTTCATCAGGGTCGTAAACTTACTGACATCTGCCTCGTGCAAAACAGGATACATCTGAATCACTTCACTAACCGGAACCGCCTGCTGAATTCGAGAAAAGGACTCTCCCGATTTCCATTGATAATATGCCAGCACCCATCCGCACCAGTATTCCGGAGATTTATCCAGATACATTACATCCTCTACATCCGGCAGTGTGATGTCTGCTTTTTCTGCAATTTTTCTAACAAGCTCACAGCCGGTCATTCCACAGACGTAAGCCGGATTTCCACTTCCGAATTCCTCAGCAATACCGGAAACGAGAAACATTTCAAAAAAATCATCCGCTTCGATTTCACAGGTATTTACTGCAAAGTCCATCATGTGGGCCAGATTTTTCTGTGCATTATCTAAATATAATTCACTGTAAGCGCTTATCTCCATTTTTCATTCCTTCTCTCATAATATCCAGCATAAAGACATCACTGATATCTGCAGCATTCTGCTTACTTTTTCTATATTCCAATCTTGCTGCTTTATCTCTGGCGCTTTTTTTCACAAAATATTCTGCCCGAAATGCCTGTTCATTTCCCACATAGCGAATCTGTCGAAATGCCTTTTCACTCTTTAGTACAACCTGCTCTCCCAGTTTTCCGAGATGCATAGCCTCTGACAGCTGCTTCAAAGAAATTGTATTAGAAACAAAATCCTGTGCGAAAGAAAAGTAGGAATCATCCGCCCGATAACCAATGATGACATCATATGGCGATATATCAATCAGGAAATTGTCGTGAAGATACTGCTTCGCCTGTTCCGAAATACTGTTCTTTTCCCAATAGGTTCTGTTTTCCGCAAGAACAGCAAGCCAGTTTAATATATTGTAGCCTCCCTCATTCAGCTTCAACAGATTCAACCCGGTTAAATCAAATTCATATTCGTTTGCATATCCATCCTTATTGTCAGCACATGCCCATTCCTTTGCAAGCTCTATGCTTTCCGTACAGTAAAAACCTCTGCCATAGTCATTATGACGCTCTCCTTTTCCATACTCCGGACATTCAATTATCTTTTCTGAACCGTGGAATAATCTTACTATCTTCATGCTTCACCTTCCTTGTACTAATTATATCACTGTAGTGATATAATTTCAACAGATTATTCATGAAACTTATTCCAAAACTCCTTCAGCGCTTCCTCTGCTTTTTCCTTTCCAAACCATCCTTCTCCCTCTGCTGCACGTGGATAGAGTCTGTGCATGTCCTCCTGCTCCGAGGCACTAAGCTCCGAAAAATCGTTGATTTCTCTGTCAGGGAGCGCCGCAACCAGCTTATGGTCGCCGTCATTTCTGTAAAACACTCCGATGATTTTTACCTGTACTTCTTCTCCAAGTTCAAATGTTCTGTCTGTCATCAGAATCACATCCAAGTGCGGATTCGGCGGTGTCCCGGACTCCTTAATCCAACCGTATGGCTGATGCACATTTCTTGTATAGCAAAGGCTTAAGCTGTCCTTCTCGATAAACGAGTCCGTTTCTTTGATGTACTTCATTCTCTTCGGATATTGCCAGGTCTGTTCAATTTTTGCGGTGAAAAACATAATAAAACTCCCTTCTGTGTTAATGATATCTTAAATCTTTTCCTCCCACGGAAACGGTTTCCCTTTCAATACTTCCTTCCGCAAATACTGAAAGGTCTTTTTCTCCCCTTCTTCACAGAGCATGGTCAGAATGTATTCCAGTTCCTTCTGTGTCTGCGGATGCATTAGCATTCTCCCGTTGCTTTTCAGATAATAATTTAACGCCGATGCAGGAGTATACGCTTTCCCCTCGTAGGTCATGCAGGCCGCCCGTCTATCCATCACCATCTCAACGAGATAGTTTCGCGGCATAGGAACCGCTTCGTATCGTCCGGTTGCCGGGCTGAAATCTGTCCAGTATTCAAAATGATGACGGTTACGCCCTTTATGATGCATCCACGCCTCGGAGTAGCCCTTATCAATTCTCTCTGCAGCATTCGGGCTTCTTGTTCCCTGATAATACCGGACTCCCCTGAAAAACTCCGTCGGTGAATACTTTGACATATCGTGGGTAAGCCCTTGGCGGTAAAGTCCCACCTGAAAACAGCCTTCCATTACAAGTAGCTTATGCTTTGTAATTGTTCCTAGATGCTTCCAAAAATTCATCCGATGTTCCTCCTAAAGCACTTCCTGTCAGCTTTTCTCTAATCCTTTCTATCTCTTTATTGCTAAGTCCTAACTCTTTAAAGTACGCTTCTGTCGTCCCGAACCGTTCTCGGAACAAGTGCAGGAACTCTTCCATATACCATTCTTTCGGTGTCACAATATTCATATCCAGCTCAGGGAAATTCTTATGTACCAGTTCCAGTCGTTCTTTTCCGTATTCCCTTGTCACCACATAATTCTCGATGACATCTTCGTCGCTGACTCCGGCATAACTTAACAAAATTGCAGATACTACTCCGGTCCGGTCTTTTCCGGCGGTACAATGAAACATCACCCCGCCTTCCGCATTCGCTATGCTCCGAAACACTGCGGACATGGTCGCGGCACAGGCTATATTCAAATAACTTACCGGCACAGCCTCCACCGATTCCGGTACTCCGCTGCCTTCCTCAATCGGACAGTTGATAAAGTGAAATCCTTCCGCACCGGCAAATCCGCTTGGTTTTCGGGCCGCTTCCTTTTCACTTCGTAAGTCAATGACAGTGTGAATTCCGCGATTCTTCAGTAATCTGATATCTTCATCGGATGGATAGCACGGCACATCGCTTCTCCAGAGTGAATTTCTTTTCGTTGCCTGTCCGTCCTTTATGACATAACCGCCCAGTTCCCTCGTATTCTGTGTCGTTTGCAGCATACTTTCCGTAATCGTTATCCAGTACCGTTTCATCAGGCAACCTTCCACCGAAACTTCCTTTTCAAACACACCCCCATTGGAAAGGATGGTTCGCTCACTGGCAACATTGTCCCTGTTACAGGTAATCATCACCTTATGTAACCCAAGCTCCTTACATTTTTGCAGGTTTAACCGCAGCATTTCTGCGGCATAACCTTTTCTGCGTTCACTTGGACGTACCGAATAGCCGATATGTCCGCCCCACAAACGCAATACCGGATTTCCGAGATGATGACGCAGGTCAATGACACCGACAATCCGATGGTCAGAAAGCCGCACTGCAAGAAACACGTTAGAGGATACTCTTCCTTCCGGACAGGTATCGGGGTTTTCCATCCTGCGCAGCGTATCTATCCACTCCCCTGCAGTCGTGTACTCGCCTAAGTGAAAACAGCCGGCAAAGGCATCTTCATCCTTTGCATTAAGTATTTCCTGCCGAAAATCCATGATATCCTCTGCATATTCCATTGTTGGTTTTACTAATGTGATTTTGTCCATAAATCCTCTTTCCCGGGGTATTTATTCCGTTTCGTTTTCTTTTATCATTCTTCCCGATTCACCGACTTTTCCGTGCTGAACCCTTCCGGATAGCGCTTTTTCAGCTTATCGATGTTCATTTGAAAAATATCCTCCAGCGAATAACCGATTGCTGTGGCAGTTTCCGCCAGATACCATGCCACATCGCCAAGCTCATTCGCCATTTTTTCAGTATCCAGCTCATGTCCCTGCGCCAGATGCTTTTTCACAAGGTCAATGACCTCGCCGGATTCGCCGCAAAGTCCCATAACTCCGTTAATTAACACATCCTTTTGCTCAAGCTCCGGATTTAGGGTTGTCATTGCTAACTTCTGATATTCATTGATTGTCATAGTCATCCTCCTGCCTTTGCTCCATAGTTTAAAAGTCCCCCGTTGCTCCTTCTTCATACCATATCATCTGTCCACTTCTAACGAGTATGAATTTTTATGTCAACCTCATACTCTTTGTCTATCATAATGTAAGGGCATCCATACTTTTTACACATCCGCAGATTTTCGGCATTGTCTTCTATCAGCACTTTCATGTCACAGTACGAATCATCCAGACGCTGTTCCATTATGTTTGCGTACCTTTTGACATCCGCAAAATGCTGTTCCAGATATTCTTTCGTCATAATCAAGCAGTAATACTGAATTTTCTTTAAGTACTCGTCTCCAAAGTCCTTTTTCCAGTCAAAGGGAATATAACAGCCCTCCACTACAAGATTCTGCTCATTTTCGATGGCTGTTTTTATCATTTCTCTTACAATGGGCCAAAGGTAAGAAACAAGCTCTTTGTCGTCTTCCGGTGTCAACGTTGTCTGCCCGCTCCGGATGAGTCCCATCTTTAAATGGTCTATCGACAGATACGGAAACTTATATTGTTCCAACAGCTTTTGAGCCAGTACGGTCTTTCCCGTATGGGAAGCACCTGCAATTAATATAATCATCGTTTACTTCTCCTGCTCCATAAATTCATCAAGCTTTCCAAGCAGTTTTTCGTCCTGCTGATACGAAAAATCATCTGCATTAATCGTAATCACGTTTCCCTTGATCTCTTCTTTTCTTGAGTGTTCCGTATAGGCTTTAAAGTCCTCAAATACGTCCAGCGTGGTGCTTAAATGCACCGGATGCCTGTTTCCATGCTGTATTCGTTTCAGATATCTCTCATGCAGGATAAGTACATCGCCGCGAAGAACAAGAATCAAAACCTCGTAACCGCATTTCAGAGCAATCTGATGTAACCTTTCCAGCTCAGGCGCATGGAAATTGGACTCCAGAATCAAATCTTTGCCTAGCTTGCCGAATTCTGAAAAGAGAAATATCATCAGCTCCATCGTTGCAGCGGAAAGCTTTAGATTCTCTTGTCTGTCAGAAAAGCCTATGGTATCGCCCAATACTTCCTTGATGGTATCCTTGCTGAAAACAATGGTGTTATATCTTTCGGAAAGGAGCTTTGCAAACGTAGATTTTCCAGCTGCCAAATCTCCCATAATCAATAATAGTTTTTTCATTTTCTGCTCTACTCCGTTTTATCTACGCAATATTTTATTCATTGCTTTACCCTTCGCCAGTTCATCAATCAGTTTGTCCAAATATCTGATGTTCCGCATCATAGGGTCCTCAATCTCTTCTACCCGTACTCCGCATACAACTCCTTTGATCAATACACAATTCGGATTCATGTGGGGTGCCTTTGCAAAAAATGTTTCATAATCCACATCATCCATAAGCTGCCGTTTTAGTTCGGTTTCATCATATCCGGTCAGCCAGCAGATAATTTCGTCCACTTCCTGTCTGGTACGGTTTTTCTTTTCCGCCTTTTGCACAAGTAACGGGTATATTTTTGAAAATTTCATTGCAAATACTTTGCTTTTATCCATGCTGCATCTCCTTTTGTATACGAAAATGGCGAGGGAGTTCCTCGCCAAAAGCATATTTCTAAATCTGCTACTTATTGTCCAGTATCTTTTTGATTTCACTCATAAATGTATTCACGTCCTTAAACTCACGGTAAACCGATGCAAATCTTACATACGCTACCGGATCTAAGTCTCTTAGCTTATCCATCACAATCTCGCCGATGGTGCTGCTCGGCACTTCTTTTTCTTCAAGGTTAAAGACTGCGTTTTCCACCTCATCCACAAGCGCATTAATCTGTGCCACCGAAATCGGACGCTTATGACAGGAACGATAAACACCTGCTTCGATTTTCGTGCGGTCATAGGACTCTCTGTTATTGTCCTTCTTGATGACAACAAGCGGAATCGCTTCGACCTTTTCATAAGTTGTAAAACGCTTGGAGCATTCGTCACACTGACGTCGACGCCTAATGGAACCTCCGTCATCCGCCGGTCTGGAATCGATAACCCTTGTGTTTTCTTTGCCGCAGAATGGACATTTCATAATAAATCCTCCTTGTTTTCCTCCTTATAAGGTACTATTTTATCCTTCTTGTCATTATATATTAATAAGCATTTTCCGAGGTAGTGAACATGAAAAACGATACTTCCGACAATTTCACCCGCATCTGTACCCTGCGACAGAAAGAAGTCATCAACTGCCGGGACGGAGAACGCATCGGCTTCGTCGGTGATGTTGAATTCAGCCTAAAAACCGGCTGTATTGAAAACCTGATTGTTCCCGGTCCCTGCAAAATCTGGGGCATTTTAGGACGCGATCAGGAATTTGTTATCCCATGGCGCTGCGTCTGCCGCATCGGCTGTGATATTATTCTGGTTGATGTGGATACGGAAGCCGTGCTTGTCAAATGCGGCGGTATATAATGCCGCCTGACAACGCACTTACGATTAAGCATTTTCATAACACTTATGTGCATAAGCTCTGGAAGCCTGTGCATTTTCCGGAACCGAATCCTCTAAAAGCACATGGATGAACGGCTTCTTTTTCTTCAGAATTCCCATAAAATACGGGATATTTAACTTGCCCTCGCCAAGCGTAACCGGACGGGAAATGATTTCATTTTCCCGCACAACATAATCCTTTAAATGAATCACATCGATTTCGTCACCAAACAGTTCAAACGCACCCTTGATGATGTCCTCATGTTGTGATTCGTTTTCTGCGGAAAGTAAGTTAACCGGGTCGAGAATGACGCGCAGATTCGGGGAATTCACCGCATCAAGCACCCTTCTTGTGCACTCGATATCGTACATGATATGCTTATATACCGGCTCAATGCCGAAGCAGACACCCATCCTTTCCGCGTAGTCCACGACGCGCTTTAAGTTTTCGATAAAACTATGTAATGCCTTGTCGGTATGGTTTTCCGGTGTATATTTGTATTCGACATTCACCGCCCCCGTCTCTGTTCCGACCATACCGCAGCCAAGCAGGGAGGCAAAACGGATATGATTCTCATACGATTTAATAATCTGTGCAAGCTGTGCGTCATCCGGATTGGCAAGGTTCTTGTAGCAGCCAAGTACTGCAACCTCTACATGGTTCTGCTCAAACACACGCTTCATATAAAGCGCCATGCCGGAGGTCATTGCCTCGTTGCTTACATTAAACTCTGTAATCAGCTTTGCAAGCGCTAACTGCGTACAGCAAAAGCCGGATTCCGAAATATTCCTGATGCGTTCTTCAAACGTTCCTTTTGGTGTATCATGTCCTCTGATTCCAAGCTGTAACATGTAGTCATTTCCTCTTTTCTTATTTGCTATCGGCCGCACATCCTGCGTGCAGGCATAATCTATTAGAACAGTCCTGTAATTGCGCCGTTTTCCACATCAATCTGCTCAGCAGCAGGTGCTTTCGGAAGTCCCGGCATGGAAACCATTGTTCCGGTAATCGCTACTAGGAAGCCTGCTCCTGCATTCAGATATGCCTCCCTGATATGAATAGTAAAGCCGGTCGGTCTGCCGAGTTTTTTTGCATCATCCGAAAGCGAATACTGATTTTTTGCCATGCAGACAGGTACCTCTGTATAACCGAGTTCCTCGATATGCTTTATCGCCTTTAATGCTGCCGCATCATAGGTTACGCCGTCTGCGCCGTAAATTTCTTTTGCAATCGTTTCAATTTTTTCGCAAAGACCCAATTTGTCCTCATACAACACGTGGAACTTGCTTTCCTTTTCTTCTATTGTTTTCAGCACTGTATTTGCAAGCTCCACACCGCCTTCGCCGCCCTTTTCCCATACCTCGGAAAGAGCAAATTCACAGCCGCGCTCACGACAAAAATTCTCTACATACTGTAACTCGGCATCCGTATCCGTTACAAAACGATTTAACGTCACTACAACCGGAACACCGAACTTGTGAAGGTTTTCTATATGCTTTTCCAGATTTGCGATACCCTTTGCCAGAGCTTCCAGATTTTCTTCTTTTAACTCGGTCTTTGGCACACCGCCGTTATATTTCAATGCACGTACCGTTGCAACAAGAACAACAGCTGCAGGGGTAAGTCCTGCCATACGGCACTTGATATCAAAAAACTTCTCCGCACCGAGGTCGGCACCGAAGCCTGCTTCCGTAATAACATAATCGGCAAGCTTTAATGCAGTCTTTGTGGCACGGACGCTGTTGCAGCCGTGCGCGATGTTTGCGAACGGACCACCGTGTACAATCGCAGGCGTATGCTCCAGTGTCTGAATCAGATTAGGCTGCATGGCATCCTTTAGCAGCGCAGCCATAGCACCGACTGCATTCAAATCCTTCGCCGTCACAGGATCTCCGTCATAATTGTAAGCTACAATGATACGGGACAGACGAGCCTTTAAGTCCTCTAAATCATCTGCAAGACAGAGAATTGCCATGATTTCGGAAGCAACGGTAATGATAAAATGATCTTCTCTGACAACACCGTCGGTCTTCTTTCCCATACCGATGACTATGTTGCGGAGCGCACGATCATTCATATCCAGACAGCGTTTCCAGACAATCTGCTTCGGGTCGATACGGAGCGCATTCCCTTGAAATATATGATTATCTAACATTGCCGCAAGCAGATTGTTCGCAGAAGTAACCGCATGAAAATCACCGGTAAAGTGCAGGTTCAGCTCTTCCATCGGAACCACCTGTGCGTAACCGCCGCCTGCCGCACCGCCCTTAATACCGAAGCATGGTCCGAGTGCCGGTTCTCTGAGCGCAATCACGGACTTCTTTCCGAGACGCCCGAATGCCTCTCCCAGCCCGACCGAAGTAGTCGTCTTTCCTTCTCCTGCCGGTGTCGGATTAATGGCAGTCACTAAAATCAGCTTACCGTCCGGACGGTCTGCCACCTTCTGTATCAGTTCCTCCGAAAGCTTCGCCTTGTACTTTCCGTACTGTTCCAAATCCTCTTCGCTGATGTCAAGAAGGGCTGCCACTTCCTTAATCGGCTTTAACTCCGCTTCCTGTGCAATCTGAATGTCTGTCTTCATTACACTTACCTCCGCTCAAGTATTGTATCACATATATTTTTCTACAGTATAGCAAAACATCCTGTAAAATTCAAGAATTCACATTTGCATAAGCAGTTGTCTTAATTCCGCATAATCTGCCACCGTATAAGTCGGTACGGCATCGGTGTCATTCGCCACTCCATGCGGATTATACCAGCACGTATCGATTCCCGCATTGTTGCCGCCACGGATATCGGAAGTCAGCGAATCTCCTATTACGATTGCCTGTTCTTTAACAAATCCCGGAATTCCCTGCTCCACCGCATCAAAAAATTCCTTACTCGGTTTTGGCGCACCGACCTGTTCCGAAATGAAAACACCCTTGAAATACGGAAGCAGCCCGGAAGGAGCCAGTCTTGCCGTCTGTGTTGCCGCAACTCCGTTTGTCACAAGATACAGTTCAAACTGCCCGGAAAGGTCTCTGCAAAGCTTTCGTGCCCCCGGCAGCAATCGGCTCTGTGCGGATAGATTTGCCTGAAAATTCACACGCATTTTCTCCGTATCGCCCGTTAAGCCGATGGATTCAAAAAAGCGCCGAAATCTTGTTGCTAACAGTTCCTCCTTCGTTATCCTGCCAAGCTCCAGCTGTTTCCACATCGACTGATTCAGCTTTGTGTAAACCGAATGATACTCTTCCTTATACTCAATGCCGTTCTGAAGAAGCGCAGTCTTTAGTGCCTCTCGCTCGGCATACTTAAAATCAAACAATGTTTCATCTGCATCAAACATCAAAAAGCGATAAGACTTCATGCAATCCAACCTGTTTTCCTCCTTAGTTGCCCTGCAAAAACTGCTCAAACTCTTCCTGTGTCATTAAAATTTTACGAGGTTTTGTTCCTTCCTCCGGACCGACGACTCCGGCATCCGCAAGCTGGTCCATAATACGCGCGGCACGATTAAAGCCGATCTTATAAACACGCTGCAGCATACCAATGGAAGCCTTGTCCTTTTCAATGATAAAGCGTCCCGCTTCGGCAAAATACTCATCCCTTCCGTTATCGGAAGTACCAGCCGCAGCTCCTGCTGCTTCTGCCACGGTACCGCTTGCAATCCTGTTCGTAATCTCCTCATTATAAGTAACGGCACCTTCCGTCTGTCCCTTTAAAAATTCAACAACCGCACTGACCTCTTTATCCGATACAAAAGCGCCCTGAATACGCACCGGTTTTGTATAACCGGATGGGAAAAACAGCATATCGCCCTTTCCGAGCAGTTTTTCCGCACCGACTGCATCCAGAATGGTTCTGGAATCGATACCGGAGGATACCGCAAACGCAACTCTTGACGGCACATTTGCCTTTATCAGACCGGTAATAACGTTAACGGACGGACGCTGTGTAGCAAGAATCAGATGTAAGCCTGCGGCTCTTGCCATTTGTGCCAGACGGCAGATAGCATCTTCTACTTCGCCCGGTGCCACCATCATAAGGTCGGCAAGCTCGTCCACGATAATAACGATGCGTGGCAGCTTCGGATAATTGGAAGCATTTAAGCCCTCCTTCTCCAGTGCTTCCACACGCTCGTTATAGCCCTTTAAGTCACGAACAGAAAGCTCCGCAAACTTCTGATACCGGTCTGTCATTTCCGCAACTGCCCAGTTTAACGCTGCCGAAGCCTTCTTCGGGTCGGTCACAACAGGAATCATGAGATGCGGAATACCGTTATACACACTAAGCTCTACCACCTTCGGGTCTACCATAATCAGCTTGACATCCGCCGGATTCGCCTTATATAAAATGCTCATGATAATCGTATTAATGCAGACCGACTTACCGGAACCTGTAGCACCTGCAATCAACAAATGCGGCATCTTTCCGATGTCTGCTACAATATTCTGACCGCCGATATCCTTACCTACAGTAAACGCAATGTCAGACGGATGATGGATAAATTCCGGCGACTCAATCAGTTCCCGAAGCAGCACGGCGGTATTTTCTTTGTTCGGAACCTCAATACCGACTGCCGCCTTTCCCGGAATCGGCGCTTCAATACGTACATCCGCCGCTGCAAGATTTAGTTTGATATCATCAGCCAGATTCGTAATTTTGCTGACCTTTACGCCCTGTTCCGGCTGCAATTCATATCGAGTCACCGATGGTCCCCTGCTTACATTTGTAATTGTTACGCCTACACCAAAGCTTTCCAGCGTATTCTTTAACTTGTTCGCAGTTTCGTGAAGCTCTGCCTCGGAGGTACCTCTTGCCTTTACAGATGGTCTGGCAAGTAAATCAATCGGAGGAAACACATATTTTTTAGGTACAGATGCAGTTCCTTCGGCAGCTTTCTCCGCCACCTGTGCAATATCCTCTGCTGTTGCCCTGTTTTCTGCTTTTGCGACCTTTTCTGTCTGCGCAGACATGCGTTCTATCTCTGTAGAATTATTGTCTGTTTCAACGTCCGACTGTGCATTGCGCTGTACAGGAGAAGTATCCATACCGTATGGTGCGCGCTCGAAAATTGTCTTTTCTCTCGGTGCCGCTTCCATCCTTCTGCGATCAGAAAGCGACTGTTCCGAAAAACTCGGTTCAAACGGTTCTACAGCCCTAGGCTCCGGCATATTGCCAAAGTGAGGCACCGGCTCCGGTAGTTTATATGTCGGCTTTTCCTCTGTCTGCTGCGGTTCTGCCGGCTTGTCTAACACATGATCAAATTTTTTCCGAAGTTCTTCTTCATAAATACTGTTAACGGCGTCCACCGTCTCCTTTGACGGCGTATAGATACCGTTATATACGAGCTGCTCCGTAGCAGAATCCATCCGTAGTTCAGGCGTCGTGGTCTGCCTGCTTTCCTTAACCGGCATCGTTTCCTGCATACCGCTCAGATTCTGTTGTTCTATATTTGTAGAATATGTAGCTTCCCTGCCCACCGGCGCTGTCGGTGAAATACCGCCGAAAAAGTTTTTCTTGGGCGGCTTCTTTTCCTCCTCTTCCTGCTTCTTTTCTGTCTCAGGCTTCAGCAAAAAGCTCTGCGCTCTGGTTGTTTCCATAAGCTCAAGTTCCTGCTGTTCATACAATGCATCCTCTTCTTCTCTTAGCCTTCTCTGCTCTCTGTGTCTCTTTGCGGACGCCACTCCATAATCCGCCAGAAGTGCAAACAAGGCCTTTCCGGTAAGAAGCATAACAAACAGAACAGCCAGCGCAATCAGTACTACATAACTTCCTGCCTTTCCGAATGCCGGTACAAACAGCGTGCAGAGCAGTCCGCCAAGAAAACCGCCTCCGTTTTTATGCTCTGCTGCATATTTATAGTATTCGAAAACGGAATCCTTCGCCATTTCTCCAAAAGACAGCTGGATGATGCCTGAAATTACCGCAAACAATCCAAGCGACGCTAAAAGCTTTCCGATATACCTCTTATTTGCATGATGGTTTGCCAGATAAAACGCAATTCCGAAGAACAACAGAAACGGAATCAGATATGCCAAAAAACCAAACAGACCAAAGGTTACGCTATTAATGATTTCACCGAACTTTCCGCTTAAACTGAAGTTGCTTAAGAACAGCAATACAGAGACAACGAGCGTTGCAAGCAGTATAAGCTCGTTATTGAGTTCTGAAGGCATTGCTTCGCTTATTTGAGGATCAGCCTTTTCCTTCCGCGACTTTCCTGCTGAATTAACCTTTGCAGACGCAGACGTCTTTGACGCAGCCCCCGTCCTTGCAGCTGCTGTCTTCTTTGTGGATGCCTTTGTCTTAGCTGTCCTATTTCCATTCTTAGAAGAGACCGATGTCCTGCTGTTTCTCTGTCCGCTTTTTCCTGTACCCTTGACTGCCATAAATTTCTACTCCCTTTACATAATAAAATACGCTGCGATTGCAATCACTCCAACGAAGAAGCAGTAAAATGAAAAATACTTGAATTTTTTGCCGCGAACGACAACAAGCATTGTTTTAATGCTGATATAGCCGACCACAGCAGCAACGACTGTACCAATCAGGTAGGCCAGAAGCTCTGATGATGCCACCATAGCCGGTTCAAAATCCTTTATTTCCAATAATGCCGCACCAAGTACTGCCGGAATCGACATAATAAACGAATAGCGTACGGCGAAGCTGCGGTCAAAGCCGCAAAGCAGACCGGTCGCAATCGTCGTTCCGGAACGGGAAAGACCCGGAAGCGTTGCTGCTCCCTGTGCAATACCTAACACCAGTGCTTTCGGATAGCTCGTATTTGCTTCTGTCAGATTACCTGATTTTGCATAGTCCGCTACCAAAAGCAGTACTCCGGTCACCAGAAGCATGATACCAGGTACTAAAATACCCGCAGCGGCGGTTTCAATGATATCCTGAAATAAAACACCGATGATTCCGGTTGGTATGGTTGACACAATCACAAGCAGTACAAACCGGCGGTAAGGTGTTGCTGCCATCGGTACATACTTTCTTTTATGCTCCTTGTCCGCAAACAGATTTGCTGCTGCATAAAAAGCATTCTTGAAAAAATCTCCGATGATACAAAAGCCTTCGTAAATCAATGCCTTTACATCCTTCCAGAAAGCCACAAAAATGGCAACCAAAGTTCCAAGATGAAGCAGTACATCAAATAACAGCCCCGTTTCAACTTCAATATGTAATATCTGTTTAAAAATAGCCAGATGCCCTGAACTGCTGATTGGTAAAAACTCTGCCAGCCCCTGCACCAGACCCATAATAATTGCTTCTATAATTGACATTTCTCCATCCACCCTTCCAGTTTTCTATATAAAAAACCAATGCATGATTTCATGCACCGTGCTGTTTTCCCGGTACATTGTTTATCCACGATTCCTCAGGGAAACAATGTACCGATTTCTATTATAATAGACACACGCCGAGAAAACAAGCACATTTTCAGACACCGATCAGTTCATACAGCTTTCTCATTGCCTGACTGATTCCGCCTACTTCATTCACAAGTCCCTCTTCCACCGCATCCTGTCCGACCAAAAGCGTGCCGAGATCTTTTGTCATCTGTTCGGTCTCCATCATCATCTGTTCCAGACGTTCCTTGGAAACGCTGCTGTGGCTTGAAATAAATCCCGTAATCCTGTCCTGTATCCTCTGAAAGAATTCATAAGTCTGCGGCGCTCCAATTACCATTCCGCTCATTCTGACCGGATGAATTAACATCGTTCCGGAGGGTACAATAAAAGCATAATCTGCCGCTGTCGCAAGCGGTACGCCAATGGAATGGGTATCCCCGATGACCAGCGAAACCTTTGGTTTACCGATAGAGGCAATCATCTCCGCAAGTGCCAGCCCACAGGAAACATCTCCGCCGACCGTATTTAAAAGTACGAGTACCCCCTGAATGCTGTCATCATCTTCAATGGCTGCAAGCTGCGGAAGCACATGCTCGTATTTTGTCGTCTTTACATTTCCCGGAGAGTTCTCATGCCCCTCAATTTCTCCGATAATCGTAAGAAGATGAATTTTTACTTTTTCCTTATTTTTATCTAATACCGCCTGTCCATATTCCGAAATTTTTTCATCCTGTGCACTCGTTTCCTTGTCTGAATTCTTTTTATCGCCCACGAAACACGTCTCCTCCATGAAAAATTCAAGGGAC
Organism: Lachnospiraceae bacterium; assembly: GCA_051880375.1. Lineage (GTDB taxonomy): Bacteria > Bacillota > Clostridia > Lachnospirales > Lachnospiraceae > SIG299. The sequence goes on from JBJENV010000065.1 coordinate 56,686, forward strand.
CTAATACCAACATGATGTGTCAGTAATAAGTCCCCTTTATTTTATGCGGTTTCAGGCAGAAATATTCGTCCTAAGCCTCAAATGCCTGCGTAAGGTCTGCAAGAATGTCCTGAACATCCTCAATGCCAATCGACATTCTGACCAAATCAGGGCTGACACCGGCTGCAACCAGCTGCTCATCCGTCATCTGGCGGTGCGTTGTACTTGCAGGATGAAGGACACTTGTTCTGGCATCTGCCACATGCACAACGATGGCAGCTAACTTCACACTGTCCATGAACTTCATGGCTGCCTCTCTTCCACCCTTTACGCCAAACGAAATAACACCGCTTGTTCCGTCCGGAAGATACTTCTTTGCAAGCTCGTGGTACTTATTGCCCTCAAGCCCCGGATAGTTAACCCACGATACATGCTCGTTTTCACTTAACCATTTTGCTACGGTAAGCGCATTTTCGCAATGACGTTCCATCCGAAGATGCAGTGTTTCCAGTCCGAGATTTAAGTAAAATGCATTCTGCGGAGATGGTGTGGAACCAAGGTCACGCATCAGCTGTACTCTTGCTTTTGTAATAAAGGCTGCCCTGCCGCAGTCTCTTGTATATACCATGCCGTGATAGGACTCATCCGGTGTGGAAAGCCCCGGAAACCTGCCGTTATCCCACGGGAAATTTCCGCTGTCCACGATAACACCGCCAAGTGCTGTCGCATGACCGTCCATGTACTTTGAAGTCGAATGAACAACGACATCTGCTCCGAATTCAAACGGACGGCAAAGCATCGGAGTTGCAAACGTATTGTCAATAAACAACGGAAGTCCGTGAGCGTGTGCCACCTTTGCAAACTTTTCGATATCGCATACAACAAGTGACGGATTCGATAACGTTTCCGCAAAAATCAGTTTTGTGTTTTCTTTCACATGAGTGGCCAGTTCCTCTGCCGAAATGTCCGGGTCGACAAATGTCACATCAATACCGAACTTTTTTAAGGTTACAGCGAACAGGTTAAAGGTTCCCCCGTAAATGGCTGCTGCAGAAATCAAATGGTCACCTGCCTCACAGATGTTTAATACCGCAAGCATGGTTGCCGCCTGTCCGGACGAGGTGCAAAGCGCACCGACACCGCCCTCCAGCATTGCAATTTTCTTTTCCACACAGTCCACGGTCGGATTCGCTATTCTTGTATAGAAAAAGCCGTCCTCCTGTAGGTCAAACAGTTTTCCTACGGTTTCACTGCTGTCGTACTTATATGTCGTACTCTGACAAATCGGTACAACTCTCGGTGCTCCGTTTTCCGGCTCATAGGCACCCTGTACGCATACTGTGTTCTTTCTGTATTCTGCCATAGCTTTTTTCCTCCCTTTTTAGCACTGCCAACGCTCTTTTATCTTTGTTTCGCTTTCCTTTATGTCACCGACTAAACAGATGCTGCATGTTTTCATATCTAAGTACTGCCGGGCAAAGGAAAGAATATCATCCGCAGTCACCTGAGACAAACGCTCTATGGTTTCCTCAAGCGGCACGATTCTGTCGTGCATTAAAAGTGATTTCGCATTGTGCTCCATGCGATTTCGTGCACTCTCGCTGCCCATAATCATTTCGGTACGAAGCTGCGTGGAAAGTGCTGCCAGCTCCGGCTCACCAATTTTCGTGGAACGAAATTCCTGTAAGATTTCCTTAAGGGTATCATAAACAAGAAGCGCGTTTGCAGGATTTACAATCACATCAATGTGAAACAGACCTGCATAACGGTACATACTCGAATAAGAATAAACCGAGTACGCAAGTCCCGATTCCTCCCTGATTTTCTGGAAGAGACGTGAATTGTTACTGCCGCCCAGTACTGCATTGGTCACAATCATCGTATGCCTTGCATCATCTCGCTCAGAAACCGTATCAAACGCAAGGTTCATATATAGCTGCTCCACATCCTTTTCCCGCTTGCAAAAGCACCGGTGAAATACCGGTACCTCAGGTGTATCCTGCCTGTGGAACTTTTTTTCGTAAGGAACGTCTGGTAACGGCTTACTTCCGTTTGAGAATGTATTCTTAAGCTTCCCTGCCAGTTTTCCGGAGACCTCTGCTGCCGTATTTGTTCCGTACTTCGGAATTGCTCCGAAATATCGTTTCACATCGGAAAGGAACTCTTCTTCTTTATAATTTCCGGCAATGGAAATCACCATATTGCTACCGTAATAATGCTCTGCCATAAAAGCAACAATCTGCTCCTTTGTCATAGCCTTTACCACCGACTTTTCTCCGGAAATTATAAACCCAAGCGGATGGTTCTTCCAGACGTTCTTCTGAAGCAGCTCATGCACCAAATCCTCCGGGGAATCATCGTACATGTCGATTTCCTCTAAAATAACGCCAAGCTCCTTCTTTAGCGGCTCTTCCTCAAATGTGGAATTGAGGAGCATATCACCAAGCAGTTCCATCAGTCTTGGAAGAAATTCAGCTAACGTCACACCATAAAACGCGGTGCATTCTTTTCCGGTAAATGCATTTAACTGGTCTCCGATGGCTGAAATTTCATCCGCCAGCTGCTTTGCCGTCCGTGTCTTTGTTCCCTTGAACAGACAGTGTTCAATGACGTGGGAAATCCCGTTATTTTCTCTTGTTTCATGGGCGGAGCCGACGCCCACCCATACCCCGAAAGAAACGGTTCTGAGATGTGTCATCGGCTCCATTACAACCCTTATGCCATTTTCTAATACAATTGTCTTAACCATTCACTGTTACTTTACATCCTTGATGCTGAAGCTTACTCTTCCCATCTTATCCTTACCAAGGCAGACTGCCTTTACAACGTCACCCAGTGTCAGAACATCCTCCACACGGTCAATACGCTCCTTGGCAATCTTGGAGATGTGAACCATTGCTTCCTTACCAGGTGCAAACTCGAGGAATGCACCGAACTCCTTAATGCTGACTACCTTTCCTTCCAGTACCTGACCTTCTTCAAAGTCAGTTGCGATAATCTGAATGAGCTTTACCGCCTTCTCCATATTTGCCATATCGGTACCGCAGATGGAAACTGCACCGTCATCGGTAATATCAATCTTAACGCCGGTCTGCTCAATGATAGCGTTGATGGTCTTACCTCTCTGTCCGACAACATCACCGATCTTCGTCGGGTCAATCTGAATCTGGATAATCTTCGGAGCATAAGGACCAACCTCAGGTCTTGGCTCAGAGATTGCCTTTCTCATGCAGTTTTCCATAATATACAGTCTTGCCTCACGACATCTTGCAATCGCACCTTCAACGATCGGTCTTGTTAAACCGTGAATCTTGATATCCATCTGAATTGCCGTGATACCGTCTTCCGTACCGGTTACCTTAAAGTCCATATCACCGAAGAAGTCTTCCAGTCCCTGAATATCGGTTAAGAGAATATAGTCATCATCGGTTTCGCCCGTTACAAGACCGCAGGAAATGCCGGCAACCATCTTCTTAATCGGAACACCTGCAGCCATTAAGGACATACAGGAAGCACAGGTCGAAGCCATCGAAGTGGAACCGTTGGATTCAAAGGTTTCCGAAACGGTACGGATTGCATACGGGAATTCTTCCTCGGAAGGAAGCACCGGAAGCAATGCTCTCTCAGCCAGTGCACCATGACCGATTTCACGACGTCCCGGTCCTCTGGATACTTTGGTTTCACCTACGGAATAAGCCGGGAAGTTGTAGTGGTGCATATATCTCTTGGACGTTTCGAACTCATCCAGTCCGTCCAGTCTCTGTGCATCGGAAAGCGGTGCCAGCGTACATACGTTACAAATCTGAGTCTGACCTCTGGTAAACATTGCAGAGCCGTGTACTCTCGGAATAATATCCACTTCTGCTGCAAGCGGACGAATCTGTGTAATTTCACGACCGTCAGGACGCTTGTGGTCTTTTAAAATCATCTTACGGACGGTTTTCTTTTCATACTGGTATACAGCCTCATCAATCAGAGGAAGCCACTCTTCATTTTCAGCAAATGCCTCCGTCAGCTTGTCCTTTAATTCACGGATTCTGTCTTCACGTACCTGCTTCTGCTCCGCGAACATAACAACCTCCATCTCTGCCGGAGGAACGATTTCACGGATAGCTGCAAATAACTCTTCCGGAATTGCACAGCTTGTATATTCGTGCTTTGGCTTACCGCATTCTGCAACAATCTTATCGATAAAAGCAATGACCTGCTGGTTTACTTCATGTGCCTTATAAATTGCTTCAATCATCTTTGCTTCCGGAACTTCGTTCGCACCTGCCTCGATCATGATGACCTTTTCTCTTGTGGAAGCCACGGTCAGTTTTAAGTCGGAAACGGAAAACTGGGAAGCACTTGGATTGATAACAAATTCGCCATTAATCAGACCAACCTGCGTTGTTGCGCAAGGTCCGTCAAACGGAATATCGGAAATTGCGACTGCAATTGCAGAACCGAGCATAGCGGTTAATTCCGGAGCACAGTCCGGATCAACGGACATAACCATATTATTTAAGGTTACATCATTTCTGTAATCCTTCGGGAATAACGGGCGCATCGGACGGTCAATGACACGGGATGTTAAGATTGCGTTCTCGGATGCCTTGCCTTCTCTTCTTGTGAAGCCGCCCGGAATCTTACCTACTGCATATAACTTTTCTTCATATTCTACACTGAGCGGGAAAAAATCAACGCCCTCTCTCGGCTTTTCGGAAGCGGTTGCGGTAGAAAGTACCGTGGTATCGCCGTAGTGCATAAAAGCAGCACCGTTTGCCTGTGCGGCTACTCTGCCGACGTCAACAGTTAAGGTTCTGCCGGCAAGTTCCATAGAAAAACTCTTGTAACTCATAAAACTCTCCTTAAAATTTTATTTACGAAGCCCGCCGAAACAACTGAAACACACAGCCTGTACACATCATCAAAGCTATTGTCCATGCTGTACATTTCAGAAGTCTCGGAACCATCACTTCGCATGCTGGACAGTAATTTGCCCACGGCATTTGCTGCTCGTGGGCATAATACTACCACTATCTAATTATTATACGCCTTATTTTCCAAAAAATCCAGCATTATTTTCGATATGCATCACATAGTCTTGCATATTCTTCCTCCGCTATCGCCAGAATACCACCATGACGCTTTAAATTCTGTCCCATGTCATACTCATCCTTAGAAAGAATGCGGAATTCTCCGGTTAACGGATTCTTTGTCACAAGCGGCAGATAGCCTGCGCCCTTGGAATACTGGTCTACAAGCAGACACCATTCTTCCTGCTCTTTTAAATAAAACGCAATCGGTCCTTCCACCCCGTACAGCGTATCCAAAACCGGACACGCGATATTTGCAAAATTACTCTTATCCAGTGTCTTTCCGAAATCCATCCGGATATTTTTCGTTGTTTCATCCTTGGAAAAACGGACATATCCCTCCGGCACACGGATGATGTCCGTATCAATCACATGATTTGCACGCTCAATATAAAGCTCCGGTTCGGAATATGTGACGAAATTCGTCGTATAAGAAGCAAAAATACGCTGCTTTGCAGTTTCCTCTCCTTTAGGCTTTGTCATGGATGCCCAAAAGACTAAGAACGCCTGTTTTTCTTCATCATAAACCGCCTCCGGAGCCCAGACGCAGCCGCTTCCCGGAATTCCAACCTCACTGCTCCACGGTTCGCTCCAATGCACCAAATCCTTTGATTTCCACACAATGATGCTCCTGCTTCCTTCAAACTGTGCAGCTCCCCAGCCTTTACCCGATGCAATCCGCAGGTCGGTTGCAATCAGATAAATCTCTCCGTTCTTTTCATCGCGCACCAGAAACGGATCTCTGACTCCACATTCTCCGATTGTGGAAAGCAACACAGGATTTCCTTTGTTCAAATCCTCCCAGTGCAGACCGTCTCTGCTGACTGCAAAATAAATCTGCTCGCCCCTCTCACTTTCTCCGGTAAAGTGTGCGAATAAGTAAGCCCCATCCTTCATCTGATTTCTCCTTTTCATTTTAAAAGGCTGCCGCATGTATCGTGCAACAGCCTTTCTGTTTGTATGTATCAGTCGTATTTGTCCTTTAAGTTTTCAATGTCCTGATTTCCGAACGTCTCCAGTGGTTTGCTTAACATCTGCTCGGTACGAAGCGTGCTCGCTTCTTCCTTATAGCGTTTTTCGTCCTTCTCTCTGGAAACATAGGACAATACTGCCCCGACAAACATTACGCCGCCGACGATATACAAAATCACCGCAAAGGTCTTTGTCCCGCTTCCGGCAGAGGTCAGTTCCTTCGTGTAGCTCTCAATGCCCTTTGCAAATACCTCATCGTTTGTATAGCTGTCATTATACCAGTACACGTAGATTTCATCAATCAAATCATTTACCGCATCATCCGGCATCATCGGCTTTACCTGTTCTCCGGTTACCCAGCTCCACCAGTCTACATTGTTGTAGTAAACAATGAGCACATGGTTTTCGTCCGTGAACAATTCATCATACAGTTCCTGCGCATAGGCATCACAGGTATCTGATGAACCCGAATAAGACTCTATGGCATAAATAAACAACGGAATTCCGGTTTCCCTGTAAAATTCTTTTACCGCTTTCTCGGTTTGATAGCTGCCCATAAAAAAGCCTTTATCCTGTACATAGCCAACATCCTTTGTACCGTTTAAAACTGCTTTTTCATAAGTCTTGCTTTTCGCAGCAAATGAAAAAAACAAACCTACAGCAAAGATAATCACTGCAACCAGCATCAGTTTCATGGCATTCTTTTTGCCGCCTGCTGCTTCTTTTGCCAGCTGTTCCGCACGGTTGATTTTCTGCTCCGGTGTCAGCGGTGTCGGAGTTACCGGCTCCCTAGTATAACTGCCGGATGTCTGCCCGTTACTATTCTGGGTAGAGCTTCCGCTGCCGGCAGATGTTCCGCTTCCCGTAGAACCTCCGTTATTATTAATGATAACCGTCCTGTGTCCTCGCCCGTATATTGGTGGCACAATAATTGGTCTTGGTGGTCTTGGCGGTCTTGGTCCTCCGAAGCCACCTCCAAAAGAACTTCCCCGGCTTCCACCGCCGAAATTGCGACTGCTGCTTCCGCCGCCGAGTCCGCTTCTTGAAAAGCTTCCTCCTCCACTACGTCCGCCGCCACCACGGCCTCCGCCTCCGGCTCTTCCCATTGGCCTACCTCCTGATTCTATCGGATTACTTTCCTAAGTTTGCTTTTAATGCAGCAAGCTCTGCTTCAATGTCTGCATTCGTGGTTCCGTACTTTTCCTTTAAGTTCTCAATCTTTGTATCCGCACCCTTGTTTAACTCAGCCATCGCCTCAGCCTTGTCAAGCATCTTGTCAGCCTTTGCTTCCATACGCTCAAAAGCTGCAATGCTGTCGTTTGCACTGGATGCTGCGCTGCCCATCATCTTGTTAATCTTTTCCTGAGTCTTGGCAACCGCCATCTTACCCTTAATCATTTCTTTTCTGGCGTTCAGTTCGTTAATGTCGCTGACCAGCTTATCATGCATGGTACGCATATTGTCGGCATTCTGATGAGCAAGATTATAAGCCTCCAAAAGACCTGTCAATTTGCCCTCCTGCGTTGCCTTTTCTGCAAGGAACTTACGAGCATCGTCATCATTGCCTGCCTGAATAGCCTTGGTTGCATATGATACAAGCTCCTCAATCTCTTTCTTGCACTCATTCAGCTCGCGTTCTGCTCTCTTTTCTTCCGCCATTACACCTGCGGTTTCTTCCTTTACCTCTGCAAGGTCATCTGCGAGGTTTCTCATTAACTGATCAATCATCTTCTCCGGATCCTCTGCCTTGTCTAACAATGCGTTGATGTTGGCAGCCATAATGTCTCTGAATCTTGCGATAATACCCATATTTGTTACCATCCTTTCTTATACTGAATTCTGCTTTCTATTATATTTCTTTACAACAACAGCGATATATTCTGATGCATCTCGCTGTTACATACAGTATCATCTCTTATTTGCATGCAAAAGTCAATAAAAAATAGATTAAAAATCGTTGAAAAAGATTAAGACTATTCCGTCTGCAGCCTTCTCATTTCATAAAATTCACCCTTTAACTCCATCAGTTCTTCATAGGTACCGTATTCCTTACAGATTCCGTCGCCGACAAGTGCAATCTTATCCGCATTCCGGATAGTTGAGAGTCTGTGCGCCACAATAAAGGTAGTTCTGCCCTGTTTCAGATTTTCCAACGCTTTCTGAATCTCCCGCTCCGAAACACTGTCGAGTGCCGAGGTTGCCTCATCCAGTACAATGACCTTCGGGTCCCTGATCAAGGCTCTTGCAATCGAAATTCTCTGTCGTTGTCCACCCGAAAGCTTACCTCCGTGCTCCCCGACTCTTGTATTTAATCCTTCCGGAAGCGATTTAATAAATTCCTCAAGATTGGCTGCCTGAATTGCCTTCCAGAGCATTTCCTCCGTGACCGATGACAGTCCGTAAGTAATATTATCGCGAATCGTACCGGAGAATAAAATCGAATTCTGCGGTACAACTGCAAGAAAGTTACGATAGCTGCGCAGATTTAACGTATTCATGTCTGCTCCGTCCAAAAGTATCCTGCCGCCATCCGGTTTGTTGAAGCCAATGACCATATTTAGAATCGTCGATTTCCCTGCGCCGGATTCTCCGACCAGCGCAATCGTCTCCCCCGCTTTCACTTTCAGATCAAAGTCCTTAAGTACCGGCTGTGCCTTGTCATAGGAAAACGATACATGAGAAAACGTAAATTCTCCCTTAATATCTGATACCTTTTTCTTTCCCCTGTTATCCTCCACATCATGCGCAAGCAGAACTTCACCTACGCTCGTCAGTGACTCTGTCCCCTTGGAAATGGTCGGAAGCAACGTAATCAGATTGGATACCTGATTGACGATTGTAGCAAAATAGGTCTGGTACAGAGCAATGTCCCCGACACTGATTCTGCCCTGATAAGCCAGATATCCGGTAAAGCCGAGACAGAGTACCTGAAACGCCTGAAACACACACCAGCTGACCGCGCCAAAGTTTGCCTGTACAATATCCAGACGATACCCTTTTTCTGCCACCTCATTCAACTGCCGTTCCATTTTGTTAATTTCCTGCTGTTCCAGGGCATGTGCTCTTGTCACCGGAATCAATTCTACCATCTCCATGACTCTGGCAGAGGTTTCTTCCATTTCTTTTCGGAATTCCGAATTGCTTTCTTTAATCTTCTTCTTGAACGCAACGGTTGTCAGTACTGCAATCGGCACGGTAATCAAAAAGAATCCAAATACCATAGGGCTTCTGGATACCGTAACAGCAAAGGATACGCCAAGATTAAGAGCAATGTTCATCAGACTGACAAACACCTGGGATGACAATGTTTCAATCGCTTCCACATCTCTCATGATTTTGGACTGCAGCCGGCCCGACTGCATTTCCTTGTGATAAGAAATGGAAAGCTGCTGCAGCTTTCTGACAAGCGCTCCGCGAAGTCCCGCCTCCACATTCCGCACGGCAAGAGAACGACATTTTGTATAGAAATAATTCATTGGAAGATTGAGTGCAATCAAAGCCACCAAAAACATCGTATTCCAGAATATTTTCTCTGCAGCACCTTCCTCCGCGGAAGCTGCAATATTAATGATATTGGCAAGTACAATCGGCGACATCCAGACCGGACTGTGCTTAATAAAAAAACAAAGCCCCGCAAGCAGAAATTTACTGTAGTGACCGCGGTATAGTCCGAGCAGAACACGAATCGGCTTTCTTTTGTTTTTTACATACACATCGATGAACCGGTCCTCCACCGTCGTAAACTCGTCCACGGAACGAAATTCCTCCGCCTGGGTAACCTTTGCGTTTTTCTTCATACGAATAAACCATGCCTTTCCACAAACCTAACTTTCTTTTGTCTTTCCAAAAAAAAATGAGAAAGCATCACCCTCGCAATACTTTCTCATTATTATAGCATTTTAACAACCGAATTACAATCAGTCTATTCCTTTACTGCACCGATGTTCACACCCTTTACAAAATACTTCTGACAGAACGGGTACACAATCATAAACGGAATAATTGCAACCATAATAGCAGCATTCTGAAGGGTGTTTTCAGATACACCGACTGCAGTCGGCATATCACTGCTGAAAATCATCGCACGCAGCTTCATCTGGAAGTTATGCAGCTGCGTATCGGTAATATACAGCTTGTAATTGGTATAATCGTTCCAGTAGGAAACGGCAAACATCAGTCCGATGGAAGCTAACGCGGCTTTCGACAGCGGAAGCACGATCTTAACAAATGTTCCCATTGGAGAACATCCGTCAATGGCTGCCGACTCAAACAGACTCTTTGGAATTCCCTCAAAAAAGTTTCGCATCAGTACAAGATTGTACACGTTAATCGCCGGAAGCAGAATTACCGACCAGAGCGTATTGGTCAAGTGCAGATTTACCATAACAAGATAGGTAGGAATCATACCTCCGTTGAATATCATTGTAAACAGTAAAATGTTTGCGAGAAAATTTCTTCCCGGCATCTCAAACTGAATCAGCACATAAGCACCCAGCGTAGAAAGCAGGAGTCCCAAAAGCGTTCCCGAAATTGTTGTGAGAACCGAAATCATAAACGGTCTTCTAAGTGCAATGTTCGAAACAATTGTCTTATAGCCGAGCAGGGTAAATTCCTCCGGCCACATTCTAAGACCATAGCCTGCTGTCATATCGACGGAATCAACAAATACCTTCCACAGCGGGATAAGAATAAAAGCACATATCAACAGGAACAAAATCACATTCACAATGGAGAATACCTTATAGCGTTCCTTATCACTGTAGGCGGTAAACGGAACAAGTGCTGCAGCTATCGACAGCCCGGCAAACAAATAGTAAAATCCGTCCAGTGCAATACCGCAGTCTCCCAAAGCGATGTTTGCTAAAATTCCCGCACCAAGGAAGGTCAGACAGGCAATTACCGAAAAAATTCTGCGAAGCTTAAAAGACTTCTTCCTTGCCGCCATGACAATAAAAATCATCATACAGACAAAAGAAACTAAAAAGCATACGACCGAAAGCAGAAGCTGTGTCTGGTTAACCAGTGCCACACCATCCGACAATCCGAGCGCAGTCAGCGTATCTCCGATGTGAATTACTTTAGGAAACATCAGAAATACCATAAGCAGCGATGTTTTTGTCAAACCGGATGCCGCTGTCAGCTCACCTCCGACATGGATGGTCGGATAAAGTAAAGCTCCTGCAAACAACGTAAGCATAATCCCGACATACATGCAGTTTGCATAGATGCCATTATTTTTATAGCCTTCTTTGCTCCGCTCGGAATAGCAGGTTCCCGTAAGCAGGATTGCAAGCAGAACAATCACAAGATAGCCGACACCAAAGGTGGAACTGACTGCCGATACCGACTTTGTCAGTGTCTTAAAGTAAGTCGAAAAAACTGCTTCCTGCTTTTCTACCGGAATCATGGACTGCAGTTCTGCGAAAATGCGGGCATTGCTCTTCTTCTTTACGGAGCTCTTCGTATCATAGGAAAAACCCGATGCAAATTCCTTTAATTCATCTATTTTTGCCGAAATTGCAGCCGTATCCTCTCCATCGGTGTACACCTCATCCAGTGCTGCCTGAAACTTATCCAGACTTCTTACCCAGTTATTTACGGAACCCGCTCTTGTTTTCAGTACGAGACGGAATTCAGGCTGCACATTGTATACATTATTTCCTGCCTTTGCAATGCCGGTCATTGAAGTGTTGTACTGCATACCAAAAATCAGCGACATTAAAAGAATACAGGTTGCCATAACTCTTCTGACGCCAATATTCTTTTGAAGAAGCGTCAGAACAAACAGTACAAGTACTGCGATAAAAGCAATCGTCAACCCGGCACAGGATATCAAAAACGGAATGGAAAATGCTTCCGCTGCCCCACTTGTAACTGCCGCAGGAGAAAATATCGTGCGTATAATGTCAATCAGGTGATAGGAGTTTGCCGAAAGGCTGAAAACACCCTTTCCCGAACTGAGCGGCAGGAAAAAGGCTCCCGCAATCAACACACAAAGTACCATGGAGGCAATGCTGGTTTTTGAATAAGTTTTCTTTTTTTCCATACCAATGCCTCCTAAACAATTCCGCGTCCGCGGACTTTTTTACTTGCGTAGTTGCAAATCAGCACCAATATACATCCTACAAGGGAACGGAAAAATCCTACTGCTGTAGAAAATCCGTAGTCTGTAGCTGTTGTAAACGTAATATCGTATGTATACGTCTGTAATACCTGTGATACATCTGTTACATTCTTGTTTGTCAATACGAATACCGATTCAAACAGATTCATAATCTTGGCAAGATTTAAAATAAGTACGGTAATAATGGTATTGGCTAATGCCGGAAGCGTAATATAACGCATTCTGTTCCAGCGATTTGCACCGTCAATCTGAGCTGCCTCATACAGCTCCGGGCTGATTCCTGCCAATGTGGCAAGGAAAATAATCGTTCCCCAGCCGGTGTCCTTCCAGATGTTAATTAGATAGTAGGAAAATCTCCACCACTCATTGGAACCGAGGAAGTATATCTGCTCTCCGTCCTCTAAAATACCGATGTTAATCAACAGGGTATTGACAAGACCGGATGAGTTTTTCGCAAGAATCAGGGTAAAGACGGATGCCGTAACTACCCATGACATAAAATGAGGCAGATAAATAATCGTCTGTGTAATTTTCTTAAAATAAATATTTACCATTTCATTTAACAAAAGTGAAATGATAACCGCCATAAAAGTGTTCAATAAAAGCTTGACAATACTAAGCTCCAGTGTATTGACAAATGCCGTCCAGAACGCCGATGTTCCCATCAGCTTCTGGATGTTTGCAAGTCCTACCCATTCTATACTGAGTGCGGATGTGTAGGAATAGAACATATAGCGAAGACCTGCTAACGGCAGATAGTTAAATATGATAATGAATACCAAAACCGGCAAAAACATCACATAAAACCATCGATAGGTATAAAGTCTTACTGCTAACGGCTTTGTGCTTACCGGAGTATTTTTCTTCTTTTTCATCCGGATACTCCCCTTTAGTTAAGCTCTGCTTAAAGCTACCGGCACCTTACTGTGCCTTGTTCAAAGAATCCAGAACAGCCTGTACCTTGTCGCCGACCTCATCCTTGTATCTTGCCATCGCATCATCAATGGACAACTCACCGGATACTACCATACTGGTCAGCTGAATTCTTAACGACATAATTTCTGCCTGATACTGGTTGACTGTATCATTCGATACAATTTTCGGAGCAAGCACACGGTGCGCATTGAAAATATCCTGTGCCTCTCTCGCTCTTGGGTCGGTGCTTTCACCGCCGATATTGTTTCCTTCGATGAAGGATGCGATGGAAAGCATATTATCAATATGGTGCTTGGAATACAGGTTTCCGTTTGTTTCAAGATTTGCCTTGAAATGGAATTCACCGTCCTTAAAGGTATAGGTCTGAGCAGAATCGCCTTCTCCTACCGTAATGGTCTCTGCTTCCGTTCCCCAGTGAACGCCCTCAACGCCATAGGTCCAGAGAATCTGACCGTCAGCACCGTCTAACACTGTGCCAAAGAACAAATCAAATACCTGTTTCGGTGCCTTGCAGGCAGATGTAATCGCCCATACAGGTGCATTTCTTTCGATATAAGCGCCGACCTCTGCAATCGGTTCTAACGGTATCAGTTCGGAATCAACTCCCTTTGCTTCCAGATTTGATGCAAGATTGTATGCCCATGTTCCTGCCCAATAGGTAAACACACCGCACTTATCAGCATAGAACTTATCACGGCATGTAGACGTCTTGTTTGTTGCATATTCCGGATCAATCCAGCCTTCATCATATGCCGTAATCAGTCTGTCCATTGCGTCAATCATCTTGTCCTCTGTAAATCCGTCAATCCATTCTCCGTTTTCCTTCTGATAAAAATCAGGGTAAGCTCCCTGGAAGAACTCAGGAAGATAGTTTACATAAGGAGCTTCATTATTGATAAGACCCGGAGAGGTCAGTGCGTATCCGTCCGTGCTGAGTTCAGAAAATGCTGTCAGCATTGCCGTATACTCTTCATAGTTGGTCGGAAGCTTTGTAATACCTGCTCTGTCGAGCCATGCCTTTTTTACATAAGTGATACAGCCGTTACCGGTTGCAGGCGCAATACCATAGAGCTTTCCGTCTACCTTTAAATCGTTTACTACCTGTTCGTTTGCAATTCTTCCGGATTTTCTTAAATCAGATTCCTCCCAAATGGAAGTGATGTCAGCTAATACACCGCCGGCAGCATAGCTTGCATAATAATTGGAGCCAAGAAGAACGACGTCCGGCCAGGTAGAAAGGTCAGGATTGGCAAAGGTCTGTCCAACCGTCTCATAATAACCGGAATGGTCCGGCTGAATAAAGATAATGTCAACACCCATCAGCTTTTCCAGTGCCTCTTCAAAATACGCGCGTCCGTTTGCCTCTGTAAATACGGTACTGTCCACCATGATGGTAATAGATGTCACCTTTTCTTCTGTGTTCTGGTTTGTGTCCCCCTGATTGCTACTCTCCTGTCCAGGTGCGGAAGTAGGATTTCCCGTGGTCTTGGCATTACCGCCGCATGCAGCAAGCCCTACGATCATGGATGCAGTAAGAGCAACGGATAAGAATCTTTTGATACACTTTCTCATCGGATTTATCCTCCATACATTCATTTATTTTTTGGAACTTTTGTTCCATTTTGATAAAAATATCGTATCATATTTTGTAGGTTTTGAACAAGTAGCATTTTTTACGTTTGATGTACATTTTTTATGTCATCCTAAAAAATTGTACTTCTTGGTTGAAATAAAATGGCAGTTTTGATATAATTTATAAGGTCTTTTTGTATTCTTTATACAATTGGAACACCGTACCAATTGGTACACTGTAGCAATGAAAACCTATGGAGGAAATGATACGATGAAATCGTTCCGCTTAATAAATAGAAACAACCGTTTTTTATTCCGCTTTGTAACCTCTTACAGCGTCATTTTAATTCTGATTCTGTTTATGGGGCTTTTTTTTCTGTATTCTGCCCTCACCGGCTCCAGAGAATATGCATATCGTCAAAACTACTCCCTGCTTCAGAACAATGTAGCTGAATTTGACAACTCTCTCCAGCTGTTTTCTACACTCACAACACAGGTGTCCTCAAATACCGACTTTAGAAGTCTTTTATACTCTAAGGAGCTTTCTCCGAAATACTACCAGCTTGCTAACTCGTCCATGAGTTATCTGACAAGCATCATGTCTTTACAGAGTGTGCTGCCAATCAACAGCTTTTATATTTATCTTCCGGAAACAGATTATCTGATTTCCTCGAGCAGCTTTATTTCCTCCGACCTGTATTATCATTACGATAAATCCTATCCTTCCGCCAACTATGCGGCATGGCATGATATGCTTGCCTCTTATGAGAATATGAAGACACTGCTTCCCCTGTCCGCATATGCGGACAGAAGCACTTCCTATGTATACAAGCTACAGCTTCCAAATTTCCATTCTCAAACGATGAAACCTGCGATTGCCTGTTTTGAAATAAATCTTTCCAAGCTGCGGCATCTGTTTCTAAATGTGTTGGATACCCCGTCCTCCATGCTTTGCATCACAGCTCCGGACGGCACAGAACTTCTTACCATCTCTGACAGTTTAGAGCTTTCTACGCCGATAGAATCCATTGCTTCCCGCATAACCGAGGCTTCTGTATACAGCACGGAATTATTTCAGAACAAGAATGAAGAATACTGTATTACACGTGTCGTATCTTCTTTTAACAATTGGAATTACTATCTCATTCAGCCAAGCTCCGATCTGTTAAACGAATTATCTGCTTATCAGAAAACCTATGGCCTGATTATTTTTGCTGTCTGTGTGCTTACCTTCCTGTTGATTTATTCCTTATCTAAGGCAAACGTCAAGCCGCTTCTTGCCATGAATGACGAGCTTACCACTTCCCGTCAGGAAAATGTCAACCTTCAGGATACTCTTGACAGACAACGTCCTCTCGTTTACAGTGCTTACGTAGCCCGTATTATGAAGGGCACCATCGGCAACGAGCAGGATATTGAAGAAATCTGTGATTTTCTGCATTTAGAAGGTCTTGGTCTCCGTCATTACTTTGTATTATGCATCAGCGTATACTTAGAGCAGCTGGAATTTTATCGAGAGGATGTCGATGCTCCGACCATGTCTTTGCATTCCAGACTGAATGAATACGAGGATATGCTCTATCAAAGCTTTTATCATTTTTTTGGCGATGACATTCTGATTTATCATCCGGATGTTAACAGCTTTGCTCTTTTACTGTCTTCCGATCCGGAAGTGGACGAGAATGAATTTAATCGTTATACTGCCGATACCTTTTTGGAATTGCACACCTATCTGCTGAAGGAGCATTCCCTGTGGATTTTCGGCGGCCTTGGCGGTGGCAACACCAAGCTGCCTTACTTTTGGAAATCCTACCAGCAGGCTACAGAAGCCGCCTCCTATCTTCAGGAAGGAAATATTTTTCAGGTGTATACCGATATCAGGCGAAGCAATGAAACCTATTACTATCCGTTTGAAATGGCACAGCAGCTGACCAACTTTATTCATATGGGAAACGAAGCACAGATTCTTGAAATTTTCAAACTGATTCGACGCGAAAACTTCGAGTTCCGTTCCCTGCCGATTACAACAATAAAATGGCTGCTCTCCGATATTCGAAATACTCTGGTAAAAATCCGTTACAGTATTTCGGAAACTGCTTCAAACAAAGAAACGCTGGAGCTTGTCGATACCGGTCTTAAACAGACAAAGACGCTGGAGCTTATGGAGCGACTTTCTCTTTCTCTTGCTTCCCTGTTTGAACAAAAGCAGGAGGGAAACAAACTCATTGCTGCAATACAGCAGTATATCAGCAAAAACTATGCGGATTCCTCACTCAGTCTAAAGAAGATATCTGATGAATTTACCATTTCGGAAAGCTACTTTTCCTACCTCTTTAAGGCTGAAACCGGTAAAAACTTTTCGGAATATCTGGAAGAAATCCGCATGGCAGAAGCTATGCACCTTGTGAAAGAGACAGATACTCCTCTTTCAGAGCTTTACCTGTCACTTGGCTACAACAATCCGAATTCATTCCGGCGTGCTTTTAAAAAGGTACACGGTGTTTCCCCGAAAACCATCCGCGACTCTTCCGGTATCAGTCATGAAACGTAACCTGCTGGCGGCATATATCCATGCTGCTTTGCTATATCTATAAAACAATTAAGAGGAAAACAAGGAGGATTTCATATGTCAACCAAGATTTTTTATGCTGCTGATTCCACGGTAGCTCAGAACACGATTGTAACGTATCCGCAAAGCGGTATCGGGCAGGCACTCTCACTCTATTTAAAAAAAGGCATTATTGTACATAATCATGCCGTGAACGGCCGCAGTACGAAGAGCTTTATTGATGAAGCCCGTCTGTCTGCCATCAACGATGAAATTCGTGAAGGAGATTTCCTGTTTATCCAGTTTGGACATAACGATGAAAAAATCGAAGATGCATCACGCTACACAGAAGCCTTCGGCTCTTATCAGCTCAATTTGGAGAAATTCATCAACGTAGCCAGAAGCCACGGCGCTTATCCTGTACTGATTACCTCTCTATACCGTCGTCATTTTGATGAAAACGGCACTCTCATTCCGGGGTCCCATGGGGATTATCCGGAAGCTATGAAGCAGATCGGTGAACGTTTGCAGGTTCCTGTTATCGATCTCTGTACAAAAAGTATGCATCTGCTTCAGAAAACCGGGGAAGAAGGAAGCAGAAAGTGGTTTATGTATTTTCCTGCAGGACAGTATCCGAATTTTCCGGACGGGAAGCAGGACAATACCCATCTTCGCTATGAGGGTGCTCTTGTCTTTGCCGGCATGATTGCAGAAGAGTTAAAAAAGCTCGGCGGAATTTATGAAGAACTTATCGTAGAAGATTTTCCGGGCAGAGCTTACCTTCCGGACTATATTCTATAGGTGTAGAATATAGTGCTTTTCCTGCCGTCACAAATGTAGCCATGAATGTGTTCTAAAAACTCAAAAAAAAATCCCTGAGCAGTTTTCTTTACATTTCAAACCGTTCAGGGATTTTTCTACTATTATAGAATATATTCTACTCTCGTATCATCCGGTCCACGCCATCCGTAATCAGCGCATCTCCGTCCTGTCCTGTGATCTCTACCTGCTTTAATTCCAGCAGTTCCACGTTCTTTGCAAACAATCCGAGTCTTGTCTGCTTTCCTGCTCCATCCATCATGGCCGGTACTCCGGCTTTCGGCTCCTTTGCATAAGAAAAGCTGACATCCTCAAAGGACACTTTCTTTATCTTCTGCTCCGGAAGACCGTAAATATAGGATGCCGCCGCATGGCAGTTGGTTGCCTTTATATGACGGAACGACAGTTCTCCGAGATATGGCGTGCGGTCATCCACCGGATAAGCTTCCTTGGACTGAACATACTCGCTGTGTCCGTCCGGATCGCAGAAGTAAAATGCATTGATGACAACCGGCGTCATGACATGATCCATCTGAATATTTTCAAACAGAATTCCGTCAATAATTGCATCTTTTCCGCGCCCGCGCCTTGTCTTAATACGAAGCCCGCGGTCGGTATGCAGGAACTTGCAGTCTTTTACCGTAATATTGCGTACACCACCTGCCATCTCACTTCCGATGGTAATAGAGCCATGACCGTCTCTCATACAGCACTGACGAATCATCAGATTCTGCGAAGGACGCTTATACTTTGCACCCATATAAATCTTTCCGGATTTAATGGCGATGCAATCATCTCCGAGAGAGAAATAAACACCGACAATTTCCACGTTGCTACAGGATTCCGGATCTAAGCCGTCCGTATTCGGCGAATCTGCCGGATTTAAAATTTTAAGGTCAATAAAGCGCAGATAATCCGAAAAGTACGGATGCACATTCCATGATGGACTGTTCTTAAGCTGTATGCCCTGCATCACAACATTGGTGCAGTGATTTAAGAAGACAAGTCTCGGACGCCATGCAATCCGGCGAAGCTTTGGCTGTGCCCACCAGTTTTCGTGTGCCGCACGCCCGTCAATGGTTCCCTGCCCGGTAATGATTACATTGGAAACATTGATTCCCGTAATAATACCCGCAAAGCAATCCAACGGATTTCCTTCCCATGTACCGAGATTGTACTCTTCCTTTTCATCACTGCTTTCAATTCTTCCCGGAAGAATCGGAAACTTTGTACGGTCTAACTCCGCAATCAGCGTTGCATCCTTACCGATTTCCAGAATCAAATCACTCTTTAAAAACAGAGACGTAATTTTATAATTACCTTCCGGGACGAAAACACGTCCGTTCTTTGGACAGGCATTGATGGCACACTGGATAAACAGCGTATCATCTGTCACGCCATCTCCCTTTGCGCCAAAATCCTTAACATTTAACGTGACAAATTCTGTCTCGGTATGAACGGTAAACGGCTTCGAAACCTGTTCTCCCATTACAATTATGATTTCATAGTCGGTATCAGGAAGAAGGTCATACAGGGATACTATGATTTTATCGCTCTTTTCTGCCAGCACGCCGTTTACATACACTTCATGAACTTCTTCTGAATTGTAACAGCCCTTCACCTTCATTTCCAAAACAAGGCTTCTTGCCGTCTTAAAAATGACATCTGCTTTCAGGCTTTCCGTAACTTGCTTATGTAAGGACAGCGTCTTTGATGCTGCATTCTTTTCCGGTATCTCTTTTACAGAAGACGCTTCTGCTGCTGCAATTCTTCTCTGCTGTTCACGCAGTAAAAGACGTACCTTGGCATACTGCTCATAAATTTCCTCCGACATATTGTGAAACACTTCGTCAAGCATGGCAAGTATCGTTTTACTGAGCGGATACTTTTTCACGGCAGCCTCACACTGCTCTACAATATCCATGTAATGCTCCTGCTTATGATACTTTGTTTCGTACAGCATATAAATCGGAAGTACTGCACGCAGCAGTTCTTCCTGATTTTCTTCAGGAAGCGTAAATAAGCCGTCTTCTCTTGGAAGCGCAAAGCCTTCTGCACCAAGCTCCTTTAGCAGTTCTTCCTTTCCCAGGGCACGATATTCTTTTACTGCAGCCATCCAGTTTCTATTTTGCATGAAAAAACTCCTCTTATCTGATGTCTCCCATTGCTACGCCATCCATATCATCGAATGCCTGATTTTCGCCAACCATCCCCCAGATAAAGGTGTAGGCTCTGGTGCCGCATCCGGAATGAATGGACCAGCTTGGGGAAATGACAGCCTGCTCATTTCTCATGACAATATGTCTTGTCTCGGTCGGCTCGCCCATATAGTGGAACACAACCGTATCCTCTGCCATATCAAAATACAGATAAACTTCCATTCTTCTGTCATGTGTATGGCAAGGCATTGTATTCCAGACACTGCCTTCCTCTAACTTTGTCATACCCATCACAAGCTGGCAGCTCTCTACCTGACCCGGTAAAATGTACTTGCAGATGGTTCTGTGATTGGAGTCTGCAAGGGAACCAAGCTCCACCTTGTTTTCCTTCTTCACAATCACAACTCCGTCTTCCGGTGTACCTTCCGGCTTGATTAAAACAGTCGGATATGTCTTGTGTGCCGGAGCACTGTTTAAATAAAACTTTGCCGGATTCTTAGCATCCACGCTTGCAAAAGAAATATCCTTTGCGCCCATGCCGATATACATACCTTCCTTGTATGCTACAGTATAATCCTTGCCATCAATGGTGATGATACCGGTGCCTCCGATGTTGATGACACCCATCTCACGTCTCTGTAAGAAATAGTCCGCACGAAGCTCATCTCCTGCAGTCAGTACCAGCTTTCCTGCTACCGGAACGGCAGAACCGGTAATGATTCTGTCAATGTGGCTGTACACCAGCTTGATTTCATCCGCATGGAATAAGTCATCAATTAAAAACTCCTCACGAAGTCTGTCGGTCGTATAATGCTTTACGTCCTTTGGAGACGCTGCTGTTCTAAGTTCCATAAAATTTACCTCCCAATCTTCTGCTTTTAACTAATTACAGGTTTGGACATAGTCCAAACCTGTAATCGAAAAGTCATTCTCTTTTCGATTTATTAACGCTGTACTCTTCCCGAGCCGTCTCCGCCGACCAGATTATCAACGTCCGCTCTGGATACCATATTGAAGTCACCAGGAATGGTGTGCTTTAATGCAGAAGCTGCTACACCAAATTCAAGAGCGTCCTTGAAGTTCTTTCCGTCAAGGAAACCACAGATTACACCGCCTGCAAAGGAATCACCGCCGCCGACACGGTCTACAATCGGAGCAATGCGGTACTCTCTGGAGTGGTAGAATTCCTTTGTGTCTCTGGAGTAGATGCATGCGGACCAGCCGTTATCGGAAGCACTGTGGCTGACACGAAGAGAGCTGATAACATACTCAAAGTTGAACTTTTCTACCATCTGCTCAAAAATACTCTTGTAGCCTGCAAGCTCTAACTCACCGCTTGTAACGTCTGTGTTGCCCGGCTTGAAGCCAAGAACCTTTTCTGCATCCTCTTCGTTACCGATGCAGACATCAACGTACTGCATTAAGTTTGTCATAACCTTCTGAGCCTTCTCGGAGGTCCATAACTTTTTACGGAAATTCAAATCGCAGGAAACCTTAACTCCTGCCTTCTTTGCTGCCTTTAAGGCAACTTCGGTAAGCTCTGCTGCCGCATCGGATACCGCTGGAGTAATTCCTGTAAAGTGGAACCAGTCTACGCCTTCAAAAATCTTATCAAAATCAAAGTCTGCTGCAGTTGCAGTAGAAATAGAAGAATGTGCTCTGTCGTAAACAACATTGGAAGCTCTCATGGCTGCACCCGTTTCAAGGAAGTAAATGCCAAGACGCTCTCCGCCGTAAGCAATGTTCTTTGTACCGACATTCATCTTTCTGAGTGCTGCTACCGCACACTCACCGATTGGATTCTTCGGAACCTTTGTTACAAATTCTGCATCGTGACCATAGTTTGCAAGAGAAACTGCAACATTTGCCTCACCGCCGCCGTAGCATACATCGAATTCGTCTGCCTGAAGGAACTTCTCATTGCCCGGGGTGGATAATCTTAACATGATTTCGCCCATTGTAACTACTTTTGCCATTGTTTTAATCTCCTTTTTTTGTGAAATATTCTGATAGAGATAGAGAATACTGCCTCTGTCTCTCATTTTACCTTAGATGCCGGAAAAATACCAGCACTATTTTACAGCGTTACTCCCTGCTTAAAGATTGCCATATCGTGGAAGCCCGCTTCTTCTGCTTTTACCTTCTTTCCGGAAGCCACGGAAAGAACATAATCAAACAGCTGCTCCGAAAGCGCCGGAAGCGTCTCGTCCTCCACCAGCACGCCGCAGTTAAAATCAATCCATTTTTCCTTCTTATTTGCGAGAGGAGAATTGGTAGAAATCTTTACGGTCGGAACCGGGGAAGCAAACGGAGTACCGCGCCCTGTCGTAAACAGAACAATCTGAGCACCCGATGCCGCCAGTGCGGTCGAGGCAACCAGATCATTGCCCGGTGCACTGAGCAGATTCAGCCCCTTTGTTGTTACCCTCGCACCATACGAAAGCACATCCATTACAGGCGCCTTGCCTGACTTCTGCGTGCATCCTAATGACTTATCCTCCAGTGTGGAAATGCCGCCCTTTTTGTTGCCCGGTGAAGGATTCTCATATATCGTCTGATTATGACGCATAAAATATTCCTTAAAATTATTAATCATGGCAACTGTCTTATCAAAAAGCTCCGGCGTTGCGCAACGGTCCATGAGCAGCGTTTCGGCACCGAACATCTCCGGTACCTCAGTTAAAATAGTTGTACCGCCCTGCGCAATGAGTAAATCGGAAAAGGCACCGACGGTAGGATTTGCGGTGATGCCGGAAAGTCCGTCCGAGCCACCGCACTTCATGCCGATGATTAACTCCTTTGCTTCAATTTTCTCTCTGCGGAACCCGGAGACATAAGCAACCAGCTCACCCATCAGCTCATCTGCCGCTTCCATTTCATCTTCTACATCCTGGCACTGTAAGAACTTCACTCGTTTTTCATCGTACTCACCGATATAGTCCTTTAATACCGGAATGTTGCTGTTTTCACAGCCAAGTCCAAGTACCAGCACACCTCCGGCATTCGGATGCCCAATCAGATCTGCAAGAATCGTTCTCGTATTTTCCTGATCGTCACCCATCTGGGAACAGCCGTAAGGATGCGGAAATGCGATAAAATCCTCTACCGGACCGATACCGTACTTTTTCTTTGCTGCCTCGGCGATGGCAGTTGCAATGGAGTTAACGCAGCCGACGGTCGGGATAATCCAGATTTCGTTTCGCACGCCGACTTTTCCGTCTGCCCTGCGGTAGCCGTCAAAGTACTTTGTTTCCTTCGCTTTTTCTACGGAAGGATGTACCGGATGATATTCATATGTCAGTAGTTCGCCAAGGTTCGTCTTGACATTCTGCGTATGTACGTGATGACCTGCCGGCACATCGCAGAGCGTATGACCGATGGGACTGCCGTACTTTATCACATTTTCTCCCGCAGGGATGTCACAAAGCGTCACCTTATGACCGCGCATGATATCCTCCTGCACCGTAACCTGCTTACCGTTTGCGGATATAACCGTTCCCTTCGGAAGGTCAGTAAGCGCTACGGCAACGTTATCGTTTTCATTGATGATGATATAATCCTGCATATCAGTTGTTTACCTTTCTGATGGCCTCTCTCATACCAAGTGTACGGATGTCGTCCAGATATCCTGCCACCTTTTCCGTAAGTCCTGCATACTGTGTCAGATCCCTGCCAAAGAATGCGGTGTTGCTAAGATAAGCCTTTGTAAATGTCAGGCTGTCCTTCCCGGAGTTTTCTGCAAAGAATTCCAGTGCTGCTGCGTCATCCAGAATCTTATATTCTTCTCCGTTTCTGTGACCGATTAAAGCACTCTCTCTGATTTCGGTACCGGTGTAGAAGCTCATCAGTGCAGCAAGCGAAAAAGCAAGATGCGACGGAATTTCACCGGTCTTTTCCATATAGCCGGTCAGAGACGGCATACAACGGGACTTCCACTTGGAGGTAGAGTTCAAGGAAATCGACAGCAATGCATGCTTGATGAACGGATTTTCAAAACGCTCAATGACAGCATTTGCAAAAGCAACCAGTTCTTCCTTCGGAAGTGTCAGGGTCGGAATAATTTCATCAAATACGGTTGTCATCATAAACTTACGGACATCCTCATCCTCCATTGACTCTCTGACAAAATCATTGCCTGCCAGATAGGAAGCAAGTACAAATGAGGTATGTGCACCGTTTAAGATACGCACCTTTCTCTCTCTGTACGGCTTCTGGTTATCGGTATAAATAACAGGAAGACCTGCTTCCGGAAGCGGAAGTTCCTTTGAAATGTCCTTGTCGCTCTCAATGACCCAAAGGCCGAATACTTCTGCAGTATCTAAGAGGTTATCCTGATAGCCGAGCTTTTCCCAAATCTGCGGAGCCTCTTCTCTCGGATAGCCGGTAACAATACGGTCAACGAGCGTGCTGCAGAAAATGCAGGCATTTTCAATCCAGGAAACAAAACCCTCGCCGAGCTTCCAGAGTTCTGCAAACTGCAGAATGCACTTCTTTAAGCTGCCACCGTTGTTTTCAATCAGTTCACAAGGAATCAGAACAAGTCCCTTGTCCTCTGCCCCGTTAAAATGCGTATAACGCTCAAATAAGAGCTTGGTCAGCTTGCCCGGATAGGTCTTCGGAGGAAGTGCCTCAAAGCTGTCCGTCTCATCATATACGATACCTGCCTCAGTCGTGTTGGACACAACGAAACGAAGTGTTTCGCACTTTGCATAAGCCGCATACTTTTCGTACTCTTCTATACAATCAACAGAATCCGCGATGCTTGTAATAATTCTTGTCTCTACCTTTTCTCTGCCGTCCTCTTTACCTCTGAGTACTACGGTATACTGGTTTTCCTGCTCATGGAACATGGAAAGGTTGCCGTATGCGATCGGCTTTACAATAGCCACGCTGCCGTCAAAAACACCCTTTTCGTTTGCAACATCCACCATGTAATCAACAAAACCTCTGAGGAAATTACCTTCTCCGAACTGGAGAATCTTTACCGGCCGTTCCTTCGCCTTGGAAATCGACTTGTTTAATAATTCCATTTTTCGCGTCTCCTTTATCCTTCTTTTTACATTTTTGCTTCATAACAAATAATTATGTAAGCATTTACATTTTCTATTTTACATTCCAAAGGGCGCCTTGTCAATGATATTTTCACTCTTTCTCCATACAAAATAATAATAATGAAAATTATATGATTTTCTTTTCGAAAAGTTCTTGTCAATAAAAGAGTTTCATTGTATAATCAAACTTAGGTTTATGAAAGTTATACAGGTAAAATTGAAAGCGCTTTCAACTCTATGGTCGGCAGATAGGAGAATGATTATGAACATTTATGATGTATCACAAAAGGCCGGGGTATCCATTGCTACCGTTTCCCGTGTACTAAATGGGAATCCAAACGTCAGTGAGGCTACCAGGCAGAAGGTTCTGAACGTTATGAAGGACCTTGGCTATACCCCGAATGTATTTGCCAGAGGTCTTGGTTTAAACACCATGCATACCATCGGTATCATGTGTGCGGACTCCTCCGATCCTTTCCTTGCAAATGCAGTCTACTATCTGGAACAGAATCTGCGGAAAAACGGTTACGATTCCTTCCTTTGCTGTACCGGCTATGACCTTGTCAACAAGCAGAAATATCTGCAGCTTTTACTCAGCAAGCGTGTGGACGCCATTATTTTTGTCGGTTCCAGCTTCTTAGAAAATGCAAAAAAAGATAACTCCTATATCACAAATGCAGCCTCTCATATACCGATTATGTTGATTAACGGGTATCTGAGCCATCCGAACATCTATTGCACTCTTTGTGATGACTCACAGGCTGTCTGCGATGTCGTCAGCCGTCTGTTGGAGCAGGGGCGCAGAAATATTCTCTACCTGTACACCTCAAAATCCTACAGTGGTCTGCAAAAGCTGTCCGGCTACAAAACAGGTATTACTTCTAACGGTCTTCCGATTCGTGAGGAGCTCATGCTTTGCTGTCCGAATGACATTGCTGCAACAAAGGCACTTCTGTTAGAACACTATGAAAACGGTCTGCGCTTTGACGCTGTGGTTGCTTCCGAAGACCAGCTTGCCGTTGCCGCAGTGAAATTTGCAAAACAGGAAAATATTTCGGTTCCGGATGAGCTTTCCATTGTCGGTTACAACAATTCCATTTTATCCTGCTGTACCGACCCTGAAATCTCTTCCATTGACAATCACGTGGAAACGCTCAGTATGACAACCATTGCCACACTGATGCGCGTGCTTGAAGGAAATGATGTTCCGAATAAAACAACCATTTCCAACGACATTGTCATTCGTGAAACCACAAATTTTTGAATGTGCGGGCGTTTACGCCCTTATGTTAAATGAAATCAAATTTAGGAGGAATACCCTATGAAACCTTTTATGGATGAAAATTTCTTATTATCCAACGAAACCGCAAAAACCTTATACCATGACTATGCGAAGAAGATGCCGATTATTGATTATCACTGCCACATCAATCCGCAGGAAATCGCAGAGGACCGCAGCTTTCACAACATTACGCAGGTATGGCTTGGCGGTGACCATTACAAGTGGCGTCAGATGCGCTCCAACGGAATTGACGAACAGTTTATTACCGGCTCCGCTTCCGATTATGACAAATTTAAGAAATGGGCAGAAACTCTCCAGAAGGCAATCGGCAATCCGCTCTATCACTGGAGCCATCTGGAGCTTCAGCGTTATTTTGATTATCATAAGCCGCTCTCTCCTGCTACGGCAGACGAGGTTTGGGAGGTTTGCAACAAGAAGCTTGCTGACCCTTCCATGAGTGTCCGTAATATCATTCGTCAGTCTAATGTAGAAACGATCTGTACAACGGATGATCCGATTGATTCCCTCGAATGGCACAAGAAAATTGCCGAGGATACTACCTTTGATGTCAAGGTACTTCCTGCATGGCGTCCGGATAAAGCGATGAACCTGGAAAAGCCGGAATATCTTGATTATCTTGCTAAGCTGGAGTCTGTCAGCGGTGTAAAGATTACTTCCTTTGCTTCTCTTTGCGAAGCATTAAAGGTTCGTATGGAATTCTTCGCATCCATGGGCTGCCTGGTTTCCGACCATGCACTGGAATATGTCATGTACAAGCCTGCCACACCGGAAGAAATCGAAGCAATTTTCGCAAAGCGCCTTGCCGGAACCACTCCTTCCCCAATGGAGGAATTACAGTTTAAGACCGCATTCATGTGCTTCGTCGGCAGAGAATATCACCGTCTTGGCTGGGTAATGCAGCTTCACTACGGCACAAAGCGTGACAACAATGTATTCCGTTACAACCAGCTCGGACCGGATACCGGCTTTGACTGTATCAACACCTACGGCTCGTCCGCAGAGATGGCAGCATTCTTAAACTCCTTGAATGCTACCGATGAGCTTCCGAAGACCATCATCTATTCCTTAAATCCGACCGACAACGCAGCCATCGGTACCGTACTCGGCTGCTTCCAGGATTCCTCCTGTGTCGGAAAGATTCAGCAGGGCTCCGCATGGTGGTTCAATGACCATAAGACCGGCATGACCGAGCAGATGACCTCTCTTGCCAACTTAAGCCTGCTTTCGAACTTCGTCGGAATGCTGACCGATTCGAGAAGCTTCCTTTCCTACACAAGACATGAGTATTTCCGTCGTATCCTTTGTAACTTAATCGGCACATGGGTAGAAAACGGCGAATATCCGAACGACATCGAATTCCTCGGCAAGGTGGTACAGGATATTTCGTACTATAACACAAAGAATTACTTTGGATTCTAAAAAGCTTTCCTTTAAAGTTTTCGCTTTGCAAGCAGGCTGTAAGGAATGTTGGTTTTGTAAACCGGCACTCGCTTACAGCCTGTTTTCACATACGGAAGTATTTCAAAAAATGTTCTTGCTTTCCGCACCGAAATATACTACAATATCCCTAATATGAATTCAGGGAGGTCACTATGAAACATCTGATTAGTCCGCAGGATTTATCCGTATCGGAATTGCAAGACATTCTGGAGTTAGCGGAAGAAATTGCCGCCAATCCAAAACGATTTTCCGAATGCTGTCATGGCAAAAAATTAGCTACTTTATTTTATGAACCAAGTACTCGTACCCGACTCAGTTTCGAAGCTGCTATGTTGAATCTGGGTGGTAGTGTCCTTGGTTTTTCTTCTGCCGATTCCTCATCCGCAGCAAAGGGAGAAAGTGTTGCAGATACGATTCGTGTTGTATCCGGTTATGCCGATATCTGTGCCATGCGTCACCCGAAGGAGGGTGCACCCTATGTTGCTTCCCTCCACTCTTCCATTCCTGTCATCAATGCCGGTGACGGCGGTCACAACCATCCAACGCAGACCCTGACCGACCTTCTTACCATAAAGAGTTTAAAGGGACATCTTGACCATCTCACCATCGGTTGCTGCGGTGATCTAAAATTCGGCCGTACCGTTCATTCTCTGATTAACGCCATGTCCCGTTATGAGGGCATTAAATTCGTCTTCATCTCTCCGGAAGAACTTCGTATTCCGGCTTATCTGCGGGAAGAAACTCTGGATGCAAACGGAATTGAATACAAGGAAGTAAAAGTGCTTGAGAATGTTATGCCGGAACTTGATATTCTCTACATGACCCGTGTTCAGAAGGAACGCTTCTTCAATGAAGAAGACTATATCCGCTTAAAGGATTCCTTCATTCTGGACAATGCAAAAATGAAATATGCCAAGGACGATATGCTTGTTATGCATCCCCTCCCTCGTGTCAATGAAATTGCAACCGAAGTAGACGACGACCCTCGCGCAGTTTACTTTAAGCAGGCACAGTACGGCGTCTATGTCCGCATGGCTCTGATGATGACGCTGCTTGGCATAAAAAAGCCGGAATAGGAGGAATCTATGTTAAATATCGGTGGATTAAACGAAGGAATCGTAATGGATCACATTCATGCAGGCGGTGCTATGGAAATTTATAACTACCTGCAGTTAGAAAAGCTGGATTGCAGCGTTGCCATTATCAAAAACGCAAGGAGCAATAAAATGGGGCGCAAGGATATCATCAAAATTGACGGTCCGATTGACCTGGATTTTGATATGCTTGCTGTTCTTGACCCGAATATCACCATTGACGTGATCAAAAACGGCGTTATCATTGAAAAACGAAAGCTCAATCTGCCGGAGCACGTAACAAACATCATTAAATGTAAAAACCCGCGTTGCATCACCTCGGTCGAGCAGGAGCTTCCGCACCGCTTCAAACTAACCAACCGGGAAAAAGGTGTGTACCGCTGCGAGTACTGTGAACAGTCGTTCAGGCAGAACAAATAGAAAATAAAATCCTAAAAAAAACGGCAGGAATACGGAACGCCTCAGAAGAAGCTTCGTGTCCTGCCGCTTTCATATTCTGCTGTTATCTTTACCTCTTTTATCTTACCTGTTTTCTGTTTCCTTTTTTCTGTTTTTCTGAAAATACATCAGTTTGTCGGCTTCCCGCAGAAAATAGTCCAATCCGTGTCCTTTTAGCGGTGCCGTAAAGATTCCTGTGCTAAAACAGATTTGATATGGCTTTTTCCCTGTCTGATTATATCTCTCTGTCTTTTCTTTTACGGAATCCACAATCTGCTTTGTGCGTTCTTCTAAATTCTTGCCTGCAAGCACGATTAAAAATTCATCTCCGCCGATTCTCGCCACCAGCTCATGCTTTGTGCTCTCTTTTAGAATACCCGCGAACGTCTTTAATGCTTCGTCGCCTTCTGCATGACCATACGTATCATTAATCTGCTTAAACCGGTCCATATCAATCGAAACCACCGCAAGCTCCATATCAACCGTTAATTCCATCAGTGATTTCATTTTTTCATAGAAGCCGTTACGGCTGTATAAACCGGTCAGAGAATCCTGAACATACATCTGCACCAGCTTTCGCTGTGACCGCTGCAGTTCCAGCAGAAAACGGAAGTACAGAATAAAACCTGCATATGCCGTATACCAAAAGGTATCCGCATCAAAACTGACTGTCATGTAACCCGCAGCATTCTCCTGCATCGGAATGGCAACAACTAAAAGAAAATCACGTTCCTGCAGCACTGTCCTAAAATCCGGAATCAGGTCACGAAGTATAATGTCCGGCTTTGTCCTCATTTCAATACCGCCATTTTCATATCCGAAATGAATCACCCGCATCGGTTCCTCTGCTGTTACCGTTTTTGAATGTTTCATCTCCTGCTCCAAAATCTCTCCGAACAAGACTTCTCTTTCAATAACCTCATTAGAGCAAAACCAGCAGTCATGAAAATTCAGCTGCTTCATATAATCCGTGACTGCCTTAATAGAGCCGCCTTTGTTCTCCTCGCTTCCCTGCTTTGCAATCATCTGTCCAAGCTGCATCTGATACTCCAACTGCTCCAGCATTTCGGTACGAAGTTCTATGATTCTATCGGAACCCTGCAGGGTCTCCATCCCTTTACAGCCACAGGAACCTCCAATCTGAAGCTGATAAGCGGATACCTGAAGCTCCTGCTCCTCTTCCGGAATTCCGTCCTCTATCAATTGAAACAACGTCTGTACAAGCTCCGCATTATCATAAACACCCGTCAGCAAACGCGGTCTGTTATACTTTTCTGCCTCCAGACCATCAAAGCCGCTCACCGCAATATCCTCCGGCACACGATAACCGTGCTCCTTCAAAAAACTGCACACAGTTAGTGCCATCGTATCATTGGCGCAGATGATTGCCTCCGGCATCGGAAGACCGTCTGCCATCATCTTCTGTAAAGCCGCACGTGTCGGAACTTCCCAAAAATAACCGTAATATACTCTTCTTTCATCAAACGGAATCTGATTTTCTTCCAAAACCTGTTTAAAAACATTCAAGCGTTCCTCAGAAAAGCTGTTTCCCGGCAGACCTCCCATAAAATTAAATACCTTGTAGCCGTGATCTTCTACCATGTGCTTTACAATTTTACGGAATGTCTCCTTATAATCAAAGGAAATATTTACACAGCCTTTCATGTGTCGGTCAACGGCAATCACAGGGACACCTGCTGCTCTGGCACGCTGTACCAGCCGGCTCTGTGCTTCATTCTCCTTAAAGGTTTCTGCCATCAGCACAATAGCATCATAACATTCCACACAGAGGAAGTCAAAAATCTTCTTCTCACCGATATCATTGATATCATTCGTATAAAAATTGGATAATGTAGAAAAAAATACAACCTTACACCGGTAGTGGGGACATTGTTCCGCTACCTTTTTAATCATTGCCTGCTGCTCCTCTTTAGAGAAACATGCTGAGACAAACGCAATCACCTTATAGTTTTCGCCCTCTGAATATTTTCCCAATATTGTTTCTCCTTCTGCTGTTTGTTATCTACCGTTATCAGGCAACTCTTTCTTCATCAAATACATTATACTCCAATGATTGAAAAGCCGCAACCTCACTTCTGCTTCTTTGATACATTTATCGTATAGTCAATGACAATACCGATAATTATAAAAACATAACCTAATACCATATTGGAAAGCAGCCTTCCCCAGGAATCCGAACTGCTTAAATAGACAGGATACTCCTTGAGTGCACGAAACAGCGTAATACTTCCTGCCATATAGGAGTTTACATTTTGGTAATATCCCCAGCCTGCCGCCAGATAGGTTGCCGGCATCACCAAAATCAGACAGAATATCGTACTGATTATCACACCAAATTTTTCATCTTTGCCACAGAATATTTTATATCCGGTGCGTGCAAATACAGCCATAAGAACTCCTATCCACGCACTGACATAGCCGAGCATACCGACAGCTGTCCATAAAATGCTTCCCAGCAATGCTCCCAGCAATGCTCCCAGGATACCTCTGATTCGATGCGGTTTCTCCGGAGCAAGGAAGACTTCCTCCTGCCCGGATGGCTCTGCTTTCTCCTGCCTTTCATAAACAAAATATATACCAAGAGCAAGGAAAATGACTCCCAAAATTAAGCAGGTTCCTCCCAGATTGAAAATTTCAAAGTTTCCGTTTGCTCTTCCGAGCTGTAGATAATATTCGCCGAAATAATCCTTAAAATTATCTGCGGTTATGTACTCTCCTCCGAGAAGCGTATTATACCCTTCTATTATAAATTTCTTCAGTTCGTCATCGAAGAGCTGGCTAAAGCCCTCCACAAGGATTTCCTCCGGTGCATTTTCATAGCTTTCACTATATAAGTAATCCATATAGGGCTGATATTTTTCCAGATAATCTGTATGCATGCAGATAACCGAACTATTAAAATTACTGTCAAATGTAAGAAAGAACTGCATATTTTCCATGTCCTCATAATACGCCACAGAGTCCGACATATATTGCATCCAGGTATAAACATTCTGCTCGTCTTCTGTCGCATAATACACATCAATCGCAGTCTCTTTTTTTCCATCTTCTTGCGTCACTCCAAAAACCATCACAGAGATTCCGAGAACAATGAGCACTATCGCTAAAATTATCAGTATCCATCCACATACTTTCTTTGTATTCTTCTTTTTCGTTTCTTCCATAACATCCTCCTGTAGTTCTATAGATATATCGTTTTACTTAATTACTTCCAGCAGCTGATTCATTGAAGCATACAAACCATCTAACGTTTCTGCCCCAAACAGTTCCGCAAGATAGATGTTTTCATTCTTCGCCTTTACAAACAGTACCAGACACTTGCCTGCTTTCGTTGTGGTACCGGTCTTCCCACCCAGTATCTCAAGCCCGTCTGCCAGCTCATACGTACCGGAAAGATACTGGTTCGTATTTCGAAAGGTCAGGGATACGCTCTTATCCTTTGCATTCTTATACTCTGCACGATAGCTTTTCTTGGAAGAAATTTCGAAAAACTCTTCATGCTTCAGCAGCTCCTGCATAACCAGAGAGATATCATAAGCCGAGGTCAGGTGTTCGTCATTCGGCAGTCCGTGCGGATTTTCAAAATGAGTACTCTCCGCCCCAAGCTCTGCTGCACGCTTGTTCATCAGTGCTACAAACTCCTCGACCGAGCCGGAAACATATTCTGCTACAATTTCAGCCGCATCGTTTCCGGAGGAAAGCAGCATTCCATGCAGTACATCATATAAGCTTACTTTATCGCCGCTCCGAAAACCGCACATCACCGCATTCGGGTGTCCGACATCCAATGCGCTGTCCGTTACGGTCAATATATCCTCCATCGTTCCCTGTTCAAGCGCCAGAAGTGCCGTCATCAGCTTCGTAATACTTGCCGGAGTAATCTGCTCATACGCATGATAGCTATACAAAATCTCTCCGCTCTCTGCATCCATCAAAAGAGCCGCCTTGACCGAAAGATTCAAATCCGGTGTTGGTGTAGCCGTTGGCAACGGTGTCACCGTTGGTGTCGGCGTGGATGTTGGCGTAGGCGTCGCCGTTGGTGTCGGAACCGGTGTAACGGTCGGCGCTTCTGTCACCGTCGGTGTCGGTGCAGGGGTTTGTGACAATGCCATATTTGATTCCGACATCAAAGCCAGGTTAGGTTCTGTCACCGTCTCCGGCATGACAGTTGTTGTAATAACTTCATTTGAAGAAGGCACATCTTCCTGCTCCCATGGTTTCTTCAAAAGGAGTACCGCAGCAATAACCGTCAACGAAAAAACTGCTTTGAGAGTTGTATTTCTAACCTTACGTTTCCATCCGGAACTATATTTTTTTCTGTGTTCTTCGGTCATTTCCCGTTTCTCCTTACTTTCTTTCAAGCACCTTCCCATTTACTTCCATCACAGGGTCTTCCCAAATCACTTCACCGATTTTGTCTGCTGTAATGTTGCCGGACCTTGGATTTTTTACTGATAAGATAGTTCCTTTCACATCCGCCTCCACATCGGAATATTCAAATGCAAGATCCGTATCCTCCATGGTACAGTTGATTAACTTCAGATTTTTGCAGTAACAGAACGGTTGTGTTCCGATAATGTGACAGTTTATCAGGGTAAGTCCGTCCGAAAACCATGCCAGATACTCTCCCTTCAGTACGGAATCTCTGACTGTAATATTTTCCCCATGCCAGAATGCATCCTTTGTATCCAGATACGAGTCAGCAATGGTCATGTTTTTTATGTACTGGAACGAATATTTTCCCTTCATTTTCAGCTTATCTATCTCTACATCACTGCATTCAAACAGAAAATACTCCGATTCCATTTCCGAATCGGAAATAGAAAGCTTTCTGCTTCTCCAGCCAAACTCCGGCGAATGCACGATGCACCGGTTCATCCGAATATTCTCACACTCTCTTAAGCATTTAATTCCGTTCAAAACAGAATCTTCTATGACGCCGTCATAGGAATACCAGATTGCCGCTCTGGTTAACTCATCCATTTTAACATGTTCCAGCCGAAAACCATGTGCATGCCACAACGGATAACGCAGGGAAAAGTTACTGTCCCTCACCACAATATTTCTTGTTTCCTTTAAAACGGATTCTCCGTCTGCCGGACCTGCAAACGTACACTCTACAACTTCGGCATTTTTTAAATTGTACAATGCACGTTCCTCGTCAAAGGTCTGCTTTGTAATCTGCCGTTCCATGAAGTTTTCTCCTTTCCTACGGAAAAAGGACAGTAAGGCTATGCCTCCTGTCCTATTCTTGTTTGTGTTTGTGGGTTTTGTTGCTTTAAATTATTGTACTGACGACAAATTACTTTCTTAAGCCTAATCTCTCGATTAAGTTACGATAACCTTCCAGGTCATTCTTCTTAAGGTACTCAAGTAAGCCACGTCTCTGACCTACCATCTTAAGCAGACCGCGTCTGGAATGATGATCCTTCTGGTTCTTCTTCAGATGCTCGGTAAGCTCATTGATTCTCTGTGTTAACAGAGCAATCTGAACTTCCGGCGAACCGGTGTCGTTAGCAGTTCTTCCGTAAGCTGCAATGATTTCCTGCTTCTTTTCCTTGCTAATCATGATAACTACCTCCTGTATTTTTTCGTATCGCCTTCTACTAGGAACCGGTTGGAGTCATCCGAATTCTGAGCAGAGGCTATGATGAAATGTCCATATGAACACCATCTTAGACATAATAACACAAATTGTTTCTTTTGTAAATACATTTTTAATGAAATCCAACCTTAAAACTCGTGTATAAAAATTCCGCTCCGTAGTTTCGGTTCAAACCATGTCGACTTCGGCGGCATCAAAAGTCCCGCATCCGATACGGCAAACAGCTCCGAAATGGATGTCGGACAGGTAGAAAAAGCCACCGTCATATCCAGACCGACTCTGCGCTCTAACTCGGAAAGCCCTCGAATTCCTCCGACAAAATCAATCCGCTTGTCGGTTCTCGGGTCCTCGATGCCAAGTACCGGTTTCAGCAGGTAATCCTGCAAAACAGAAACATCCAGTGATTTCACCGGGTCCGATGAAGCAAACAGTTCTTCCTTTCCCTTCAGCCGATACCACTGGCCGTCGAGGAACATACCAAACTCACCCTTTTTCTCCGGCCCTACCGGCGCATCTGATTTTTCTGTCACAAAATATTTGTTGACTGCGGTCAAAAATTCCTCCTTAGAATGTCCGTTCAAATCACTTACTACCCGATAATACGGAAGAATTTTCAGCTCATTTTCCGGGAACAGCACTGACAGAAAATAATTAAATTCTTCCCTTCCGTCATAGCTGCCCGCTTCTGCACGTCTCTTTAAGCCGACCTTGACTGCGGAAGCTGCTCGATGATGTCCGTCTGCAATATAAATCTGCTGTATCTGTGCAAACTGCTCCTGTATAGCAGAAATGACCGCAGCATCGGAAATTTTCCATACTCTATGTACAATGCCATCGTCTGATGTAAAATCATATAATGCGGTTTTTTTCTTTTCTCCCGCAATCATCTGCTCCAGTTCCTCCTTACGGCGATATGCAAGAAAAATCGGTCCGGTCTGCGCACTGCACGCATCCACATGCCGGATACGGTCCTGTTCTTTCTCTTCTCTTGTATTTTCGTGCTTTTTAATCACCTGATTGCAGTAATCATCAATGGAAGCACATGCCACAAGGCCGGTCTGTGCGCGTCCGTCCATGGTCAGCTCATACAGATAAAAGCAAGGCTTCTCCTCCTGCACATAAATACCTTTTTCCCGCTGCTCCTTTAACATGGAAGCTGCCTTTTCATACACCTCTGCGGCATACATATCGTAATCCTCCGCAAATTGTGTCTCCGGACGGTCAATGTTTAAAAATGACAAGGGGTCCTTCTGTGCTGCCTGTCTTGCTTCCTCTCTCTTATAAACATCATACGGCAGCGCAGCCACACGCGCTGCAAACTCTTCTGCCGG
Organism: Lachnospiraceae bacterium; assembly: GCA_051880375.1. GTDB lineage: Bacteria > Bacillota > Clostridia > Lachnospirales > Lachnospiraceae > SIG299. The sequence goes on from JBJENV010000065.1 coordinate 93,159, forward strand.
ACGTATTGCCCGAAACGGTCTGATATCCGCCATGCTCATTCCTCCATTCTTTCTTTCGGATTTCTTTAGCTCCATTTCACAAACTTTATGTTTTCTTAATTTTTTAAACACGAATTGAACACAATTTGCCTTTATAATAAAAGCATATCAAATGATAAAGCTTTTGGTGCTCCCACACCACCTGCTGAACTCATTTGATACTCTCTCCCCTACTTATTTACTTTTATAGATTTTTTTCATAACTCCCCCTCGAAAGGCAGTCCTTGTGACTGCCTTTCTCCCTGTCATAAGGAAAAAGATATGATTACACACACGTTTTCAAAATAGTTTCAGTGACGTATTAACGCAATAACGTGTCGGATGATGAAGAAGGACGGATACCAATCTGAATCCGTCCTTTTCTTTTCTTACATAATATGCATACAAAGCATATGCTGCACTACCTATTATACGCGCTTCATGTATTCGCCTGTTCTTGTATCAATCTGGATAGTTTCACCCTGATTTACGAATAACGGAACATTTACTACTGCGCCTGTTTCAACAGTAGCCGGCTTGGAAGCACCCGTAGCGGTATCGCCCTTAAAGCCCGGCTCGGTATCTGTAATCACAAGCTCTACAAACAACGGCGGCTCGATTGCAAATACTTCCTTGTTGTGTGAAAGCATCTTTACCATTTCGTTTTCCTTTACGAACTTTAAGGAATCTCCGATCTGGTCAGCTGTCATTGCAATCTGATCATAGGTTTCCACATTCATGAAGTGATACATATCACCGTCACTGTATAAATACTGCATGTCCGACCTTTCAATATGTGCAGCCGGGAACTTTTCAGTCGGACGGAAGGTTTTTTCTACCACACCGCTGCTCTTGATGTTCTTTAACTTTGTTCTTACGAAAGCCGCACCCTTACCCGGTTTAACGTGCTGGAACTCAATTACCTGATATACGTTACCTTCGATTTCAAGTGTAAGGCCGTTTCTAAAATCACCTGCAGAAATCATTAATAAAATCCTCCTTAACCGCAGCACTTTGTGCTGCCTACATCTTATGCTTTTACTAGTGTAACCTAAAAATACATTTTTTTCAACTGTTTTTTATAGTTCTATCAATTCCTTTTTGGAATAAGCCAGATTTTCATATCCGTCCTCCGTCATCACAACCATATCCTCAATACGGACACCGCCGAATTCCGGAATATAAATGCCCGGCTCTACCGTCATAATCATACCCGGCTGAATGATTTCCTCTTCTATCACAGAGAAGCGTGGATTTTCATGTATTTCAAGTCCTACGCTGTGCCCGAGACCGTGTCCGAAATACCCCTCATATCCTGCACCGTAAATGATATCGCGCGCTACCTTATCGTATTCCTTACCCCGCATACCAGGCTTTAACATATCGAGCACTGCTGTCTGCGCCTTTAATACGGTCGAATAAATTTCCTTCTGCTTTTTGTCCGCCTTGCCGACTACAATGGTTCTTGTCATATCCGAGCAGTAGCCCTGATATACGCATCCGAAGTCCATCGTGACAAAGTCACCCTTTTCGATTACCTTCTCTCCAGGCTCTGCATGCGGCTTTGATGTATTCGCGCCCGATGCCACAATCGTTTCAAAGCTTAACTTTTCAGCACCGTTCAGCTTCATAATATATTCTAACTTTGCCGCAATTTCAATTTCCGTCACACCCGGTCTGATGTGATGAAGCACCTCTTCAAATGCAATATCACCGATATGCTCTGCATGGCGCATCCGGTCAATTTCCTCTGCTGTTTTAATTTTACGAAGTGCTGCAAGCTCGTTTTTTAACGGGAACAGCATCTTCACATGCAGACGTTCCTTTAAATTTTCATACACACTGTATCTAACATGCTGTGATTCAAAACCAAGCACTTCAATCTTTTCTTCTTCCAGTACCGTATTCAGTGCTGCGCAATAATCTCTGCTGCTGTCTACCTCAACCACCGTAAAGTCCGGTGCCTGTGCCTTTGCTGCCGTAGTGTAGCGGGAATCCGTAAACAGGGTTCTGCTGTTTCCGGTAATCAGAAGATACCCGGTAGCTCCGGTGAAACCGCTTAAGTATCTCATGTTGTAGCCGTCCGAAACCAGTACGGCATCTAATTTCTTCTGTTCCAGTACACTATGTACTTTATTATACTCTGCCTGCATTGTTCTTACCTTCCGTTTCTGCGCCATCATATCAATACAATGCGCTGTTTTTTCTAAATAATATACTCCTTCATTGCGTCCATTGCAAGGAAATATCCCAAAGAGCCCAGTCCGACAATTTCTCCGGTACACACAGGTGCTATGACGGATGTGTGACGGAATTCCTCTCTCTTGTATACGTTCGACATATGGACCTCAATTTTCGGTACCTCTACCGATGCCAGTGCATCCCGAATAGCTATGCTGTAATGTGCATAGGCTCCCGGATTGATAATGATACCATCTACCCTGTCATGGTATGCCTGCTGGATACGGTCTATAATTTTTCCTTCGCAGTTGCTCTGGAATACCTCCAAGTCGATGTCTTCCTGCTTTGCTTTTTCCTGAAGGCGGGCAACAATTCCTTCATAGGATTCCGTTCCATAGATTCCCTTCTCCCTGATTCCAAGGAAATTTAAGTTTGGTCCGTTGATAATCAACAATTTCATACTGTTATAACTCCTTTCGTTTCTCCCTCTGCCTTTTCCATTGCACATATCATTTCATAAAAAGTCATCCGGTCTGTCGCAAAGCAGATATCTGCCATTGATTCATAAACCGGTCCTCTTATTTCTAACATCGTCCTAATTTTATCACGCAAATCGCCATCTGACAATAACGGTCTTTTTGTATCTCCTGACAACCGCTCCATGAACGTGTCAACCTCTGCGGTCAGATAGATAACCGTTCCAAGGCGTTTTAAGCATTCTGCGTTTTCCGGACGCATCGGAAGTCCCCCGCCCGTCGCAATCACCATTCCTTTCGGCTCGGACAACAGACTCTTTATCAGCTTTGTCTCACATTGACGGAAGTACTCTTCCCCCTTTGCCGCAAACAGTTCGGAAATCGTGCAGCCTTCTTCTTCCTCAATCCAGGTATCCGTATCCACAAAACGATACTCAAACGCTCTTGCCGCTTTTCTTCCTAATGTACTTTTTCCGCTTCCCATATAACCTATGAGAATAAAATTTTTGTTTTTCTGCATGGCGCATTCATCCTTTACGGTACTTTCTTTTGTAGCAGTACAAAATCGGCTTCTCCAAATAACGTTTTAAAACAATCTGGATTTCCTCTTTTTTGTCTATCGGCTCCACAAGATACGTTTCGATTCCTGCCAGATTTGCTCCGCAAACATCGGTAAAAATCTGGTCTCCGATAAACACGGTGGATTCCTTATTGCTGCCCATCAGCTGCATTGCCCGCTCGTAGCCGGAGCGTTTTGGCTTTCCCGCCTTAAAAATGTAGTTTGCTCCGATTTTTTCGTTGAAGCTTTTCACTCTCGGTTCCTTATTATTCGATAAAAAACAGATTTGAAAACCGATGCCCTTTAAGCTCTCCATAAGTTTCATCGCACGCTCGTCCGCCGGTGCTCCGTGTTTTACCAGCGTATTGTCGATATCAAAAATCAACGCTCTTTTGCCTTTTGCATACAATTCCTCGTACGGGATTTCATAAGCGGATGGAAGATAGTGACTCGGATATAAAAAGTTCGACATAATAGTCTCCGTTTCTTTGAAGGTTTATCGGATGTATCGTACCATAAAAAGACAAGTCTTGCAATCGGGAAGTGAAAACTTGTACTTGTTTTTGTGAAAAACGATAAATCACAGCAAGATGCCGGACTTAGGATGCACACACACCGGCAAAAGAGACATCCTGACAAAATTGTCTGTCAGGCGCGGACACTCGTGTCCGTGCTATGGCAGACAATTTCGCCCGGCTGTCTTTTAGACGGTGCATTTCACATCCTAAGTCCGGCATCTTGCTTTTACTCTACTGTTTCATATATAAAAAAGTACAAGTTGCAACTTCTCCGATTGCAAGACCGTTCGGAATATTGTACTTCTTATATGTTATGCGTTAATCCGGGGGGTATTTTCCTGCATTTCTTTATTTTTGAGTCGTTCCTGTTCTTCTTCCTGTGCTTTTCTGACATCATCCATGACGTCATCGAACTTTTTTAAGAGTTTATCCCATTCCTTTTCGGTAAAGGAGTTTGCTCCGATCTGAAATGAGGGTTCTCTTATTTCACCCTTCTCCCACTTTTCCAGCTGTTCTGTAATATAAGAGCTGATAAATGCGGTACAACTGATTCCTACTGACATAGCTACTCCTTTCTGCGTTCCTTCCGGCATTCTGGAGCGCACCACTACTGTACTTTATATATCGTCAGGTTTACGGTAAAGCTGAATCGTTGCTTTTCATTATTTTCTCTTTGCAAAAGCATACCCAACACCGGTCGGTGCTTTCATTGGATGTGCCTTATTGCAATTATTGTAGTCCAAAAAATACTGTTCCGTCATTTCCTCATGATTCAAATGTATCGCTATTTCAAATCCGCAACTTATTAATAACTCTTTTACTTCCAAATAAGAGTACAGCGCTTTCATTTGTTCACCGGCACCCATGGCAAGTTGCTTATTTTTCTTCGATTCCTCGCTTTCCTCCTCTAACGGATAATCAAAACAGAGGGCAGAGCCTTCCGCCATCCATCCGCTTATTGTCTGAAGAAGTGATTTGAATTCTTTCTTGTTTAGATAATAGCTTATTCCCAAAAGACTCCCGAATGATTTTTGCGCAGGCAGATACCCCGCTTGAAGCAGTTTATCTTTCCAGGTTGGCTCTGCCAGATTACAAGGGACAAAAACAGTGTCTGTTTTAATCCCTGTTCCCTTTATTCGCTCCATTTTATCTGCAAGCAGCTCCGGCAAATCCATTTCAAAAACAGAAAGCGTTTTATCTTTATTTCGCAGCGAATACGTGTCATATCCTGAAGCGAATATCAGATATTGCTTACACCCAAGGTCTTTCTCCTTTTCCAGCATTTTTTCGCAAAAAGCACTTCTTCCAAGTACAGACGGCGATAGCTGCTTATCTACAATCAGTCTTAATCCTTCTTCTTTGGTTCCGTCAAAGCCGGGAAAGAAAAAATGAATTCCATTTATCATGTTTTCTGCTATCTGTCCGTATTCATTTCCCAAAAGCAGCTCCGCAGCACTATCTCTAAAAATACATATCCGGTTATTGTTATAATGATAAGCTCTTGCAAAACAGCTTACCTTGGCAGTCATATGATCCATAGCTTTTCCCCTCCGGTATTATCCAAACAAAATCTTGGCAGCTCTCTCTAATTCTCTTCTTTCCTGCGAGTCATCATAGCTGCCTTCCTTATCATCAATTCCTTTCACAGGGTCTATGTAAAACAACCCGTCCCGATTACAATAGAATAAAATTCTTTTTACTCCACGTATCATAAATCTTGTCTCTGCATTTCCCTCCGGATAAAGCTTTACCATCTGTAATCTGTCAGAAGATTCCGCGGCAATAAAAGAAATATAATGATTTTTTGTCATATCATGCTCTATGCGAACATAATACTCATCCTCTATTCGTTCCATAAATATCTTATGATTTTCATCAGTTTCTTCCGGCTCCGCTGATTTCATAAGAACACCGTGACAGTTTATGACTGCCTCTCCCATGCTGTGAATCAGGTTTCCACAGATTGGACAGATATAGAATTTGGATTTCAGTACATTCGCAGATACATTTGAATTATGAACCGTAGTTCCGGAAATCAATTCAGTCACCGATATAGAAAAGGCATCTGCTATCGGCTCAAGCAATGTAATGTCAGGATACCCTTTGGCAGTCTCCCATTTTGAAACGGTCTTATCACTGACTCCAAGGATATCTGCTAATTGTAATTGGGTCATTTTATTTTTTTCGCGCAGTTCTTTAATCACTGCCCCTGTAACATATTGGTTCATTGTCTTCCACCTCCAGGATTCATAATAACCTTAAATTTATATATTTGCTACCTACGGAAAGTAGAGTTTTTAATCGTCATTTCTCACCGGCTATTATAGTCGGAATACAGAAGCCGGTAAAGAAAGTTTTCAAAATTGTAAGCGTTTACAATTTTTCGCTTGTACAAACCGGAAATTGCTGATATAATAGAATACAACGAAACTTACTACATAGGGAGGTCAATTATGGACTACTTAAATCAGTTTTCCTTAGAGGGAAAAGTTGCTTTAGTTACCGGCGCTTCTTACGGTATCGGCTTTGCAATCGCAAGTGCTTACGCAAAATGCGGTGCTACTATCGTATTCAATGATATTAAGCAGGAGCTTGTTGACAAGGGTCTTGCAGCATACGAGGAGCTTGGCATCAAGGCTCACGGTTATGTATGTGACGTTACAAACGAAGAGCAGGTTAATGCTATGGTTGCTCAGATTGAAAAGGAAGTCGGCGTCATTGATATTCTCGTAAATAATGCCGGCATCATCAAGAGAATTCCGATGTGCGAAATGACCGCTGCCGAGTTCCGTCAGGTCATCGACATCGACTTAAACGGTCCGTTCATCGTATCCAAGGCTGTTATCCCGAGCATGATTAAGAAAGGTCACGGAAAGATTATCAACATCTGTTCCATGATGAGCGAATTAGGTCGTGAAACCGTATCCGCTTATGCTGCTGCCAAGGGTGGCTTAAAGATGCTCACCAGAAACATCTGCTCCGAGTACGGCAAATACAACATTCAGTGTAACGGTATCGGACCTGGCTACATTGCTACTCCGCAGACCGCTCCTCTCCGTGAGGTTCAGCCGGACGGCTCCAGACATCCATTTGACCAGTTCATCATTGCAAAGACTCCTGCCGAGCGTTGGGGACTCGCTGAGGATTTACAGGGACCGGCTATCTTCCTTGCATCCGACGCTTCCAATTTCGTCAACGGACATATCCTTTACGTGGACGGCGGTATCTTGGCTTACATCGGCAAGCAGCCGCAATAAATGATAAAGTTGCAAACTGCTTTATCATCATTGAAGCAGCATGTCCGCTTCAAATTACAGATTTGAGCCAAAAAACCTCAGAAATCTCACATGACTTCTGAGGTTTTTTTACAATCCCATCTTTCTCGCTTTATTCAATTGCAACTTTTTGTATCCTATTCTCCCGATTTCCCATCGCTCAATGTAAAGGTTCCTATCTGTGTCTTTCCATCACTCTGATACACTTTAATCACTATCGCCTCTTTTCTTCCATCCAATACTTCTTCCAGCGTTTTTGCATCAGCCGCATCATAATCACTGCGATATATATATCCTTTTTCACCTTGGTCTGATATTACTGCTATTAAATCTGCCCCCAAAGCATCCGGTCCATATGTTAAGCCATCTTCGTTTTTAGAAAGTTCCCCAAGAACAAGTATTTCTTCCTGCGTAAATCCCCAGCCTTGTAAGTTCTCCTGAATTTCACTCATTTCCTCATAAGACAGTCCTGCATTCTTTAATTTGTCATAAAGTTCTTTTGAAACATAGGTCGCTGCATATACCGTGACCGGTACAACACACAGTAACACAGTTGCAAGAAAAGCGTAAAAGATGATAATTCTTTTTCCGACCCCGGTTTTTACAGGCCGGTCCTTCATTTCCTTCATACGGTCAACGCAATTGGATGACGGTTGTAACCAGATTCCTATCTCTTGATAGGCATTCATTGCTTCGTTAAAGTTTTTCATGTCAAATCCTCCTCGATTTCCTTTTTCAGTTTTTTCTTCGCCCTTTCATACCATGTCCCGATAGTAGAAGGCTTTTTCTTTAAAATGTCTGCTATTTCTTTTAAAGTATAGCCTTCCAGACAATGAAGTTCCAGGACAAGTCGATACCTATCGGGAAGTTGTTTTACTGCTTCCCAGATATCAATTGCGTCATCACTGACACAAGGACATACCTCACGAAGACTTTCTACATTGCGCCGCCAAAAAGAACGAATATAGTTTTTGGACATATTGATGGTAACACGCAAAAGCCATGCTCTTTCGTGATCCTCATTTGCAAATACAGGCTGTTTTATAATATATTTATAGAATACTTCCTGTACAATGTCTTCAGCATCCTGTCTGTTTCCGCAATACATAAATGCACACCGAAACATTGCCGCACTGTATTTTTCCACTTTTTCTTCAAAGCTCTGCATCGTTTGTCCTCCAATTCTTCCATAAGGATGTTCTACTATATAAACAAATATAAACCTCTTTTTTGCTCATATAAAAAAAAGAAAACTATCCAATTTCCGCTTTTTCCACCAGCAGTTCAAACAGTCTTCTCTGCTCCCGCTCCTTCTGCATATCTTCCGCATGCCACTGGATTCCGAGACAGAACGGATGACCTTCCTTATGAATTGCCTCAATGACGCCGTCCTTTGCCGTACCGCAGACAGAAAAGCCCGGAGCTACTTTTTTTAACACCTGATGATGAAACGAATTCGTTTTCAGTTCCTGTACCCCGCCTAACTGCTCTGATAACCATTCGTCAAGACAAACCGTGTGCGTCGGCACCGAAGCGTGTGCCGCCTGCCAGTGAGCAAGCTTTTCCCTGACGGGTATCGTTTCCCGCCACTCAGCGATGTCCTGATAAATGCTTCCGCCCATTGCAATGTTCATGACCTGAATGCCCCTGCAGATACCAAGCAGCGGCTTTTTACAGTGCAGCCGGTTTGTCAGTATTTCTCTCACCAGCATACACTCTGTATTGTCACGTTCCGGCAGGATTCTTCCACACCCCTCGTGCGTCTCCTCTCCAAAAAGAAACGGGCTGACGTCCGGACCTCCCGGCAGCAGGAAGCCGTCGCACCGGTACATCAATCCAAGGAAATCCTCCCGCCTTCCGTGAAGCGGAAGAATCACCGGAATTCCTCCTGCCAAAAACACCGCCTGCTCATAGTTTTCCACTAAAAACAGACGGTGTTCCTTTTCGTCATATTGTGCGGCAATGCCGATGATTGGCTTGTTTCTTCGCATATCGTCCATCCAACTAATTGTTTTCAAAAGATATGCCTGCATCTTTTAAGATATGAGTAAAATGCAGTAGTTCTATTTCTTTGCCTTATGGACATTCCGAATCGTTTTCCGTTTCTGCGGCTTTTCTGAGACATTCCGCTTATTTCCTTCCGTACCTTTCCGGCTTCCATTCCCCCGCTCTTTGTTACTGCCTGATGCCTTGTTTCCGCTTTTTTCTGCCCTACCGTACTTGCTGCCTTCTGTATGCCGATAGCCTGTTCTGCCTTCCTTCGGACGGATAAGACAGCGCTTTTCATAGCCGATTAAATCCTCTCTTCCGGCAAGCAGAAGCGCTTCCTTCACTAAATCATAGTTTTTCGGATTACGATACTGAATCAGTGCTCTCTGCATTGCCTTCTCGTGCGGTGACTTCGGTACATAAACCTCTTTCATGGTCCGAGGGTCCAGTCCGGTGTAATACATGCATGTGGAAATGGTGGACGGCGTCGGATAAAAGTCCTGTACCTGCTCCGGCATATAGCCTAAATCGCGCAGATATTCCGCCAGCTTCACGGCTTCCTTTATCGTCGAGCCCGGATGCGACGACATCAGGTATGGAACCACATACTGCTCTTTTCCAAGCTTTGCATTGGTTGCCTTGTACTTTTTGATGAATGCCTCATACACCGAATTTTCCGGCTTACCCATCATGGAAAGCACCTCGTCGCAGATATGCTCCGGTGCTACCTTTAACTGCCCGCTGACATGATACTCACAAAGCTCCTTAAAAAACGTATCATCCTTATCCGCCATCAGATAGTCGAACCGGATGCCGGAACGGATAAATACCTTCTTTACCTTCGGCAGTGCCCTAAGCTTTCTAAGCAGCGCCAGATAATCCGAATGGTCTACCTTTAAGTTCGGGCACGGCTTCGGGAACAGACACTGACGGTTCGGGCAGACGCCCTTGGTCAGCTGCTTTTCACATGCCGGTGCGCGAAAGTTTGCCGTCGGACCTCCGACGTCATTGATATAGCCCTTAAAGTCAGGATCCCACTGAAATGCTTCTGCTTCTTTTATAATAGATTCATGACTCCGTGTCTGAATGATTCTGCCCTGATGAAATGTCAGCGCACAGAAGCTGCAGCCGCCGAAACAGCCGCGGTTGCTGACAAGACTGAACTTTAACTCCGTAATAATCGGAATACCGCCGAGCGGCTCATAGCTCGGATGGTACGTTCTCATATACGGCAGGGAATATACCCGGTCCATCTCCGACTGCGTGAGCGGCTTTGCCGGAGGATTCTGTACCACATATTCATGCTCGGAATACTGCTCCACAAGTCGCTTTCCCGAAAAGGCATCCGTATTGCAGTACTGGATATAAAAGCTCTGTGCAAACGTCTTTTTATCCTTTACGATGTTCGGAAACGTCGGCAGCTGTATCGCATCATATACCGATTCAAGTGACGTTGTCCTGTAAACGGTTCCGTTAATAAACGTAATGTCTTTCACATCAATGCCGGAATTTATGGCATCCGCAATTTCCACAATCGAATGCTCGCCCATACCGTAGGAAAGCAAATCCGCCTGAGAATCCAGAAGAATCGAACGTTTAACCTTATCGCTCCAGTAATCATAATGACCAAGACGGCGCAGCGATGCTTCAATACCGCCGATGATAATCGGCACCTTTTTATATACCTTACGAATCAGGTTGCAATAAACAATCGTCGCACGGTCCGGACGCTTTCCGATGACGCCGCCCGGCGTATAGGCATCGCTTTGACGGCGCTTTTTTGCTACCGTGTAATGATTGACCATCGTATCCATATTTCCGGCGCAGACAAGGAATCCAAGACGCGGCTTTCCGAGAATTGTAATGCTGTTTTCATCCTTCCAGTCCGGCTGTGAGATGATACCGACCTTATATCCGTGGCTTTCCAGAACACGGCTGATGATAGCCGGTCCGAATGATGTATGATCTACATAAGCGTCACCGATGACATAAACAAAATCGCATTCTTCCCAGCCGCGCTTTTGCATATCCTCTCTGCTGATTGGCAAAAAATCCTTCTTTTCCAACGTTCTTCTCCTTCTCTACTCGACAATGTTCTGCAGCCAGACACCCTTCTTTAAAAGAACAAATCCGACGATGCATTTTAAAATTTCAATTCCCTGACAGGAAGCATAGACCGCCTCAATCGGCAGTTCCGTAAAACGGCTTAAGCAGAATGCCAGCGGAATCGTGACTGCCCACATAAATCCGCTGTCAAAGAAAAACGTAATGATTGTTTTTCCACCCGAACGTAACGTAAAATAGGACGCATGCAGGAAAGCATTCTGCGGCATAAAAAACGCGGAAATCATAATAAAGTGCGTTGCATACTCTTTTACGACTGCTTCCGTCTTGTAAAGCTCCGGAAACAGCGGCGCCAAAGCAATCACCGCAGCTCCGATAAACACGCACAGACCGACGGAAAATGTAATCAGCTTGCGGTCCGTATCCCTTGCCTCCTCCATTTTCCCTGCTCCGAGCAATCTTCCGACAATAATGGCAACCGCGTTTCCAAGCGAGAGGAAGGCAACATTGGACAAATTCATAATCGTATTGGAAATGTTCATTCCGGCAACAACGTCCAGCCCACGTACCGAATAGCACTGAAGTAAAACCGCCATGCCGCCCGACCAGAGCGTTTCGTTGATTAAGAGCGGCGTTCCTTTCACGATAATCTTCCCGACCAGCTGCATCGGAATATACAGACTCCGATAAACACCTTTGATATAGGTGTTCTGTTCCACATGACGATGCGTCCATACAATAACGATAAAGCATTCCACAAAACGCGAAAGTACCGTAGCAAGCGCAGCACCCTGTACTCCGAGCATCGGGAATCCGAACTTTCCGAAAATCAACAGGTAATTGAATACAAGGTTGACGAAGACAGCAATAATCCCCGCTTTCATCGGAAGCACTGCTTCTCCTGTTTCACGAAGCGTACTTGCATAAATCTGCACGCCGAGAAACGGTACAAGACCAACCATCATAATGTGCAGATACTGCATGCCATAGTGCAGCGTAGCTTCAATATCCTCCGGCTGATTGCCTGTATCCAGATACAGCGTAATCAGCTCTTCCCCAAAACAGCCAAGTACCAGCATTCCAAGAACGGTAATCAGAAAACCGATGATCAGCTTGAAGCGAAACACATAACGAAGTCCTTCCTCGTTTTTCTGTCCGAAAAACTGTGCACCGAAAATTCCGGCACCGGACAGACCTCCGAAAATACACAGACTGTATACAAAAATCAACTGATTGACGATGGCAACACCGGACATCTGATTGGTTCCTATCTGCCCTACCATAATATTATCAATCAGACTGACGAAATTCGTGATTCCGTTCTGAATCATAATCGGTACGGCAATGACCAGAATCATTTTATAAAACTTTTTATCGCCGATAAATTTCTTAAAAAATGCTTTCATAACTCTCTGTTCCTTTCCAAAACTGAACCCCGTCGATTATCCATCCCATGTCATTCGAGTATACAATGAAACGACAAGGTTTGCAATGAAAACTTTCTTCTTTTCTCATGTTGCGCCTAAGTTATGTATTGCTTTAAAGCGCAACGCTTTAAAGCAATACAGTATTGACAATATTAGAAGAATGGTTTACAATACAACAGGACTCAGATAAATTGTCATTTTACTATACTTTATCATAGAAAAGAGAGGAAACAGACATGATTGTTGTAATGAAACCGGGAGCACCAAAAAGCTCGATTGAAGAAATTATTTCCAAGGTAAAAGCCACCGGTCTGGATGTGCATTTATCCGAAGGCAAAGAGGTTACGATTATCGGTATTGTCGGTGATAAATCACGCGTTGCCGATATCAACCTGGAACTGGTAGACGGCGTAGACAAAATTATGCCGGTCACCGAAAGCTACAAGCTCTCCAACCGAAAATTTCATCCGGAAAATTCGGTTGTGCGCGTCGGAAATGTTGCCATCGGTGATAAGGAACTTATCGTAATGTCCGGGCCGTGTGCGGTGGAATCCGAAGAACAGGTACTTGCTACCGCACGTGCCATCAAAGCCTCCGGTGCGCAGATTCTGCGCGGAGGTGCTTACAAACCGCGTACTTCCCCGTACTCCTTTCAGGGATTGGAGGAAGACGGCTTGAAACTGATGAAAGAGGCAAGAGAAGAAACCGGTCTTTCCGTTGTCTGCGAAGTAACGAGCCAAAAGGCAATAGAAACTGCCGTCCGGTATGTGGACATGCTCCAAATCGGTGCAAGAAACATGCAGAATTTCTATTTGCTTAAGGAAGCCGGAAAAACCAAGCTTCCGGTTCTTTTAAAGCGTGGCTTATCCGCAACGATTGACGAGTGGCTCAATGCCGCAGAATACATTATGGCAGAGGGAAACCCGAATGTCGTACTTTGCGAACGCGGCATCCGTACCTTTGAAACCGCAACAAGAAATACTCTTGATTTAAGTGCAGTTCCTGTCATCAAGTCAAAGAGCCATCTGCCGATTATTGTAGACCCAAGCCATGCAACCGGCGTCAGAGGCTATGTTGCCCCTCTTGCAAAGGCTGCCGTTGCCTGCGGCTGTGACGGTCTGATGATTGAAACACATCCGAATCCGGCATGTGCTCTCTCCGACGGACCTCAGTCACTTAACTTTGAACAGTTTGACGAGTTGATGAACGAACTTCGTCCGTTTGTACAGTTAGTCGGAAAAACACTGTAACATATACTATATCATCAGCCGACGCAAGGCTGCATCGGCATTCCGGAGGTTTCCTTTATGTCACATTTTGGTTTTATCGGTTTTGGTTTAATCGGAGGTTCCATTGCACGGGCGCTGAAGGCTCTGCCTGCGCCTCCGGTGCTGACGGCATATCAGTACCGTTCCACCCCATCCCGCTCGCTTACACTTGCATTGGAAGAGAAAACGCTTGATTACATTACAAATGACCTGTCTGAACTCTCCTCCTGTGATATGATATTTTTATGCGCTCCGGTACAGAAAAATCTGGAATACCTTCCGATGCTAAAAGATGTGATTTCTCCTACCTGCATTCTAACCGATGTCGGAAGCGTCAAAGGACAGATTCATCAACGAATTACGGAGCTTCACATGGAAGACTGCTTTATCGGCGGTCATCCGATGACCGGCTCGGAGAAAACAGGCTATGAACATTCCAGTGCGCTCTTAATGGAAAACGCATATTATATTCTGACACCAACCAGCAAAACAACGGAAGAAGCTATAAAAAGATATTCTACACTTGTAGAGCAAATGGGTTCCATTCCGGTCATCCTAGACCCGGCGGAACATGACCGCATTACTGCAGCCATCAGCCATGTACCTCATCTGATTGCGGCTCAGCTGGTCAACCTCATCCGCACCTCCGGTCCGCTAGAATCGAAAATGCGCCTTCTTGCTGCCGGCGGCTTTAAGGATATTACAAGAATCGCATCTTCTTCTCCCGAGCTTTGGGAAAATATCTGTTTAGAAAACAAAGAAAGTGTCTGTGAAGTATTAAGGCAGTATCAAAGCCTTCTTTCCGATGCGCTTACTGCCGTAGAACAGGAAAATTCCGATGCCCTGTACCGTCTGTTTGACGATGCCGGGACTTACCGCAGCTCCATTCCTGCCCGCACCTCCGGTATTTTAGCTACCGTTTATGAACTGTTTGTCGATATCAAGGATGAAACAGGTGCTCTGGCCTCCCTTGCAGCACTGCTTTCCAGTCACAGCATCAGTATCAAAAATATCGGAATTCTGCATAACCGGGAATTTGAACAGGGCGTACTTCGCGTTGAATTTTACAGTGAAGAATGCAGGCAGCAGGCAATTCGGATATTGACGCAAAACGGTTATTATATTTACGTCCGCTGATATTTTTCTACGCTTGTAGTATTTCAGCATACATCATAAAAAAGGTTCCGATTCTGTCGAATGGCAGTCATCGGAACCTTTTTTCTATGTGTTACGCAGCAACCGCTTCCTACTTTTCCAGGTAGTTTTTTACCTTCTGCATTGCTTTCAGCAAATCCTTCGGATGCTCCTCTGCCAGTTCATACATGGCATCTAACAGCACACGGTGCATATCTTCTTTTTCCTCTTCCTCCGGTGCTTCCTCCAGAATCACACGATACAGCATTGCAACGTCTTCTTCCGACAGCTCATCGTAATTTACTTCCAGATAATCCATAATGGAATCTATTTCTTCTTTTGCAAACTCCATCATATCGTCATATTGTTCTTTTGTCATGTCAATTTCCTTTCCGTACCGTTTTTATTATATCAGATAATCAGCATCGCATCCCCGAACGAGAAAAAGCGATACCGCTCTCTTACTGCTTCTTCGTATGCCGCCAGTACATGCTCACGTCCTGCCAGTGCCGAAACGAGCATCAGCAGAGTGGATTCCGGCAGGTGGAAGTTTGTAATCAGACCGTCCAGTACCTTGAAGTGATAACCGGGATAAATAAAAATACTCGTATCTTCCTCTTTCGCCTGTACGAAACCGTTTTCATCCGCCGCCGACTCAATCGTCCGGCAGCTCGTCGTTCCGACGCAGATGACCCTTCCGCCGTTTTTCTTTGTATCGTTGATTTTCTTTGCTTCCTCCGGAAGAATCTGATAGGATTCCGTGTGCATATGGTGGTCTAAAATGTTGTCCTCCTTGACCGGGCGGAAAGTTCCCAAACCTACATGAAGCGTAACATTGGCGATGGTAACTCCTTTTGCCTCAATTTCCGCCAAAAGCTCCTTCGTAAAATGCAGTCCTGCCGTCGGTGCCGCCGCAGAACCTTCATGCTTTGCATACACCGTCTGATAGCGGTTTTTATCCTGAAGCTTATGCGTAATATAGGGAGGCAGCGGCATCTGCCCGAGCCGGTCCAGAATTTCTTCAAAAATTCCGTCGTAATGGAACTGTATAAGACGGTTTCCCTCCTCTACAATATCCAGTACCTCCGCAGTAAGACAACCGTCGCCGAATTTGATTCTTGTTCCCGGTTTCGCCTTCTTACCGGGCTTTACAAGCGTTTCCCAGATATCGTTTTCTCTGCGCTTTAAAAGCAGCACTTCAATCTGCGCGCCCTTTTCCGCCTCAGACTGTCCTTCCCTTGCCGGAAGAATTCTTTCTCCGATCAGCCTTGCCGGAATGACCTTCGTGTTGTTTAACACAAGACAGTCGCCCGGTTTGACATAATTCAAAATATCACGGAACGTATGATGCTCATAAGCACCGGTTGTTTTATCCAGTACCAGAAGCCTTGATGCAGAACGGTCCTCTAACGGGTCCTGCGCAATTAACTCCTCCGGTAATTCAAAGTAAAAATCCTGTTTCCTCATCTGACCTTTGCTCCTGTAAAATAATATTCTATGATTTCTTTATAAGAAAAGCCTGCCTCCGCCATACCCTGCGCCCCCGACTGGCTCATGCCGACGCCATGCCCGTAGCCCATGCCTGCAAACAGAAGCGTATCCTCGTCTGCCGGTGCGGTACACGGATAATTCATCAGATTCTCTGCTCCTCTCACAATATACTGCTCTGCCGAAGCGGATGCCTTTGTTATACCGCCCGCCGAAAGGAGGTACGAATCGCTGATGCGCTGCTCTCTGCTGCCGCCTGCTCCCGTGATGGTCACAAGGTCCGGCGTTTCAGCGCTTTCGACTATTTTAAATTTCGTACTGTAAAGACCAAATAATGTACGGATTGCCGACTCCTGAATCGTTGTTTCTCCCTTTGTTCCGGTAACTAAAAGAGCGTATACTCTTCCGGTATCGGTAAAACTGGTCGCCTTCACGTTTTGGATCGTGCCAAGCGACATTCCTTTTAACTCCAGCAGCTTTCCCAACTCCTGTTTTGTCATGGAAACAAGCCACGGCTTTTTTGCCGGATTTGTTTCATAAAGGTCTGTCACGCTGACCAGATAAGGCTTTTCCACCGCCCATGCCTCTTTCGAGGACTCCGTACGTCCGCCGCTCGTAGAAAAGAAATATGCCGCAACGACCTGATTACCGTAGCATACCATTTCTCCCTTTGTTTCCTTTACTGCGGCAGTTGCCTTTGCAGTTTCCGCCAAATATCCTTTATATACCTGTGAAGACGTTGTGTCAACCATTTTATAGCCTTTTTTTGCATTTGATGCTCCCGAATAGCCTGCCTTGATCAGAGCATAGCTTCTGGAACAGACCGCCTGCGCCTTCAACGCCTCATTATGCCACACAGAAGGCATTTCCGAAGCAACCACGCTGTAAAGGTACTCTTCGATCGGCACGATGTTGACAGCCGTCAGCGTCGCTTTATTGTAGCGTCCGATTTCCATTCTGCCGCGGTATACACGGGTGCCCATATCAACACAGGCAACACCGCTGTCTTCATATGTCGTAACCGGGCGGAACTGCGGATATGCCATATGGCTGTCCACATCCATTAAAAAGGTTCCGAAGCTTCCTTTTACCCAGATGCGATAGTTATTGCCCGGCAGAATTTTTGCTTCCGCACAGCCGTTTTCCCATGCAAGCCGCTCCTTTAACGTCTCCATCTCCGAATAACTGCCGCTTCCGCCCACATACACGTACCAGGTGCATTGATAGACACAGACCGGATACGCCGCATAACCGGCATCCTGTAATGCGGCTGCGACCTGTCCGGCTGCCGAATAGCTTCCATACACCTCCGGAAGACATACAAAGTAACCGGAAGCAGGCGTAAACGTAAAGCCCTCCGTACTATAGAGCACTGTTTCCTGTAAGTAGCTCCTGCCGACGCAGTAGCCGATGCCGAGCGCGCTGTTTTCTATGGTAATACTCTGCTTACCGGAATAAAGTGCGGTCAGCCCGACTCTGATTTCCTCTCCTGCGTTAATTAGCTCCGTTTTTGCATAAAGTCTCTGCTTCGCCGCCACTGCTGTCAGGAGAAGCAGCAGCACTCCTGCAGCCATCGTCCGGAGCCTCCTTTTATGCATTCCTTTTCTTTTCTGTTTCATACATTTCCCTTTCCGTACAGCTTCATTGTAACCGATTCGTGTGAGATATTCCATAAGAAATTTACTTATTTTTAATTGAACTTTAAAAATAAGTGTTGTACAATAAACATAATTTTATGTCTGACCTTAAGACTTCCCCGTTGTCTTTACAAAAATCGGAGAAACTGAAGAAAAGGAGCATCTATTCATGACTCAATATACCTTAGGAATCGATATCGGTTCCACTACCGTAAAAACAGCACTCTTAGACGCATCCGGCACTCTTGTCTTTTCGGCATATGAGCGCCATTATGCAGATATTCAGGGCACCCTTTCCGGCATTCTTACCAAAGCGCGCGAACAGCTTGGATCGTTTGAAGTACGCGCGGCGATTACCGGCTCGGGCGGTCTTACGCTTGCGGGACATATGAAGCTTCCGTTTCTTCAGGAAGTGGTTGCCGTGGCATCCGCCCTGCAGCAGTATGCCCCTCGTACCGATGTTGCCATCGAGCTTGGCGGTGAGGATGCAAAAATCATTTACTTCACCGGCGGCATTGAGCAGCGTATGAACGGTATCTGCGCCGGCGGTACCGGCTCGTTTATCGACCAGATGGCATCCCTCTTAAAAACCGATGCCGCAGGCTTAAACGAATATGCCAAGAGCTATCAGGCCATTTATCCGATTGCGGCCCGTTGCGGCGTTTTTGCAAAATCAGACATCCAGCCGTTAATCAATGAAGGAGCTTCCAAACCGGATCTTGCCGCATCCATTTTCCAGGCCGTTGTCAACCAGACCATCAGCGGTCTTGCCTGCGGTAAGCCAATCCGCGGCAACATTGCATTTCTCGGAGGACCGCTCCACTTTTTGACAGAGTTAAAGGCTGCTTTTGTCCGTACCTTAAATCTGACGCCGGAGCAGGTCATTGCTCCGCCGGATTCTCATCTGTTTGCGGCCATCGGCTCTGCGCAGAACGCTACGTCCGAACCGGTTCTCATTGACGACCTGATTACCCAGCTGACGAACGGCATCGTCATGGACTTTGAAGTAACCCGCATGGAGCCGTTGTTTGCAGACGAAGCACAATACGACGAATTTACCAGACGCCATGCCGTACATACCGTAAAAAAAGCTTCTCTTGCCGATTACCGCGGCAACTGCTTTCTCGGCATCGATGCCGGTTCCACAACAACAAAGGCAGCTCTGGTCGGCGAAGACGGGACTCTTTTATATTCCTTTTACCAGAACAACAACGGAAGCCCGTTAAAAACTACGATTAAAGCCATCAAGGATATTTATGAAAAGCTGCCGGAGGGTGTCAACATCGTGCGCTCCTGTTCTACCGGTTATGGCGAAGCATTGATTAAAGCAGCACTGCTTCTGGACGAGGGAGAAGTAGAAACCGTGGCACATTACTATGCTGCCGCTTTCTTTGACCCTCAGGTAGACTGCATTCTCGACATCGGCGGTCAGGATATGAAGTGCATTAAAATCAAAAACGGCACCGTAGACAGCGTGCAGCTCAACGAAGCCTGCTCCTCCGGCTGCGGTTCCTTCATTGAAACCTTCGCCAAATCCTTAAACTACGAGGTAGCCGATTTTGCAAAGATTGCGCTGTTTGCAAAGAACCCGATTGACCTCGGTACCCGCTGTACCGTTTTCATGAATTCCAAGGTAAAGCAGGCGCAGAAGGAAGGCGCTTCCGTTGCCGATATTTCCGCCGGACTTGCCTACTCCGTCATCAAAAATGCATTATATAAAGTAATCAAGGTATCCGACGCCAAAGACCTCGGAAAAAACATTGTCGTTCAGGGCGGTACCTTCTATAACGATGCAGTACTCAGAAGCTTTGAACGGATTGCCGACTGTGAAGCCATCCGTCCGGACATTGCGGGAATCATGGGTGCCTTCGGCGCAGCTCTCATTGCAAGAGAACATTACACCGGCGAGGCTACTACCATGCTCTCCATCGAACAGATTTCGGAGCTGACCTTCGATTCCACCATGACACGTTGTAAAGGCTGTACGAACCATTGTCTGCTGACTGTCAACCATTTTTCCGGAGGCAGACGTTTCGTGTCCGGAAACCGCTGTGAGCGCGGTCTCGGCAAGGAAAAAACAGACCTCGGCATTCCGAACCTGTATGCTTATAAGCTGAAACGCTATTTTTCGTATGAACCGCTGGAGGAATTTGCCGCACCGCGTGGTGTCGTCGGCATTCCTCGTGTGCTGAATCTATACGAGAACTATCCGTTCTGGTTCACGCTGTTTACGGAGCTTGGCTACCGTGTCGTACTCTCTCCTGCCTCTACCAGGCAGATTTACGAGCTCGGCATCGAGTCCATTCCGAGTGAATCCGAATGCTACCCTGCAAAGCTTGCACACGGCCATGTTTCGTGGCTGTTAAAGCAGGGCATCCGCTACATCTTCTATCCTTGCATTCCTTACGAGCGCAAGGAGTTTGAAGGTTCCGGAAACCACTACAACTGCCCGATTGTCACCTCCTACGGTGAAAATATCAAGAACAATGTCGAGGAATTAAAGAATCCGGACATTACGTTCCAAAACCCGTTCCTTTCTCTGGAAAGCGAAGAAATCGTAAGCAAACGACTGGTAGAGGTACTTGGAGAAGCAAACCATATCCCTGCACAGGAAATCGAAGCCGCCGTAAAGAAAGCATGGGCAGAATTAGAAGCTGCAAGAAATGATATGAAGAAAGCAGGCGAGGCTGCCGTTGCCTATGTAAAAGAGCATGACTGCTTAGGCATCGTGCTTGCCGGCCGTCCGTACCATATTGACCCGGAAATCAACCACGGTATTCCTGAGCTGATTACCTCCTACGGCGTTGCGGTTCTGACGGAAGACAGTGTCTCCCATCTTGCACAGGTAGACCGCCCGACGATTGTCGTGGATCAGTGGATGTACCACTCCCGTCTGTATGCCGCCGCTTCCTATGTGCGCACCAACCCGAATCTGGAACTGATTCAGCTCAATTCGTTCGGCTGCGGTCTGGATGCGGTTACCACCGATCAGGTTTCGGATATTCTGACCGGCTCGGGCAAGATTTATACGGTATTAAAAATTGATGAGGTCAACAACCTCGGTGCTGCCAGAATCCGCATCCGCTCTCTTCTTTCCGCAGTAAAAGACCGTAAGAGAAAGCATGTGGAAGCAAAACCGGTAAACTCCGCCTACGAACGTGTGATTTTTACCGAAGAAATGCGCAAGGAATATACGATTCTTGTGCCGCAGATGTCACCGATTCATTTTGAACTGCTGCAGCCAGCGATTGCTTCCTGCGGCTTTAACGTTGACGTCCTGCCGAATCCGTCCCGCTCCGCGGTAGATACCGGACTTAAATTCGTAAATAACGACGCCTGCTACCCTTCCCTGATTGTTGTCGGACAATTAATGGAAGCGCTGCAGTCCGGGAAATATGATACCAATAAGGTTGCTCTGATGATTACGCAGACCGGAGGCGGCTGCCGTGCCACAAATTACATCAGCTTTATCCGCCGTGCTCTGGCAAAAGCAGGCTTAGCGCATATTCCGGTCGTTTCGTTAAGTGCCTCCGGCATCGAGAAAAACCCGGGATTTACATTCACGCCAAAGCTGATTCTTCGTGCCATGCAGGCCGTTGTGTACGGTGATTTGTTTATGCGTGTCGTATACCGCACCCGTCCTTACGAGGCATCTCCTGGCTCGGTCAACGCACTGCACCGCAAATGGGCAGATGTCTGCAAGCGTTCCGTCACAAACGGAAGCTTCCGTGAATTTAAGCGAAACATCCGTAACATTGTTCATGATTTTGATACGATTCCGTTACTTGACATCAAGAAACCTCGTGTCGGCATCGTCGGAGAAATCCTTGTGAAGTTCCTTCCGGCAGCAAACAACGATCTGGTCGGACTCCTTGAATCCGAAGGCGCCGAGGCTGTCGTACCGGATTTGATGGACTTTTTGCTCTACTGCTCGTACAATGCAAACTTTAAGTACGAAGCGCTCGGAAAGAGTAAAAACGCGGCCCGCTTAAACAACCTTGCGATTCGTTTTTATGAGTTCATGAGAAAAGAAGCAAGAAAGTGCTTAGAGGGAAGCGAACGTTTTGAACCGCAGGCACGTATTGAAAAACTCGCCGAATACGCCTCTCCTATCGTTTCCTGCGGTAACCAGACCGGTGAAGGCTGGTTCCTTACCGGTGAAATGTTAGAACTGATTCATTCGGGCGTACTGAACATCGTCTGCACCCAGCCGTTTGCCTGCCTTCCGAACCATGTGGTCGGCAAGGGCGTTATCAAGGAGCTGCGCGCACAGTATCCGAACTCGAATATTGTCGCCGTAGACTACGATCCGGGCGCAAGCGAGGTCAACCAGCTGAACAGAATTAAGCTGATGTTGGCAACGGCAAATAAGAATCTTTGATGTGCATAAATAAGCTGTAAGCAATTTCGTATCCGTTGTTCGCTTGCACCTCCTGACATCTGTGTGCTCATGTCGGACTGACCGTCCGCCCTGATACCCACAGATGTCTCGGCGATGCGTACAACCGGATACGAAATTGCTTACAGTTTTTATTTTGCACAGCTGAAGTGGTGTAGGAAATTCAAGATGAAGTTTTACTCCTATATTGTGAGCACAGATTTTTTGTGTTATTCTTATATCAGTTAGAAAAATCAGGATGGACGAGTTCATAATTTCGATTTGAGGAGGAAGCATAATGATACATTTCGTTGATATTGATGATGGGAATTGGAGAATACCTTTAAAGGTATCAAAAGAGCAAGAGTTGTATGTGGCAAACAGCACCACCATGTTGGCAAGGGCATATGCATATCGCAATCACAGAAGTCGGGCATTTTTAATTTATGAAGATGAAACACCTGTTGGAATGGGATTGTATTATGATTGCGAACCATTAGCTGCATATGATTTTAGCCAAATATTTATTGATGAACAATTCCAAGGTAAAGGATATGGCAGAACAGCAATCAAACTTGTACTTGACGATATGAAGAAAGATGGTAAATATGATAAAGTTGTTCTATGCTATATTGAGGGAAATATAGTCGCAAAAAAAATTTATGCAGATTATGGGTTTATGGAAACAGGCCGTGATGAAAATGAGATTATCATGGAATTGAAACTGTAAAGGAAGAATAATAAATCCGGGTTGTGTGACTTATATCAATCCTTATCCTTTAAGATAAAAAAAGTTAGGAAGTATGATAGCCGTTTTTTGCGGACATAACCATTATAATAATATGTCCTTGGAATATCAGGGAATATGATTAACCTACGGAATGAGCATTGATTATCTTGCTATGCCCGTCTTTGATTTTGCCAAATAAAAAGCAAGGTTGCTTAGACCTGCTTCCTTGCTTTTTACTGACACAATTCTGAAATTGCTTCACACTAAATATCTTCTGCTTATTCTGTTACTACATTATATCCATTCTCTTTTGCCCACTGATCAGCATAGGAACCAGCCGGAGCGTAGATAACTAAAGAATCACTACTCAAATAAAATGCACCACGTCCTATGCTCGTTACGCTGTCCGGTATTGTGATACTGCTTAAGCTCGTACAACCATTAAATACATCATCTCCTATGCTCGTTACGCTGTCTGGTATCGTGATACTGCTTAAGTTTGAACAATATATAAATGCTCCATTTCCTATGCTTGTTACGCTGTCCGGTATTGTGATACTACTTAAGTTCTCACAATTACCAAATGCATAAACTCCTATACTCGTTACGCTGTCCGGTATCGTAATACTGCTTAAATTCTCACAACCCCAAAATACATGATACCCTATGCTTGTTACACTTTCCGGTATTGCGATACTGCTTAAGTTTCGACAGAAACTAAATGTACTATCTCCTATGCTCGTTACGCTGTCAGGTATCGTGATACTGCTTAAGCTCGTACAATATTCAAATGCACGCTCTCCTATGCTCGTTACGCTTTTCGGAATCGTGACACTGCTTAAGTCTGGACAATGACTAAACGCGCCATCTCCTATGCTCGTTACACCGAATGGTATTTCCGCTGTTTCAGATACTGCACTTCCATCAACTAAAATCCCGTTTACGATTACATAAGGACTATTATTCTGCTGGCTTTTAAGCCACTGCGTACTATCAAATGCGTCGTCTCCTATACTCGTTACGCTGTCCGGTATTGCGACACTACTTAAGCTCGAACAATACGAAAATGCACTGTCTTCTATGCTTGTTACGCTGTCCGGTATTGTGATACTGCTTAAGCTAGAACAGCCAGAAAATGCACCATATCCTATGCTCGTTACGCTGTCTGGTATCGTGATATTGCTTAAGCTTCTGCACCAGCTAAATGTGTTATCTCCTATGCTCGTTATGCTGTCCGGTATTGTGATACTGCTTAAGCTAGAACAACCCGAAAATGCATAATCTCCTATGCTCGTTACACTGTCCGGTATTGTGATACTGCTTAAGCTAGAACAACCCGAAAATGCATAATCTCCTATGCTCGTTACGCTGTCCGGTATCGTAATACTGCTTAAGCTAGAACAATCTTCAAATGCATAATCTCCTATGCTCGTTACATTTGAAGGAATTTCCACATTTTCTGACACTGTGCTTCCAGCAACTAAAATTCCGTTTACGATTATGTATGGACTACTATTCAGCTGATTTTCAAGCCACCGTGTACCTTCAAAAGCAGCAACTCCTATGCTCGTTGCGCTGGATGGTATTGTAATACTGCTTAAGTTTGCGCAACTTAAAAATGCACCCATTCCTATGCTCGTTACACCTTCCGGTATTGTGATACTTCTTAAATTATCACAACTCTCAAATACATAGAATCCTATCTCAGTTACCGCCATTCCATCAATTTTTTCAGGAATCACTATTTCCTCTAATGCTTCATCCACATTCTTTAATCCGGTAATCACAATCGTACCATCATCCTTTTGTTCATAACGGAACAGATTAACCTCCGGCTGTTCTGTTACTTCTTCCGAAATAACAGTAAACTGCGTTGATGCCACATTGTGAGATACTCCGGTTACTGTATCTTTGATGGAAAGATGAACTACTGCTGAACCAACTTTTACAGCTGTTACAACGCCCAAACCATTTACAGAAACAGCATCACCTTCCACACTCCACTTACACTTGTAGTTTCCCTTATTCTTACTCCAGTCCTTCACTCCGTAAAAGTTTAAGTCAATTGATTCTCCAACCTTTAAGTTGACCTCTGTCATTGACTTGCATTCCGCTGTACCCAACGTTACGGAATAAACTTCTGTCCCTGCATAAGCCGTCTGCGTTGCTGTTTTTGCAGGGGTACCCATGGAAGCAACCATCATGATGGTCATTCCCAATGCAATGTGCTTCATCTGCTTTCTCATCTGTCTCCTCCTTATTTTGGCTATCGTTGCCATAATATAAATTTGTTTTATGCTAACGCTATTTATTATAGCCCATTTTGTTCTAAATGTAAAGTAGAACATATTGTTCTAGTATACTATAAACGGTGATAAATATGAACAAATATCAAAGATTACGTGATTTACGCGAAGATGCAGATATGACTCAGGCACAGATTGGAAAGTATTTAAACATTTCCCAGCGCTCTTATGCCCATTTTGAAGCCGGAACGCGCGGCATCCCTATAGAAATTTTAATTGCATTAGCAGACCTTTATAAAGTCAATCTTGACTACTTAGTAGGACGTACCGATAAAAAAGATATGCTGCCTCCAAAATAATATTGAAGACAGCATTCTTACTCTTTAATTAAGACCGCCCTGCATGGTGCTCCGTCGCTACCGCCCAGATTCAGCGGTGCGGCATTCAGCCAGTAAACTCCCTCTTCTACGTGACTAAGGCGGATTCCCTCCAAAAGTACTACCTCTGCTCCCAAAAGCTCATAATGTACCGCTGCCGGTGCCTCGAAAGGTCCTACGGTCTGAGATTCGTTTCCAATTAAGAGTACCTTTTCTTTGGTAAATACTTTGGCTGCCTCTAAGGTTACAAAAGTATCTCCTCCGATTAGAATACGTTTTGATGCTTCCACATCAAAACTTCTTGCTTTCTCAACAAGCTTTTGAGCAACCGTCGCTGTTACCGGTCCATCCGTAAAACCTACATAACATTTTCCGATCACACTCTCCAGTTTCATCTGATCAATCGTCTTGCCATTCTGATAAAAATGATAAGGAGCATCCACGTGAGTTCCGTTATGAGCACACATGGAAAGGTTCGTAAGATTATAGATGCTTCCTCCCTCTATTGTTTCTACCATGTTCCTTACCGGAGTTTCATCTCCCGGAAACACCGAACAGGTAAACAACTCCTGTGAAATATCATAAATCTTCATCCCTGTCTCCTTCGCTCATGAGGCATTACACTAATACCTCTTTATAACCAACGTAACTTTTCTATCTGTTTTCTATCTGCCAATCAATCGGTTCCAGTCCATGCTCTTTTAAAAACTCATTCGTTTTGCTGAAATGTTTGCAACCGAAAAAGCCCCGGTATGCCGACAACGGACTTGGGTGCGGTGCTTCCAAAATCAGATGCTTCGGATTGGTGAGCATGGCTTTTTTGCTCTGTGCAGGTCTGCCCCAAAGCAGAAATACCACCGGCTCATCCTTTGCGTTGACTGCCTGAATAACGGCATCCGTAAACTGCTCCCAGCCCTTTCCCTGATGGGAATTTGCCTGATGCGCGCGTACCGTCAGCACAGTATTTAACAGTAACACACCCTGTCTTGCCCATTTTTCAAGGTAGCCATTGTTTGGAATATAGCAGCCCAGATCATCGGCAAGCTCCTTATAAATATTCTCTAACGACGGCGGAATTTCCGTTCCGGGCTGCACCGAAAAGCAGAGTCCATGCGCCTGCCCGACGTTATGATACGGGTCCTGCCCTAAAATCACAACCTTGACCTTTGAGAGCGGTGTAAAATGAAACGCATTAAAAATATCATCTGCCGGCGGGTAAATCACATACCTGCTGTATTCTTCTCTGATAAAATTGTATAGCTCTTTATAATACGGTTTCTTAAATTCCCCCTGAATGGCTGGCATCCAGTCATTTGTTATCATTGCCATAGCTGTAACTCTCCTGTCTGTCGGACTTTCTGTTGATACACCATGCATTCTGCATTTCTTAACCTTCTTACAACCGCACGCTGATACCTTCGTTTCGCAGATACTGCTTTACCTCCGAAATTTCCAGCTCCTTATAATGGAATAAGGATGCTGCAAGCGCCGCATCCGCCTTTCCCACCGTCAAAGCATCCTTAAAGTGAGAAAGCGTTCCCGCTCCTCCGGAAGCGATGACCGGAATTTTTACAAGCTCCGAAATTTTTGCGGTCAGCTCCAAATCATAGCCGTCCTTGGTTCCGTCTTTATCCATGCTGGTAACGAGCAGTTCGCCCGCACCGAGCCGGTATGCCTTTTCCGCCCAGGAAAGCGCATCGATTCCCATATCCACTCTTCCGCCGTTTTTATAAATGTTCCAGCCGGTACCATCCGCCCTGCGTTTTGCATCAATTGCCACAACGACGCACTGACTTCCGAATTTATCTGCCGCACGCGAAATCAATTCCGGTTCCAAAATGGCCGCGGTATTGACCGCCACCTTATCGGCACCCTCTCGCAGAATATCACGGAAATCCTCTACCGTGCGGATACCACCGCCGACCGTAAACGGAATAAACACCCGCTCCGCCACCTTACGGACCAGCTCCGCCTTAATGTTCCTTGCATCGGAGGATGCCGTAATGTCTAAAAATACAAGTTCATCTGCTCCTGCCCTGTCATATGCCGCCGCAATTTCCACAGGATCTCCCGCATCTTTTAGATTTACAAAGTTGACGCCTTTTACCACTCTTCCGTTATGCACATCCAGACAGGGAATGATTCTTTTTGTAAACATAAGCGCCTCCTTTACAGTGTTGCAAAATTCTTCAGTATCTTCAGTCCGACTTCACCGCTTTTTTCCGGATGGAACTGACAGGCAAACAAATTCTTCTTTTCAATAGAAGCATGAATGTTTACCACGTAATCCGTTGTTGCCGCTACAATGTCTTCTTCTGCCTTTAAATAATAGGAATGCACAAAATAGACATAGGACTGGTTTGGTATTCCTCGAAACAGCTTTGCATCCGGCTTGATTTCAAGCGAATTCCAACCGATATGCGGTACCTTAAAGCCTTCCATATCCGGAATTCTTAACACCTTTCCCTTTAAAACAGAAAGACCGCTGACACCCGGTGTTTCCTCACTTCCTTCAAATAACAACTGAAGGCCAAGGCAAATCCCCAGCAGCGGTATTTCCTTATCTACGGCTTCCCGAATTGTATCGGAAAGCCCTGTCCTGTTTAATTTTTGCATAGCATCGCCAAATGCCCCGACTCCCGGCAGGATAATTTTATCCGCACGCAGAATCTCTTTCTGATTTGAAGTCACCACTGCCTTTTCTCCAAGAAAAAGCAGCGCTTTTTCTACACTTTTCAGATTTCCTGCATCATAGTCCACAATCGCTATCATTCTACAGTTACACCTGCCCCTTCACTGTTCTGTCCGTAGGTGTTCTTACCCACAATTTCGTATATTGTCTTACTGTATTCCACTGCAGACTGCTCCTTAATTAAACGCATTGCCTCATCCAGCGAAATACCATAGTGCTTATCCAGTTCTGCCAGAATCTGACTCTGCACATACTCCAGATCGTCCAGAATGTCTTCGTAACCGGCTAAAATTGCAAACATACTGTATTTTTCATAGCGTTTCAATCCCTTAAGCAGAGAATCCAGCGCAGCCGCCTCATCTCCCATCGCAACATAGCTGTTATACGAGTTTAACTGCTTGTTGACAAACATCACCGTCATGACCTTATCGCCGAACTCTACATCTTCCTCCTTCAGCTCCAGACCATAAATCTGGTTATAGGCATCGTTATAATACTGCGTACTGTTGTTAATTGCCATATCAAAACTCTTTTTCGCACTGGTAATTGCAAGATGATACGTTACCATATTACCGCCGACAATCACCAGAACCGTAAGTAATGCAAATGCAAGAAAGACAATGAAAGCTCCTGCGCGGTTGATTCTGGAGTCCTTCATTTCTTCCAGAATCAGCTTTGCCTGCTCCATCTTTCTTGCTTTTTTCTCTTCCTTCGCCAGTTGCGCCAGCCTTGCCTTTTCTGACTTTGCCGCCAACGCAGCTGCTTTCTTTTCATCGGCTGCCTTTTTCTTTTCTTCCGCTTCTTTTTGCTTCTGTTCCGACTTTGCCCGCTTCTTTTCTGCAATTTCCTCCGGTGTCGGCTCATGCTTTATTTTCGAAGGTTCTAATGGAACATTGCCAAACAATCTGACCATCAATGGCTTCTTGTCCTTCTTTTTTCCCTTCTTTTTACCCTTTTTCGTATTAGCGGTTGCAACCTCCGAATCTTCACCCTCATTCAACAGGTGCAGTAAGGAATTGTCCTCTTCTTCAGTTTTAGCAGATTCCATTTCATCAATTTCCTGAAACAGATTATCCAGTGCAACAATATCCTGATCATCCATGCCTTCCGTGAACAATGTGTTTTCAGAAAATAAATCTTCCTTTTCAGAAGTATTCTCCTCCGGTTCTGTCTGAAGTTCCTCAACTTCAGGCTCATCAAAAGTAAATCCGTCAAAGATAGAATTCTCTGATTCCGTATCTTCTGTCACAGCAATGTCTTCCGGAGCATTCTCCACCGCCAAAGGTTCCTCTGTTACCGGCTCTTCCGCGACCGGCTCTTCTGCGACAGGCTCCTCTATGACAGTCTCCTCTATGGCAGGCTCCTCTATGACAGGCTCCTCTATGACAGTCTCCTCTATGGCAGGCTCCTCTATGACAGACTCTTCTACGACCGGATCTTCTATGACAGGTTCTTCCGACACAGATTTTTCAAAAGCCGGTGGAACCTCCGCCTGCGCAGGCTCCTCGTTCTCCAGTTCTTCAGAAATCATTCGGTCAATTGCCTTGTCGTCCATGAATTCGTCAAAAATATTATAGTCATCCAAATCTTGATCAAATTCATCCGTATTTTCCACTGCAAGCTCTGTGTCCGCTCCGCCTGCAACAGCAACTTCCGATATTTCCTTTTTTGTTTCTTCCCGTTTTTCTTTCTTCACGGGAGAACGCTCGGCACCTCTGTTTGACCCAGACGTGCCGGAAACCACCGAATTCAACAGACTGTCCAAATACGATTCATCTGTATAGTCTATATTTTGTTGTCCGCAATTCGGGCAGAACTCCGAGTTATCAGGAATCTCTGCTCCACAGTGCTTACAAGTTGTCATGCTTTACTCTCCAAAGTTATTTTAAAATCAGTCTGTCAATTTCTCCGACCAGCTTTCCGATTTCCGGCTTTGTAATCTGGGCATCTGCCCCAAGACCTTCTCCCTTTCTTGCCATCTCATCAGAAATCATGGACGAGAAAATAATAACCGGAAGGAAGGAAGTTTTTGACTGTTCTTTAATGAGCTTTGTCAAACGATGTCCGTCCATCTTCGGCATTTCAATATCCGTAATTACTAACTTAATCTTATCTTTCAGCGTACCTTCCTTTGCGAAATCACTGATTACGTTCCATGCCTCTTCTCCATTCATGGTCACAATCAGATTACCGTATCCCGCCTGCTTTAAGCAGTCCTGAATCAGTCTGGAAAGAAGTGCGGAATCCTCAGCAATCAGAATCGGCTTATCACTGCGCGCTCTCTCTCCAAGTGCCGTTACTTCTTCCACCCTCAGGCTGGTTTCCGGACTGATATCTGCAATAATCTTTTCAAAGTCAAGCAGAATAATCAGTCTTCCGTCAATTTTTACAATGCCGGTAGCCACGCTCGTGCCGTTTGCATTCAGGGTTGCGTCCGGTTTTAAAATGTCTGCCCAGGATACACGGGTAATACCGACCACCGAATGAACATGGAATGCCGCATTTGTATGATTGAAATAAGTCACTATGTATAAATCCGAAGCCGGATTTGCCGAAGGGCGAAGATTTAATACCTTGGCGAGATTAATGCTTGTGATGATTTCATCTCTCGGCATAAAAATACCTTCGATGCTCGGGTCAGAATTCGGAATTGCTACCGGCGCCGTATACGTCAGAATTTCACGAATCTTCGCCACATTGATGCCATAATGGTTGCCATCCACCGTAAATTCAAGAATTTCCAGTTCATTTGTTCCGCTTTCTAAAAGTATTCCAGTATCCATATCTTTCCCTCCGATTCGTATTTCCTTTGTTCACTATTATAGTATAAATTATCTCATAATTCAAACTTTATTTCAGTTTTATTATAACAGTTTCCTCGTTCTGATTGGTAATGCGGACATGTGCCGTATTAATTTCCTCCAAAGCGGAAATTTCAAACACAAGTACCGTTTCTACAGACTCTCCCGGTGCAATCTGCCTGCTTCCGTTCATGTACTGCAAATCGTTTTCCATCATGGAAAGACTTGCTCTGGATATGGTTCCGAGATTGATATCCACTGCACATTCCAGTTTCTTTTCCGTCGTATCAAACCCACGACTCTCGTTGCTTACGTTAACCGCAGTAAAATAGACAAGAAGATATTGCCTGCCATCTTTCGCATCCAAAGAAAAATAATCCCCGCACTGAACACTTGTCGCAAGCTCATAATCCCCTTCCTCATACGAGAGTGCAAAGCCGTCCACTCCAACCACGCTTGTAAGTTCCCGGTTTGTAAATTCAGCATTGTCCGGTCTCGGTGTTGCAGTAGGTGCCGGTGTACCGGCTGAAATTTCCGCTCCCTTTGTCGGTGCCGGCTTTTCTGTCGCTTCCGGCTGCTTTGTCGGTACCGGAGTTGATATGATTGTCGGGGTTGGCATCGCATCCTCCTTAGGCAACAGCATCGGCTGATACTCCGGCATACTCTCCAGTAATGCTCTGGCCGCATATTCCGCCACAATATCCATTTCGCTGTCTGTCAAAGGCACATCCTGCAAACAGCCGCCCATCATACAAATCGCCGTAAAGAGTACCGCTATGATTCCGATTTTTTTCACAGATGTCCATCCTCCTTGTTATACTTATCTATTATTTCGGCAGCATTCCAAAAAAATTTAGCTCTTTTTGCATATTCCGGCTTATAAACTATGCATCCGCATCCAGCTCAAACCAAAATTCCACACCGTTGTCATGGTTGATGACACCATACGGTTTGTTATGCGCGTCCATAATTGCCTTGACAATGGAAAGTCCGATACCGTTTCCGCCGTACTCTCTCGTTCTTGCCTTATCCACCTTGTAGAACTTCACCCAGATTTTATCGATCTCCTCCTCAGGAATCGGCTGACCGGAATTAAATACCGATACCCGGACAGTTTTTTCGTTCTTTACTGCCTTGATTTCAACTACCTTTTCCTTATCGGCATAGTGAATTGCGTTGGTCAGATAGTTCGTGACTACCTCCTCCATCATATACTCATCTGCCCAGACCTCTAACGGTCCTTCCTGCTTAAAATACAGTTTGATGTCGTTTTGCTTTAACAGAATGTCCGAAGAGGCAAGCACCGAACGAATCAGTGCTGCCATATCAAAGCGCTCCATCTCCACCATGTAGTTTCCGAACTCAATCTGGTTCAGCGTTAAAAGCTTCTTTACCATCTTATTCATTTTCATGGCTTCATCTATGATAACATCACAATAAAACTCCCTGCTTTCGGCATCCTCATTGATGTTATCCTTCAGTCCCTCGGCATAGCCCTGAATCAGCGCAATCGGGGTTTTCAGTTCGTGTGTAACATTCGATAAAAACTCCTTTCGCATTTCATCAATCTGAACCTTCTGTTCAATGTCGGTCTGCAGTTTGTTGTTTGCACTTTTCAAATCGGAAATCGTATGCTCCAGCTTTTCCGAAAGTGTGTTGATGCTCTGCCCGAGTTCTCCGATTTCATCCTTTGTCGTCACTTTATATTTTACGTTAAAGTCCAAATCACTCATGCGCTTTGCAATGGAAGAAAGCTGCCTGATTGGGCGTACTACAGCCTTGGTTGCAATCAGTACAACGACCGCAATCAAAAGCGTTACGGTAGCACCGGCATACGCCAGAAATTTATTTGCAATTTCAACACTCTCCCGCATGCTCTCGACATTGCTCCGGATCATGACATAATTTGCATGTTCCACATCACCGGCGAACAGTTCAATATAATTGGACTGGGTTCTGCTATCGTAGATTAAATACACTTCATACTCATTTTCCACCGTTTTCAGCTTTTGCTGTTCCTTGTATAACCCCGTATTTCCCGGAGCCGGATACAGATAAGCCCGAAGCCTATCCACAAAAACCTTATGGCTTTCATTTGTATTTGCCGTCGTACAGTAAATATTATCCCACAAAATATAAACGGTAAGATTGTTCTGTGTACTTAAAATTTCCAGCTTCAGCAAATCCTCTTCCGAAAACAGCGAAGCCGCCGCTTCCGATGCATCCGCTTCGTCCGCAGAGTTATCCGTTTCCGTCTCGCTTTTCTTGCTCTCTAACATCTGTGAGACAATAAGATACGCTTCATTTAACGTATCCATTTTGCTGTATAAATAATAATCTTCCAAAAAAGTCCGGTTTAATCCCCAGGTAACGATAATTGCAGCCAGCACCGCAAGCATCATCAGAAGAGTCACCTTGTATCGCCAGGATAATTTCATATCATAACCGCCTCGAATGTATTTGTTTTGTTGCCGTTATAGCTTACCATAGATGCAGAACATGGATAAGACGTGTACTACGGTTCAAACTTATAGCCCATGCCCCATATCGTCTTAATATAATCGCCCTTTTCGCCCATCTTGCTGCGCAGCTTCTTGACATGGGTATCAATGGTTCTGGCATCTCCGAAGTAGTCGTAGTTCCAGACATTGTTTAATATCTTTTCTCTGGAAAGAGCTACTCCCTGATTTGTAATAAAATATTCCAGCAGTTCAAATTCTTTGACGCTTAAATCAATCGGCGTTCCGTCAATCTTTACGGAATGTGCCGCCTTGTCCATCACAATACCGCCCACTTCGATTTTTTCTTCTGTCTGGGCATTCGACCGACGCAGAATCGCCTCTACTCTTGCAACTAAAATCTTCGGTGAAAACGGTTTGGAAATATATTCGTCTACCCCGAGTTCAAAACCAAGCAGTTCGTCACGCTCATCACTCTTTGCCGTCAGCATGATAATCGGCACCTGTGAATACTGCCTGATTTCACGGCACACCTGCCAGCCGTCCATCTTCGGCATCATCACATCCAGAATAATCAGACCGATGTCCTTCTGTTCAAAGAACAAATCCACCGCTTCTTCTCCGTTTTCCGCTTCCAATACAATGTAATTCTGTTTGGCAAGGAAGTCATGCACCAGCTTCCTCATTCTGCTTTCATCATCCACTACAAGAATTTTTATTTTATCCATTGTTCTATCTGTTCTCCCTTCTGTCTGCCTGGGGTTTGCTGTACTGCTCCGCTACCCTCTTTTTCTTATGAAAAATCATAGCATAAGTTTATGTAGATATTGTGTTTCGACGTTATCAATTTGCGTCCTGCACTCCTTCAGAACCACTATCCGTTTCTGTCCCGGCTTCGGCAGTATCTTCTATGATAATTCCCTGCTTCCTCAGCTCTGCCAGACGGTCATTGATTGCATGTTCCTTTTCGGTCAGTTCCTGCGCCCATGACGCATATTTATTAAGAATTTCCTCTTCATAGCGGACGGCAAGCGGGGAACGCTTTCCGGTCAGCAGAATGACAAACATGCCGATGACCAGCGCAGCCAAAAACAGGCAGACTATTTTTAATACGGTATTCTGCCGTCTTGCTTTTTCCAAAAGGAGCAGTTCTCTGCTCTTTTTCTCCGCTGCCTTCTTTTTTGCCGCGCGTTTTTTTAATTCCGGAATGTCTCTTAGTTGATTTTCCTTCATAATACCGATTTCTACGATTCTCTTTCTGATTTCTACTAAGAAGTCGATGCCGACCTCCGTTTCCATCATTTTTTTATCCAGAATCCGGTTATAAAGCCTCAGCAGCATTTCTCCATTGTTAAAGTCCGTTTTCGCGCGAAGATATTCTATCGCCTCCGCCTCCTTTTTCGCCATCAGAAGCTGCTTTTCATCCTCGAAGGTATGCCCCATGAAGGTGAACTTATTCTCCATACTCATCCTCTTTTCTCCGGCAGATTTCACAAAAATTTTTTCATCCGAATGCTTTCCCTATTATTTTATCATAAAGTTCTCTCCGAAACAACAAATCTGATATTTTTTCATTGCATTTTCTAAAACGACGTGATATATTATGCATCAGAAAGAATATTTATGCATTTAAAAGGAGATTGATTATGATGAAAAAATTTGTAGCATCCGTTCTTACTCTCGTGATGGCGCTCACTGCTCTCACAGGCTGCGGCAGCTCCGCGGCAAAAACCGCAAAGGTGATTGAAATTGAATTGACAAATGAGGAATATGCATTCGGCGTGGATAAAAATCAGCCGGAACTGCTTACCTCCGTAAACGCTTTTATTAAGGAAATCAAGAGCA
Organism: Lachnospiraceae bacterium; assembly: GCA_051880375.1. Classification (GTDB taxonomy): domain Bacteria; phylum Bacillota; class Clostridia; order Lachnospirales; family Lachnospiraceae; genus SIG299. The sequence continues at coordinate 128,721 of JBJENV010000065.1, forward strand.
ACGGCACCTTCGACGAAATCTGTAACAAGTACTTCGGCGACGGCACTCCGACGGCAGTTACTTCTGCAGCTTATGATGCAAACAAGGACCAGCTTGTCGTAGCTACCAACGCCGCTTTCGAACCGTTTGAATATACACAGGGCGACAGCTACTACGGCATCGACATGGAAATTGCAGCGGCTCTTGCTGCCTACCTCGGCAAGGAGCTTGTGATCCAGAACATGGATTTTGATGCGGTCTGCCTCTCTGTCGGCCAGCAGAAGTGTGACATTGCCATGGCTGGTCTTACCATTAAGGAAGACCGTAAAGAGTATGTCAACTTTTCCGACAGCTATTACAGCGCTTCCCAGAAATTAATCGTACTTTCCGACAACACGGAGTTCGATGCCTGCACCGACGCTGCTTCCGTAGAAGCTATTTTAAATACAAAGGGTTCTGATACTAAAATCGGTGTTCAGAACGGTACGACCGGTCAGTTCTACTGCGAAGGTGATGCAGAATGGGGCTTTGACGGCTTCCCTATGACCTGTGTAGGTTACAAGAACGGTTCGCTTGCCGTACAGGATTTATTAAACGGAAATATCAACTATGTCATTATCGATTCTGCTCCGGCAGCGTGCATTACAGAGTCCATCAATGCCATGCAGTAGTTTTTTTGAGAGGAAAGAGAGTTCATGGGTAATTTTGACCTGAAGGTAGCAAAATTTATCGAAATATTTTTTGAGCGCGGCGGCTATGTCAAGGTGCTTGAGGGCTTAAAAAACACCCTGACGATTGCCGTACTCGGTTTAATCATCGGCATTGTTATCGGTACTTTAATTGCAACGGTGCGTGTCATTCCGAAATATAAGGTACTCCCGCGCGTCTTAAACGCGGTCTGCAGCTTTTATGTAGAGCTGTTCCGTGGCACCCCGATTGTCGTACAGCTGCTTATCTTCTATTATGTGCTTTGTCCGATGCTCGGCATCCGTATGTCCGGCGTACAGGTTTCCATTCTGGTCTTCGGTTTAAACAGCGGTGCCTACATATCGGAAATCATGCGAAGCGGCATTCTCTCCGTTGACCACGGGCAGATGGAAGCCGGTCGTGCCGTCGGTTTAAGCTTTGGTACCACGATGATGAAAATTGTCATTCCGCAGGCGGTAAAAAACATTCTTCCGACACTCGGAAACGAATTTATTGCCTTGATTAAGGAGACCTCCGTTGTCAGCTTCGTCGGTGCCACCGACCTTTATGTTGCATTCAGCCTGATTGGAACAAACAGCTACGAATTCATGGTTCCTTACATTGTCATGGCACTTGTTTACATCGTGCTTGTGCTGATTATCAGTGCAGGAATTAAACTTATGGAAAGGAGCCTGAGAAAAAGTGATAGACGTCATTAATTTAGAAAAAAGCTTTGGTGACCACAAGGTTTTAAACGGCATCAACGTAACGATTGAAAAAGGCGACATCATGGTGGTCATCGGTCCCTCCGGCTCCGGAAAAAGTACGTTTTTGCGCTGCTTAAACTGTATGGAGGACCCGACCGGCGGTCAGATTATTTTTAACGGCGTGGATATTGCGGACTTTAAGGTCGACATCAACATCCACCGCAGACACATGGGCATGGTGTTCCAGCACTTCAATCTGTTCAACAACAAAACCGTGATCCAGAATATCATGCTGGCTCCGGTTTATGTGCAGTGTCAGGATTTGCGCAAGGCAAAACGTCACAACGCATGGGCGCGTTTCCTCAATCCGATTCTGCCAAAGGGCAAAAAGAAAGAGCTGCTTCCGATTACAACAACAAAAGCGGAAATTCAGGCAAAGGCGCATGAAAACGCTCTCGCACTGCTGCGCCGCATCGGGCTGGAGGATAAAGCGGATGTTTACCCTTCCACCCTCTCCGGCGGTCAGAAACAGCGTGTTGCCATCGTCCGCTCTCTCGCCATGAATCCGGACGTGATTTTGTTTGATGAACCAACCAGCGCCCTTGACCCGGAAATGGTCGGCGAGGTACTGGACCTGATGAAGTCGCTCGCCAAAGAAGGCATGACGATGATTATCGTTACCCACGAAATGGGCTTTGCAAGAGAGGTTGCCAACAAGG
>JBJENV010000066.1:0-13802 GCA_051880375.1 Lachnospiraceae bacterium
AGCTGGGGGCTTTTACTGTCATCGTTCTTGTCTTTCATGTTTGGGAAGAATGGGTCATTCCGGGCGGGTTCCACTATTATTATAATCTTTCTTCGGAAGCTATCTTGCGAGATCGGTATCCTATGAATGAACTCACAGACATGATTACCAATTTTGGTGGTGCGCTGGTTTGGTTTGTTCTTGTGCAGACGAATAAGTTTGAGCGGAAAATGAGTTTTGCTGTTATGTTATTTGGATATGCAGAAGTGGTAATTCACTTGTTGGGAGCAACTTCTTCCCAAACAATGCTGTTGGAAAATGGCATTTATTCACCATTTTATGGACCGGGAATGCTTACGGCTCTTATTTGTTGGCTTCCTCTTGCTATCGTTTACACTGCGTATTTTGTAAAGACTCATGTTAAAAAGTGGGATGTCATTGGAGGGGTGACAATTCTTGTGGCATTAAGCATTCTTTTGATTACAATGCCGGAAAGTCTGTTGAAAAGCGAAGATACCCCTTATGTGTATGATAATGCCGGATGGTATGAACAGTGGATAGACGATAGTGGTGCGATTATCATTCAAAGTCATGAGTAAAAATGATTGCAAATGTAATAATTTAAATTGAACAAAAATCGCTACACCACAGCTTTGGCAGGACATCGCGCAGCAATTTTATTCAATTCCGGTTTGCAGTGCTGCTATTGTAGTAATAAAAAGTGATTTTTCCTGCATTCTAACACACCTTCCCTGCGCAGCTTGGAAAGCTCTGCGGACATGGCGCTGCGTTCCACGCCGAGATAGTCCGCAAGTGCCTGACGGTCGTATGGAATCGTAAATTCACTGCTGTTTTGTTTCTTTGCTTCCGCCAAAAGGAAAGCAAGCAATTTTTCACGGGTGCTCCGTTTAGAAGTGATTTCAAGCTTCTGCCGGAGCATCAGGCTTTTTGTGGCAACGATGCGGAGCAGGTTTGCAATCAGGCGGTTGTGAAAGGGGCAGGCAGTACCGCAGACAGACAGGATGCGGCGGGAATCCAAAAGAAGAAGTCTGGCGTCGCTTGCGGCAATGACGTTTACCGGAAAGACTTTGGCTTCCGCGCAGGAAAACACCTCGGCAAACACTTCGGACGGACCGGCCATGCCGACGAGGCTCCGGTTGCCATAGTAATCCTCCTTGATGACGTGGACACTCCCGGAAAGGACAATGCCAATCCGGTCCGCAGGCTCACCCTCTATAAAAACGGTTTCATCCTTGGACGCGGTAACGGTTTTCGCATCCAGACAAAGAAGCAGTTCGTTAAGCTCGTCTTCCGTAATGCCGGAAAACAAAGGACATTGCTTTAATACTTCCGGATAAGCGTTCATGGACACCTCATTTCTGCGCATAGGGTGCGTATTTTTTTATTTTGACGAATTTTGTTGGAATTCCAACATACATAGCACCATTAGTGTAGTATACTGTGGGAGAAAAATCAAGGTAAGGAAAATGGAAAGGTGAGATTACTATGATTAGAAAAATTATTCGAATTGATGAAACATTGTGTAACGGTTGCGGAGCATGCGCATCTGCCTGTCATGAGGGTGCCATCGGCATGGTAAACGGAAAGGCAAAGCTTCTGCGCGAGGATTACTGCGACGGGCTGGGCGACTGTCTGCCGGCATGCCCGACCGGTGCGATTTCCTTTGAGGAGCGAGAGGCGCCAGCATATGATGAAGCGACAGTTCTAAAGGCAAAGGCAGAAAAGGAAGAAAAGCACAGCGATGTTCTGCCGTGCGGCTGTCCGGGAAGTGCATCAAAGAAAATTCAGAGAGAAGAATGCTGTGAAAGTAAGTCGGAAAGCAGAGCAGCTAACGTAGAGAGCAGGCTTTCCCAGTGGCCGGTGCAGATAAAGCTGGCGCCGGTGCATGCACCGTATTTTGACGGGGCAAATCTTTTAGTTGCTGCCGATTGTACGGCATATGCCTACGGAAACTTCCACAACGACTTTATCCGTAATCGCATCACACTGATTGGCTGTCCGAAGCTGGATGAAGGAGACTATGCCGAGAAGCTGACGCGCATTCTGACTGAAAACGAGATAAAAAGTGTAACCGTTGTGCGCATGGAGGTTCCGTGCTGCGGCGGTATTGAGAATGCAGTAAAACGTGCCCTGAAAGCAAGCGGAAAGCTTCTGCCTTGGCATGTGGTAACCATTTCAACCGACGGAAGAATCATTGACGAGGCATAAAAAGGCGCAGGGGCATCCGAACCGGAAGCATTCTTAAAATTCGTTCTGAAAAATTTCACCTTCCTATGGGAAATCAGGTCTGAATGTAGTATAATCAGAGAAAGCACGCAGCATGCGGCAAATCAGAGGAGAAGGTGGAAAATGATATGAAGAAACGATTTCTTTTTTCGATACTGCTTCTGGGACTGGCAGTATCGCTTATCGGATGCAATAGCAGCAAAGAAACGGATGATGCAGACAAGGATGCAGGAAACAAAGCAACAATCACAGAAGCACCGGAGGCGGAAAACATGCCGGAAACTGCGGCAGGAAAAACGGTGGAGCTTGAAAAAAGCGAGTATGGAAATCCGGTTGCAGGGTTTGACGCAGAGGGAAACGTAACCTACGGCGGCGACCCTTCGGCGCTTGTGGTAGGAGATACGCTGTATCTGTATACCGGACATGATACGGCGCTCGGAAATTCGTATGTCATTCCGGAATATCTGTGCTATTCCACAAAGGATATGATTCACTGGAACTATGAAGGCGTTGTATTGAGCGTATCGAATGTCAGCTGGGCGGATAAAAATTCCGCATGGGCAGGACAGGTGGCAAGACATTATGATGCGATGGCGGGAAAGGACCGGTATTATTTTTACTTTTGTTCGTGGGACAGCACGGATAAGGGCAAGCAGTCCATCGGTGTTGCAGTCTCGGACAGCCCGACCGGACCGTTTACCGACATCGGACAGGCACTGATTAAGGGATCGTTTACTACGGATGAGACGTCGGCGTGGAATGACATTGACCCGACGGTATGGATAGAAACAGATGAAACAGGCGAGGAGCACAGATATCTTTGCTGGGGAAATTCCAAGCTGTATCTGTGCGAACTCAATGAAGACATGGTTTCCGTAAAGGACAGGGACGGCGACGGGCAGATTGTATTTGGTAAGGATGTCGTGAGCCAGAAGGTCCCGTCTTCCTATACGGAGGCCCCGTGGCTTTATCGGAGGCAGGATGAAAACGGAGAGTATTACGGAGAGTACTATCTGTTTTATGCAAGCAGCTGGAGAGAGCAGATGGCGTATGCAACCACGGACGATTTGATGAGCGGAAAGTGGTTTTACGGCGATGTGATTATGGAGCCGTCGGCGACCTCCAATACCAATCACATGGCGGTGGTGGATTTCCTGGGAAAGACTTACTTTATCTATCATAACGGTTCTTTACCGAACGGCAGCGGCTACAGAAGAGTAGCCTGTGTCGAAGAGGTGTTCTTTGAAGACGACGGTACGGTTTGCTACATTCAGGAAACGGCAACCGGTATCAGCGGAAAGAAGCATACGCTTACCACAGGAAACGGAGAAGTGCTTGCCCATGAGCGATTTAACAATTCTGCCGGTGATGAGCCGTATCCGTATACGAATCTGCTGCTTGGGAGCAATCTGGACAGAACTAAGGAAGAGGATACTTACTGGGAGCTTGTGCCGGGAAAAGCAGACAAAGAAAACGCAGCTTATGTTTCCATAGAGTCTTACAACAAGCCGGGACTTTACATCACGGCTTCGGAAGGAGCGGTAGGTCTTTCCCAGGATGCCGCAGGAAAGCTTGCCATGGAGCAGACCTTTGTGAGTGTAGAAGGGCTTGCAGGCTTCGGTGTTTCCTTTGAATCAGTAGCATTTGAGGGAATGTATCTGACACTGCTTGACGGTGTCGCTTCGCTGACGGACGGTTCGGATGCGGCGGCATGTACGTTTGAGATAGAGTAAGGAGTCAGGGAGTTTCTATGGGTGAGAGCATTTTAATTGTGGACGATGAGAAGGAAATTGCAGATTTACTGGAGGTCTGTTTAAAGAACGACGGATATACGGTACATAAGTGCTACAGCGGCACGGAAGCGTTACGCTGCATGGAGTCTGAAAAGCTTGATTTGGCAATTCTGGACGTTATGCTTCCGGATGTGGACGGCTTTCAGCTTTTAAGAAAAATCAGAGAACGATACTTTTATCCGGTCATCATGCTGACGGCAAAGGTGGAGGCGGATGACAAAATCATGGGACTGACCATCGGAGCGGATGATTATATCACAAAGCCGTTTCATCCGTTGGAGGTAGTTGCCAGGGTAAAAACCCAGCTTCGGCGTTATGTCCGCTATAATAATGCGGCGAATGCTTCGGAAAAGACAGCGCCGGTGACAGAGTATGACATTAAGGGACTGGTAATCTGCAAGGACAGTCACAAATGCACTCTGTACGGAACAGAGGTTGCCCTGACTCCGATCGAGTTTTCGATTCTCTGGTATTTATGCGAGCATAAAGGAAAGGTGATTCCCTCGGAGGAGCTTTACGAACAGGTCTGGGGTGAGAAATTCATTGACAATAACAATACGGTCATGGCGCATATCGGCAGGTTGAGAGAGAAGTTAAAAGAGCCTGCGAGAAATCCGAAGTTTATCAAAACCGTATGGGGAGTGGGGTACACCATTGAATAAAAAGAAGCAACAAACCGGCAGCGACTATAAACAGCTGCATACAAAAATATTCCTGCGAACGGTAGGAATGCTGCTTGCCTCGGCGGCAATCATCTGGGTGCTTGCAATCCTTGTCTGGCTTTTGTATCAATATGTCTTTCGGGGGCATGTTGCAAACGTTATCGTTGCGTTTTTCGAGAAATTTATTTACCACGATTCTACTTCGGCACTGTTAGCTTACCAGCATCTGATTCGGAATAACATTGAGGCTTTTTGCGTTATAGCGGTAATCGCAGTATTTCTCGTGATTCTCTGGGTTTATGTGAAAAGCTTTGCAAAATACTTCAATGAAATCAACCGGGGCATTGATGCGCTCCTTGAGGAGCATTCCGGTGAGGTTGTTCTTCCTCCGGAATTGTCTGCCACCGAAAAGAAAATCAATACGATTAAGCATACGTTGGAGCAGCGGAAGCTTGCGGCAGAGCTTGCCGAGCAGCGAAAAAATGACCTTGTGGTTTATTTGGCGCACGATTTAAAAACTCCGCTGACATCCGTAATCGGTTATCTGACTCTTTTGCGGGATGAAAACCGGATATCCGAGGAGCTTCGGGAAAAGTATCTGTCGATTTCGCTGGAGAAGGCGGAGCGGCTGGAGGATTTGATTAACGAATTTTTTGAGATTACGCGCTTTAACCTTTCCGGCATTACGTTGGAGTACAGCAGGGTGAACTTAACCCGCCTGTTAGAGCAGCTTACCTATGAGTTTCAGCCAATGCTTCGGGAGAAAAGCTTAACGTGTACCCTTGACATCGCGCCGAATATGATGCTGCGGTGTGATGCCGACAAGCTGCAGAGGGTTTTTGACAATCTTTTAAGAAATGCCGTAAATTACAGCTTTGAAAACGATACCATCCGGATTACTGCCACACAGCAGGAAAACGAGATATGCCTTTGCTTTATGAATCACGGAAACACAATTCCGAAGGAAAAGCTGGAACGCATTTTTGAACAGTTTTACCGTCTTGATACCTCCAGAAGCTCAAAAACCGGAGGCGCGGGCTTAGGTCTTGCCATTGCAAAGGAAATTGTGGAGCTTCACCACGGAACAATAACGGCAAAGAGTGAAAACGAAGTCATTGAATTTGAAATCATGCTTCCTCTTTCGTAGGAAAATCGTAAGAAATTGCGGAGAAAAAAATAAGAAAGCCGTTGGACGGAGCGGGGAAACAGCACTTCTTTTTTTGATACAATAGCTGTGTCAGGGAAGGAATGCTGTTTTTTTGCACATACTTCCGTTGATAAGGTTTTACAGAGAAGGGGAGGAACTTCGGGTGAAGCAATCGGAACAGGCAGATAAAGAATGGGACAGAGTATACAGGGCAGGAAAGGAAGAAGGAATGGCAGCAGGGCATCCGGCGGGGCGAAGGCGCAGGAGAAGAAGACGGAGGAGAAGGGTTCGTCTGATAGCGGCAGTGCTGGTTGTTGCACTTGTATGGCTGGCAGGAAACAGTCTGATGTCTGAAAAAGGAAAGGAGGACCCGAAAGGAAATCCGAAAGAGAGCGGAGAAAACAAAGCGGACAGGATGGAGCAGGAAACTCCGAGCGGAGCACCGGATGCGATACCGGTCAATGCGCTCAGTCTGGAAGATGTCATCAGGGAGCTTGCCGTAGAACCAGAGAGTGCAGCCGGAACGTGGGCGGTCGGAAAACCGGTCAGACGGGAGCAGGACGAGATACTTGCAAGACTTTCTGAACTGTCAGTGGAAAGTGCAGTGATAAAGCAGATTTATGAAAACAGCAAAAACTACCCTGACAAATTGCTGGAGGCACTTGCAAACAATCCGGAAATGGAATACTTTGCAGAGTACTATCCGGTCTTTGCAGGCCATACGGCGGGCGGTCTTACCGAGGAGGAAAAGAAGCAGGAGGTTCCGCTTTTTCTGCAGTGGGACTTCCGATGGGGCTATCAGTGGTACGGAGAGGACGGAGTCATCGGACTGACCGGCTGCGGACCGACGTGTTTGTCGATGGTACTCTATTCCCTGACGAGGGATGAAACCCTGACACCGGACCATATTGCAGCCTACGCAGTCGAACACGGCTATTATGTCGACGGAGTCGGAACCTCATGGTCCTTAATGTCAGACGTACCGGGAGTGTACGGCGTAGAGGTAAAGCAGCCCAGGTTTACGGAGCGGAGCATGAAGCAGGAACTGGATGCGGGACATCTGATTATCTGCTCGATGGGAAAAGGAGATTTTACGACGGCAGGGCATTTTATTGTATTGTACGGCTATGACGAGAACGGTTTTTTTGTCCATGACCCAAACTGCATTGCAAGGAGCAAGATGCGCTGGGCATTTTCGCAGATAGAGAAACAAATAAAAAATCTTTGGAGTTTTTGGACGGAGTAGGGTAACTGCTCCGTCTTTATACTATCTTAATACGAAACGAAATATCCTTATACAATTTTTAAGCAAAACAGCGGATAATTAAGACAGTATAAAGACGAATTAAGAAATGGGCAGGATAGGAACATGGGATTTTTATGGTACAGGAAAAAACGATGGACTTCGTTTCAGATTATTATTGCCGGTTTTTTGTTTGTGATATTAACAGGGAGCATTTTGCTGATGCTTCCTGTTTCTGCGAAAAGCGGACAGGCGACCTCTTTCTTTGATGCGTTGTTTACGGCAACCTCGGCAACGTGTGTGACGGGACTCGTCGTACAGGATACGGCAACCTACTGGTCGGCATTCGGTCAGGCAGTGATTCTTCTGCTGATACAAATCGGAGGAATGGGAGTGGTTACCATTGCGGTATCGGTGGCAGCCGTTTCGGGGAAAAAGATAGGCCTGATGCAGCGCAGTACGATGCAGGAAGCGATTGCAGCGCCGAGCGTAGGCGGTATTGTGAGGCTGACGGGGTTTATTTTAAGGTCGATGATTCTGATTGAATCGGCAGGTGTGCTTCTTTTACTTCCTGTCTTTATCAAAGAGTTTGGTCCGCTCAAAGGAATCTGGTATGCACTTTTTCATGCGGTTTCCGCATTCTGCAATGCGGGCTTTGATTTAATGGGAAGCAGGGCGCAGTATTCCTCGCTGACCGGATATGCGTCCAATGGTTTCTTAAATGCAGTCATCATCGGACTGATTATCATCGGAGGCATCGGCTTTTTAACCTGGGATGATGTGAGACGTAACGGAATCCATTTCAAAAAATACCGGATGCAAAGCAAAGTAATACTGGCTATGACGGTGGTTCTGATTTTGTTTCCGTTCCTCTTTTTCTTTTTTGGGGAATTCGGCAGACAGGTATGGAAGGACATGTCGACGACACAAAGACTGTGGGCTGCCCTGTTTCAGGCGGTTACGCCGAGAACCGCGGGCTTTAATACGGTAGATTTGACAAAGTTCAGTGAAGCGGGGCAGACCATTCTCATGCTGCTTATGCTGATCGGAGGAGCTCCCGGCTCTACGGCGGGCGGTATGAAAACAACGACGATAGCGGTTTTGTTTCTGGCATCGTTTGCGGTATTCAAACGAAAAGAGGATACCGAATGCTTCGGAAGAAGAATTGAGGACGGTATTATCAAACACGCGGCAGCCATTTTGTTAATGTATCTGACGTTATGTCTGACGGGCGGACTGCTGATGAGCTGTATTGAGGGGCTGCCGATGCGGGTCTGCTTATTTGAAACAGCATCGGCCATCGGAACGGTGGGGCTGAGCCTCGGAATTACACCGGGATTGGGGCCGGTATCCAGGCTGATTTTGATTCTTCTGATGTTTTTCGGACGGGTAGGGGGACTCACCCTGGTGTTTGCGGCAGTTTCGGATAAGGACAGAAGAGTGGCAAAGTTTCCGAAAGAAAAAATTACGGTCGGATAGAGAGAAAGGATGAAACGGTGATGAAGTCGATTTTACTGATAGGATTAGGAAGATTCGGAAAGCACATTGCGATGAAGCTGCATGAGTTAAATCATGAAGTGATGGCAATTGACAAGCAGGAGGAACGGGTGGAAGAGGTACTGCCGTATGTGACAAATGCGCAGATTGGCGACAGCATGAATGAGGCGTTTTTACGCTCCATGGGAGTGGGAAACTATGATGTCTGTATTGTTGCCATCGGAAATGATTTTCAGGGCTCGCTGGAGACAACCTCGCTGCTTAAGGAACTGGGAGCAAAGCTGGTGGTTTCAAGGGCGGCAAAGGACGTACAGGCAAAGTTCCTGCTTCGGAACGGAGCGGATGAAATCGTTTATCCGGAAAAGCAGCTGGCAACCTGGACAGCCATCCGATACAGCTCGGACCATATTTTTGATTACATAGAACTGGACAACGATTATGCAATTTTTGAAGTGGAAGTACCGGAGGACTGGCTGGGAAGAACCGTCGGAGAAATTAATATCCGACGAAAATATAATATCAACATTATGGCGTTAAAGCGGAACGGAAAAATGGAGTTAACCATTACCCCGGATACCTGTTTTGAAAAGGGAGAGGCAATGTTAGTGCTAGGGAAAAATAAGGATATACAAAAGTGCTTCCATATCTAGAACAGCTTGAGCGGGGGTGGTATAATGGAGACGGTTGTATTACTGTTCGTTTTTATCGGCATCGGAATTGCAGGGGGAATCATCACGAAAAAGCTGGATGTCTTTCTTAAGAAAAACCGGGAACTGATAGAGAAAGACCGGGATGATGCGGAGGAAAATGCGTGGACAGAGAAGAAAGAAGCGTCAACAGGAGAAGAAAATGGAAGAGAAGCGTCAAAGCCCGGAGCAGCTTCTGCAGACGGTAAGCAGAGAGGAATATGAAAAGGCAAGAGAACAATCGGAACATTTGCTGAATGCCGCGGATATTATAATAAGTATCGGGATGATTGTCGCAGCATCCGCAATCGGCTTTGGCTTCTGGAAACTCGGATTGAGCGAAGCCAATATCATCATGGTATATATTCTCGGTGTATTACTGACATCGATTATGACGACCCACCGGATATACAGTCTGATTGCCTCCATCGTCAGCGTCATAGTATTTAACTTTTTATTTACGGAGCCGCGTTATACGCTGTTGGCTTATGAAAAGGATTATCCGGTGACGTTCATTACGATGTTTGTGGCAGCTTCCCTGACCGGTTCTCTGGCTATCCGGCTCAAACGGCAGGCAAAGCAGGCGGCACAGGCGGCCTACCGGACGAAGATTCTGTTTGACACGAACCAGCTGTTAGAGGGTGTCAAGGAGAAAGAGGAAATCATATCCGTGACGGCGACGCAGCTCATCAAGCTGCTGAACAGGGATATGGTAATCTATCTGGCCGAAAAGAACGGCTTGTTCGCTCCGAAGCTGTTTGCAGCGAACGGGGAAACGGTAAGCGAGGGCACAGAGAACGAGGAGTATCTGTCGGAGAAGGAAAAGACGGTTGCCTTTTGGGTGTTCAAGAACAATAAGCATGCGGGAGCAACCACGGATACGCTTTCTGACGCAAAATGCCGGTACCTGTCCATCCGGACGAGTAATGCGGTCTATGGCGTCATTGGTATTGTCATTCACGAGAAACCGCTGGATTCTTTTGAAAACAGCATTCTGCTGTCCATTCTCGGGGAATGTGCACTGGCACTGGAAAATGAGAAAAATGCAAGGGAGAAGGCGGAAGCGGCATTGGTAGCACAGAAGGAGCAGCTAAGGGCAAACCTGCTTCGTTCCATTTCTCATGATTTGCGTACGCCGTTAACTTCCATATCCGGAAATGCCAGCAACCTGCTCTCCAACGGAGAAAAGTTTGATGCCGAAACAAAGAAACAGTTGTATTCGGATATTTATGACGATTCCATGTGGCTGATTAATCTGGTGGAAAATCTGCTCTCCATAACAAAAATAGAAGAAGGAAGGCTGAACATCCGCTTATCGGCAGAGCTTTTGGACGAGGTGATTGCGGAAGCGCTGCAACATGTGAACAGAAAGATTTCAGAGCATCGCATTTCCTTTCAGCCATCAGAGGACTTCCTTCTTGTAAAGGTAGATGCAAGACTGATTATGCAGGTGGTGATCAATCTGGTGGATAATGCGATTAAGTATACGAAGAAGGGCTCGGAGATTGTCATTACCACCCGGAAGCAGAAGGACCGGGCAGTGGTTCGTATCGCAGATAATGGTCCCGGAATTCCGGATGAGATGAAGCCGCTTGTGTTTGATATGTTTTACAGCGGGGCAAAGAGCATTGCTGACAGCAGACGAAGTCTGGGGCTTGGCTTGTCCCTTTGCAAATCCATTGTGACGGCGCACGGAGGAGAATTACAGCTTTCCGACAATGTTCCGCACGGAGCGGTATTTACCTTTACCCTGCCGATTGAGGAGGTTACGTTACATGAATAAGACATTGATTTTAGTAGTAGAGGATGACAGACCGGTACAAAATCTAATGATTACCACATTAAAGGCGCATGACTACAGATATCTGACTGCCATGAACGGCGAAACCGCCATTTTAGAGGCGTCCTCCCACAACCCGGATATTATATTGCTTGATTTGGGACTGCCGGACATGGACGGAATCGAAGTGATTAAGAAAATCCGTACCTGGTCGAACGTGCCGATTATCATTATCAGCGCCAGAAGCGAGGATACGGATAAGGTGGAGGCACTGGACGCCGGGGCCGACGATTACCTGACGAAGCCGTTTTCCGTGGAGGAGCTTTTGGCAAGGCTTCGGGTGACGGAGCGCAGACTGGCAGCCGGGCAAAGTGAGCAGATATCCGCCTCGGTTTTTGTCAACGGGAAGCTTAAGGTGGACTTTTCGGCAGGCTGCGCCTATCTGGAAGGGGAAGAACTGCATCTGACGCCGATAGAATACAAGCTGTTATGTCTGCTTTCCAAAAATGTAGGGAAGGTATTAACGCACACCTTTATAACCCAGAATATCTGGGGACACAGCTGGGAGAACGATGTGGCTTCCCTGCGGGTGTTTATGGCAACGCTTCGCAAGAAGCTGGAAAAGAACTCGGATTCCACCCAGTACATCCAGACGCATGTCGGAGTCGGTTACCGGATGATGAAGGTGGAGTGAGAGGATGAGCATCCCATTGGGAGCCGGAATGATACGAAGGGAGCAGCAATGATTTCAAAAATGTGGAATGCCGATAACGGAGATGGAACCTATACCAATCCGATTCTTTATGCAGATTATTCAGACCCGGATGCAATAAGGGTTGGCTGCGACTATTACATGGTCGCTTCCAACTTTTGCAATACACCGGGAATCCCTGTTTTGCATTCAAGGAATCTTGTCAACTGGGAAGTCATTAACTATGTATTGCAGGAATTACCGGATAAACGTTATGAGGTACCGGTGCATGGCTGCGGGGTTTGGGCACCGTCTATCCGATACCATGCGGGCACTTATTTTGTATGCTTTCCAATGCCGGATGAAGGAATTTACATGAGTACTACGACAAATCCGTACGGTAAATGGTCTTCTCCGGTTCCTATCAGACCAGGGGCAGGCTGGATTGATCCGTGCCCGTTCTGGGATGAGGATGGGAAAGCATATCTTGTCGCAGGTGTTGCAAAAAGCCGTATCGGATATAAAAGTGTTTTGTATCTGCAGGAAATGCAGCCGGATGGAATGGGACTTGTCGGTGAAGCGGTAAAGATATTTGACGGAAATGAGAATGACCAGAATACGATAGAAGGTCCAAAGATGTACAAGCGGAATGGCTGGTATTATATCTTTGCACCGGCAGGAGGAGTAAAAACCGGCTGGCAGACCGTACTTCGTTCCAGAGAGGTCTATGGACCATATGAATATAAAGTAGTTATGCGTCAGGGGAATTCAGAGGTCAACGGACCGCATCAGGGTGCATGGATAGATACAGTAACAGGAGAGGACTGGTTTATTCATTTTCAGGATGTGTACGCAGCGGGAAGAATCCTGCATTTGCAGCCGATGGTTTGGAAAAATGACTGGCCGGTAATCGGGGCAGCCGGAAACGGAAATGACTATGGAGAACCGGTAAGCCGCTACCGAAAACCTGACACCGGAAATCATCACGATAATATAGCAGAACCGGCAACATCGGATGATTTTAAAAATAAAGTACTGGGACTTCAATGGCAGTGGAATGCAAACAGTAAAAAAGAATGGTATACATTTACGGATAACGGACTGGTGTTACATGCGGTAAAAAAAGAAGGCGCATATGGCGATGTACCGAATTTGCTTCTTCAGAAGTGGCCCGCACCGGAGTTTTCCTGTGTAACAAAGCTTGATTTGTCCAAACTTACGCCAGGGGATGAAGCTGGCGTGATTTCCATGGGAATGGAGTATGGGCTTGTGTCCTTTCTGCGTGATGGGGAGTTTCTAAAGGTGATTTGTGTGCGCGGAAAACAGAAGTTTGGTAACATACTGGTTGAAAATACGGAGGAAAAAAGCGAAGAAATTGAAATACTGCCTGAAGGTACGAAATTTGTATCTGTTAAGTATGTGGTAGAGCACATAGGAACCCGGGATATCGGACCAAAGGAAAAGAACTTTCCGATGGAGAAGGTAAGTATTTTATACAGCGTTGATGAAATCACCTATCAGCCCGCACTGGAAATGATAGCTATCCCGGGACGCTGGGTTGGTGTGAAAAACGGAATATTCTGTGTGTCATCAAAAGAAGGCTCGAAGGGCAGTGTCACAGCGGAGTCTGTGCTTTACAGTCCCGGTGGTTGTTCCGAGGATTAATATGTTCATTAGGTAAATGGGATATATGGATGTAACAGGGGATAGGAGAATTTCTTGCTCTACCGCGGCAGGGAGTTGCTTTTCTAAGAGAATGTAGGGAAATCAAGGGCCCGGGGAGTTTGAAGAGAGATTGTTTTACCAGATTTAAGCCAGAAAATTGAGGATTTGGGCTGTGACATGGTGAAAGAAGGAATAGCATTTCGGTGGTAAATAAGAGTTGCCGAAGTGCTATTTTTGTATGAAGTCGGACGAAAAGTCGGTTTACACAAATTGATTCGGTCGAAAAACATAGATGAACGCATATGTCAGGATAGAAAACGGGCATAATATACAATGAACATTAGAAAGCTTTAATGTTCAGCAATGAAAGGTAAAAATAATTCGCACTAAATCATGTGAAATCACTGTAGTT
>JBJENV010000067.1:0-13640 GCA_051880375.1 Lachnospiraceae bacterium
ATCCCATCATTCTCCTGTACCCTGCCGGTATAAATTCCGAGATGTCTGATCGGCTGACCATTCCATAGCTCATCAAACAATTCACACGCTGCTTTATGAATTTCGTTTGTAATGTTTGTGTCCGTCTGCAACACCCTCTGATGAGAGCAATAAGATAAATCCGAAGCCTTGATGCCCACAGATACAACGGATATCCGCACATCATCCCGCCGCAGGCGGTTTCCTACCGTTTCTGCCAGAGCAAGCAGAACCACCTTTGCCGTCCGGGTATCCGTCACATCAAACGGTATGGTTGTACTGTTTCCATACCCCTTGTTCGGCACAGTCTCCGAAATCACCGGACTCAAGTCGATTCCGTTGGCGAAACCCCATATTACCTCACCATACTTTTTGAACATGGTACGCAGCCATGCCGGGTCGCATTTTGCCAGTTCACCGATGGTATGAATACCCATGGTAAACAGCTTCTTTGTGGTTGCTCTTCCGATAAAAAACAACTCAGAGACTGGCAAGGGCCACATTTTCTCTTCTATCTCACAGGGATACAGCGTATGCACCCTGTCCGGCTTTTTAAAATCACTTGCCATCTTTGCAAGCAGTTTATTGGTGGAAATCCCTATATTCACCGTAAAACCAAGTTCCTCCCGGATGCGGTCTTTGATTTTATGCGCCGTTTCTTCCGGGGTTCCAAACAGATGACAGGTTGAAGTCATGTCAACAAATGCCTCATCAATGCTATACTGCTCCACAGCATCGGAATATTCTCTTAATATCTTTATGAAAGCAGCGGAGCACTGCTCGTACAGGTTATAGTTTGGAGGCACAATAATCAGGTCAGGGCATTTCTGTTTTGCCTCCAGAATCGATTCTCCGGTATGAATATTATATTTCTTCGCCGGTATGGATTTTGCAAGAATAATACCGTGCCGCATGGTAACATCACCACCCACAACTGCTACCTGTTCTCTAAGGTCTACCTTTCCGCCTTTATGATGCAATCGGTAGGTTGCCTCCCAGCTCAAAAACGCACTATTCACATCAACATGATAAATTATATTGCCGAACATTCGTTTGCCTCCCGTGAGGATTATTATAGCAAACAAATGTTCTGAAATCAATAGAGAAAATTTCCTTTCCAATTTCAGTGCCGTCACATCTACCAGCCCATAATTTCCTTTATTTTTTCTGTCAGTTCTTTTGCCGCCTTAGTGTGTGTGGCCTCTGTCGGATGCCAGTCCGCCGCATAGCCGTCACTATAAGACTGCGCAGAAAACTGCATGGAATAAATATTGGCATCACCGGTTTCTGTCTGATATCTTTCTACTGCGTCTTCGATGGAAGGATATAAATCTCCTCCCATGATTCCCAGGGTACAAAGAATCGTTGCCTCCGGATTCAGCTCTCTTACCTTTTTCAGAAATTCCACATAGCCGACAGTGTATTCTTCTTTTCTATCTGCCTTACCCAAAACATAAGTGCTATCGTTGGTTCCCAGATTAATCACAACGAGGTCCGGCTGACGCTTTGTAAAGTCCCATGTTACCTCCTGAGGGGAGTATTTTCCAAAATAAGCACCACAGGAAAATCCCAGTTTGTCATAGTACTGCGGCAATATCTGATCGGCTACTTTTTCACCATTACCGGTATACCCGGAAATAATACCATATCCGCTAAAGGAAACCATGCTGTAGTCTGCGCCAAGATTCTCCGCTGTTTTATAGGCATAGGTTTTTGTTACATCTTCTGTTTTCGTAGAGAAATGATGCTCCTTCACTTCATCATCCACACCATAACCGCAGGTAATGGAATCCCCAACAAATTCAATTAACTTTTCTCTGGTTTCTGTTGGCTGAATGTCTTCGGCAGAGATAACATCAATTTGGGATATACCAACAGTAGAATTTGCTGCTTCCGAAAGCTTCACTACCCGGACGATACATGTTTCTTCTGTTTCACTCTCAAAAACCGTTACCGTTTTTTCCAGTTTGTTTATCATTTCATCTGCAACACGTTCTCCATTGACATAAATGGCAATCCGTGCCTTACCGTCTGCATTGCCGAGGCAGCTGCTGTCTGCTCTAAAGCTGATGCTGATTTTCCTTCCGGTCACGGAAAACTCCACACCTGTTCCGGAATGCACCAGCCAAAGCGTGTCCTCCTGCATTTGGGTACGACCGATGGTTCTGACATACTCCTCTGTTGGAAGGAAGGTTCTGTTGTTTTCGGACAGTTCCGCGCCTAATGTCGGTGCCGGTGTAACAATTGCTTCTGCACTTCCTGTTTGATTCGGTATTTCCATACCTTCCTCTTTATTCCTACAGCCAACAAGCATCCACCCGAATACTGTCAACATAATTATTCCGAAACTTTTCTTCCATTGCTTCATTTTTGACCACCTCTATAAAATTTCGCCATTGTTGCTTATTACATCTCAATACCAGAATCCGATATCCGTTCGTCTTCTGCAAATTTCTTTCATTCTAACAGACAGCGGTGTAAATAGTCAATATGATTAGTAATGTCCGAAATTTTTCTTCTATACAGGAAACAAGCACCCAATACGCTCTATTTTGCGTATTGGATGCGTGAAGCCAAAAGAAAGTTACATTGCTTACACCCTTATTATGCAGCCTTAGAAAAATCAATAACAGAGATTTCCTGCATCAACTTCTTTGCGGCATCAACCATGCTTTCCAGTCGTTCCGCTACTTCGTCTGTGTAGAACTTTTCACCACACTGCTCACACTCCTCGCAAGGCACGTTCTTAATCACAATCACACAACCTTTATAGTTCACAACGTGTGTTGTTGTACTTTCTTTCACAGTATCACATTTGCAAAACATACACATAATCAACGCCCCTTTCTGGTTTTCAAATCATCTTCAAATTTTGCGGTGTTTGGAAAATATGCTGTTATAATATAAATAAATTTTTCATTATTTACAGTATAGCCATAAACTAATTATGCCCATTTACAAAAAGTATCAAAGCAGTTGACACCACTTTGACACCAGTTTTTTACCCTTATTTTACTGCTTATATTTTTCTTCCTTATAAGCATTTAACTCAGCTTCATCATCAGACACTGTACCGTTCTTCCGCAATTGCTCTAATTGAGCAAACGCTTCTTTTCTCTCTTTTTGATTACTGTCATCAAGCTTATTTTTCACATAAACCTCTACTTCTTCATAAATACGCTCTGCATTTTTTATCTGTTGCTCAGTATCCGACTTACTTGCAATAAACATTATCCTGCAACCAGAACACCTTCTCTCTCTATATTCTGATAAAATACCGAAGCTGGCATATATTTATTGAACACACTAATACTCTGCACAACCGGAGATAACACCACATCGTAATTCAAATCAAAATAGTCAGCTACCGAAAAAATCTTATTTCTTTCTTCCGATATCTGCTCCGGCTTAATGTCAAGAAGCAACATAATATCTATATCGCTCTGCTCATCAAAATCTCCTCTGGCACAAGAGCCATATAATATAACTTTTTTCAGCTTATCTCCGTAAACTATTCCTGCTTCTTTTGCAAATAATTCAACCACTTCTCTTATCTTTGAATTATTCATGTTGCCCCTCCTTTCTATTGCGTGCTAAAAGCACACATAGTATTCATGTATAAATCACTCTTCCTTATTATTCATGCTTATTGTACCACTAATATGGCAAAAATGCCACAGAAAAATACACCAGATCATTTTCCACTTGTAAAAAGTGGACCTGAGGGGAGTCGCTCTCGCCTACCGGCTCGGTCGGCGCTAAACGCTCCCCACTGGGGAGCAGCGCCCCTGTCCGAAAGGATTCTCGTACTTACACGTCCGGCTTCTTTCATTTTCATAAAAAAGAAGGTACCACGAGCAAGCTCGCGATACCTTCTTTTTTAGTGGACCTGAGGGGAGTCGAACCCCTGTCCGAAAACCCATCCATTACGGCATCTCCCATTACAGTCTGTTATTTTTACGAACCCGAAGTCCGCATGTTCCCTCCATCCGGCGCAAGCAGACACGCAACGGATTTCAGTAGCTTCATGTTACGCCTATACCCTCAAAGCTTTGGGTATATCGTTTCCTACAAAGTCGATGCCAGGGTCCTGAGGTGTAGGTGCATCAGGTCTGACAGCTGCCATTAGGCAGCGAGTGCTAAATTATCTTCAGCGTTTATTTTTAATTTGAGGTTTTTAGGTGGTCCCCGCCACCAATGGCTTCCGCAATTTCAAAATCCCCGTCGAAACCAGTACAAGCCCTAATTGAATACGACGGTAATGCCGCCGTATACTGCATTTTATGCAGTCTTCTTGTTTCTGGTGTAACGCTGTAGATGTATCTTACCACAAACCAATGTTCCTGTCAAATACCAATTGCATCCTCTGCTGCCGTCCTACCGTACTTACCCCTGCTGCAACGCCTGAATGAGTGCCGGTACCAGCTGCTTCTTTCTGGATACCACGCCGGATAATTCCATACTTCCGTCCACAGCCGTAAGTTCAAACGCAGTTTCCAAAAGGCTTTCCACGCCCTCGCCTACATACAGAAGAGTCGTCGACTCCTTACTAATGTCCGTCAGCATGAAAAACAGCATCTGTACATTCTCGCGCTGTCTGAACTGCTCCATAACAGGCTTCATACGAAGACCAATCGACTTTAACTCCTCCGCGTTTAGCGACGTAATCTGTCCGACACCGACCGTTACCTCATCCATCGAGAATTTCTTAAAGTCCTGAAAGAAAATTTCCTCCTCTGTCTTATTCCTTAAATTGCTTCCGGCAAGAAACATTTCATTCGCATAGGCTTCCACTTCAATCCCCGCAAGCTTTGCTAACGCTTCCGCCGCTTCCTCATCCTCAGGCGTACAGGTTGGAGAACGGTACATAAGCGTATCCGAAAGAATCGCAGAACAGAGCAGCCCTGCAATCTTCTTCGGAATTTCCAGCTGATGCTCGCGGTACATCTGATAAATAATCGTTGCCGTACAGCCAAGGGGCTGGTTGCGGAAAAAGACCGGTGTAATCGTCTCCATTGTACCGAGTCGGTGATGATCGATAATTTCCAATATTTCGGTATGTTCCACACCGTCTGCTGCCTGACTCTTTTCGTTGTGGTCAACCAAAATAATCTGCTTCCGCTTC
Organism: Lachnospiraceae bacterium; assembly: GCA_051880375.1. Taxonomy (GTDB): domain Bacteria; phylum Bacillota; class Clostridia; order Lachnospirales; family Lachnospiraceae; genus SIG299. The sequence continues at coordinate 5,144 of JBJENV010000067.1, forward strand.
ATATCAAGCAGGTTTCTGCGGGAAATCATGCCGCGGTACCTGCCCTTGGAATCTAAAATTGGGAAGTCACGGTTCCGTTTCTTTGCCATAACCTCTTTGATTTCCTCAACAAAATCCGTCGTACGGAACGAAATAATCTTTTCTTTTATCATAAAGTATGCAATCGGCATACTCTGGTTAATCAGGCGAGCCACCGTATAGGTATCGTGCGGCGTGGAAAGCACGGTGCAGCCGTTTTCCTCCGCCAGCTTCTTTATCGTCATGGAAACCGGCGCACCCTCACAGATGACAATGCAGCCTGCCTTCATTTCAATCGCACACAGCTGCGTTTCATAACGGTTTCCCATAATAACAAGGTCATGCTCCTTGATGTAGCTTTCCATCAGTTCCGGGCTTGCCGCCGCAACCAGCACCTTGCCCTCACAGACAATCGCATTTTCCTCTCCGACCAACAGCTCGGCATCCAGCGTTTCCATGATGTTGTGGTAGGAGGTTCTTGCCTTTGCGAGAATTCCGCTATCATACACATCCATGTAGGATGTCGCTATATCCCCGATGGTAATCAGTCCTTCCAGATAGCCTTCCCTTGTAATCGGCAGCGTGACGACATTGTTTTCCTTCATAAGCGTATATGCCTTCTTTAAGGAAATGTCGCCCGAAACGCCCTCGGTTTCACGGATGTCAATGTCCTTCACCTGTGTGCCGACATCCTCGACTAACTCCGGCTCTTCCACTTGAAAATGCTGTAAAATAAATTTTGTCTCCGCATTGAGTTCTCCCGCTCTCTTCGGCACATAGCAGTCCGTCCCGTTCAGACGGTTCTTAAGCTCTGCATATGCAATCGCAGAGCAGATGGAATCCGAGTCCGGATTCTTATGACCGATGACCGTAATCTTTCGTTTATGCGTTGTCATATCAATTCCTGCCTCTCTTATCTGTGAGCCAGCCTGTTTCCTACCCGAGGTTCCGGATTTTGAACTCCTTCTCCGCTTCTCTGCGTACATCCTTCTTGGCGATGTCCGCGCGCTTGTCATAGAGCTTTTTACCCTTTGCCACGCCGATTTCCACCTTCACCAGGCCTTTCTTTAAATATACCTGAAGCGGTACAAGAGTATACCCCTTCTGCTGCATTTTTGCAAAAATTTTATTGATTTCATAGCGGTGCATCAGAAGCTTTTTGATTCTGAGCGGGTCCTTATTAAAAATGTTGCCCTTTTCGTACGGGCTGATATGCATTCCGTAAATGAAGACCTCGCCGTCCTCCACCTTGATATAGGCTTCCTTAATACTGCACTTGCCCATTCGGATGGATTTTACCTCCGTGCCGTGCAGTGCAATGCCCGCCTCGTATTTCTCCTCGATAAAATAATCAAAATATGCCTTTTTGTTGTTTGCTACGAGCTTAAAGCCGTCTTTGGAACCTGCCAAACCACGCCACGCTCCTTTCCTTCTTCTACCTTCCAGATTACCCGTTGTACGGAAGAAAGTCAATCGTTTTTAACAGTTTATCCGCACCGATTAACAGCACCTGAAGTTGCTGTCCCAGCCGGTATGTCTTGTGAAATCTTTCTCCGACCAGCAGATAACGTTCTTCATCATAAATATAATAGTCATCTTCCAGATTTGCAAGCTGAATCATTCCTTCGACCGTATTCGGAAGCTCCACGTAAATGCCCCAGCTTGTAATGCCGGAAATCACGCCGTCGAACACCTCGCCGATTCGCTCTTCCATATACTCCACCTTTTTCAGCTTCTCGACCTCGCGCTCCGCTTCCTCTGCTACACGCTCCGTCTTACTTGCCTGCTCAGCGACCTCATCCAGAATCAGATGATAATGCTCCCTCTTTCCTTCGTTCAGCCTTCCGTGCAGATTGTCCTTGATAATGCGGTGTATCTGCAAATCCGGATATCTGCGGATTGGCGACGTAAAGTGGCAGTAGTACTTTGCCGCCAGACCAAAGTGTCCGTCGCAGTCCGTCGTATACTTTGCCTGCTTCATGGAACGAAGCGTCAGTCTCGAAATCAGCGCCGCCTCCGGAGTATCTCCGATGCTATCCAGTAACTTCTGCAACTCCTTCGGATGCACGCCGTCCTTGCCTGCCTTGATATGAAAGCCAAAATTGTTGATAAAAATGCCGAGCTTTTTGATTTTCTCCGGGTCCGGCGCTTCATGTGTACGATACACAAACGGCGTCTCCTGCCAGAAGAAATCCTCGGCAATTGTCTCGTTTGCCGCAAGCATAAAGTCCTCAATGATTTTTGTTGCATCGTTCCGCTCATACGGCTTGATATCAATCGGTTTACCGTTCGGCGCCAGTGTAATCTTGCTCTCCGCAAAATCAAAATCAATGGCACCGCGCTTTCTTCGCTTGGCACGGAGCAAGTCCGCCAGTTCCTTCATCAAAAGAAACATCGGAATCAGTTCACTGTATTCGTTTTCAAGTCTTTCCCGTTCGGCCTCTTCATTTTCCTGTGCGGCATTCTCTTCTCCGCGCATCACCTTTAAGATATGCGCCACTTCGGTGTAGCTCATCCTTCTTGTAACATTAATGAGCGTTTCCGCGATCTGATGCCCGACAATGTTACCTGCCGCATCCACATCCATAAAGCAGCTGAGTGCCAGACGGTCTACACCGGCATTTAACGAGCAGATACCGTTGGATAGGCGGTGCGGCAGCATCGGAATCACACGGTCAACCAGATAAACGCTTGTCCCACGCTTTAGGGCGCAGACATCAAGCGGCGAATTTTCCCTGACATAGTGCGTGACATCCGCAATGTGTACGCCAAGGCGGTAGCCGGTTTCCGTCCGTTCTATGGTAATGGCATCGTCCAGGTCCTTTGCATCTTCACCGTCAATCGTAACCGTAAGCAGTTCTCTGATGTCAAGCCGCCCCTGCCTTTCCTGCTCGGACACTTCCTCCGGCATCCCTTCCGCCTGCGCCATAACTTCCTCCGGGAATTCCGTCTGCAAATCATAGGTCTTTAAGACCGTCTTTACATCGCTCGCCGGGTCATTGATATGGCCTAAAATTTCGACCACACGTCCCTCCGGGCTTTTTCTGGCACTGCCGTAGCTCGTCAGCATGACATAAACCTTATGTCCGTTTACTGCGCCCTTGGAGTGTTCCTTCGCAATATAAATATCGTTTCCGAACTTCGGATTGTCCGGAACGACAAAGCCGTAGTTTTTACTGCGCTCATACGTCCCGACCAGATGCGTTATGCCGCGCTTCACAATCTGCACGATAACACCTTCTCTGCGTCTTGTCCCGCTTCCTTCCTCCGTGATGCGGACCCGGACGGTATCTCCGTGCATTGCACCGGCAGTCTCCCGCTCCGGAATAAAAATATCGTCTTCGCCCGGAACAAGTACAAAACCGAAGCCCCTGGTTGTGCCGGAAAAGGTTCCTTCTACCGTTTCAGAAGCCATCCAATGATATCGTCCCTTCTCATCCAGTCCAAGCTTTTTCTCTGAAAGCAGTTTTTCCAGTAAAAGCCGCAGCTCCTCTTTGTCCTCCTTTGGTACTCCAAGTACTGCAGCAACCGACTTAAATCGCATCGGCCTGTATTCTTTATCCTGAAAAAACGCCTCCAGCATTTCTCTTCTGTCCGGATAATTTGCTTCTTCTCTCTCTTTCACTCTTTTTACCTCACATTTTTCCACTGTCATAAAAGTTCGCAACCTTTATGTAACAAAAAACGTGTTACCAAACAACGAACGTCAAGCTTCGCAGCCGTTCTTATGTTATGCAAAAAAGCGTGTTACCAAACAATTATGTTCATGTAACACGCTTTCTTTTTTTCTAATATGACAATTTTCTTACCAGTTGAGGTTTAACACTACGGAAATTACGATGAATAAGACTGCGAGAAGCTTTGTGATTTTCTCTAACGTGCCTTCCATCGAACGTCCTTTATTCTTTCCCCAGTAAGTTTCAGCCACGCCGTTAATAGAACCGGAAAGCCCCTGAGACTTGCTTTCCTGGAACAATACAACAGCAACCAAAGCGATACATATAAGAACATATAATACTGTCACGATGACTCTTAATACTCCCACCTGTCACACCTCCTAAACTTCAGGAATTTTAATTACATCTGCCTGTCGGCATCACACCTCAGACTATTATATAAGACATTGTCCGTTTTGTAAAGTAAAATTTGCTTTTTTAGCAATTTTCTTTCCTGCTCTTTACTTCTTAATCAGTAAAGAATGACCGGTCATTTCCTTCGGCTGTTCCATTCCCATCATCTCAATCATGGTCGGAATGATGTCGGCAAGACATCCGCCCTCACGAAGCGTATAATTCTTATCATAGTTTACAAGAATAAACGGAACCGGATTTGTAGTATGTGCGGTAAACGGTGCACCGCTCTCATAGTCTACCAGCTGCTCTGCATTTCCGTGGTCCGCACAAATGAACATTTGACCATCCACGGAAAGTAATGCCTCATAAGCCTTACCCACGCACTCGTCCACAGCTTCCACTGCCTTGATTGCGGCACTCTCGATACCGGTATGACCTACCATGTCAGGATTTGCAAAGTTTATGATAATCACATCATATTTGCCGGATTTGATTGCCTCCACCAGCTTGTCCGCTACCTGGTAAGCGCTCATCTCCGGCTGCAGGTCGTAAGTCGCAACCTTCGGGGAATTTACCAGAATTCTGTCCTCGCCCGGATTCGGTGCTTCCACACCGCCGTTAAAGAAGAACGTAACATGTGCATACTTTTCGGTTTCTGCAATTCTTGCCTGCGTCATGTGATGTGCTGCAAGGTATTCGCCGAAGGTATTCGTAATCTGAATCTTTTCAAATGCAACGCTCTTGTTCGGAATAGTGACATCATATTCCGAGAAGCAGACATAGGTAAGCGGGAATCTGCCGTTTCTTCTTGTAAAGCCGTCAAACTCATCTGCGCAGAACGCTCTCGTAATTTCTCTTGCACGGTCCGGACGGAAGTTAAAGAAGATGACGGAGTCATTTGCTTTTATCTTACCGATTGCTTCTCCGTTTCTTACCACAACGGTCGGCACTACAAATTCATCCGTTACATCTGCCTGATAGGAATCATGAATTGCAGAAAGTGCACTGTCGGCAGTGTTGCCTTCACCGTAAACAAGTGCAGCATACGCTTTCTCCACACGGTCCCAGCGGTTATCACGGTCCATTGCATAGTATCTTCCGGAAATCGAAGCGATTTCACCGATGCCAAGCTCGTCCATCTTGTTCTGCAGCTCGGTAAGGAAGCCCTCGCCGGAAGTCGGAGCCGTATCACGGCCGTCAAGGAAGGCATGAACATAAACTTCGGTCAGGCCTTCTCTTTTCGCAAGTTCTAACAAACCAAACAGATGCGTAATGTGGCTGTGTACACCACCGTCGGATAGCAATCCGAACATATGAAGTGCAGAGTGATTCTTCTTGCAGTTTTCTACTGCCGAAAGAAGCTTTTCATTTTTAAAGAAATCTCCGTCCTGAATTTCCTTTGTAATTCTTGTGAGCTCCTGATATACAATTCTTCCGGCACCCATATTCAAATGTCCAACCTCAGAGTTTCCCATCTGTCCGTCCGGAAGACCTACTGCCATACCGGATGCATTTCCCTTTACAAACGGATACTCCGCCATCAGTTTATCCATGACCGGGGTCTTTGCCTGTGCTACTGCATTTCCCTCTGTCTTTGCATTCAAGCCATAGCCGTCTAAAATCATCAATACTGTTGGTTTCTTACTCATGTTTCTTACCATACCTTTCTATCTTAAAATAATACTTTTCATTCTCTTTATTTTCTCACAAACTCTGCATAAATGCAAGAAAAAATCTAAGAAACAGACAAAGAAACAGGACAACTTCCATACCATAGTATAGAGGCTGTCCTGTCATCGCTTTTATTCTTCCAATGGTTTATATCTGCAGACATTTCTAAATAGAATCTGGTAGCAGGAACTTTCCTGTTGCTGCATGATTTTATCATAAAGGCACTCTCGCCCTCGCGCCAGACGCACACTCACCAGATTCTGCGTAATTTCGAGTATATCTGCTACTTCTCTGATGGGAATCTCATCAATATAGTACAGAAGCATTGGTTCCCTGTACTTTTCCGGCAGCTCATAAAGCATTCTGACAAGCTCCGCTTCTCCCTCTTTTTCAACATATATCTGCTCCGGTGTGCAGTTATCCGCCACTTCTAACTGTACATCGTCAAACTCCACAAGTTCCTCGTGCTTTTGTTTTCTGATGTAGTCATAACACAGATTCTTTACGATTGTGACGAGAAGTGCATATGTTCTTTTGGATTCCGGCTCCTCGATTTCATCCAGAATATCCATCACTCTTATAAATGCAGACTGCACCATTTCTTCCGCATCATAGGGATTTCTGAAAATATTTTCTGCCACGTATAACAGTTTTGTCATATAAAGTTCATATAACAATTCCAGCTTTTTCGTTGCCTCTGCATTATCTGCAAGGTTTATCTCCTGCATTTTCCGATTCCCTCTTTCATTTCCATCTTTGGTATTTTTTGCATGGTTTTGTTTTATTATATTATAAATTTTGGAAGCGGTCAATGCAAAACTTAAAAAAATTGTAATTTTTTCTGCAATCGGTTACACTACAGTGCACCATCCTTTTGAATATCATCAGAAATAAGTAAATGAGCAAAAAAAGCTAGTGCAAGACCTTGACCCCAGCCCTGAATCCATGATTTCGAAATTCCACGATAGCCTTCCTTATCACGCATTACTGCGGTTCCTCCGGAAACGTTCATCACCTTTCCATCCTCAGAAATATTGGAAAGAATACCCCGAATTGATTTATTGATATACTTTGCGTGAAGCGGGTTACCTCTGTTGAGCATTGCTGCTGCAATACCTGCAGAAGCTGAAATTTCTTCATAAGATTCCTCATCATCAAGAACCGTTCTCCATAAACCTTCTTCGGTCTGATAATTTTTCAGCGCTGCGAGCTGCTCATTCAAGGAACCTGCAATATCCATAAATTTCGGATAGAGATATGCCCGGGGAAGTATTCCTCCAACCATACTCATAGTATAGGCTGCCCATGCATTTGCCCTGCCCCAGTATACTCCGGACATATGATTTCCGGCAATATTATCATAACCATGATAGAAAAGACCAAGAGACGGATTCTGTAAATATCTGATATGCCAATAATACTGATTTAATGCATCATCAATCATTGCCTCATTCTTTTCCATTACACCGACTCTTAGTAAAAGGAATGCTGCCATAAACAAGGTGTCCGCCCATGCCTGCTCCGGAAAATCATTGTTTGCAGATACTGTGTGCTGTAACACGTTATCTCCAAATCGAAGTGCATCTTCGCTAATATATTTTACCTTGCTCATTAGCAAATCATAATACTTTTTATCTTTCGTTGCATTGTAAATTGTGATAAGACAGTGGCCCATTGCACATGCATTTACAGTCCATACCTTTGGAAGTCCGAGTTCAATCAGCTCATCTACTCTATCCTTTAGAGCGGCTAAATACTCTTCTTTTTTTGTAATTTCATATGCCGTAGAAATTCCGTAGTAGGCAACCCCGCAAGGCCAATCCCATGTTAAATCCATATCCATTGTTCTCTTTACAAGCTTATCAATTACTTCTTCTATCTGCTTTTTGTCAAAGTCAAGTTTCATGTTTTCCTCCCCTCGTGTTCTTTCAAATAAAGCACCTTTGATACCTGTCATTTAGTCAAGATGAAACACCGTCTGAAGATTAATACTTACAGGGCTGTTATCCGGATTGGTCTCCATGATATCTGCCATGAAATCCCACCACTTTCTATTAATTACAGTGTCAGCCCCCTTTGCCCAAAGCTCCTCATTCTCGATTTCGATGTATCCGAACAGAGTTAAGGTTTCCTTATCAAGAAAAATCGTGTAGTTCTTTCCTCCGTGTTCATGAATCATATCCTTCATTTCAGGCCAAAGCTCGTTATGGCGCTTCTCATACTCAGCTTCGCAGCCAGGAAACAGTTTCATTTTAAATCCTTTGATAATCATTGTTTTTCTCTCCAATCACTCTAATTTATCTGTACATATGATCGACAATTTATGACAAAACTTTAACACTTTCCTGGTTACTTGCCACCTGCGGTAACTGCTTCTGCTTTCTCTGACAGATGCCTTACACAAATGCTATCTTTTACTTTTACACTAATTGAATGTTTACCTATAACCCCAAATATGAAAAATCAGGTTGAAACGAACATTTTTTTACAAGACAAGTCTTCATTAATGAACAGTCATAAATTTCTATACAGATATAATGTTCACAACCTAGCCGGTTTGCAAATTATGTGAAAAAGAAATTGAAGCTCTGATTACAGTTATCAACTTATGTCTGACCTGTTTCGGACTTGGATATACCATCAGAAGGCACAAGACACAAAAATAACCGCCACTGTCCTGAAAAACTGGCGGTTATTTTTAACTAACATATATCAGGGCTAACCGTCTATCGGTA
>JBJENV010000068.1:0-13055 GCA_051880375.1 Lachnospiraceae bacterium
TGACCGTCTATGACAACATTGCTTTCGGATTAAAGGTGCAGAAATTAAAGAAAAAGGAAGTTGATCAGAAGGTACGCGACATTGCCAAAAAAGTAGATTTAAGCGATGAACAGTTAAAGAAAGCCGTGTCACAGCTTTCCGGCGGGCAGCAGCAGCGTGTTGCCATTGCCCGTGCACTTGTAACCGGTCCTTCCATCATCTGCATGGATGAGCCGCTCAGCAATCTGGATGCCAAGCTTCGTATCCAGCTGCGAAATGAACTTAAAAAGATGCAGGAGGACTTCGGCATCACAACCATTTACGTCACCCATGACCAGGAGGAGGCGCTGACGCTCTCCGACCGGATTGCTGTCTTTAACAAAGGCTATATTGAGCAGATTGGTACGCCAAACGAGGTCTACAACCACTCTGCCACCGAATTTGTCTGTAACTTTATCGGTGACATCAACCGGCTGTCCGATGAAGTCGTTGATGCCATGATTGCAAACGGTGCTTCACTGAAGAAAGAAAATCACAACTATATCCGTTTAGAGCGCATTCAAGTCAATGTACCGCCAAAATCCGGCGAAACCGTGCTGACCGGAATCGTTCAGAAACGCGAATACTATGGTCTTTACATAAAGTACTATATCAAACTGGATTCTCAAATCATGAAGGTGATTGAAAAAAATGACGGAGTCAATATCTACGAATCAGGGCAGACGGTTAACATTGTCCTAAATGCAGCAGATGTGATGGCGTATCCGCCGTCAGACGAAGAACAGGAGGTTTGATAAACTATGAACCAGACAAAAAACAAATGGTTCCGTCCTGAGCTGCTGATTAAGGCGGTCGGTATTGCATCCTTTGCCTATCTGTTCTTTGGCTTTATGGTTCTGCCGTGCTTAAACACCTTAACCAGCATCTTTACCGAGCGGGACGCCGACGGAAACCTCGACCCGTTTGCAGTCATCCGGTTCTTTTTTGCCGGAAATATGGGAACTTATGTATGGAATTCCTTAAAGCTCGCCCTCTGCCTTGTTGTTACCGTGAATGTGGTCGGCGTATCCATTGTTCTCCTGACTGAATACTTTGACATCAAGGGCGCCAGAATTCTGCGTCTCGGTTACATGACGACGTTAATCTACAGCGGCGTTGCCCTCGTCACCGGATATCTCTTCCTGTACCAGAGCGACGGTATCATTACCACCATGCTGGCGGAAGCATTTCCCGGCATGAATACCAACTGGTTTTCGGGATTCAATGCCGTGCTGTTTACGATGACCTTTGCCTGTACGAGCAACCATGCCCTGTTTTTGCGTAATGCCATCCGGGGTATTGACTATAATACGATTGAAGCCGCAAGAAATATGGGTGCCAAGCCGTTTAAAGTACTGTTAAAGGTTGTATTCCCGACACTGATTCCGACGATGTTTTCCTTAACCGTCATGACCTTTATTACCGGCTTATGCGCCATGTCCGCACCGACTCTGCTCGGCTACGATTCCATCAACCCGGAAATCGTCCGTCTGGCAGGCTCCTCGGTTGCTGACGAGGCATTTCCGCAGGCACGTGCAGCGCTTTTATCGATTATTCTTGCCTGCTTTACCATCGTACTTCTTACGATACTGTCGTCGTATGAGCGTAAAGGGCATTACTTATCCGTTTCCAAAACAAAGGCAAAGCTGCAGAAGCAGAAAATCACGAATCCGGTTGCCAATGTACTGGCACACATTTATGCCTATATCCTGTTTATCATCTACATGACACCGGTCGTAATGATTGTGATTTTCTCCTTCCAGAGCTATCGTGCCATCCGCATGAAAAAAATTGATTTCAGCGAGTGGACTCTGATTAACTACTTCGGAACGCAGGATTACGAATACCTGACCTCGCGCGGCACCTATAAAACAAGAGAAGGCTCCATTTCCGGACTGTTTTCCAACGATGCCACTCTCGGCGGCATCAGCACGAGCTTCCTCATGTCGGCAATCGCCGCTTTGCTTGCCTGTGTGATTGTTGTCATCGCATGTAATTACATTTTTAAACACAAGGGTAAAAAGCGGGGCGTGATACTGGAATACTGCCTGCTGTTCCCTTGGCTGTTACCTACGATTCTGGTGTGCTATTCCTACCGCACCTATTTTAACAGCGATTCCATCTGGTATGTCGGCAATACAAATCTGTATTACGCCGAGCGGGTACGATTACTGATTATTCTGGCATACACGGTCGTTAAGCTGCCGTTCTCGCTGCGAATGATCAAAGCATCGTTCTATGCGATAGACGAGGAGCTTGAGGATGCCGCCAAGAACATGGGCGCAAGCAGCCTCATGACGTTCTTCAAGGTCAAGCTGCCAATCATTCTCCCGAGTGTATTAGCGGTATTTGCCTTAAACTTCAACGCGCTGTTTACCGAATATGATATGTCCGCCACCTTTGCAAGCTCCTATGGTACGACCTATGCCATGGTTATCCAGAGCATGTGTGCGGAGGAAGGTCTGTATGGCTATAATGTCAACGCCTCCGGACGACGCTGTGCCTCCACCGTCTTTATCATGGTAGTATCCGGCATCATCCTGTATCTCGTATACGGTGTCGGCGGCAGGGATTTAGGCGAGCGGCTTGCACTGAAAGAAAAACGGCAGAAACGGCTGCAGAAGCTAAAGGAACCGTTTCAGAAGAAGAGCTAAAGGCAGGAACTGTCTCAAAAAAGACGAAAGCGGTTTCGTATCCGTTGTTCGCTTACACCTTCCGACAGCTGTGCGTACAACCGGATATCGAAATCGCTTTCTCTTTATTCTTGTGTCAGTTCCTTTGATAAACGCTACCAACCAGCGTTTCTGGCAATGTTCACAGAAGTAGATTGTACCGCCCATATCATTGGTGCAGTGAATTTACTTCTTCCAGCGTTCTAACGTGGACAGGTACGGTCTTAACTGCTCCTTTGCCTCCTCCAGGCTCTTTGCACGTCCCTGCTCCACCTCAATCGGTGCACAGATATCTATCATCTGCTCCGTCTGAAAGAACTCACCAAGCTTCTTTAAGGTCGCCTTTTCTTCCTTCACACCGGTTTCCTGAAGGCTGACCAATGCTGCCAGTATTTCCTGCTGTTCTTCCCCGGTAAGGAGCAGCTTGTTTAGCACAAACTGTTCCGTCAGGCTGATTCCTCCGTTTTTCCCTTTTTTACAGTACACCGGGATTCCCGCGATGCTTAAGCTTTCAATATCACGGTAAATCGTCCTCACCGATACCTCGAAACGCTCTGCAAGCTCTCCTGCGGTTACGGTTTCCTTACTCATCAGAATATAGATAATTCCCAGTAAACGTTCTATCATAGAGCTCCCCCCTTCCGTATCTTTGTTCTCACGCTCTTATCCGGCATTCTGCCTATAGTATAGTGCAAAAAACCTGACAAGAGTATGTCAGGTTTACTTTATTTTGCCTCTATGACTACATGATTCCGGCTGACCCGTTCTTCCCGCGCGATGCTTTCCAGATAAACCGAAGTCCGCACACCAAGCTTCTTCCATTCCTCAAGCAGTGTTTCCTCCTGTGCAATCAAATCCAGACGGCCTGAGAAATACGCATAATTCTGCTCCATGTAGTAATGAATCAACGGTTCCAGCAGCGTCTCATCCTCCAGGCAGTAAATTAACGTTTCATAAGCCTGCCAGTATGCTGTTTGATAGAAAAATTTCTTCGCGTACTCCTCAAAATTACACAGGTTTTTAGAGGTAAGTCCCTGATTCTTTGCCCAGACGGACACATCCACCGATTCCGTCTGATATTCCAGCGTAAGACCGTTCCACATGATATTTCCGTACTGTGTCGGTGCAATCTGCAGGGCAGACGTCACAATTTCCGTAACCCCGTCCTGCTCCTCGATATGCTGTATATGCAGATGTCCGCCAAAGTTTGCTACTACTCCGTATTTCTGGTAGAGGCGCAGGACCTGACCTGCATTTTTGATGATGTACCCGTCCGTAAAAATACTGTGGCGCAGCAGATTCTGGTGGCTGAACGCAATGACCTTCGCTCCGTCCTCTTTCGCTCTTTGAAGTTCTGTTTCTATCCACCGAAGCGTCTCCTCGGATACACTGTTGTATTCCACAGACCCGTTCACGTCCAACAGAAGCAGACGCAGACCCGGCGTACACTCCCAGAGATAGCTTCCTGAAGACGTATCCCTTGAAGCCGCCTCATCCATGCCAAAGGCTCCGTAAAGCGAAGCAAACTCCTCTTCCGTAATGCCCTCGACACGTTCATAGCTCTCTCCGACAAATTTTGCCGCATTCCGGCTGTTTAGGTCATGATTTCCCGAAAGTACAAGCACCGGGATACCGGCTTCCTCCAGAACAGTTAACTTTGCCGCAAGGTCCTCATGACTCTTTTTTGCGCCGTTAAACGTCAAATCTCCTGTCAGAATCAAAGCATCCGGCTTTTTTTGCAGTGCTGTGATGATAAACACATCCACAACCTCTTCGCAGTATTCCATCGTCTTGCCGTCCGCCGACTCAATCATTGCCGTAAAATAATATCCGTGGTCTGTAAGTTCCGAAGAAATATAGTGCAAATCCGTGGCAACCATGAGGTGAACCTCTTCTTGGGGAGCTATAGTCGTTTCTTCCTTCTCTTCCGCCTCTGTTTCTTCCTCTTTCCCGGTTACGCTGCCCGCCTTGTTCTCCTCCCGTGTACCTTCCCGCCGAAGCCACTGTCCAAGCGCCAGTCCCCCTATAAGAAGAACGGTAAGCATCAGAAAGCCGATTTGTATTTTTAATGTATTCTTTTTCTTTCTCATACCTGCCCCTGAAAGTAAAACAGGGATGCTGCATTTTGTTGCAACATCCCTCGCATTTTATTCCGTCCTGCTGATTGCCGACAGATTCTTGGAAACATCATCCACCTGATGGAACGTTTCTTCTACCTCGCCGGTAACTCCCTTTTGTGTTTCGGATTCCTGCACAATCTTATTTGCCTGCTGCACCGTATTTTCCAGAAGCTCCTGCATCTGCGTTATCATGGTAAGCACCTGTTTTCCATGTGCCACGGTATCTTCACTGGAATCGGCAACCTTCTGTGCCTTTTCTCCCGACTCCGTCTGAAGTCTGCCGAGATTTTCCGCTTCCTTTACAACCTCATGCAGCTTTTCAATGCCATCCGATATATTGCTTAAATTCTCCTGATTGGAAACACGTACTTCCTGAAGTAAAGTAAATATCTTAGTAATAATACCGGAAATGGCATCACTCGCCTGCTTGGAGTTGTCTGCCAGCACTCTGACCTCTTCCGCTACCACGCTGAAGCCCTTACCCATCTCACCGGCACGTGCCGCTTCTATGGAGGCATTCAGTGCAAGAAGGTTCGTCTGCTTTGTAATTCCGGCAATACTCGTTGCAAACTCAGCAACTTCCTTCATACCGTCTTCTAAGCTTGCAATGGAAATTTCGGTCTGATGGGCCGACTGTTCAATCACCTGCATGTCATCCGTCGTTTTTTCCATCAGCCGGATATAGCCCTGCATTTTCTCGGTTGTCTCCTGCGAAAGCTCTATCATCTGTGCGGTGTTGTTTACAATCACATTTACTGTTTCATTCAGTTCTCCCATGGAGGTGCAAACGGAATCCGCAAAACGGAAACTGCTGTTGCAGTCCTCCAGGGTTGCCTGTGCAGAACCGGCAATTACGTTGTTTGTGTCGGCAAAGCCCTGAATGCAGCCTTCTAACCGCTCCACTACCCCGCTCAGTTCTCCGGATGCTTTCCGGCACTCGTCTACCAGATTCGCCGTCTGCTGGGTATCTGCAAATTTAACAAGCATCTTATGAGAGGTCTCTGCGATTTTTACACAGATAATGCTCATAACTACCGCTTCCAGCAGAAATCCGAGCGAGCGGCTGACAAACCATTCCATGTTTGTGGCAAATTCAATCTGCTGCACATGAGTGGAACGGACAAACAGAGAAAGCACCAGCAGGAAATAGCTTACAATTGATATCCGCAATGTAAACTTTTTATCATAGTAAAAAATACTGAACACCATAGCCAGTGCATAGGTCATATAAATTCCAATCGTGGCATCGGTTGCCATTAACGCCACCAGGCTGCCGAGCGCCAGCGTCGTAAGATATTTCATGACCCCAATCGGCACATTTAACTTATAAGCTACCGTCGGTCCCATGGTAACAATCAGCGCAATGAGTGTCAACGGTATCAGATCCGACAGCTTGGACTGGAAAATTCCAAACAGCGATAAAAGAATCAGCAGCGGAAATACAAGAATCAGCCACCTGACCGCTTTGACTGCGGTTTTCGTTACTTTCACATCGTTTTCTCTAAAAAATTGTTCTTCCATAACCATTGTCCCCCTTGTTTGCGTATAGGATAATTTTACCGCATTTTTTTGAAAAAGTACAGAAGTTTCGATAAAACTTGCGAAAAGAACGCCTTGCAACGCAAAAAAGGGAAGAAGACCTTCATCCTCTTCCCCTAAAAACGATACTATGATACTTTTTTCGGCTTAATCATACTACTGATTATATCAAACAATGTTAACGATAACAATGCTCCTACCGTCACATCACTTGCAAAATGCGCTCCCATAACCACACGGCTGCTTCCTACAATCAGAATCCACGCATAGGAAATTCCCTTTAACAGGTTCTCCTTTCCCTTCAGCTTTGGTAAGAAAGACGGCAAGAGCGTCAGTAAAATAACCGCAGCCGAATTCATCGTATGTCCCGACGGGAACGATGCATACACATTATCAAAACCGCCCCTGTTCGTAATGACGTACCACCTTGTAAACTGCACAGCAGGATCTGCCATCTCACGGAATCTCATGCGCCCCCACAGCATTTTCAGAAGATTCATCACAATAAGTACTGCAAGGAAATAAACCAGGGCAACGGCAGCATAGCGTACAGCCTCTTTTGCATTTTCCTCCTTTACCTGCATTGCCAAAAGAACAGCTCCCACCAAAAGAAGCAGTGCAATCAAAACAGGAAGAAATACCGGCAATTCTTTTTGCAGATTTTCTTTCAGGTAATTCGTTGTCATAAATCCGCCCATAAAGGTAATGAAAGCCGTCAATGCCCCATATAAAGTTCCCAAAAGAATGCTTCCGGCCGGATGCTTTCTGCTTCGAAAGCGAAACAGCAATACGGTCGCCAATGTTGTAAGAAATACAAACGGCAGTTCTCCGATTACCTCAAAAATCCGTCCGTAAAGATTTTTTGTACCTATCGCCTGTGATATCTGTAAATCCGTAAATGTAAAAACAATCAGCAGAACCAGTCCGATGCCGTAGATGATACCTCGTTCTTTCTTCCCCATCATTTCTATCCTTCCTTTAAAACGCAGATTTATAAGGTTGCCTTCATCATTGCGGCAATTTCTCTCATACAGTCTTCTGCCTGCGGCATAACACCGATCTGGTCAGCAAACCCATGTCCTAATCCCCTGTAAACCACGGTCTTTAACGGGATTCCCGCCTTATGGAGTGTCCTTGCATATGCAAAGTCTTCAAATGCCAGAAAATCATGTTCGCCAAAAATCAGCATCGTTGACGGCAAATCATGCATATCATCCAGCAGCGGCGATGCATAAATATGATCCATTGGAAGGTTTCCCTGAAGATATACCGCATCCAGCATATTTTCCTCTCCGCTTCCCATCATTCCGCTCATCATCTCAAAAACGGCATTCAATACTCTTGCATGCTTTTTACTCTTCTGATATTTTGAGGAGTCCACACCCTTGTAAAATTCCGTTTCTTTTCCCGAAATATTGACCGCAGGGTATAACAGCACCTGAAGTTTTACCATACCGGTGCTCTCTTCTCTATCGCGCAGTGTTACTGCCGCTGCCAGATTTCCGCCCGCACTGTCACCACTTACTGCAATTCTTTGCGGATTTCCGCCAAACTGTTCCGCATTGTCATGTATCCACTTCAACACATGCCAGCAGTCTTCAAACGGCTGCGGATAGTGCGCCTCCGGGCAGAGCCGGTAATCCACATTCAGTACAACACAATCCAGATTCTGAACAAGCAGCTTGCACATCTGTTCTACAATATCCGGTCCGCCTCCAAAGAAGCCGCCTCCGTGATAATATACCATAACCGGGAGATGTTCTCCTGCGTTTTCTCTTTTATATACACGTACCGGCACCAGATATCCATCAAAGCTTTCTACCTGAATATGCTGCACTGCGACACCCTGATCCGCAATATAATCCCCTTTATATTCTCCGAACATTTTCCGAAGCGGGAGAATCTGTTCCAATACTGTTGCATCCTTTTTCGGTTTCGGCATAAAGTGTTTCATCAGCGGAAGCAGTTTCATCGATTTATAAAGCCTTGGGTCCATATCTCCCGGGTTCCCGCCTTCCGGAATCGGCTTAACTAACACCGGAACTTCCTGAAAACAGATTTCCTGTTCCCCCTGCTTCATTTTATCAAGCAGGCTTATCTCATATTTTCTTCCCATAGACAAAACCTCCAAAAAATTTATCTTTTTACTCATTATATCAGTCATAATTGACAAAGTATTTCAAAAGTGTTAGATATATTATAGATTTGGAGGTATTACGATGGATTTAGAATATTACAAATACTTATGCCGCAGCCTTGCAAAGGCTACCGGTGCCGGAATACGGCTTTACCGCGGGGAAGAGCTTCTTTATTATTATTCCGTTTATCACATACACCCTGACCCTGTCATGCCTTTTCTCAAAAGCATCCTTTCCTCCCCTCACCGTGCGGGAGTATGCGCCACTCCGTTATATCAGTTCTATGGTTATCTTTCATTGCCCGAGGACTGCCTGATTATCATTGGACCTACCCGGATAATCAACGATGACAAACGTCTGATTGAAAACCTTCTCTTTTTGCTGGAAATTCCTTCGGATAAACGTCAGGAATATGAGCGCCTCCTGTTTTGTGCGCCTGTTATCACGGCAGAACGCATGTCATGGATGCTGTCTTATCTGATGTCTTCCTCTACAAATCATATTTTCCCGGTAGAAAACGTATTTCTGGATACACAAACCAAGGACTACGGGGCAGAGGTGCAGAAAGCCAGTCTTCATCATACACTGAATTCCGAGAATGATGAGGTCGCAAAGGGTACCGTTCAAAACAGCTATCATATGGAGCAGCTGCTTCTTTCTTATATCAGAGAGGGACAGCATCAAAAGTTAGCGGAACTCTTCAGTGCCACGCCTTCTATTGCGGAGGGAACCATGGCACAGGATTCCCTGCGTCAAAAAAAGAATGCCGGAATCTGCTGTGCTGCGATTTCCTCCCGTGCTGCCATCGACGGCGGTATGGACAGTCAGTCCGCGTTTCGTCTCTCAGATTTGTATATTCAGAAATTTGAACTCATCCGTGACATCAAGAGTGCGGAAAAGCTGACATGGGAAATGATGATTGACTATGCAAAGCGGGTGCAGCAAATAAAATATAATACGAAGGAAGACAGTGTCCTTTTTCAAAAGTGTGCGGCATATATCTCCCGGAATATCTACCGTAACATCCGCACCGAAGAGCTTGCGGCGGAAACCGGATATGCGCGCACTTATCTTTGCAGTCAGTTCAAAAAGCAGACCGGTATTTCCCTCTCTCAGTATATTCTCCAGGAAAAGGTGATCGAGGCACAGAGGATGCTGCAGTTTACAGACAAATCATTAAGTGAAATCGCTGCGCAGTTCTCTTTCTCCTCGCAAAGTCACTTTCAAACTGTTTTTAAAAAGCTGACAGGAGAAACCCCTCTTGCTTTCCGCAAAAGGGTACAAAAGCAGAAAGCGTAAAATCTGTAATACACCTGACATATCTGAAAGATATTCTTCCCGGATTCCGATATAATGACGGTATAAAAGGGCTGTCGGTACAGACAGCCGGTCAGGAGGTATCTACATGAAATCAGCAGAAAACCCATTTTCCGATGTGCTTCCAAAGGCAAAAGAGCTGGTAGCACAAATGACTCTGGAGGAAAAAGCTTCTCTTTGTTCCGGAAAAGATTTTTGGACAACCAAGCCGATAGAACGCCTTGGCATTCCGTCCATCATGGTAACCGACGGACCGCACGGACTCAGAAAGCAGGCCGGTGCATCCGACCATCTCGGACTGAACGCTTCCGTTCCTGCCACCTGCTTTCCGACCGCTTCCGCTACGGCCTGTTCCTTTGACAGAAATCTGCTTAAGGAAATCGGTACTGCCATCGGCGAAGAATGTCGGGCGGAAAACGTATCCGTCATCCTTGGCCCGGCTGCAAATATGAAACGAAGTCCTCTGTGCGGTCGAAATTTTGAATACTTTTCCGAAGACCCGCTCGTTTCCGGTGAAGCTGCTGCTGCTTTGATTTCCGGTATCCAAAGTAAGCATGTCGGCACCAGCTTAAAGCATTATCTTGCAAACAATCAGGAAAAATCCCGTCTGGTCTCGGATTCTGTCATTGATGAACGTGCTCTTCACGAAATCTATCTTGCCGGATTCGAAACTGCCGTCAAAAAAGCACAGCCTTGGACGCTGATGTGCTCCTATAACCAGATTAACGGTACCTATGCTTCCGAGCACAAGGAACTGATGACGGATATTCCTCGAAAGAAATGGGGCTTTGCAGGCGCTATCATGACGGACTGGGGTGCAATGAATGAACGTGTCGAAGCTGTAAAAGCAGGGCTTGACCTTGAAATGCCGGGCGGCTCCGACTGGAATGATAAAAAAATCATAGATGCCGTAAGAAACGGGGAGCTAAAGGAAGAAGCCCTGGATACCTGTGCGGTTCGTCTGACAGCTCTTGCGCTCCTTGCAGCACAGACCTCTGCCGCTTCCTACGATAAAGAGGCTCATCATGAACTTGCACGCAGAGCGGCAAGGGAAAGCGCTGTGTTATTAAAATCAGGCGGTGCACTTCCTGTGAAACGGGGCGCCTCCATTGCTGTTATCGGTGAGTTTGCAAAAATACCTCGTTATCAGGGTGCCGGATCCAGTAAAATCAATCCGCATCATGTCACCTCTCTCTGTGAGGCTCTGGATGCCAGAAACATCTCTTATTCCTATGCTGCCGGCTATCACAACGAGGATACCTCTCCTGATGAGGAACTCCTTAGAGAGGCCGTTTCTGTTGCAGATAAGGCAGAGCTTATTATCGCCTGCGTGGGACTTCCGGACAGCTATGAGAGTGAAGGCTATGACCGCACGCATCTTCGGATGCCGGATTCCCAGAATACTTTAATGGAACGGCTTTGTAACACAGGGGTTCCGGTAATTGCAGTAGTCAGTACCGGAAGTGTCATCGATATGCCGTGGAGAAATGACGTCAACAGCATTCTTTTGATGTACCTTGCCGGTCAGAACATCGGAACTGCCACTGCCGACCTGCTCTTCGGTGATGCCGTTCCTTGCGGTCGTCTTGCAGAAACCTGGCCTCTTTCTTTGGAAGATACTCCAAGCATTGCCCACTTCGGTAACGGTGGAAGAATAGAATACCGCGAAAGCATCTATATCGGATACCGCTATTATGACAAAGCAGGGAAGGATGTCGCTTATCCGTTCGGTTATGGTCTTTCCTATACGACCTTTCAGTACAGCGGGCTGACGGTGGATAAAACCTCTCTCAGCGACAAAGAAACCCTCACGGTATCCTTTACCGTTACCAATACCGGAAGCTATGCAGCCAAGGAAATTGCCCAGCTTTACGTGGCCGCTCCAGAAAGCAGCATATTCAGGCCGGTAAGGGAGCTTCGTAACTTCGAGGCGGTATTCTTACAGCCGGGTGAAAGCCGTAAGGTTTCCATGACTCTGGACAGCCGTGCCTTTGCTTACTATAATGTCGAAATTCACGACTGGTTTGCAGAAAGCGGCAGTTACCGCATAGAAATAGGTGCTTCCAGTCGTGATATCCGTCTTCATACCTCTGTAGAGCTTCAGAATGCACAGAATGCCGAAGTTCCGGATTATCGTACCGCTGCGCCTGCTTATTACCGGCTGACGGGTACTCCATTTGACGTGCCGAAGGAACAGTTTGAAGCCGTTCTTGGTCACCCTGTCGCTCCTTGGCATCCGACACGTCCGTTTACCCGGAATTCCACGCTCGGTGAGTTAAGGGACTGCGCTGCCGGACGGAATCTGTACGAACAGATTGCATCCACCATGATGCAGACTATGGGCGGACAATCCTCCGATATCGCTGCGATGATTCAGGCAATGTTAGAAGATATGCCTCTTCGTCAGCTTGCTATGCTTGGCGGCGAAGCATTTTCTCCGAGCAATCTCGAAGGTATGCTTGCTATGTTAAATGCCACTCAGCCTGACGCCGAATAACATATGACATTTATTACAAAAGCCCCGTAAGCAAGGAAAACGCCTTGTTTACGGGACTTATCATTTTGTTCTGTTCACTTGTAATGAGAGTGGTAAAAGCCTGTCCTTATACCACACCCTGATCAAGCATGGGCGTTTCATTATTGTTCCAATGATTCCAGTATCCTTAATCCTTCCTCCACACTCGTCCCTAATATTTCCTGCGTCTTTTTAAAATCATACTTCTCATGCAGCTTGTTATGGACCTGGAAAAACTTCTCCTTTCCATATTTTCTGATATACATAGCCTGCGCCTTACATGCATTTGCCCCATCATTGTCCGGTCGGTAGAATCCCTTGGAGCAATCGTCCAGTTCCTCACATTCATAACACCCGTCAATCCCCTTCTCCTGACAGCATGCTATGTTAGGACATTTCCCCTGTTCAAAGAGTGTTCCATAAGAACAACAGCTAAATACGGAGCGGCATCCTCCGCACCATTCCCCGAGGAAACAATGATTACAGGAAAATCCGCAATATGCGGTCATATCGACACCTTTTCTCGCTTCCTTTACAATCTCAGCCTTCCACCCGGCACCTTTTTCATTTCGTCTGTCCCTGTCCGGTCCATCCACTGCGAGAGCCTTTCGGTATACACGAGAATCCTCACCGCCGATGTCCTTCGCCATTTGAAAGAATTCATACCCGTATTTTTCGTACAAGCCGGTATGACCTGTGGAAATATAAATGTATTCCCTTCCCATGATTGTAGCAA
>JBJENV010000069.1:0-12732 GCA_051880375.1 Lachnospiraceae bacterium
AACAGATATTGCTTTCCTGAATATGACAGCGTCAGTGCCTGCAGCGTTTCCTCCTCCAAAAGCGGCATCATACCGATGACCGCGTCTTCTCCGGCTGCTTTTGCTTCCTCCTTCAATTCACGGAAGGCATCCTCGGCAGCGCCCAAATCGGAAATACAGCAATAGTCCTCCGGCAGTGTATGGGAGGTCACCATTTCCTCCTCCGAAAGCGTAAACTTTACAAGCAGCGACTTCATTTCCAGCTGCTTGAACAGCCGGTATGCTTCCTTCGTAAAAATGTTGCCGAGTCTTGCGGCATCATAAGTGAAATCCAGTTCACAGTCTGTCTTAATTGTAGCCAGCGTTTTGCTTAAGTGCGCCAGCTCTGCATGCTCCTTTAAGGATTCCCTTGCCTTGTTCGGCATCACTTCATCCACATGCGCCAGCGTATTTTCCACAGTTTCAAACTGGGTCAGCAGCTTGACCGCCGTTTTCTCCCCGATTCCCGGTACTCCCGGAATATTATCGGAGGCATCGCCCATCAGTCCTTTTAAGTCAATAATCTGCTCCGGTCTGAGTCCATACTTCTCTATGACATCCTGTGTATGATAATCCTCGATTTCCGTTCCTGTCCGTTTTGTTTTCGGAATCCGTACCTTAATGACATCATCCGCAATCTGCAACAAATCCCGGTCGCCGGAAACAAGCGACACCTCTAAGCCGTCCCGTTCCCCCTGCTTTGCAAGCGTACCTAAAATATCGTCCGCCTCATAGCCCGGACGCTCCAGTATAAGAATTCCCATTGCTTTTAAAATTTCCTTTAGCACGGGAATCTGTTCTCTTAACTCGTCCGGCATTCCTTTCCGCGTACCTTTATACTCCTGATACATCTCATGTCGGAAGGTCGGATGCTTAACGTCAAACGCCACCGTCAGATACTGTGGCTTTTCCTCCTCCAGTATTTTCAGCAGAATATTGCAAAAACCGAGAATTCCGTTCGTATGACGTCCGTCGGTTGTTGTCAAATCCGGCAGTCCGTAGAATGCACGGTTTACAATGCTGTTTCCGTCAATCAGTACAAGCTTTTCCTTCACTGTTTTGCCCATCCCTTCTCTATACTCCAAAGCTGACTCCGGTTGCCGCCGCGACCAAAAGCGCCACTGTCACATAAACAATCCGTTTTATCAGGTGATCCTTTCTTGCCTTTGCAGCTGCCGCCTCTGTCCTCTCCAAACGCTTTTCGATATTCAGAAAGAAGTTTCCCTTCACATCCTCCTTGTAGTCCATCTGCATCAGCGCCGAGGAAAAGGCATAATATACTTCAAGCTCCTCTCTGCATGCTTCGCAGTGCCTGATATGCTCTACAAACTCGCATGCCTCGGGCAGCTCCATATCACCCATGATGTACTCTTTTATTTTTTTCTGTATTTCGTAGCAGGATACTTGCTTTTTCTTCTTTTTCATACTCTCTGCCACATGCTCCTCTCCGTCGCTGCCGTATCATTTCTTTTTGCTGTCCCTATTTCCGGATTCCCTTAGGGAGGTACCGGACGGAATAATTCAGTTCCGCCTCTTCCTTCAGTGTTTCCGTTCCGTCTGCCGTCTCTGCTTCCAGTGTCCAGACGGTATCCTTTGGTGCTGCCACGTAAATTGTGTTGGTGGCTCCAAAGGAAACCTCATACGTATCCGCTGCATCGGTAACAACCGTGCTCCACCAGTCGCTTCCCGACAGTCTCCATGGTCCCTGATACAAGACGGCGGTAATTTCCGTATACGGACGAAGCTTTTTTTGCAGCGTCACGGACTCTATGGTAATTTCCCAATCTGCATACGGATTGCTTAGATACTCCTGCGAAAAATTCTCCAGTCCGCTTACGGCATGCACAATCGTCCATGCCGGATCGGATAAAAAGCTGCCGCCATAGCCGAATACTGTTTTATTCCTCCAGCCCCACGGCGGATTTGCTGCATTTTTTCCGTAGTTATCTCCGCAAAATGCGCCGTATTCCGCAAACAGATGTCCCGAACCATACTCCCCGTTTCTTTCATTCCAAAGCACATCTAACGGAACCAAATCATAGGAGCATGGATTGTTTTCATAGCTTCCCTTAAAGGTTGCAGGCTCCTCAGCAACGCCGCCGTAATAATAGCGTACACCGCTGTTAAAAACCGACCAGTACAGGGAATGATCCTTTGCCGATTCCACACTGTGTCCGGCATTGCTTAACGTTCCGTTCGGGGTAATGTAAATGACCGGATGATGCCCGGAAATCAACAGCCCGCCGCCCTTTCTGGAACCCTCCGTTACGGAAAGTTCTTCGCTGTCAAAGTAAAACGGCACATAACCGTGTCCCTGCGTATACATCAGTTCGATTTTGCCAAAGGAATCTTCTTCCTTACGCACCGCCAGCATGATGCCTTCCATATCATTTTCGTGCTTATCCAGCCAGATTTCCGCATCATCTCTCGGATGATAAAAATAATATCCGACAAAGTAGTGCGTCTCTGTTTCCTGCACGGAATAGTATACCACCGCCTGAAGCGGGAAATCGTCCAAATGCTCCCAATTATTATCCGCCGCTATGTCGCCGTCATAATCTACTGCCGTAAGGAAGTCGCCCTTTCCGCTTTCCGAAATCAGTACATTGACTGCCGCGTCAATTTAAGGTGCAAAGTACTCTGCGATCTCCTTCTCCGTCAGACTGCCGTCCGCATTTGCCTCTTCCCATGTAAAATCAATGCGCGGAATCGTTCCGGACGCCTCGCCTTTTAAGTTCCAGCGTCCCCACAGCAATGCTTTTAATATAAGAAAACAAAGCAGCATTCCTGCCAGATAAAGAATTCCTTTTCGAATCAGTTTTCCATAGTATCGCTTCATGGTTATTTTTCCTCTCATCCTAACGCACATAGATAGAATTAATTTTATCACATAGACACCCCGAAAGTCTAGAACTTTCCACGAAAAACATAAAATCAAAACGACAATCAAAATATGTAATCGGCTAAGCTGAAAGATTCGGGTTCGAAAAAAATATAACTGGACTCTTGCAAATTGGAATCGAATATGGTAGAATATATTACGTTGCTGGTGTGGCGGAATGGCAGACGCAGCAGACTCAAAATCTGCCGAGGGCAACTTCGTGCGGGTTCAAGTCCCGCCACCAGCATTCTTTTTTGTACCGCAAACCATTGATTTTACTGGATTTGCGGTTTTTTCATGTCAAAAAAGTTTGATTACCCTTGATTACTTTTTTTGAAAAACCAGTTCCGAACCCAATTCTGCAGTACTTTTATTGTTTTTAGAAATAATCTCGCTTTTGTAATCCATGCTTGATACATCGTAAGTATAGTTCTGCTCATTAACCTTTTCCGTATGTCCAAGTAAAGATGCTGCTACTGTTGCTGAAACTCCATTGCACCTGAGGTTTGAATTTAGTGTACGTCTTATCGCATGAATACTTTTTGCATTCTTGATTTTCTCTCGGTTGTACTTCTCATATCTGCATATCGTTATGACGCAATTCTCATAGTCGATATCGCATTTGGTTCTTTCTTTTCTTTCAAACTGTATACAGAAACCGAGTTAATGTATGCAGAAACTGAGTTATTGTTTACATTTACTAAATACGTAAAAGAAAACCGCCATTTCTGGCGGCTATCTTGTTAATCCAAATTTACAGTTTCATACGGAACTGAAGCATTTTCATAAATTGCATCGCTCGGAAGGTCTATAAAATCATTCCAGTAAACACAAGTACGGCTTTCGTCAAGTTGTACCTGTTCAAATAATCCGTTTATACTTCTTAAATCTTCATATCCTTTTATTGTATCTATATCATCATTCACATCATAAATACAGTCTTTGCCGTCATCAAAAACAACGTGCAAAAAGTAGCCCTTTAGTGGCTTTACGCTCTTTATTCTCGGTATCATTAAAACACCTCCAAACATCAGAAGAAACCGCCTATAATGGCGGTAATTTCTTCAAATTCTGACTTTCCCACATTTCAAGAAGTTCTTTCTGGTTTTGATTCATCCACTCTTTTACAAGTTCTTGCGCTTTCTTTGGTAAATCTCCTTCGGTCATTTCCATTGTCCGCAGGTCGAAAATTCCGATATGCTCACCGTACAAAGCGTGTATATGGCTTGGCTCATGTTCTTTCGGCTTGAAAAACATTTTAATAACTATTCCATAAAATCTACTTATCTCCGGCATTTTGTAGACCTCCTTTTAATTCATAAACGGCACGTCTGAAAAGTCTTGCACAGGCTCTGTTGACATCTGCTCCGATTCTTCTATCCGTTCCAGTTCTTTTTCTACCGCCATAATGATAAAAGCATTTATTGTGCTTCCTGTTGCTTCTATCCTCTGTTTTGTTCCCTTTGGAAATCGGCAATTTACACGGTCTACCTTTTCTTGATAATTTGCAACTGCTCTTCGCTGTGCTTCACTTGTTTTAGGTTTCTGCATCATATCACCTCGATGTAGTTATAAATCATATTATAAGTGCCTTTTATCTAATTTGTCAATATAAATTCCGAGAGCGCTTTTTTTCTTTGACAAACACGCCGGATAATGATACATTATAGATAGCAAATCGGGGATTACGAGGAGGGTACTGTAATGCAACTCATACTTAGAAACTTAACGGAAGACTATGTCATCCTTACACTGGATCAAATGATTGACAGTCTGGATTGCTGTAAATGTCCGCAGTGTCGTCTTGATATCGCCTCCTATGCACTCAACCGGCTTCCTACAAAGTATGTGGCCTCCACACAAGGCGCCTTGATGGCAAAGCTCTGCGAATTTGACGGGCAGTTTGAAGCAACCGTTATGACGGAGCTTACCCGTGCTTCTGCTATCGTGAAGCAAAATCCACGCCACAATCTGACGCAGGTTGCCGAAGACTGATTTGTCTTTGATTATAACAGAAGGCTGCCGTATGTTTTATGGCAGCCTTCTTTGTATCCGGTTTTCTTTTATAAAAATTCCTTCAGTTTCTTCATCAGACTCTCTTCTTCCTTTACCAGTTTTTTCGCAAGTTCTTTACTTTCCTTAGCTGCGTCAGCATACTTGTTTTCGTACTCACTGACCGATTGAATCCCCATATTACAGCCATCCATCAGAATTTTTGCAATCTTGTGACTGTCTCCTTTCCACATCAGCTTCAGTTCGGTTCCCATCCATGACATTGCCGAAACTGCAGTACTCGGTTCCTTTTCCCCGCCTTCATACTTTCCTAGCAGTTCCGAGCTTTCCCGTTCTAACTGTACATGCTGCTTCTTGCTTTCTGTTATCAGCGTTTTCAGCTTTTCGTTTTCCACGTATTCCAATATCTGGTCCATGCTGCGGATTGCCATTTTGCAGCCAAGGTTGCATTCTGTCAGCAGCTGCTTTGTATCTTCCTCCATAAGGGCACCTCTTTTTCTTTTTTCTTAATATTTGCAAAAGAGAAAAAATTATGCATTGGAGGCCAAACAAAAACAGGGAATGCATTTGCATCCCCTGCCTTCTTTGGTTTTTTAAAAGTACTTTCTGTTGCCCCAGAGATTACTTTTCTTCAAGTCCACATACTCGTTGTATGCCTTCTCTAAAATCTGCTTTTCGTTTGCAAATTTCAGCATGTGATAGGCTTCATGAAATTTGTAATATCCGGAGTCCATAAAATATTCTTCGCGTTGCGGTTTGCTATAATAGCTGTCAGACATCATCAAGTACCAGTGAACATCCTTCTGCACAATGTCCTGCGGCGTATTAAATGTATACTGGCTTTTGCCGACATACTTAATAATCGACGCATCGGCTCCGGTTTCTTCTTTCACTTCACGGATAGCGGTTTCTTTGTATTCCTCGCCCTCTTCTACCGTGCCCTTCGGAAGCACCCAGCCTTCGTACTTGTTCTTGTAATTCTTATATAACAATAAAATCTTCCCTCTGAATATAACTACACCGCCACAGCTCGTTGCTTCTATCATCGCAATGCCTCCGTTATGTGGTGTGTCTTCAACAACTGCATTCTAGTATACATCATTTAGAGATACATTGCAACCACTTTTCAACCTTTGGTTCTATTGTCTTATTCAGAAACATCACTTTTATGAAAGTATACCGACAACAGTTCCTTTGCCGCAGGCACTGCATACCTTCCTCCGGTTCCGGCCTGCTCTATCAGGACGCAAATTGCAATTTCCGGAGCTTCTGCCGGCGCAAAGCAGACATACCACGCATGTGCCGGAGACTCCTTGCTAATTTCCGCTGAACCTGTTTTTCCTGCCACGGTAATCCCTTCTGCCTTCCATTCCGTCATATACTTTTCGGAAGCCTCTGTCATGCATTCGGTTAAAAACCTTGCTTCCTCTCTGCTCATCAGCTGCAGCGTCCCCGGTGAAGCTCCTGTTTTCAGAATCACATCATCCATGGATACCACCTGCTCTATCTCATACGGCAGGACAAGCGTGCCGCCACCTGCAACAGCCGCCGTAAGCAAAAGATTCTGAAACGGTGACACAAGTGTTTTCCCCTGTCCGAACGCAGTCTGCGCGATCAGTGCATTTTCCATACTGCTTTCATAGGAAAAGCTTCCTGCCGAATACGGAAGCGTTCCCTCAAAAACCGTGCCGAAGCCAAGTTCTGTTGCCGTTTTCAGAAACACCTCCGGCGAAATCAGGCTGCTCATATAAGCGTATGCACTATTGCACGAATTTGCGAATGCTTTTTTCAGGGACTGCGTTCCGTGCGCCTTTCCGTCATAACAGTGCATCGTCACATTTCCGACTGTAATGCTTCCCGTACAGGTATAACTGAATTCCTCCGCTGTATGCTCCTTAAGAAAAGCAAGCGTTGTTACAATCTTAAAAACCGAGCCAGGCGGATACAGTCCGCCCAACACCCGGTTTAAAAACGGCGCGTCCTCCGACAGAAGCAGGTTGTCCCACATTTCGGAAATTTCATTCGGATTGTAAGCAGGCGATGATGCCATAGCGAGCAGTCTTCCCGTCTGAACCTCCAGTACACAAACCGCACCCTTCTGCCCTTCCAGTACCTGATATGCTGTCTTTTGCAGTTTCGAATCAATCGTGGTTACTATTCGGTTTCCTTCCAGGAGTTCTCCGGTCGCTTCCTTTAAAAACCGTTTCCAAAACGGGAGTTCCGCCGTAAGCAGCGTTTCCTTCTCTGTCTTTTCCAGCCCGGTCTCTCCGTTCTTAACTCGTCCGGTCAGAAAGACAGCCGCCTCTCCGTACGGATACACACGGTAAATGATTCCGTCCTCTCCCGGAACACTCTGCGCCAGAATTTCTCCGTCAAGTGTCAGAATTTTTCCACGAAGCATCTTCTGCTCCAGTGCCTTTACCCTCGGATTGTAGTCGTTAAAAAATACCTCCTCCGCATTTTCTACCGTCACTCCCAGGAAATATGCCACGGTAATACAAAGCGTCAGAATGAGGCCCGCGCAGACGCCTGTCATACGTTTTTTACACCGCTCCTTATCCTCACGTTTCCATACAACCGGTTTTTTCTTCGTCTTTCCTTCTTCCGTTTCATTCTCCGCTGCCTCTTCCTGCACTCCCTGCATTGCCTGCGTCCCCTGAAGCAAAAGCAGCATACTGATGAGCGAACTCCCGCCATAGCTGATGAGTGGCAGCGTAACACCTGTTGACGGAATCATCTTAATCACGCCGCCGACATTTAAGAATGTCTGAAATCCGAATAACGCCGCCGCACCTGCCGTCACAGAAAACGCAAACTTTTCCTTCTGTTCCAATGCCAGCCGCAGCATCCAGATAATGCAGTTGATATAAATACACAGAAGAAGTGCCGCGAATACCGCGCCAAACTCCTCTGAAATCGCCGAAAAAATAAAGTCGCTTGTCACAACCGGTATTTTTTCCGGCATTCCCTTTTTAAGTCCCGTTCCGAACCAGCCGCCGCTCCCGATGGCAAACAGCGAATGCGCAATCTGATAGCCTTCCTTATCAATACAGGAAAACGGATTGCTCCATGCCAGCACCCTGTCTTTTACATGCCCGGAATATTGATACACAAGCTGCACGGCAAAGACGGCCATGACACCCGCAACCGTCGGAAACAGCTTATTTCCGCTTATGACAAAAATCATTACCAGATAAAGCACAAAGAAAATCAGGGCGCCGCCGAAATCGTTGGAAATCGCCAGTAAACTGACATGTAATGCAGCCACTATGCTGATAATCAGAAGATGCAAAAAATCCTGTCTGCCCTGATTTTCCTTTCTTTTTGTTCTAAACTTCCATTCAGAAAGCAGTGCCGAGAGTGCGAGCAGATAGAGCAGCTTGACAAACTCCGAAGGTTGAAACACGATTCCTTTAATTGAGAGCCAGTTTTTCGCTCCGAAAATTGAAATTCCGTTTAACAGTACAAGCAAAAGCAGCGCAAGCCCGCCTGCAGCATAGAGCCATCCGAGTTTTGAGAGAAACTTAAATTTTTCAAGCAGAAACGGCAGACAAAGACAGACTCCCATTGCCGCAACCGCAAACACAAACTGCCTCGCAGCCTTGTCAAAGGAGAGCCTTGTCAGCATGACAAAACCGACAGAAAGCAAAAGGAGCATGTTTTCAAACAATAATCTCGAACTGTTTTTGTAACAACGTCTCTGTAAAATACCGGACAGCAGAAAAAATGCTGTCTGAAATAAGTAAAACGGAACCAGTCTCCAATCCCGCGTCTGCAGAAAAAGTGCGAGATATCCCGTTCCATGCAGCAAAAAGCGACAGATTTCCATGCAAAGGACAAAGCCCGCCTCTCTTCGGCGGGCCCACATAGCAGAAAACGCAGCTATTGTATAAACAGCCATCAGTATCAATATAATATAGCCTGAACAGGCAGTGATCCAAAGTGTCATTACAAAATTCCCCGTTTCCAATGTCCTTTTGTGTAAACCTCTTCCAACGTAGAAGAAAGCGTTTCCCCGTTTCGAAAAGCCTTAAGTACCCGCTTTACTTCTTCCTCCGGCTCCAACGTAAAATCAAGCCGGAACGCCTTCGGATACATCCGCTTCATTTCCTCTGTGAAGCCGATGAAAGACAGGCAGACACTGTTATAAATGATATTATAGCATGATGTGCAAATCTGACGTACCGGAAAGGCTGCCCCGACACGGTCGGTCAGTACCAGTCCGTCGGTCACCTTTCCCTGTCTGCAGACAAGTACATTGTCCCGGACACACTGCGTCGATACCATTAACGGCAGTCTTCCATAGACAAGCAAGTCACAGTCCTCTACTCCAAGCGTTTCCAGTTCTTCTGAATTTAATTCCACCGGAGCCGTAAAACGAGAATATCCCTGCTCCCTAAAGAAACGCTTTGCTTCGCTGTTGTAAACATACAAATTATAATTCAAACGGATTTCCATGTGCTCTGCCCAGGACTGCTCCTTCAAAAATGCAAGCTCTTCCAGCGACTTTACAAGAACTCCGGAGAATCCGCCCTTCGAAAAAAGCTCTTCCGCCTGCTCATATCTTACGCGCTCCTTTTGCCGGAAAATATGAGGAAATACAAGAAATGCTTTTTTTCCACCTGCTTCGGTCTGTCTGGCAAGCGTAAGCTGTTCCGAAAGCGGTTCATTTTGCAAATCGAGATAAACCGTCGAAACCTCTAAAACATCCATAACAGCTTTCCACTGCGCTCTTTCCGAAACAAGACAAATCAACTCCGGTATACAGGCGGATGCATTCTGCGGCATTTCCGAAGAAACTGCCGCGTGGCACACAGCGACAGTTTTTTCAGGCAACTTTCTCTTATAACCGCTTAATATCTCCTCTGCCAGTCTTGCAAACGCTTCTCTTCGAAGCTCCTTAATTTTTCCCATTGGCAAAAAGATGTTATCCCCTGCCTGTACCGATAAGCTTTCAAAGGAAAAATCACTCTCACCGGTCTTTTTTAACTGTTCTTCGATTTTTTCTTTTGTCACCGGCTGGTTCTTTGCTTCGGTCACAACATCCCCTTTTACCGTCACGGTAACCGTCCTCATCGTATCATCCTTTCGCGGCAGGATACTGCCGCACTCCTTTGCCGCTATTGATACGGTAAGACTTGCCGGTTTGCCCGAAAATGCCGTAAACACACCGTTTACCTTAGACTGAAACGTCCGTTCTGAATAATTCTCCTTCAGCAGCTTCAGCAGGCTTTCGTTTTTTGTACGATAGACCGGAAGCCCTTTGGTAAGAGGAAACCCTCTTTTTACATTTGTCTCATAGAACCCCTTCTGTTCCAGCCCTGCCTTGCCAACCGTAAACTCGTAGGTTTCCTTTTCCGCACGGATTTCCAACACATCCTGCGGTTCTGCCTCAATGTCCAGACGGATGCCGGCTTTTCCGCCTTTTGTCGATACAACCTCTCCAACAAGCAGTCCGCTGTGATTCGGACGCTCCATCGACATCATGTCCGGCCCGTGATAATGGAAATAATAACCGTCCGTAAAACCGCCACGGTTGTACAGGTCACTGACATGCTCCAACTGCTCAGTCAGTATCTGAGGATGTTTTTTCAGATACCTGTCAAATTCCTGTTCCCCGTATTCAAAGTACAAATCCGTCAGCTTGCGATATGCTGCCGTCACTCCTGCGGTATATTCCGGGCGTTTCATCCTTCCTTCTATTTTAAACGAATCAATTCCCGCCAAAACGAGCTGTGGAATCTTATCCAGGGTACACATATCCTTCGGGCTGAGCAGATATGCCGTTTCACACACCTTTTCACCGCTTTCAGACAGTGTATACGGCATTCGGCACGGCTGTGCACAACGCCCGCGGTTTCCGCTTCTGCCTCCAATCATACTGCTGAATAAACACTGTCCCGAATAGCAATAGCAGAGCGCGCCATGCACAAACGTTTCCAGTTCCAGTGCGGTACTTTCTCTTAACTGTCGTACCTCTGCAAGCGACAGTTCTCTTGCCGGAACAACTCTTGTGACCGGATAGCCGGAGAGCATGGAAACGCCGTCACCGGATACAAGCGTCATCTGCGTGCTCGCATGTATCGGAAGTTTCGGAAAATGCGCAGCAAGAAAATGCAGGACACCCACATCCTGCACAATTACGGCATCTACGCCGCCCTCATAATAGACACGTATATAATCATATAATTCCTCTGACAGTTCCTGCTCCTTTAAGAGTGTATTAACCGTCAGATAAACTCTGCGGTTCTTCAGGTGTGCATAATCAATCGCAGCAAGCAATGAGTCATTCTGCGTGCTTTCCGCATACGCCCTTGCACCGAACCGGCTTCCTCCGATATAAACCGCATCTGCTCCTGCGGCGACCGCAGCACGCAGACTTTCAACCGAACCGGCAGGCGCTAATATTTCCGGTTTTCTTTGTTTCATGAATGCTTTTTACCCTCTTCCAGCTCTGTTTCCAGACGAATCAGCTTTTTCTGAAGCTCCAGATTTTCTTCCCGCAATGTCTTTCCCTCAAGCTCCACAGCTTCTAACTTCGTCTGCAGCGTAATCAGTTCTCTCCTTAAATCGGCAATCTCCCTGCTCTTATCCTCGGAATCTGCCGCTGTTTCCTCCTGTCCCTTTTTTGCCTTGAAATAATCGTCGGCAAGATTAATCTGCATCAGGACGTTTCGCACATCCGGTTCCAGCTTTAGATAGGACTCCTGTTTTTTGAACTCCGCATACTTTGCATTGAGATAGGAAGCTACCTTCTGTAAGTATTCCTCACTCTCATAGCCCCCCATGTTATATTGTTTTCCGTTGATGATAACCTCTACATCATTTCGCTTGTTCATAGGTTTACTCCTTTTTCTGCGGCAGCGGTAGTCCGAAATGGCTGTATCCTAAATCAGATACGACTCTGCCTCGTGGTGTTCTTACTATCAGACCGTTCTGTACCAAAAACGGCTCGTACACTTCCTCTACAGTACCTGCATCTTCTCCGATGGTCGTTGCCACTGCTTCAATACCGACCGGCCCGCCGTGAAAACGCTCTATCATTGCCTTTATTATTTCACGGTCGATGTGATCCAGTCCCAGCTTGTCGACCTCTAAAAAGTTCAACGCCGTATCCGCTACTTCCTTTGTAATACAATTATCGTACTGTATCTGCGCAAAATCACGGACACGTTTCAACAGACGGTTTGCAAGTCTTGGTGTACCGCGTGATCGTTTTGCAAGCTCCACGGCTCCCTCCGGTGTAATTTCTACATGCAAAACCTTCGCAGAGCGAAGAATAATTTCTGTCAGTTCCTCGACTGTGTAAAATTCCAAACGGTTGACCACACCAAAGCGGTCTCTGAGCGGTGCCGTCAACATTCCTGCCCTTGTCGTAGCACCGACTAACGTAAACTTAGGCAGGTCTAAGCGGATGGATTTTGCGGTTGCTCCTTTTCCGATGACGATATCAATGACAAAGTCCTCCATTGCCGGATAAAGCAGTTCTTCCACCTGACGGTTTAAGCGATGGATTTCATCAATAAACAGTACGTCGCCCTCCTGCAGGTTGTTTAAAATCGCCGCCATATCCCCCGGCTTCTCAATGGCCGGTCCTGCTGTCACCTTTAAATTGACGCCCATCTCATTTGCAATCACACCGGCAAGCGTTGTCTTTCCAAGCCCGGGAGGTCCAAAAAACAAAACGTGGTCTAACGATTCTCCTCTCGCCTTTGCCGCTTCAATATATATTTTTAGGTTTTCCTTCGCCTTTGCCTGTCCGATATATTCCGAAAGACGCTGTGGGCGAAGAGAACCTTCCATCTTTTTATCCTCTTCCA
>JBJENV010000070.1:0-47692 GCA_051880375.1 Lachnospiraceae bacterium
AAAAAGGAATCTGAAAGCCTTGAAATTGCTGGCTTAGAGATTCCGAGAGATTATATAGTAGTTAAGGGAGGAAAAAGTATGCTTGTAAATGATATCTGGTTTAATTTAAAAGATGGTCGGAAGGCAGTATTACGCAGTCCAAAAGATGAGGATATTGAAGGAATGTTAGAGTATTTATATGTTTCAGCCGGAGAGACGGAGTTTATTTTGCGTTATCCGGAGGAATGCAGTAAATATACACCGGAAGGAGAAAAAGCACTCTTTGACCGGGTAAATGCGTCGGATAACGAGGCGATGCTTGTGTGTGTGGTAGACGGAAAAGTTGCAGGCAACTGTCAGATTATGATGAAGAAAGGCTTGAAAACCAAACACCGTGCCAGTGTGGCAATTGCTCTGGTAAGTGAATTCTGGAATCAGGGAATCGGTACCAGAATGTTTCAGGAAATGATTCATATTGCCGAAAGTAACAAGGATATTCTGCAGATGGAACTGGAATTTGTGGAAGGAAACGTAAGGGCCCGTCATCTATATGAGAAAATGGGATTCCGAATCACAGGAGTTCATCCAAATGCGATTCGATTAAAGGATGGTACATTACTCAATGAATATACGATGATAAAAGAGATAAAGAGATAAAGGGATAAAACAGGAAACTGTAGGGGTGTTGCTATGGATTATAAAAACGGGAAAATAGCACAACAAATTATAGCATTACAAAATGCTGACGGTACATGGGGGGATGAGTTTCATTCCCTATCCGTACCAAACAATAAAAAGCCGTTAACCACAGAGCAGGCATTGCGCCGTCTGAAACTGTTAGGGTTTACGATAAATGATGAGCCTATCCGAAAAGCAGTAGATTGTATGACAGCTTGTTTAAAGGGAGAAAGAAAAATTGATAATTACCGGGAAAAAACAAGAGATTGGGATTTGTTTACCAGGCTAATGCTGTCAACCTGGGTAAGAATATTTGAGCCGGAGAATGAAACTGCGTTAGAATGTGCCGGGTATTGGGTAGCTATGATAGAAGAGAAATTTGCAAATGGCACCTATGACAAGGACACGGGAGAAGTTGATTTTGTAACGTTTTACGAGATGAATTTATTGCAGGGACTTTTGACAGAAGAAACAGAAAGCCGTATGTTGGATTATGTCATTCATCACGAAAAAGGAATTTATTATGTTTATGGAAAGCCAATCCGTGAATTGCCGAAAGACTTTCAATCAATAGAAACAAGCCGCTATTTATCAGCGATTGATATTCTGTCCGGTTATAAACTGGCGAGAGAAAAACTTGGCTTTGTAGTGGAATGGCTGGAAGAAAACAAAGAGGAGAACGGACAATGGGATTTGGGAGCTAAAGTTAAGGACAATCTCTATTTTCCACTTTCAGATTCGTGGAGAACTGTGAAAAATAGAAAAGCAGATTGTACAGTTAAGATATCATCTATTCTGCAAAAAATACGTAACAATTAGTGGAGGAAAAAACTCTGCTCGCACAACGCAGCTCGCATTTTCCTTCGGAAAACAAGGGAGGATTATCATGATATTCGAATTGGCAGACACAAAGAAAGCGGAAGCCATCTTTGACGGCTGGGAAGAGACATTGATTACCTCCTGCCTGCAAAAGGTAATGGGGAAGGTGTTTGTTACCGATACCAAACATCCGAAGTCAGCCTGTGCCTATGTCGGATGTTTTGCTTTTTATGCAGGAGTACCGGAAAAAGAACTGGTGATAAAGAAACCGGATGGTTTTGTTATTATGACGCCGCAAAACGAAGCGTGGGCAAACCTGATAGAAGAGTGCTTTCCGGAGGCCAGAAAGGCAACACGGTATGCGATAAAGAAGGATACAAAATTTGATATAAAAAAGCTTCAGGAAATGAAAAATGCGCTTCCATGCGGATATGAACTTCGGAGAATAGATGGGGAATTATATGACAAGTGCCGCTCCGATGCCGCGACGGAAGATTTTGTTTCTTCATTTGAGAGCAAAGAGAAATACCTGAAAGACGGACTGGGGATGGTGGTCCTGAAAGAAGGCCGCATCGTATCGGGGGCATCTTCTTATACCAGATACGCGCAGGGGATAGAAATTGAAGTAGATACGATAGAAAGTGAACGAAGGAAGCATCTGGCTACGGCAGCCTGTGCGGCTTTGATTCTGGAATGCTTAAAAGAAAATCTTTATCCAAGCTGGGATGCCCAGAATATCACTTCTGTGCATTTGGCAGAAAAACTGGGATACGAGTATTCGCATGATTATATTGTGTATGAATTGAATTAATGCGATTTCCTTTAGTCGAATGCCAGCCCGAAGTACTCCGGTGCAGGAAGTGTGTTTGCCCTAAGTGGGCGGTACATGGCAAAGGGTATACCTGCCCCGGGAGTGCGAAAACGTCCTTCGGAATAACCAAGAGCAGCGACAATGGCAGGAGCGAGTGTGGTATCGCCTAACAGTTCCACGCCCAAAAGAGCAGTTTCGCTTTTGCAGGCTGTAAGCAGAAAGCCCGGACCGGTATAGAAGTCCGCCTGAGTCTGTAAAAAATCCAGATTCTCCTGTTCCTGAAGGACACTGCCCTGCGGCAGAAATTCTCTTCTTAATCCTGCGTATTCCGTTTTGTCAATAGCACGAACCGGAATTGCATCCGGCGCGGCGGTGCAGCGAAATTCCCGAAGCTGACAGCAGGTCTGATACCCCATGCTTTCATAGAACGTGAAAAGCTGCTTACTTCCCGGCACTAAAATTGCACCCTCGTAGCCGAGTGCCGCTAAATGGCGGTGAGTGTCCGACATCAGCCGATGACAGTAGCCTTGCCCACGGTGGGCTTTTGCGGTTGCTACCGCATACAGATAAGCCACGCGGCGGTCCCTGTACAGACAGTCGAACCAGTACAGCGCACAAGCGATGCTGCCATCCGGTAAAGTAATAAGTCGGCAGCGGTCAAAACCAAAAGCGGCGCCATAAAAATCATCCAGAAATTCTTCCGTATCGCCAAAGGCTTCCTGCCACAGAGCACGCAGGGCAGAAAGCTGTTCTCTTTTCGGTGCATCAATATTCATATCCGTCCTCCAATAGGCATGCCCAGTACTTTTCCGCCATGTGGTGCGGATGGTAACTCTGCTTCGCCTTACGCAGTCCCTCAATTCCCATATCGTCCTCGCGGTTCAGAAACTGAATCTGCGGATAGTTTGCGCGGATGTATCGGGAAAATTCGCAGTTGATGGCGGTATAGGCTCCCTCGACATCCCACCGTGCTTTTTCAAAATGAACATCAAAGGTAGTATCCGAAATCCGGCTTCCCAGGGTGATGGCAAGTACCTCATTTCCCCTTAGGAGGACAAGCCCATCCATTTCAAGTTCGCGGTAGTGGCGAAGGGCCTTTTTTAAGGCGGTGTGTTCCATGTGATAGTCGCCGTCCGGGTTTTCCTTCTGCCTGTCCTCATACCATTCTTCCGTCATCTGCCGCACAAGAGGCAGATTTTCTTCCGATAACGGTTCCGCAGTGTAATCCGGATAGTTTTCCTGAAAACGGGTAAAGTGATTGCGTTTTCCATGGTACTTCCGACCCTTTAAATCCGCCAGATCATCAATGGCATAAACGTAATCAAAGGCATCTCTGTCACAGTGAAAACGGAACATTCCGGGATAAAGCTCTTCCAGAGTCTTTTTGTCATCCGCGCTCAGACAGGTAATTCGGCAGGTAATTCCGCGCTGTTTTGCATCCTCCATGATGGCAGAAAGAACCGGTTCCTTGTCTCCGAAGCCGGCCGGATACGGATAGACACTCCGACGGTTGTACTGTGAAAACATTACGATATGGTCATGAAGAATAGCGGCTTTTTGACGGCCCCACAGATATAGGTTGGCAAAGGCGTACTCACAGCCGCGTTCGTTTCCCTCCGATAAATACTGTTCAAAAACTGCTTTGTCTTCTAAAGTAATAGGCTTAAATTCGATCATGGTCTGCTCCTGTTGCAGGGCTTTACCTGCTACTGTTATGATATTAATCCGGAATTCAAAATCCCTCTTGATTATCTTCATCTGCACCTGTTTTGTCAATAGGTCAGGTTCTCCGAATTCATGAATATTATGTGAAAAAAGAAAATTCATTAACAATACGAGAAATTTGTGTTCTAGACAAAGAGAAATTATAGAATACATTGGGAAATGATGTGGTAGAGGAGGAATAGTAGCGTAAGAGTGCGGAATACATGAATCTATATGCTTATTTGAGCATTAATCAGAAAGAACTTTTGAACTTCATAAATCGTGTACATAGAAAGTTTGCCCATCGGAGCTATAAACTTACAATAACATATTGACAAAAAACGGTGAAAGAGGTAATATTATATACGTATTATAAATGTATCTGTATACATAAAAAACGAAGGAGAGAAGGATGGAGAAACTAATTGTATCAACATGGGAAAAATTGAATAAAAAGTTTTCAGTAAATCAGGTCTTTTTGCTTCAGATATATTTTGCGTTTATGGTATATCGTCAGGTGATTCGAAAAGAAAAACGCTTGTGCAGTATTGATGAATGGCGTTTGGGGCTTTTAAATATGCTTGCGGATACATTTGATTATGATGTAAAGGAAGCGGCTGTGAGGCTGAGCGAAAGAATAGAATGGGAAGTAGTAGAAAACGACATAGAAGTCAGAGATATGATAAATGAATATTCTAAAAATATAGAGTCGTATTTTTCTGAAAGAATTAGTTGCCCTAATAGAATATTGGGAAAATTGGATTTTGTTATTGAAACTCTATATTATCTATCAGAAGTAAATGGTATATATGCGGGAACACCAAGAAGTATTGAGAGGGTTGCTGAAATTTTGCTGAATCGCCAAAAGGTTTATCGCATAGCAGATATGTGCTGCGGAATAGGAAATTTGGGACTTGCTATATGGAAATATGTGAAACAGTTTGAGAATGATATTACTTATTATGGTGTAGATGTTGATCCTTTACTTTGCGATATCAGCAGGATTAGAATTTACTTTCATAGTTTTTACCAAAGTATGGTTGTATGCGATGACATACTAAAAGGAAATTTACATAAAAGAGAAACGTATGATTTAGTTTTGTTGGATATTCCGCGTGGGAAAAATAAGAGTTTGGATAATAGACTAGATGAGAAGTGGATGCGAAATATTAAGCAAAAAAAAATATATGCAGATTGGCTTTATATAATACAGGAACTGAACTGTATTGACGATACTGGGAAGGGAATTGCAATTGCCACTCAGGGAACTTTGGTAAGAAAAAGTGAAGCGAATTTACGAAGAGAAGTTTTACAAAAGGATTGGATAGAAGCAATTATTTCACTGCCTGCTAACTTATATGTTAATACCAGAACCGGAAGCGAGATGATTCTGTTTAATAAAAACAAATCAAGAGATAGGAAGGGGAAGATTCTATTTATTGATATTAGTAAGTACTATTTTAGGGACAGTCGAAGTTATTATTCCATTACTGCTGAGGGATTTCACATTTTGGAAGATGCTTATATTAACTATCATATTTATGAAAATGTGAGCTCAGTCATTGATATTTCTGAAATAGATAAAGAAAATTTTTCCCTGAAGCCCATTTATTATATCGATAGACAAGGAAAGCAAAAATGTGATAATGATAGTGTTGAGCTTAAGAATATTGCTAAAATTGTAAGAGGAGTACAATTAAAAAAGGAAGAAGAAGAGAATTTGTGTAGAATGGGGGAGGCATTTTATATCAATATTAAAGATATTCAGGAGGGACGTATTTACTATGAAGGTGCAAAAAGAATTACTCCTAAAAATAAAGACTGGGATGAGAAGTTCCTAATTAATGAAAACGATATTTTGCTTACTTCCAAAGGAACTTCTTTTAAAATTGCTATTGTGGAGGAGAAACCACCTAGAGCATATATATGCGGTAACATTACATTACTTCGTGTGAATGAAAAGAGATATCATCCGTATGTCCTTTTTGAATTTCTTTCTTCACAAAAGGGAAAGGCTCTTCTTGAGAGCATTCAATCTGGAAGTACAATCCGGGTACTAAATAATGAAAATTTAGGAAAGTTGAGGATTCCGATAACTAATAGCTTATTGGAAAGCGAAGTAGGAAATCAGTTAAAAGAAAAGCGAAAGAAATATATTATGCAAATGGAAAAAATGATTAGGGAGTATGCAGTTGAAAGAAAAACGTTATTGGAACTAATTGGAATGGAGGAGTAGAAAAAATGGCAAAAATATTTATTAGTCACAGTGTAGAAGATAAGGAAATAGTAAAGAAGTTTATTGAATTTCTGCAAATGGGAATGGGAGTGAGGCGCGACGATATTTTTTGTACCTCATATCCATCTGCTTTACCAACAGGACATGCTTTTATCGAAAAGATAAAAAGCGAGCTACAAGACTGTGAAGCTGTAATGTTTATAATTACCG
Organism: Lachnospiraceae bacterium; assembly: GCA_051880375.1. Taxonomy (GTDB): domain Bacteria; phylum Bacillota; class Clostridia; order Lachnospirales; family Lachnospiraceae; genus SIG299. The sequence goes on from JBJENV010000070.1 coordinate 6,438, forward strand.
AGAATTATCTGAAAAGTCAGTTCTGTATCGCAGAATTGGGGGCAGCGTGGGGGTTAGGAAAAAGAGTTTATCCTTTATTACTCGTGGATTTTGGGAGATTAGATAGAACCCCATTAAAGGGAATACAGATGAGAAAGTTGAATAGTAGAGAGGACATTAGTACGGTTTATGATGAATTATGCGAAAGTGGAATTGTTAATAAACAGTGTACATCTACATATATGGAAAAGCTGGAGGTTTATCTGAGTGCAATGAAATTTTTAGATATGGGAGATTATACGTTGAAGACAGATATGAACGGATACTATCATACGGAAATTATCGAAGTACGGAATGTCCCAAGAGAATATAGATGTTATAGAATTCGAGGTCATATTGATGGTTGGCAAGGTGAGTACGAATCAAAAACAGATTGGCTGTTTTATAGGCAGAATGTATATGAAGATTTTAGGGTGGGAGATAGGGTCTGTTTTAAAATTGCAAAGATGGAAGAAAAGACATGGAGTGATATAGGAAGAGCGAGAAATATATATCCCGCTGATTTGAGAAGGGATTCATAAAGTGTAATGATTATGTTATTGGCACCGAAGATAATGCAACTTCTTTTTTCGCCTGAAATTTACTTGGTAGACTTTTATGATGTGCCTATTTTTCATACGGATTGAAGGTTTTTTTTTTATTATTTCATGGAAGAGATGTCAGAAACTTATTGTGACATAGTTTCAGACAATGGGAATGATATGGAAAATCATAGAAATAATGGCAAGAGTTTGATTTATGGAGAAGTGAGGAGATTGAAAATCATGTTTTGAGAATTGAACTGCATAAGTTTCAGTAGAAGCTGGACGATTCAATTCTTGAAATTGTGGAAGTCAGGAAGACAACAGATGACTTTATGAAGAAAAACAAAAGGCTGGAGGTTTACTTACGTTATGAAATGGGGAAAAAAAGCGAAAAGACTGCTGCTTCTTTTACTGGCGGCGGATATGGTTTTCTACGGGACAGGATGTGGAAAGCAACTGTCGGAAGAGGCAAACAAAGAAAAGGAAAGTGTGACGGAAAATGAAGCTGTGCAAAAAAATGATGAGGAGAGTGTAACACCGGTTTACGAAGCCCTCCCGGAGCTTGTTACCTGGGAAGGCGTTAAGATAAAGAGTTCCGGCACAAAGGAGGGCAATGCAGTCCTGCTTGAAGAAGGCATTTCGATTGTTTATGACGAAACGCTTGGACAGAATGCCCTTAAGATGACCGGGGAGGACGGTTATGTAAAGCTGCCGAAGGATATATGGCAGGACGCTGCGGATGGTTTTACAGTGGCGTTTCTTGTGAAGCCGGAGACAGATTCCGATGCCGGCGCAAAGCTGTTTCAGACGAATCTGTGCGGCTATGGGGCAGGCGATTTGCAGTGGCGCGATGCACCGGAGCTTTCGATTACTGCCGGAGGCAGTATCAGGATTTATGTTGGCGGCAGAACGATTAACGGCACCTACAATGCGTTAGCCACTTACAACAACGGCGGTTCCGGGGATGATAAAGATTATGCAGAGCCGGGAGGGCATAAGACAAGATATAGCGGAACGGCATCTGCGTTTGCGGCAGACACATGGACGGAGGTTGTGCTGTCGGTTTCTTCTAAAGAGATGAATCTTTATGTCAACGGGGAAAAGGTAAATGTGAAGGAGAATGCAGCGGAGGAAGGAAATCTGACTTCTTCTTTGGAATACCTGTTCGGCACCTATGCGGGCGGAGAGCGTATACTTACGCAGTATGTCAACAGCTCCATCGGTAATTCTGTGTATAGCGATACCAAGAATTTTCAGGGCCTGCTTGCCAATCTTCGTATTTATACCGAAGCCATGACGGCAGAGGAAATAACAGAAAAAACAGCAGCTTATGCATGGGATTTTGATACGGCTGACCTTGTATACGGAGAGACGGAGGAGGAAGCGCTGGCCAATCTGCCCTTTTACAAGGGAGGGGAGATGCTGAGTGAAGTGAAAAACCTGCGGGTGACTTCACCGGATGAGAAAACGCTTGTTCAGTTTTGGCGGGCAACGGATGGAAGCTTCTATTATTCTGTTACGGACGATGGCATTGTCCTTGTGGAGAGCTCTGCTATCGGGCTTGTGTTAGAAGAAGCTGAGCTTGGCAGCGGTCTTGACATAAAGGCAGGCTCCGAATCAAGACAGACCATACAGGAAACCTATGAACTGCTGACAGGCAGAAGCACGACGGCAGAAAACTATTGTAAGGAACTGCGCTTTACACTGACAGGAGAGAGCGGTTCGTTTGACCTTGTATTTCGCGTATTTGACGACGGTGTGGCATATAAATATGAAAACGTGACCGTGGACGGTTATGAACAGGTTGTGGTTACAAAGGAATGCTCTGAAATCATTTTCCCGGAAACGGCAGTCAGCTGGTCCTATGTCATCAACGGAACCTATGAGGCAGAATATGTAAAACGCAGCAGCAGTCAGTTGGAGGCGCTGAATGCAAAGCTTTCCACTCCGATGCTGGTGAAAGAAAAGGAATACTGGATTCTGGTTACAGAGGCAGGTGTATTTAATAATAACGGTGATTATTGCTCCAGCGGATTAAAGACCGAGAGCGGAGAACGTGCTCTCAGGTGGGCTTTCGGACTTGACAGAGACCCGAAGCGCGAATCAACGGGAGAACTGGATTCGCCGGGACATATTGATATTACCGAGGTGACTACAAGGAGCGGTTTTGCAACACCGTGGAGGGTGCTCGTGATTTCGGACGATTTGGAGGAATTTTGTGGAAGTACAATAGTTACCGATTTAAATCCGGCACCGGATGAGGAGCTGTTTGCAGACACCGGCTGGATTCGGCCGGGGAAGGTTGCATGGAGCTGGTGGGCAGAGGAAGCAGCTCAGAAGGATTATGATAAGCATGTGGAATATATTGATTTTGCGTTAGAAAACGGCTGGGAGTATGTCTGCCTGGATGCAGGCTGGAGAGCCTTTGAACGTCGTTTGCCGGAGCTGTGTCAATATGCAGAAGAAAAAGGGGTAGGAATTTTCGTCTGGGTAAATTATAGAGACCTTAGGAATTTTGATGAGATGGAAAGTCTGTTTACCGGGTGGAAGGAAGCAGGTGTTGTTGGTCTTAAGACAGACTATTTTGAAAGTGATGCGCAGAATGTGCTGAAGACAATGGAACAGGTGGCAATTACCTGTGCTGAGAAACAGCTCATGGTATTGTACCACGGCTGTGTCAGACCGGCTGGTGAGTCGAGAACCTATCCTAACATTTTAACGACAGAGGCAGTGCTTGGAGAAGAAGCACACAAATGGAGTGCACTTCCGACCATTCAAAACTGCCTGCTCTATCCGTTTACAAGAAACATCTGTGGCTCAATGGACTACACGCCGGCGGCGACAAAGGTAGGAAGTAACGAATCCACTTATGGCTTTGGTCTGGCAATGACCGTAGTGTATGAATCGGGCTTACAGCATCTTGCATATGCGGCTTCTTCTTATAAGACCTATCTCGGACTTCCGTTTTTGAATCATCTTGAGGTTACATGGGAGGAGTCAAAGCTCATCGAAGGATATCCGGGAGAATATATTACGGTTGCCAGAAGAAACGGAGAAAACTGGTATATCGGAGCAATGACGGCAGAGGGAAGAACTGCTTTGGTATCTCTGGATTTTCTTGCAGACGGCGAATATCATGCATATCTCTATCATGACAGCGAGGATGGAACGCGGCTTTTACTGGAAGAAACAATGGTAACAAAGAACGATACACTGGAACTGGTTCTTCCATATGCCGGCGGCGCCGCGGTTCTCATTACAAAGGATGTAATTGATACAACGGTGGAAGCCGCTGAAGACGGCGGGCTTGCCGATTTTATCTGTTATGAAGCGGAGGCTGCAGAAAATACGTTAAAGGGCGCGGCGGTAACCCAGAGCTCTGCATTTTGCTCCGGTGGAAGAAAGGTCGGATATATCGGCTATTCTGGAAATACACTTACCTTCAACAATATAACGGTGGAGAAGGATGGAACCTATAAGCTGCTACTGTATTACTGTAGCGGCGAGACAAGAAAAGTGATTCTGACCGTAAACGGTGACACGATGTATGAAATGAGGGGGTTAAACAGCGGTGACTATGTGCACACAAAGGCTGCGGAGATTACGGTTGAATTAAAGGCGGGAAAAAACACCATTATGATTTCAAACCCGACGTATTATGCGCCGGACATTGACCGTATTGCAATTTCAAAACAGCCGGAGTAGAAAAATCGGATGAGCTAGTTTGCGTACTTCTCACGATATTCCATAGGCGTTCGTCCGGTATACTTTTTGAACACCCTGGAAAAATGACCGAGAGAAGAAAAACCAAGATAAGAACCGATGGCGGTAGCAGTTTTATCGGAATAGCGGAGGAGACGTTTGGCTTCCTCCGTTTTTTCTTTCAGGATAAAATCCGTCAGTGTCTCTCCGGTTTCTTCTTTAAACTTTGCAGACAGATACGGACGGCTGATAAACAGTGACCTTGCAATTTCCTCCGCACTGATGGGTTCAGACAGATGGTGCTGGATATAGTTGGTTACCGCAAGAGTAAGCTGCGTCGGCTGCTTCCCGAAACGAATCCGCTCCATGTGCTCCGCAAAATCTAAAACCATATGATACTGAAGATTGGTAATCCGGTCCAGAGAATTCAGCAGTTCACATTTCTGAATAAACGCATCACTGAGAGAAAGAGCATCCTCTGTTTCCATGCCGCCCTGAATTGCCGCTCTGGATACCAGTGTTGCAGTTACTACGAACATATTCTTCATCTGACGCAGCTGGTCGGAGGCCAGGGTACCTCCACGGACAGCAGGTGCCGAGGCAATCCATTCCCTGAGTGCCGCGGTATCACCCTTTCGTACCATCCGCAGCATTTTCTGCTCTACCTCGTAGGTGTTATGTAGCTCGGAAGGCAGTTCGGTGTCCATATCGGCAGCAGAAAAAAGTCTTGCATTCCGTTGCTGTTCCAACAACTTTTTCAGACTGTCCTGTTCTGCTTCATAGATGGCAATGTCTTTCAATTCCAGCTTTTCTTCATTTAGAATATAGTTTATCGTGCAGAGCATCTGCATGACACTCTCAAGCGGCATTCGTGCAATGCTCTTCATTCCCGAAACAAATTCTTCCGTATCTTCGGGGGAAACATCGGCACGAAAGGCAAGCTCACGCAGTTCCTGCTCATTGCTTAATACCTGGCAGGTCGGTCCAAGGATAATCTTTATTTCACCGGAGTTTACGATGCCGTAATAGAGAAATTCGGTTGTGACAAAATAACCGACATTGGTTTTTATGCTTCGGATTTCGTTCTGATAGATGAGCATCGGGTCCTTCGGAAGGGAAACAAGAGAATGATAAAATATCTGCTCTTCTCCCTGATAAAGGCGGATAGGAATCGAAGAGAGATTTCCAATCACGGTACAGATGTAGTTTAAGTCGATGGTTTTCATAGGTCACCTCCTAAATCCAGTACAATTATACTGTATTGATTACAAAAGTGCAAGCGTAGGGCAAAAGTATTATGCTATTATTACAATAAGAAATAGATTTGAGGAGGCGATTTTGTTGAATTTGCAAGAACTGATCTCAAAACTTACGCCGGAGGAAAAGGCAGCGTTAGTATCCGGCACAGACTTTATGTATACCAATGAGATTCCGAGACTTCGGATTCCTGCTTTGTGCATGGCGGACGGCCCGCACGGACTGAGAAAGCAGACCGGAGCGCAGGATAACGGCATTGCACAGAGTGAACCTGCAACGGCCTTCCCTACGGCGGTGACAACGGCATCCGGCTGGAATCCGGAAAATACGAGGCGCATGGGACGGGCAATTGCCGAAGAATGCAGACATTACGGCGTTCATGTGCTGTTAGGACCGGGAGCGAATATCAAGCGCAATCCTTTGTGCGGCAGAAATTTTGAATATTTTTCGGAAGACCCGCTGCTTTCCGGTACTATGGCAGCAGCCGAGGTAGAGGGCGTCCAGTCGGGAGGAGTGGGCGTATCCGTCAAGCATTTTGCACTGAATAACAGTGAGAACTATCGCTTCATGGGAGACAGTATTGCAGATGAGCGTGCCATGAGAGAAATCTACTTGAAATCCTTTGAGCGTATTGTAAAAGAGGCCCATCCGGCGACCATGATGTGTGCCTACAATAAAATTAATGGAACCTTCTGCTCGGAAAACCGGTGGCTTCTGACCGAAGTACTGAGAAAAGAGTGGGGCTTTGACGGTGCGGTGATGACAGACTGGGGTGCTGTCCGTAACCGCGCGGAAGGGCTGAGGGCAGGGCTTGATCTGGAGATGCCGGGAGATACCACAATCTGCCGCAGATGGATTCTGGACGGTTTACAGGACGGAACGCTTCCGATGGAAGTACTTGACCAGGCAGTCTTAAATATCTTAAAACTTGTCGATACCTATGTGACGGGAGAAGCTGCACCGGAAGCAGACTGGGATGCACATCATAAGCTTGCGGCGGAAATCGCAGAGGATTCCGCAGTTCTTATGAAAAACGACGGTGTTCTTCCGTTAAACGGAACGGAACACCTTCTGGTAGTTGGCGAGCTGTTTGAAAAAATGCGCTATCAGGGAGCGGGAAGCTCCATGATTTGTCCGGCTAAATTGACAACACCAAAGGATGCCTTTGAGGAAAGAAAGGTTTCTTATCTCTATTGCAGAGGATATTCGGAAAACAGAACAGAACCGCAGCCGGAGCTTGTGCAGGAGGCGGTGAAAAAGGCAGAACATGCGGACACCATTCTCTTGTTTGCGGGGCTTACCGACTACGTAGAAAGCGAAGGGTGTGACAGGGAAAGCATGAAGCTGCCGGAAAACCAGCTGGAACTGATAGAGCGGCTAACGGCAACAGGAAAGAAGCTGGTCATTGTATTGTTTGGAGGCTCGGTGGTAGAACTGCCGTTTGCAGACAAAGTAAGTGCCATCTTACATATGTTTTTACCGGGACAAAACGGCGGAACGGCAACGTTTCGACTCCTGTTTGGCGAGGCAAATCCGGGCGGGCGGCTGTCAGAAACCTGGCCGGTATGCTATGCGGATGTTCCGTTCGGAAGCGAGTTCGGAAAAACCGAGCAGGAAATCTACAAAGAAAGCATCTATGTAGGATATCGTTATTATCTGACCGCAAAGAAAAAGGTACGTTATCCGTTCGGCTACGGTCTGTCTTATACCTCCTTTACATGGGATAACAAGAAGGTGATGGTAGATAAGGATGCGGTTACGGTGACCTGTGATGTGGAAAATACAGGAGCATGTGCAGGCGCAGATGTGGTGCAGCTTTATGTGAAAGCGCCGCAAAGCAAGGTGTTTAAGCCGGAAAAAGAGCTTCGCGGTTATCAAAAGGTGATGCTTAAGCCGGGAGAAAAAAAGACGGTAACGATTACCGTACCGCTTTCGGAACTTCGATACTTTAACACCAGGGAACAGCGTTTTGTATTGGAAAGCGGCAGCTATGAGTTCCAACTTTGTTCCGACTGTCAGACGGTACGGCTTTCGGAGTGCGTGGAATTACAGGGAGAAAACGTAAGCACGCCGTATTCTGAAGAAACCGTGGCTACATACCAAAACGCGGATATCCGAAGTATGACAAAAGCAGCCTTTGAAGCAATGAGCGGGCAGAACATACCTGCTCTGCCTCCGAAATTTCCGGTGACGTTAGAATCCAGATTTACGGATTTACAGCAGACGTTCCTCGGACGGATTTTGTTTGGTGCGGTATTAAGCGTTGCAAAAAAGCAGATGAAGCAGGCTCTGGCTTTGCCGGAGGGCGTGGAACGGGATAATAAAATTAAGGGAGCACAGTTTTTGAAACGGATTCTCGAATCCAATTCGGTGCGCTCCATGTCCATGTCATCAGGGAAATCCATGCCGTATCATTTTGCAAACGGTTTTGTAGAGTTTGCAAACGGTCATCTCTTTCGAGGAATCAGGTGCTTCTGTACTCCGGTGAAGGTACCGAAGCTGCCGAAGCAGGAAAAGGAGGAAAAATAGCATGGCAAAAACAAATCTGTTGGGAAGTCAGCTGTTTCAAAGCAGGGTAAAATCCAAAAACGTGACAGGAACGGAAAAGTGGCTTGGCTATTTACTCGGACCGTGCGGTGCACTGCTCTTAAATGCCGTGCTGGCAACCTATCTGAATGTTTACTATACCGATGTTCTGAACCTGACCGGTGTCTGGGGCGGTATGTTCTTGATGGTATTTCCGATTGCGTCCAAGATTTTTGACGCGATTACAAATGTGGTTATGGGCTATATCATCGACCGTACCCATACAAAGCAGGGCAAGGCACGTCCTTGGCTGCTGCTTTCGGCGCCGCTTTTGTGTATCACGGGAATTCTTTTGTTTACCGTACCATCGGGAAATGAAACCGTACAGGTATGGTGGGTAATGATTTCCTATAACCTGTTTTATTCCTTTGCTTATACGATTTACAACATGAGCCACAATCTGATGGTGCCGCTGTCTACCCGCAATACCGTGCAACGCGGCGGTCTGTCTGTTTTTAATCAGATTGCAACGATTATGATATCCGGTATGCTGGTTGCCATGATATTTCCTATGATTATCATGCCGATAATTGGCGTGGATGGATCCAAGTGGATTACTTTGATGAGCGTTCTGGCAATTCTTGCCCTGCCGCTTACAGTGCTTGAGTACTATTTCACAAAGGAACGTGTGACGGAGGAAACAGCAGGGGAGGAAGCAAGAAAAATTCCGTTTTCCACTCAGTTAAAAATTGTATTTAGCGACCGCTACGTGCTGATTATTTTTGCTTATTTCCTGATATGGACGGTTGGAAGCTGCTTAAAAAATCTGGGACTTGTTTATTACTGTAACTATGTGCTTGGAACCTATAACGATGGTTTTACACAGACCATGGTTTCTGTCATCGGAGGAATACCGATGGGAATCGGCATCTTTGCTGTCTGGCCGTTAGCAAAAAAGTTCGGTAAACGGAATGTTACCATGTGGGGCTTTGTACTGTATGCCATTGGCGGCATGATTTGTTTACTGGAACCGGAAAATATGACGGTTGTATTGATTGGACAGTTTATCAAGAATATCGGTGGTCTTCCATGTGCTTATGTGTTTATGGCGTTGTTTGCGGATACGCTTGACCATATCGAATGGAAATCGGGAATCCGTTGTGACGGTACGGCAATGTCCATTTATAACATTATTGCAGTGGCAACGGGTGGCATCTGTACCGGTCTGTTTAACTGGATGCTTGCTTCTGCCGGATATATTGCACCGACCATAGATGCGGCAGGAAAGACGGTAGCTGCCACACAGCCTGACAGTGTAAAAAATGTGATTATCTTTGCGTTTTTGGGACTGGAGATAATAACAGGTATTGCTCTTGCATGGATTTTAATTTTTCTTAATGTTGAAAAAACGATTCTTCAGAAACAGGCAGCCATTCTGAAGTACAAGAAAGCAGAATGCGAAGCGGCAGGTAAGGAATGGATAGAGCCGGAGGAGTCTGCCGCAAGAGAGCAGGCACGTCAGGAAGAGGAAAGTGAAGCAGCTGCTCTTACAGAGCTAAAAGCAAAGTGTTCCAAAAACGGCTGGAACTATGAGCAGAAAGCGGAGGAATACCGCCAGAAGACTGCCGCAGCCAAGGCAAAGGCGGAGGAAAAGCGTTTGGCAGAGGAAAAGAAAGCAGAAGCCAAGGCTCAAAAGCAGGCGAATAAACAAGCTGCGAAGTCAGCAAAGCTCAGTCCGGAAAAGCTGGCTGTAAAAAAAGCAAAAGAAGCCAAAAAGGCAGCTGCCATAGAACGTCTGTGGGAGAAGGAACAGAAAGCAGGAGATGCTTATCGTGCGAAAGTGAAGGCAGAGCTGGAAGATTAGCTGTTGAAGCGAGGATAGTGTTACATGGCAATCGTCCGGAAAGGAGAACGGAAAATGCGTGCAATTAAGTTAAGAACGGAATATTTACGGCAGCCACTGGGAATCGACATTACCATGCCGCGGCTGTCATGGAACTGTGAGGAAGGCATCACACAGACTGCTTATCAGGTGATATGCAGGGATGAGGAAGGAAGAATGCTTTGGGACAGCGGCAAAAGCTCCGGCAGTACAATGCGTGTTCGGTATGCCGGAGAAGCCTTACAGAGCCGGAGTAAAGTCCTTTGGCAGGTTCGTCTGTGGGATGAGAAGGATGAGCCGGGAGAATGGTCTAGGGAAGCCTGTTTTGAACTGGGGCTCCTTTCCGGTTCTGACTGGAAAGCAAAATGGATGACCGGTAATTATAAGGTGGACAAGAGAAAGCGTTATCCGGTGGACTGCTTCCGTAAAAACTTTTCTGTAAGGAAAGTGAGAAAAGCCCGCCTGTATGCAGCAGCATGCGGCGTTTATGAGGCTTGCTTAAACGGGAAACGCATCGGAGACTTTATTTTAGCTCCCGGGATTACCGATTACCGGAAACGTGTGCAGTATCAGACGTATGACGTAACGGAACTTGTGCAGGACGGAGCAAATGAGCTGACCTTCCAGTTGGCAGACGGCTGGTACCGGGGCAGTGTGGGTGCATGGGGATTAAAGAACCAGTATGGTACGGAAACGAAATTGTTTGCACAGCTCGAGCTCACGATGGAGGATGGAAGCAGAACAACGATTGCAACGGACGGAAGCTGGGAATGGAGTAACGACGGTCCGATTCGGTTCGCCGACAACAAGGACGGAGAACAGGTGGAAGCATACCGGGCTCCGAGCTATAGTGGATGTGCAAAAGTGACCTCACATAACGTACTTCCGACGGCATCGGACAATGTGCCGATTACCGAGCATGAGCGGTTTACGCCTTCCGTCATCCGGACGCCGTCCGGCAAAACAGTTCTGGATTTTGGACAGAACATGGCAGGCTACGTAGAATTCACGGTGCAGGCAAAAAGAGGACAACGTGTGTTCCTGCGTTTCGGAGAAATGTTGGATGCAAACGGTGAGTTTACGCAGAAGAATATTCAGTGCTCCAATAAAAAGATTACCACTCCGCTGCAGCAGGTGGAATACTTCTGCAGGGATGGCGAAAACCACTACAAAACAACGTTTGCCATTTTCGGCTTTCAGTATGTGCTTATCGAGACAGACGTGAAGTTCCGACCGGAAGATGTTACGGCGATTGCGGTTTATTCGGATATGGAGCGGACGGGCTTTTTTGAAAGTTCAGGTGAGCTTTTGAATCAGTTTGTAGAAGCTACCGTGTGGTCTGCCAAAGGAAATTTTGCTGACATTCCGACGGACTGCCCAACGAGAGAGCGCCACGGCTGGACCGGTGATGCACAGATTTTCTTTGATACGGCAGGATATCTTTTTGATGTCGCCTCTTTTTCCAAAAAGTATCTGAACGATATGTATGACTGGCAGAAAAAGAACGGAAAACTGCCGCAGATTGCACCGATGGGTGGTGTGGATTTTTATATGAATGTCATGAACGGCAGTGTAGGCTGGGCGGATGCGGGCATTCTGATTCCGTACCGTTTTTATAAGCTTTACGGAGAGGAAAGCATATTGCGGGAACATTATGAAGGTATGAAAAAATATGCCGGGTTTATGATTTCCAGATGTGGCAAATGGGGCGGCCCGTATGCGAAAAGACTCGGAATCAAAGGAAAAGATAAAAAGTATATTGTCAATCGAGGACAAAGCTATGGCGAGTGGGCGGAGCCTACGGATGTGCATGTAATGAAATGGACCGATTTTGCGGAACCTCATCCGGAGGTTTCGACAGCCTATACCTCGTATGTGATGGGACTGATGGAGGAAATTGCGACAGTGCTCGGAAAGACAGAGGATATCGCATTGTATCAGGAATATCATGAGGGCTGTAAGAGGGCATATCAGGCATTGGTGAAAACACAGAAGTTTTCTCTGGATACGGACCGTCAGGCACAGCTGGTGCGACCACTGGCACTTGGACTTCTTGATAAGGAGCAGACTGCCTTTGCAAGAAAGCGTCTGATCCAGGCACTGGAGCACTACGACTGGCGGCTCGGAACCGGGTTCCTTTCCACACCGTTAATTCTTTCGGTTCTGGAGGAATATGATTTGGACGCAGCCTATCGATTGCTGGAAAATGAAAAAATGCCGGGCTGGCTCTTTATGACAAAGAACGGTGCCACCACCATCTGGGAATCCTGGGAGGGAACTCAGGCACAGGACGGCATCGCTTCCTTAAACCACTATTCCAAGGGAGCTGTCTGTGAATGGCTGTTTAAAGCAATGTGCGGTATCCGCATGGACGGCGAGAACCATTTTATGATTGCACCAAAACCGGGCGGCAGCTTTACCTACGCGAAGGCAAGCTATGACAGTGTGTATGGCAGGGTGGAAAGCGGTTGGAAACTGGACGACGGTAAAATCGTTTATCACTTTATCATTCCGTGCAACACAGTGGCGGATGTGACACTTCCGTCGGGAAAATCACTTCAGTTGAAGGCGGGAACGTACACCATTACGGAATAACCGAAAGACCTTGAAAAATTTTACGTCTCCGGTTGATTTTAGGACGGGAAGATGTTATAATCTATAGACATAATTCGATGGAGGTTAGTATCATGAGACATATTGAAACAATGGAAACACGTAACCTGTGCGAAAGCGCAAAGAACGGTGGCTGCGGCGAGTGCCAGACTTCCTGCCAGTCCGCATGCAAGACCAGCTGCGGTATTGCAAATCAGCAGTGCGAGAACACAGAGGAAAACAAGTAATTGCACAAAGAAAAATGCCGCCGAGCAGGCGGCATTTTTGGTTTACGCGCCACGGGCGCGCACTGACGGATGACAGTTGACGCACGGGAATGTGTATTATTAGCGATAAAGGATTTGAAAGAAGGAGAGTTACTTTTATGATACATCAATATAAGCTCGGCGGCTACAACATTGTGCTGGATGTCTGTTCCGGCTCCGTTCATGTGGTGGACGAGGTCGCTTATGACATGATTGCCATGTTTGAGGAACAGAAGCGGGACGAAGTAATCCGCGCAATGAAAGAAAAATATGCGGACAATGCGGAGATTACGACAGAGGAACTGGAAGAATGCTATGAACAGATTGTTTCGCTAAAGGACTCCGGAAAGCTGTTTGCGCCGGATACTTTTGAACCGATGGCGGGGCATTTAAAAGAGAAGACGGCAGGCGTTGTCAAGGCTCTTTGTCTGCATATTGCGCATACCTGTAACCTGAACTGCTCGTACTGTTTTGCGAGTCAGGGCAAGTATCACGGTGACCGTGCCGTGATGAGCTTTGAAGTCGGCAAGCAGGCGTTAGACTTTTTGATTGCCAATTCCGGTACCCGGAGGAATCTTGAGGTAGACTTCTTTGGCGGAGAGCCGCTGATGAATTTTGATGTGGTAAAGCAGCTGGTAGCATATGCGCGCAGCATCGAAAAGGAGCATAACAAGAATTTCCGCTTTACCCTGACAACCAACGGACTTTTGATTGATGACGATGTGATTGACTTTGCAAACCGGGAAATGAGCAACGTTGTTCTCAGTCTGGACGGAAGAAAGGAAGTGCATGACCGCTTCCGCGTGGACTATGCGGGCAACGGAAGCTTTGAGAAGATTGTACCAAAGTTTCAGAAGCTCGTTGCGGCAAGAGGCGGAAAAAACTATTATATGCGCGGCACGTTTACGCATGCCAATCCCGATTTTCTGGAGGATATCAGGCAGATGCTTGATTTGGGCTTTACCGAGCTGAGTATGGAACCGGTAGTCTGTGCACCGGGCGACCCTTCGGAGCTGACGAAGGAAGACCTTCCGATTGTCCTTGACCAGTATGAGAAGCTTGCAGAACTGATGCTTGAGAGGGACAGAGAAGGAAAGCCGTTTACGTTTTATCACTATATGATTGATTTAACCGGAGGCCCTTGCATTTACAAGCGCATTTCCGGCTGCGGCTCGGGAACAGAGTATATGGCAGTAACGCCTTGGGGCGATTTGTATCCGTGCCACCAGTTTGTCGGTGAAGAAGCGTTTAAGCTGGGTGACATCTGGAACGGCGTGACAAATCAGGAAAAGCAGCAGGAATTTGCGTCCTGTAATGTTTATGCGCGTCCGGAATGCCGTGACTGCTGGGCGAAGCTTTATTGCTCCGGCGGCTGTGCGGCAAATGCCTACCATTCGACCGGTTCGGTGACCGGCGTTTACAAGTATGGCTGTGAGTTGTTCCGTAAGAGAATGGAATGTGCCATTATGGTAGCGGTTGCAAGAGCAAAGAAGAATTAAGTTTGCAACGAAAGACGGAGCAAGGCTCCGGGAGGGTTGCAGGTGAAAGCCGATAAGGCTTGGAAAGGCATGACGACTGGAATGGAAACACCGATTTGTGACTTTGTAAAAAAGTATGCAAAAAGCGACACACTCAGGCTTCACATGCCTGGGCATAAGGGAAAGTCACTGCTTGGCATGGAAGATTGTGATATTACCGAAATAGAAGGTGCGGACAGCCTGTATGAGGCAGACGGCATCATCAGGCAGAGCGAGGCAAACGCAGGCGCTCTGTTTGGGTCGGAAACCTTTTATTCGACCGAAGGCTCCTCGCAATGCATCCGCGCCATGCTGTATCTTGCGATGCTGTATGCAAAACAGAACGGGAAGGCAGGACGGATAGCAGCAGGAAGAAATGTACATAAGACGTTTCTTAGCGCTGCCGCACTGCTTGATTTTGAGGTGCTCTGGATGCAGCCGGAGGGGCAGGAGGGCTATCTTTCGTGCGGACTGGATGCCGCAGCGGTAGAGAAGTACCTGAACGAAGCCGCAGAACTTCCGGTGGCGGTTTATCTGACCAGTCCGGACTATCTCGGGACGATTTTGCCGCTTTCTGAAATTGCTAAGGTATGTCACAGCTACGGTGTACTGCTTTTAGTGGACAATGCGCACGGTGCTTATCTGAAATTTTTACCGGAGTCCCGGCATCCCGCGGACCTTGGTGCGGACCTTTGCTGCGATTCGGCGCACAAGACGCTTCCGGCGCTGACCGGTGCGGCATATCTTCATGTTGCGAAGACTGCTCCGGAGCTGTTTGCGGCACAGGCGAAGACGGCGCTTGCCCTGTTTGGTTCCACCAGCCCGTCCTACTTGATGTTACAGTCGTTAGATGCGGTAAACCGTTATCTGGCGGATGATTATAAAGAAAAACTCGCTGCTTTTTGTGCCAAAGTGCAGAAAACCAAAGAGACGCTTTTAGCACATGGTTATGAATTGTATGGAAGTGAGCCGTTAAAGCTTACAATAAAAGCAAAACCGTATGGCTATGAGGGAAGAGAGCTTGCGGGGCTTCTGCGCGAGCAGAACATTGAGTGTGAATTTGCCGACCCGGATTTCCTTGTACTCATGCTGACACCGGAAAACGGAACAGAAGGTCTTAAGCGTCTCACAAAAGTGCTGCTTTCTGTTCCACGGAAAGAGCCGGTTACAAAGCAGTCTCCGGTGTTTTATGCGCAGGAGCGAGCCATGTCGGTCAGAGAAGCGGTCCTTTCCGTCAGTGAGGAACTCCCGGTCACAGAATGTATCGGCAGGGTGCTGGCAGCAGCAACGGTTTCCTGCCCGCCCGCGGTTCCGATTGTCATTTGCGGGGAATGTATCGATGAACATGCGGTTTCCTGCTTTTTGTATTATGGAATTTCTTCCTGTATGGTAGTGAAGGAAACACAAGCATTGCAGAAAGAAGCAAAGGGAGGCGGAACATGAGTAAAGTAAGGAGCGCAGAAGCTTCGGCACGCCATTATGATTCCATTGACGGGCTTCGTTCGTTTGCGGCTGTCGGAATACTGATGATGCATGTGCGGGCATTGAATCATTATGAAATTTCAGGTGTGCTTTATCAGACAGTCCTTCCGTCCCTGACGCATCTGGTCTTTTTGTTTATGATGATTTCCGGTTTTTCCATGTGCTGCGGCTATTATGAAAAGGTGCGGAACAATCAGATTTCCGTGACAGAGTTTTACGAAAAGCGATACGCAAGAATATGGCCGTTTTTTGCACTGATGGTACTTTTGGAATTGCTGCTTGACATAACTCCCTCCACGCTGATGGAGGCGTTTGCGGATCTGACCTTAGTGTTTTCGCTGCTTCCGAACGGAGAGATGTCGGTCATCGGAGTAGGCTGGACGATAGGAATCATTTTTCTGTTTTATATGCTGTTCCCGTTCTTCTGTTTTTTGCTGAAAAGTAAGAAAAGAGCATGGTTTGTGCTCGTCCTTGCGGCGTTTTACCAGATATTCTGTGTACTGTATTTCATGGATTCCGACCATGTAGTAACAGACTTCCAATATAAAGTAAATTTCCTGTACTGTGCGGTTTACTTTGTCGCAGGCGGCTTACTGTATCTGTACCGTGAGGAAATCGGCAGACTTGTGGCGCGATTTCGGTGGGTATTCCTTTCACTATGCATTCTGGTTACGGTGGCGTACTTTTTTATCGAAACACCGAAAGCATATGCGGGATTCTGGTATCTGGGCATCTTTTCTCTGTGGCTGATGTATGCCATCGGCACAAACGGCAGGGTACTTTGCAACCGGGTGACGAAATTTATCAGTGGCATCAGTATGGAACTTTATCTGTGCCATTTCGGAATTTTTCATGTGGCAGAGAAGCTGCATCTGAATACCCTGTTCGGAAACGGTGTGATTTCCTATGTGGTAACCGTACTGCTTGTACTTGCCGGTTCGATTGCCTTTGCGTTCTGTGTAAAATGGGGGCTGAGAAAGCTGTCGTTTTTCAAATTGAAAAAGTGTGGCTGAGAAGTTATCAATGTCTGAAAGGTGATGCGTCATCCAAAGTAAAAAGAGAAAGGCTGGGGTATTTTTTATGAACGCATTCAAAAGATTAAAGCGGCATCGTTTGTTTATGCCAATGGTTACCTTTGTGATTGCTTTTACTCTATTGTCATTGCTATATCTTGTATTTTCCAGAGCAGACCTTAGGCAGAAACAGGAACGCTATACCTACATTGCCGGAAATGAAGCAAATGGCATCAGGGATTGTTTTGACAAGGTGACAGCACGGGTGTTTACATTGAGCGCCCTGTTAGACAATAACAATGGCAGTGCGGATTTCTTCGAAAAATTTGCACCGGTCTGCTATGAAGAGGTACAGCTTTACTGTAATCTGAATTTGAAAAGCATTGCGATAGCACCGGACGGCATTGTTCAGTATGCCTATCCGCTTCAGGAAAATGAATCCCTGATTGGCTTCGATTTTATGGATACCACCCGACCGGAAAATGAGGATGCGATTCGTTCTTATAAGGAAGGCAAGCTTGTTGTTACCAATCCGTCTCCATTTGTAACGGATGGCAGCGAAATGGCTGTACGGCTCCCGGTTTATAACAGCGACAATACGTTCTGGGGGCTGATTACCATTACCATGGACTATGATGAGTTTATCCGTACAGCAAATCTTCAGGTGCTTTCCAATATGGGTGTGGACTATGACTTGTGGTATGAGGATGCAGAAGGTAATCATATTACCATGAGTGCGTCGGAAAAGATGCCAAAGCAGCCGGTGACCTGTCATTTTTCCATGCAGAATCTGGAATGGAATCTTTCTGTGGCACCTTCGGATGGATGGATTCCTCCGTTGACGGCTGTTTTCTCCTTCTTCCTGATTGATATTCTGGCATTGCTGATTACCTTGTTCTTCTATAACAGGGCAAGAATCAGAGAAACGAGTCATAAGCTCAGACAGATGGCATATTTTGATGCGCTTACAATGTGCTATTCCAGACAATATATCAATACGGTGCTGGTAGACCAGAAAACCGGTCAGTGGTATCAGCGCAACACGAAGTATTCGCTTGCAATTGTAGATTTGGACCATTTTAAGAATGTGAACGATCAGTACGGACATATTTTTGGCGACAGGGTACTGTCACTGATAGCAGAAACGTTAAAGGGCTGTCTTGTGCCGGAACGGGGAGACAGTATCATCCGCTACGGAGGAGATGAATTTGTTCTGCTGTTTCAGGATGTGACCAAAGAGGAGTTTGCAGAACGGCTTTCGGCTGCGGTAGAGGCAACGCATAATCTGCATCTTGAGGATTATCCGGAAGCGAAATTCAGCTTAAGCATTGGCGGAGCGGCTTACACGGACCCGGAACATTCCCGGTACTACACATTGTTAGAGCAGGCGGATGAAAAGCTGTATCACTCCAAGGAAAACGGACGAGACCGGTATACGGTTTAAACAATGAAGAGGAGTGATTGTGCGGGTGTGCTGGAATTTCGGGAAAATTGATTTTATAAGTCGGAAAAAGAAATAAAGATTTCGTAAAAATAAGTTCGGGACCCTTGACAGCGCCGGGGCGATTTTGTATGATGGCAACATAAGGGAGTAATCGACGCGGTTGCGGCATAAAGTCAACAACAAGGCAGCAGTAAAAAACTGCTCCTGGCTTTATGAAATCAAAGGGCAGTCTGCCCGTGGTTATGACGATGAGACTTATCTGTGGAAACACGGATAGGTCTTTTTTTATCATATAGGAAAGTTCTCCGAACTTCCCTACATGATAAAAACGCTCCGCGAGGATGCGCACTCGCGCGTACAAGGCAGATGTCGCTTTCGCGACCGCGCTCGGCGCGAGAGTCCGCAAGCGGACTCTTTGTTCTCCGCAGGAAGCAGTCGGTCTTTAGTCCGCACAGTTTAGGGCAATACTAAAGATAAAGTACTCCGGCAAAAGAAAGGAAGGTAACGATGAAAGAGTATTATTTGCAGGAAAGTGATGCAGTAAAAAGAGAGTTCGGCGTGACGGATTACGGACTTTCTGACCCGGAAGCAGAGCTAAGGCTTGGTACTTACGGAAAAAACCGCTTAAAAGAGGCAAAGAAGGACGGCATCTTAAAACGTTTCATTAAGCAGTTGGCAGACCCGATGACTTTCATTCTGATTGCGGCGGCAGTTGTTTCCGGAATTACGGCGGTATATTCGGGTGAATCCTTAGCGGATGTGGTGATTATCTTAGCTGTCGTACTCATTAATGCCATACTCGGCATGGTGCAGGAAAGCAAAGCGGAAAAAGCGATTGCGGCATTACAGGAAATTGCGGCCGCAACCTCAAAGGTGATGCGCGGCGGACAGCTTCGTACCGTGAAAAGCGAAGAGCTTGTTCCGGGCGACATCATTGTTTTGGAGGCGGGTGATGCAGTACCGGCAGATGCAAGGCTGGTGGAGTGCGCCAGTCTGAAGGTGGAGGAAGCGGCGTTGACCGGTGAATCCGTGCCGGTCACAAAGACGGCAGAGGCTTTGAGGAGCGAAAACGGCAAGGTGGCGCTTGGCGACCGAAAAAATATGGTATATATGGGAAGTACGGTAGCCTACGGGCGCGGCACGGCGGTAGTCACCGGAACCGGAATGCAGACCGAGATGGGGAAGATTGCGGATGCCCTGGCTTTAGCGGAGGATTCTGCAACGCCGTTGCAAAAACGTCTGAATCAGCTCAGTAAAGTATTAAGTGTGCTGGTACTTCTCATCTGTGTCGTTATTTTCGCAGTGGATATCTTCCGTATTTATCCGGACATTACGGGAGAAGCCCTGCTTGATACCTTTCTGGTAGCCGTCAGCCTGGCGGTTGCGGCGATTCCGGAGGGACTGTCGGCGGTTGTCACGATTGTGCTTTCGATTGGCGTTACCAATATGTCAAAGCGGAATGCCGTCATAAGAAGACTGACTGCGGTAGAGACGCTCGGCTGTGCGCAGATTATCTGTTCCGATAAAACGGGAACACTGACACAGAATAAGATGACCGTAGTAAAGTATCAGGGGACAGACAAGGAACTGCTTGCAAAGGCGATGGCACTCTGCTCCGATGCAAGACTGAATGAAGAAAACGAGGCAGTCGGAGAGCCGACGGAATGCGCGCTTGTCAACTTTGCTTACCAGTGCGGGCTTCCGAAGAATGTCTTAGAGCAGGAAACTCCGAGAATCGGTGAGGCTCCGTTTGATTCGATGCGTAAGATGATGTCCACGGTTCATAAGAAAGAGGACGGAAGCTTCCTACAGTATACCAAGGGCGCACCGGACGAGGTGCTGAAACGCTGCACAAAGCTTCTCTATCACGGAACCGTGCAGGAGATGACCGAGGAACACAGAAACAGAATTCTTTCTGAAAATAAGGAAATGGCGGATCAGGCGCTTCGCGTGCTGGCAGCAGCGTCAAGGGAATGGAAGGAAGAACCGGCTTCCTTTGAAGCGGAGAGCTTAGAGCAGGAGCTTTGCTTTATCGGACTGACCGGTATGATTGACCCGGTCCGCCCGGAGGTAAAGGCAGCGATAGAAGAGTGTAAGCGTGCGGGTATTCGTGCAATTATGATCACGGGTGACCATAAGGATACCGCTGTGGCGATTGCAAAGGAACTTGGGCTTATCAAGGAGGAAAGTGCCGCGATTACCGGAATGGAGCTGGATGGCATCAGTGACGAGGAATTTAAAGAGCGTGTGAAGGACTTTTCGGTCTATGCAAGAGTACAGCCGGAGCATAAGGTGCGTATCGTCAATGCATGGCGGAATCTCGGTATGATTACGGCGATGACCGGTGACGGCGTTAACGATGCGCCTTCCATCAAAAATGCAGATATCGGCATCGGCATGGGAATCACCGGAACCGACGTGACAAAGAACGTGGCGGATATGGTGCTTGCGGACGATAACTTTGCGACAATAGTTTCCGCGGTAGGCGAAGGACGAAGAATTTATGACAACATCCGGAAGTCGATTCAGTTTCTGCTTGCCTCCAACCTGTCCGAGGTGCTGTCGATTTTCTTTGCAACGCTGCTTGGCTTTACAATTTTAAAGCCGGTGCATCTGCTCTTTATTAACCTGATTACCGACTGCTTTCCGGCGCTGGCGCTTGGCATGGAGGAAGCGGAGGAAGACAGTATGAAACGTCCGCCGAGAAACTCAAAAGAAGGTATTTTTGCCGGAGGGATGGGCGTTCATATTGCGCTGCAGGGGCTTGCGGTGACGCTCATTACCATGGCGGCTTATGTCATCGGGCATTATATGGAGTCCGGCAGATGGGAGCTCGTCACCAGTCCGGACGGCATGACGATGGCATTTTTGACTCTGTCACTTGCGGAGATTTTCCACTCCTTCAATATGCGTTCGCTTAAGCATTCGATTTTCCGGATAAAGACGAAGAACCGTTTCTTATTTGGCGCAATGGCAGTATCGTGGCTTGCAACTACGCTTGTCATTTACGTGCCGTTCTTAAGAAACGCCTTCGGCTTTGAATACATCAGCCTGACGAAGTACGCAATTTCGATTGTACTTGCCCTCCTCATTATTCCGCTTGTGGAGCTTGCAAAGTTCATTCAGAGAAGAGGAAAAACAGAAACAAGAAGCGGAAAAAGCAGAAATCAGAATTAAATTGAAAAGCATTGTTTTCCGTAGTACAATAGGTTCAAACAAATGGAAAGGCGTGGTTTACTTATGGCAAAACAGATTTGGAAACCGGGAAATATGCTATATCCGCTTCCGGCAGTACTGGTCAGCTGTGCAAGACCGGGTGAAAAGCCGAATATGCTGACGGTAGCATGGGCGGCAACCGTGTGCAGCGAGCCGCCGATGCTGTCGGTGTCTGTCCGGAAGGAACGTTACTCTCACGATATCATCATGGAAACGGGCGAGTTTGTCGTCAACCTAACGACAAAGCAGCTGGCACATGCTACGGATTACTGCGGTGTGCGCTCCGGCAGGGATGTGGATAAGTTCAAGGAGTGCGGGCTTCACATCGAGCCGTCGCAGGTGATTTCGGCACCGGGAATCAAAG
This sequence comes from Lachnospiraceae bacterium, assembly GCA_051880375.1. Lineage (GTDB taxonomy): Bacteria > Bacillota > Clostridia > Lachnospirales > Lachnospiraceae > SIG299. Next base: position 28,262 of record JBJENV010000070.1, read on the forward strand.
AAAGTCCGGTCAACATCGAATGTCAGGTAACGGAGGCAAAGCTTCTCGGAAGCCATACGATGTTTTTGGCAAAGGTAGTCAGTGTTTCGGTGGAGGAAGCATACATGGATGAAAACGGAAAATTTCATCTGAATGATGCCGAACTGATTGCGTATTCACACGGCGAGTACCGTGAACTTGGAGCGACCATCGGAACCTTCGGGTATTCCGTAAAAAAGAAGTAAAGGGTATCAAAGCTGAAAAAGAGGCGCTGTTTTGGACATCGACAGCTGCCTCTTTTTTAAGTTATAGGAAATTTCGATTATTTCCTATAACTTTGGAAGTAGCCTGGAGGTTTTGGTTGACCATTTGGTAATTTAATGCTACAATGATTTAACAGAGAAAAGCGTTAATGCGCAAAAATGCAGGAATGAGGATAGTAGCAATGCCGATTACAGAGTTTTTAGAAAGGAACGCCAGAGAATTTCCAAATGATATCTGTCTGGTGGAAATCAACCCGGAGATAAAAGAGGACCGGAGAGTAACGTGGAAGGAGTATGAGCTTATTGAGCCGAGTCCGAAAACGAGCTATCGCCGTGAAATCACATGGAGCGTATTTAATGAAAAGGCAAACCGGTTTGCCAATCTGCTTTTGCAGCGGGGAATTAAAAAGGGAGACAAGGTAGCAATTCTGATGATGAATTGTCTGGAATGGCTGCCGATTTACTTCGGAGTGCTAAAGACGGGGGCACTTGCCGTACCGCTTAACTTCCGATATTCATCAGAGGAAATCGAATATTGTATCAAGCTTGCGGAGGCGGATGTGCTTGTCTTCGGTGATGCATTTATCGGGCGTGTCGAGGAAATCGCAGACCGTATCAGCAAAGGAAGACTGCTGATTTTCGTCGGAGAGGGTTGTCCGAGCTTTGCGGACGATTATAATTCCTTTTCCGCCAACTGCTCCAGCCGTTCACCGGAGATACCGCTTACGGATGACGATGATGCCGCAATTTATTTTTCTTCGGGAACAACCGGGTTTCCGAAGGCAATTTTACATAAGCACAGAAGTCTGGTGCATTCGTGTGAGGTAGAGCAGAAGCATCACGGACAGACAAAGGAGGATGTATTCCTCTGCATACCGCCGCTTTACCATACTGGCGCTAAAATGCACTGGTTCGGCAGTCTGATTTCGGGCGGCAAGGCAATCCTGTTAAAGGGTACCAAGCCGGAATTTATTTTAGAGGCGGTATCTAAGGAAAAGTGCACGATTGTCTGGCTGCTGGTACCGTGGGCACAGGATATTGTGGAGGCTGTCGAGAGCGGCAGAATACAGCTTTCGGATTATGAGCTTTCGCAGTGGAGACTGATGCATATCGGAGCGCAGCCGGTACCGCAGAGTCTGATTAAGAAGTGGAAAACCATTTTCCCGAACCATGAGTACGATACCAACTACGGTCTGTCCGAGTCCATCGGACCGGGCTGCGTACATCTTGGCGTGGAGAATATACATAAAGTCGGTGCCATCGGAAAAGCGGGCTATGGCTGGGAAGTAAAAATCGTGGATGAGAAGCGGAACCCTGTAGCGCGCGGAGACATCGGAGAGCTTGCGGTGAAAGGACCGGGTGTCATGACCTGTTATTATCATGATGAGAAGGCGACAAAAGAGGTGTTAGCGGACGGCTGGCTCTTTACCGGAGATATGGCAAAGGAGGATGAGGACGGCTTTATTTTCCTGGTAGACCGAAAGAAGGATGTCATCATCAGCGGTGGTGAAAACCTGTATCCGGTACAGATTGAAGACTTTATCCGTACCAATGACAAGGTTCATGATGTGGCGGTCATCGGACTTCCGGATAAGCGTCTCGGAGAAATTGCGGCAGCCATCATTGAGGTGAAGGAAGGCATGCGGATGACGGAAGAGGAGGTATATGAATTCTGTCTGAAGCTTCCGAGATACAAACGTCCGCACAAGGTATTTTTTGCGGATATCCCGAGAAACCCGACGGGCAAAATCGAGAAACCGAAGCTTCGTGAGAGGTACGGAGCAAAGCAGCTGATTGCAGACCAGAACATGGGCTGACAAAAGGAAAAGCAGCAGGAGGGGATTGCCTCCCTGCAGGAATAGAATAAGGAAAGTGAGAAGGACAATATGCCGGAAGTAAAAATAATGTTAGGAAATGAGGCGATTGCCAGAGGAGCATACGAAGCAGGTGTCAAGGTATCTGCTGCGTATCCGGGCACGCCGAGTACGGAAATCAGTGAAAACATCGTAAAGTATCCGGAGATTTATGCAGAGTGGTCTCCGAATGAAAAGGTGGCAATGGAGGTAGCCATCGGAGCTTCCATCAGCGGAGTACGCGCCATGGCATCCATGAAGCATGTCGGCGTGAATGTGGCATCGGACCCGTTGTATACGATTTCCTATGGCGGGGTCAACGGCGGGCTTGTACTTGTGGCAGCGGACGACCCGGGACTGTATTCTTCACAGAATGAACAGGATACCCGGTGTGTGGCAAGAGCGGCAATGGTACCCGTACTGGAGCCGTCGGATTCGCAGGAGGCAAAGGACTTTGTAAAGTATGCGTTTGAACTGTCGGAGCAGTACGACACACCGGTGATTGTAAGGACAACAACGCGCCTTTCGCATTCGCAGGGACCGGTTTCCTTGGAGGAGCGCAAGGAACCGGAAGACATTCCGTATGAGAGAAATGTCGGTAAGTTTGTCATGATGCCCGGGAATGCAAAAAAGCGTCATATTTATGTGGAAGAGCGCTTGAAGAAAATGGCAGTGGATGCCTGTAGCATGCCGGTCAATAAGGTCGAGTTAAATGATACACGCATCGGCTTTATCGCAAGCGGTATCGCATATCAGTATGTCAAGGAGGCATGCCCTGAGGCAAGTGTATTAAAGCTTGGCCTGGTACATCCGCTTCCGAGAAAGCTGATTGAGGAATTTGCAAAAAAAGTAGAGACATTGTACATATTTGAAGAGCTGGAGCCGGTTGTGGAGGAGCAGGTGCGTTCCTGGGGAATTCCGTGTATCGGCAAGGAGATTTTCACAGTGCAGGGCGAATACAGTGCCAATCTGATTCGTAAGGCAGTGCTTCACGAAGAGACAAAACAGAAGGCACCGGCGCAGGTACCGGCACGTCCGCCGATTTTATGTCCGGGCTGTCCGCACAGAAGCGTGTATTCCGTATTAAATAAGCTGAAAATCCATGCGGCAGGAGATATCGGCTGCTATACGCTCGGTGCGGTGGCGCCGCTCAGTGTGGTAGATACCACAGTCTGCATGGGTGCCAGCATTTCCACACTGCACGGCATGGAAAAGGCAAAGGGAAAGGATTACATAAAAAACTGGGTAGCGGTCATCGGAGATTCTACCTTTATGCATACCGGTGTCAATTCCTTAATGAACATGGTATACAATCAGGGAACCGGCACCGTAATGATTTTAGACAACTCCACGACCGGAATGACCGGACATCAGGACCATGCGGCAACCGGAAAGACGTTAATGGGCGAGGTGGTTCCGGCAATTAACATCAAGCGCCTGTGCGAGGCAATGGGCATACGAAATGTTGTAGAGGTGAATGCGTTTGATATTGTGACGCTGGAAAAGGTAATCAAAGAGGAAGTTGCAAAGGATGAGGTTTCGGTGATTATTACGAAATCGCCGTGTGTTTTATTAAAGGGTCAGAAGTTTACGACAAAATGTGTTCCGGTTCCGGAACAATGTAAAAAGTGCGGCGCCTGCTTAAGACCGGGCTGTCCGGCGCTGACAAAGAAAGCGGACGGAACAATTTCCATTGATGCAACAATGTGCAACGGCTGCGGACTTTGCATGGGACTCTGCAAATTTGGTGCGATTGAGAAGACGGAGGTGTAACGGCGTGAAGGATAAGACGACAAAAAATATTATGATTGTTGGTGTCGGCGGTCAGGGAACGCTCCTTACCAGCCGAATTCTCGGAGGAATTACCGTGGCGGCGGGCTATGATGTCAAGCTGTCGGAGGTTCACGGAATGGCGCAGCGCGGCGGAAGCGTCGTCACGTTTGTACGCTATGGGGAAAAGGTGGCGGAGCCGATTGTAGAGGAAGGGCAGGCAGATGTTTTAATTGCATTTGAACGTCTGGAGGCGCTTCGTTATGCACACTTTTTAAAGGAGGACGGCGTGATTGTCGTGAACGACCATCGCATCGACCCGATTACGGTTGTAACGGGAGCAGCCGAATATCCGGAAGGGATTTTGGAGGAACTGGAGAAAGAACACCGTGTTTATCGTGTCAATGCCATGGAGGAGGCGTTAAGACTCGGAAACTCCAGAGTGTTTAATATTATCGTGCTTGGCGTTGCGGCAAAGCATATGGACTTTTCCAGGGAAACATGGCTGGAGGTTATTGAACGCACTGTACCGCCGAAGACGGTGGAGTTAAATAAACAGGCATTTCTGCTTGGGTATGAAGGTGAGAAGTAGCATAGGAGAAAGGGGTTTTAGTGAGAAGCATGATTTGGAATGAAGCGAAAGAATGTATGAGCCGGGATGAGCTGCAGAGTCTGCAGAGCAAGCGGCTGGTAAAAACAGTCGACAGGGTATACCACAACGTAGAGTTTTACAGGAAAAAGATGCAGGCGCTCGGAGTAGAGCCGGGAGACATTAAAGGAATTGAGGATTTGCATAAGCTCCCGTTCACAACAAAGGATGACTTAAGGGAGACATACCCGTTTGGACTGTTTGCGGTTCCGCAGTCCCAGATTGTGCGGATTCATGCTTCCAGCGGAACGACCGGAAAAGCCACGGTCGTGGGCTACACAAGAAAGGATATTGACATCTGGGCCGAATGTGTGGCAAGAGCCTTTGCACAGGCAGGTCTGACGAGGGAGGACACGATACAGGTGGCATACGGCTACGGACTGTTTACCGGAGGTCTCGGTGCACATTACGGCGCAGAGCATCTGGGCGCAACGGTTGTACCGATGTCTACCGGAAATACGAAGAAGCTCACAACCATGATGAAGGACTTCGGAGTAACGGCAATTGCCTGCACTCCTTCGTATCTGCTTCATATTGCGGAAACACTGGAAGCGGAGGGTGACTTAGACAAAATTAAATTGAAGGCAGCCATCTGCGGCGCAGAGCCGTGGACGGAGCAGATGCGCCTTCAGATTGAAGAAAAGCTTCATATCAATGCCTTTGATATATACGGTCTGTCTGAGGTGATGGGACCGGGTGTTGCCTGCGACTGTCAGTACCATAAGGGTCTGCATGTTTATGAAGACCATTTCCTGCCGGAAATCGTGGATTCCAAAACACTGCTTCCGCTTCCGGAGGGAGAGACCGGTGAGCTTGTCTTTACAACGCTTACCAAGGAAGGACTTCCGCTCATCCGCTACCGTACCAAGGATTTGACAAGCATCAGCTACAGCCCGTGCGAATGCGGCAGAACACTTGCAAGAATCAGCAGATTCAAAGGACGTTCGGATGATATGTTAATTATCCGCGGCGTCAATGTATTCCCGTCGCAGGTGGAGGCGGCGCTTTTGGAGATGGGCGAGACATCACCGCATTACATGATGATTGTAGACCGTGTCAACAATTTGGATACGTTGGAGGTTCAGGTAGAGGTGGACGAAAAGTTCTTCTCGGATCAGATTGGAGAGTTAGAGCGTCTGACACAGAAGATTGCACATGTCATCCAGCAGGCAATCGGTCTTTCGGTAAAGGTAAAGCTGGTGGAGCCAAAAACGATTGAACGAAGTATGGGCAAGGCAGTACGTGTGATTGACAGACGTAAGCTGTTGTAGGCAGCCGGAAAGGAGCAAGAGAATGTTTATTAATCAGTTATCGGTATTTATTGAAAACAGAACCGGCAGACTGGACGAAGTGCTGGAAGCACTGAAGGAAGCCGACATCAATATTATTTCGCTGTCTTTGGCGGATTCCAGTGATTACGGACTGCTCCGCATGATTGTTTCTGACGCGGAAAAGGCAAAAGAAGCGCTGAAAACAAAAGAATTTACGGCAATGTTGACGCCGGTGCTTGCAGTCAAGCTGTCGCATCAGGTCGGACAGCTTCAGGTGCTGCTTGCAGAAATCTGTAAGGCAGGCATCAACATTGAATATATGTATGCGCTTGCGACAGGCAGTGACGATGCTTCGATTGTCATTAAGACGGCGGATCTGGAAAAGGCAGCCGGGGTGCTTGAGAGCACGGGAGTGGAGCTGATTTCCCCAAAGGATCTGGAAAGGTAGGTCATTTTATGGTCATAGATTTTCATACCCACATTTTCCCCGATGCCATTGCTGCAAGGACTATCCGGAAACTGGAGGAAAATTCGGGAATTTCTGCGGCAACAGACGGTACAAGGAACGGGCTGTTAGCTTCCATGGAGCGTTCCGGGGTTGATTTGTCAGTGATTCTTCCCGTTGCGACAAAGGCATCCCAGTCAGAAAGCATACGGGAGTTTGCGAAGGAAACGAATGCAGCTTATTCGGGCAGATTATTATCCTTTGCGGGAATTCATCCGGATTGTGAGGACTATAAAAAGGAACTGGATACCATTTGCGCAGAGGGCTTTGCGGGCATCAAGCTTCACCCGGATTATCAGGGTGTGATGATTGATGATGCCAGATTCATGAACATCATCGAATATGCGGATGCGCTGGGGCTGATTATTGTAACGCATGCCGGAAGGGACATCGGAATGCCGGAACCGGTACACTGTCCGCCGGAGAAGATGCGGAAAGTGTTAGATGCGCTAAAACCCAAGAAGATGGTGTTGGCACATCTTGGCGGCTGGCAGCAGTGGGAAGAGGTGTCGGAGTATCTGGCAGGCACGGATGCGTGGCTCGATACGGCATTCATTTATGACTATATTTCCGAAGAACGTTTTCTTGAAATCGTGGAAAAGCATGATAAAAAGAAGATTCTGTTTGCCACCGATTCCCCATGGAGCGATGCGGCAAAGGGAATTGCATGGATAAAGAGCCTGCCGCTTACGGCGGAGGAAAAAGAGGATATTTTGTCCGGTAATGCGAAGCGGCTGCTTGAAAGTAACAAAGGAATAAGGTAAAATAACAGGGGGAGACTTATGGTAACGAAGATTATTTTTCTGTTGCTCTTTTTTGCAATTATGGTGGCGGTAGGTGTATACACAAGAAAGCATGCTACCAATGTGAATGATTTTGTACTCGGCGGACGCAGCGTCGGACCGTGGCTGACGGCGTTTGCTTACGGGACCTCTTACTTTTCGGCGGTTGTATTTGTCGGTTATGCCGGACAGTTCGGTTACAAATATGGGATTTCAGCAACCTGGATTGGTATTGGAAACGCAGTCATCGGTTCTCTGCTTGCCTGGATGGTACTCGGAAGGAGGACCCGTGTTATGACGAAGCATCTGGCAGCGGCAACGATGCCGGATTATTTCGGAAAGCGTTATGATTCTTCTGCGCTTCGCATTGCGGCATCGGCGATTTCGTTCATTTTTCTGATTCCGTATACAGCTTCGGTATATAACGGTCTGTCCAGACTGTTCGGAATGGCGTTTGATATTCCATACGCCGTCTGTGTCATTGCAATGGCAGCACTCACCGGGGTTTATGTTGTACTAGGCGGCTATATGGCAACGGCTGTCAATGACTTTATTCAGGGAATCGTAATGCTTGCCGGCATTGTGGCAGTCATTGTGGCTGTGTTGAACGGACAGGGTGGTTTTTATGCGGCGATTGGAAAACTGGCGACGTTAGAGAGCGACCTTCCGCCGACACTCGGACAGCAGGGAGCCTTTACCTCCTTCTTCGGGCCGGATCTTGCAAATCTGATTGGTGTGGTAATACTTACTTCGCTCGGAACATGGGGACTTCCGCAGATGGTACATAAGTTTTATGCCATCAAGGACGAAAAGGCGATTCAGTCCGGTACAATTATTTCGACGGTATTTGCGATTGTGGTTTCAGGAGGCTGCTATTTCCTCGGAGGCTTCGGACGGCTTTTTGATACGCCTGCCATTCACAAGACAGACGGCAGCGTGATTTATGATGCTATTATCCCGAGTATGCTTTCTACACTCCCGGATATTCTGGTCGGGATTGTCATTGTGCTTGTGCTTTCGGCGTCCATGTCAACGCTTTCTTCGCTTGTACTGACCTCGAGTTCGACACTGACGTTAGACCTGATTAAGGATAACCTGATTAAGAATATGACGGAGAAAAAGCAGCTGTTCTGCATGAGAATCATGCTGGTATTCTTTATTGTAATCAGTGTGGTACTGGCATTAAATCCGCCGACCTTTATTGCCCAGCTGATGGGAATTTCGTGGGGCGCGCTTGCCGGAGCCTTCCTTGCACCGTTTTTGTACGGTCTGTACTGGAAGGGGGTTACGAAGGCGGCGGTCTGGGCAAGCTTTGCCTGCGGCGTACTGCTCACGGTATCCAATATGTACTTTAAATTTATTGCATCCCCGATTAATGCCGGTGCGATTGCAATGATTGCCGGTTTGATTATTGTTCCGGTGGTTAGCCTGATTACCCCGAAGATGAAACGGGAAAAGGTGGACGAGGTGTTCGCCTGCCTGGATGAAACCGTTGTGGTGCATCGTCGGAGTTCCATTGAGGAATAGCGTCTGCGAGAGAGCAGACTGCAGATAAAGGAGGAAAAAAATCATGTTAGTAGCAAAAGACTTTAGGGCAAAGGCAAGGGAAGCCTTGACAGGACACTGGGGAGTGGCTGTCGGCACCGGATTTGTGGCAGCGTTGCTTGGTGTGGGAACCACGTCTGTTGGAGGCGGTGGCGGCAACTCTTCCGGCAATTCGGACCAGTCTGCGGGAGGCATCAGCAATCCGCTTGAACTGATTGCAAGAGCGGACATTCCAAAAGAAGTTTACATGCTGTTGGTTTCCCTGATGGCAATTCTGGCCACCATTGCGGTAGCAGTGCTTCTTGTCAAGATTGTAGTTGGAGGAGCAGCAACACTCGGTTATGTAAAGTTCAACCTGAATCTGGTGGATCACAAGCAGGCATCCTTTGGCGACCTGTTTTCCTGCTTTAAGCGCCTGCTGGACGGTTTCCTGATGCAGCTGCTGCGTACCATCTATGTTGTATTATGGACACTGCTCTTTGTGATACCGGGAATCATTGCATCGTACCGGTATGCCATGACACCGTACATTTTGCTGGAAAATCCGGGAATGACGGCAAATGAAGCCATTACAAAATCCAAGGAGCTGATGCAGGGAAACAAGTGGAGATTATTCTGTCTGCAGTTTAGCTTTATCGGCTGGAGTATTCTCTGCGTCTTTACCTTAGGCATCGGATTTCTGTGGTTAGTTCCTTACATGGAGGCTGCCAATGCGGCTTTTTATCGTGAGATTTCAGCAGAAAAGTACGGAAGAGTGACAGAAGCCTTGGAACAGGGAGAGCAGGTTGAAACAGGATATTATAATTAAAGGAATCTTATTTGATATGGACGGGCTGGTGCTTGACACCGAAAAGCTGTATACAAGATTCTGGCAGGAAGCGGCACAGGCGTTTGGTTATCCGATGACAAGGGTACAGGCGCTCGGCATGAGAAGCTTAAACCGCGGTGCCGGTCTTGCAAAGCTTCAGTCCTATTTCGGTGATACGGTAGATTATGAGGCGATACGCGCGAAGCGTATCGCCTTAATGAATGCCTTTATTGAAAAGGAAGGTGTGGAGGTAAAGCCCGGAATTCGTGAACTGCTCGCTTATCTGAAAGAAAAGGGCATCAAAACGGCGATTGCCACCTCCTCTCCGCTCGAAAGAACGACAGAGTATTTAACCTCGGTCGGACTGGAGCGGGAGTTTGACCGTCTCGTCAGCGGCTATATGGTGGAACGGGGAAAACCGGAGCCGGACATTTATCTGTATGCGGCAAAGGAACTGGGGCTTGCCCTGTCGGAATGTATGGTGCTTGAGGATTCACCGGCAGGCCTGCTTGCTGCAAAGCGGGCAGGCTGCCTGCCGGTCATGATACCCGACCAGGATGAGCCGGATGAGGAGACAAAGAAGCTTTTGTATGCGCAGGTGGGGTGTCTTTCGGACGTCATCGGGTTGCTGGAGGGAATAAGAACGTGGTCTTGAATAAAGGATTTTTCTTGATTTTTATTTGTATATGTGACTAAAATTTAGTATAATCATATCAAATAGATTTTTTGGGAGGGCATCATGAAGATAGAAAGGTTAGAATTTACAGATTTCCGAGCAATATCACAAGGCGAATTTGTTTTGGATGGAAAAAGTACAATTTTATTTGGTGCCAATGGAACAGGAAAAAGCTCTGTGCTCAAAGGGGTAAATTTGCTTTACGCAAATATTATCAATCAGATTGTAAACCGTAAGGAATTAAAGTCAAGATATCCGATGAAGCTTGAGGATATTACTTTTGGAAAGGCAGAAGCCTGTGTAAAGGCAGAATTCCTGTTGGATAATGAGAAAATTGAATATCATAGAGGAATGACCCGAAAGACCGGAAAAGGATTTCATAATTTGAAAAACTTATCTAAGATTGCAGCAACCTTTCAGGATAAATATTTATCTGATGAGCGTCAGGATGATATTCCGGTGTTTGTGAATTACGGAACAAATCGTTTGGTGTTGGATATTCCGTTGCGTATCCGCACGCATCATGAATTTGACATTTATTCTGCGTTTGAACAGGCGATAGAAAATCAGATTAGTTTTCGTACATTTTTTGAATGGTACCGTAATCAGGAAGATTACGAGAACCAGTGCAAAATTGAGCAAAACACATTGGAGTACCGAGATAAGTCCTTGGAGGCTGTTAGAACTGCGGTAATGGCTGTTTTGGGAAATTGTACAAATCTGCGAGTGGCAAGAAAGCCGCGTCTGGAAATGAAAGTGGACAAATATGGAATCAGTTTAAATGTATCCCAGTTGTCTGATGGTGAAAAATGTACGATGGCTTTGTTTGGTGACTTGGCCAGACGTCTGACCCTTGCGAATCCGAATAAGGAAAATCCTTTGCTTGGTGAAGGTGTGGTTTTAATTGATGAAATTGAATTACACATGCATCCGGCATGGCAACGTAATATTTTAAAAAAGCTCCGGACAATATTTCCAAATGTGCAGTTTATTATAACGACTCATTCCCCGATTGTTTTGAATGAGGTAGATGATAATTACAAGGTATTTTATTTTTCCAGCGATAGCGAAGGTGTAGAAATCACAGAATATGACCGCATGGATGGTTTTGATGCCAATTATATTCTGGAGGAGTTTATGGGTACATCTTCGCAAAATGAAGCAACGCAGAAGCTTATTAATTCCATTTACAGCGATATTCAGCGTAAAGAATACGATGAAGCTGAAAAAGGTATTGAGCAGTTGGTAAGAAGAACTAATGAAAATCATCAGGATGTTATTGCAGCCAGAATGTTAATTAAAAGGGGGAAGTCTCATTGATATACATTAAAAAAGGGGCGGAGCCGGAATGGTTGATTGATGTGAAGGCACACAATAAAGGCTTGACATATGACGATGAGAGATTTACCCCATACAAAGAACAACTAAGGAAAGAACTTATTAACGAGCAAAAAGGAATATGTGCGTATTGCTGTGCGAGAATAGATGTGGAAAACGCTCATAATGAGCATATTGAACCTCGCCATTGGAAAGATGGTAGAAATAGTATAAGAAGCTTGGATTATACTAATCTGGTTGCTTCCTGCAATGGATTTCATGGAGAAAAGACCTGTGGCCTACATAAGGGTAATGAGTATGATTCGGAAAAGTTTGTATCTCCGTTATATCCGGAATGTGAAGAAAAATTTTCTTATTATCCGAATGGAAGCATTGTAGGAGATGATTATACTATTGGCATATTGAATCTGAATTCTTATCAGTTAAGAAAAGCTAGAGAAGCGGTGTATAAGTCTATAATGTACATGGAGAAAGAGGACATTATTCAAGTGTACATGAATGAACAAAATGAACTGATGCCGTTTGTTAATGTTATTAAGTGGTATGTGAATAGTAGTATGGTATAAGCAATCGAGCTAGCAAGTCTATGAAGGCGTGCCAGCTCTTTTTGCATGTGTTTTCCTAAAAGCTTTATTGCTCATAGTTACTGAAGAGCAGAGTTGAGTTTTACTGTACTCCCACATTATCGGACGGGATGGCCGGTGCCTTTGTCGGTGCCGGGCTGCCCACATACTGTCTTCCCTCATGGTCTAACTTATAGTTTTCTGTATAAATGAGTTCTGACACCTTTACGAATTCGTAGCCCTTTTCACGTACTCCCATAATCAGCGCTTCCAGCGCATCCTTTGTGTATTTGGCACCGTTGTGCATCAGGATAATCGAACCGTTTCCAAGGTGCTTGTGGTCGACGACGGTATGTATGATGGATTCTTTTCCATAGTCTTTCCAGTCAAGAGAATCGACATCCCATTGAATCACATGGTAACCAAGCTCGTTGGCTGCCTCAATGACCGTATCATCATAGTCACCAAACGGCGGGCGGAATAGCGTCATATCAATCCCGGTTATAATGTCGTCCGGGTATTTTTCCATCCAGCCGCCGGTAAAAAAGAACGTGGCTTTGACGTTTTGGCGGTCCAAGATTTCAAGAAGGGTGGCGGTGTCTTCGTTCCCCCAGGGTGATGGTGGATTTGGAACATGCTTAAATAAAGGTTTTTTAAGGTTAAGTGTTTTTTTTATTCTGTACGAAAAATGGAAAATATGATATACTTTTTGTAATATGTACCAAAGGAGAGAGCAGTAATGAAAGGTGGAAAATATATAGACGATTATATTAAAATTGAGCCATTAAGTAAAGGTGAAAAATTATATCATTACACAACAGCCCAAGCAGTACAAGGAATTTTAGATTCGGAGTCTTTTTGGGCTACAAAGCATGATTTCTTGAATGATAAAGCGGAATTTGAATATGCTCAAAAATTATTTTCTGAAAAGATTATTTACATATAGAATAATCACTCATCTAAAGTGATTATTACTCTATGAGATAGGAGGACTTGCTTATGAGTAATAAAACAATCATAGCAGTTGCTATTGCTGTCCTACAGGGGATGATTGTATTTCTACAGGAAGTAATGCTCAAACCGCAAGCGCAAAAATAACTTAATAATTGCATTTTATAGAGATGGAGCAAATTGTTCCATCTCTTTTATTTATGTAAATGATGAGGCAACAAGAATGATATCAGATTTTCGAAGTCAGTTGATGCAACAAATGGAGTCTTATGAAAGAATGCAGAAGCAGGCTATGCAAAACTTCTTGATTATGTTTGATGAAGCTGTTGTATCTTGTGATAATTGTGATGCTGCGATATATGCGATTATTGGATATGCAAATCAAACAGGTATTGCATTGCAGCATACGGATTTTTCTGAGTTTTCAAAAGCAATGACATCAAAAGATTCATTTGTATTAAAATGAAAAGGATTTTTGCTAAAAGTCTAATGGTTGAGAAATAATAATATGCTGTAAATATACATGCGAATATGTTGCATACTTTGCAAAGTGGCGATATAATATATTAGGTAGCAGAGATTTGTTTGTTATGGATGGAGGATGAATATGCCAAATATTAAGCCTATTTCTGATCTGAGAAATTATACAGCAGTTTTAAATGAGGTTGCATATGGCAACAGAGTTTACTTAACAAGAAACGGACATGGACAGTGCGCTATTATTGATATGAAAGAATTGGATGAGTTAGATAAACAGAAGGCACTTTATCAGCTTATGTGCAAACTGAATGAAGCTGAGCTTTCAATTCGGGAGGAAGGAACTGTTTCTGCCGATGATTTAGAAGCAGAACTGGGGGTATAGTAATTGAAGAGGTTAGAGTACTCACAGCCGGTCAGAAGAAAACTGAAGATGTTAAAAGTGCGTCTTACAACTGAATTTGGAACAAAGGTTGCGGCAAAGGCACTTAAGGAAATTACAAATGCGGCAAGAGGCTTAGAAACTTTTGAGGAAAAGGGAGTTTCTGTCGCTTCCATGTATGGCATTGAATGCGATTATAGATATTTATTTGTTGGTCACAATTATTTGTTCTATAGGATTGAAAAAGACAAAATAATTATCGTAGAAATGTTTGATGACAGAGAAGATTTTATGTATAAGTTGTTTGGGATAACGACGACTTCTCAGGAAACTTTGGACTATTGGGACGAGGATTAGTTGAATCATATTCCTTGATTTTTCGATTATTAAGAAGTTAACCAATAAAGGCGGGACAGATACATGGTAGTCATGTATCTGTCCTGAATTTTTACTTGTGTTTTACCGTGTTCCCACATTATCGGACGGGATGGCCGGTGCCTTTGTCGGTGCCGGGCCGTCCACGTACTGTCTTCCCTCATGGTCTAACTTATAATTTTCTGTATAAATGAGCTCTGACACTTTTACGAATTCGTAGCCTTTTTCACGCACCCCCATAATCAGCGCTTCCAGCGCATCCTTTGTGTACTTGGCGCCGTTGTGCATCAGGATAATCGAACCGTTTCCAAGGTGCTTGTGGTCGACTACGGTATGTATGATGGATTCCTTGCCGTAGTCTTTCCAGTCAAGGGAATCGACATCCCATTGAATCACATGGTAGCCAAGCTCGTTGGCTGCTTCAATGACCGTATCGTCATAGTCACCGAACGGCGGGCGGAACAGCGTCATATCAATCCCGGTTAACGTCTTGATTTTGTCGTGTGCTTTTTGCAACTCTTCTTTACACTGCTCCTTCGTGAGCGTGGACATCTGCTTGTGGTTTTCACTGTGATTTCCGACTTCGTGTCCCTTAGACAGAATCGTCTTAATGTCGTCCGGGTATTTTTCCATCCAGCCACCGGTGAAAAAGAAAGTGGCTTTGACGTTCTGACGGTCTAAGATTTCAAGAAGGGTGGCGGTGTCTTCGTTTCCCCACGCTCCGTCAAACGTCAGCGCCACCTTTTTCTCGTCCGTTTTCACACAGTAAATCGGCAGCTTTTTGGAGGCGGAAAGGAGGGAGCCGTCCGAGCCGCCCGACAGGGTGCTTTCTATCAGCGAGGTGCCGTTTACCTTGGCACTTAAAGCACCGCCCGAAAAGTATTCCACGGCGATAGCAAGAAGCAGAATTGCAGACATGACAAATAACCCGATTTTGACAAACCGACCGACTTTTTCTTGATTTTCTTCCATATTCATAGATAGTTCTCCGATAGAATAACTGTTACAAAAATATATGAAGGCGGACAAGAAAAGTATGTATTTCCAGTATAGTTAAAAGAAAAAAACAGGGGATTATACATCCAACCAGAAAAAAAGATTCCTATGCCTGTATGATTGACTGCATCAGAAAGACGGTGATATAATAAATCAAAAAATCTGAAAGAAAAAAGACAGGAGACTATCGATATGAAAAAGCTACTATCCATAGTAGCAGTCAGTTTCGTGACATTTGCGCTGACTGCATGTAATGCGCAAAAGGCAGAGAAAAACCTTGCGATAACAAACGTGGAGAATAATAAGGAAGAGATAACACAGACTCTTGAACCTGCTGAAATACATACCGAACTTCCAATGGAGACACCAACGCCGATGCTGACAGAAACGCCAGTGCCAACAGAGATACCAACATCGATGCCAACAGAAACACCAACACCGATGCCAACGGAAGCACCGACCCCAACATCAACGCCGATGGAAACGCCAGCGCCAACGGAACCACCGATGGAACTTCCAACACCGATGCCAACGGAAACGCCAGCGCCGTCACCAACGGGAACACCAACACCGACGCCGTCACCAACGCCAACATCAACGCCAACGCCGACGGCAGTTCCGCCCGTACATAGTTATGAAGTCGAAGGCTATCTGGCTCAGGCGGATCAGTATTTGGTAGCAGATGATCCTGTCAGTGCGATGAAGGTGATTGTGGATGCAATCTACGAGTGCGGGAAGGATGCCAGATTAGTTGCGAAGGCCGATGATATTCGTTCCCATACATTTGTCACGAGTAAAGAGGTTTATATACAGTCCGGAGATCTTGGGGTTCATCCGGTTCCGGACCAGATGGTGCTCGAATATGAAATCCGCAAGAATTACGACGAGAATGGAGCATGGACGTCATCAACAACAGGTATCAATTATATCAATGCAGATTCGGATGGATTGCCGGAAGGATGGGTGGAGTATTCCGTAAGCTCTGATGTACCTGCAGATGAAAACGGTCTTTGTCAATCGAGTTTATATCGTGTGTCCTATGACGCAAAGGGAAGAATCAGCAGAATCATCAGACGTTGGGATGCGAACATCAGTTGGAAGTATAATCTGTCTTTGGCCGGTGGCGAAAGCTATATTTCGACATATGGTCCTTATCAGGTACGAGAATTTCGATATGATGAAAGGAATCGTGTCACGGAGTATCGTCGTTATTATGTTGATTCTGACGAGACAACACTTGCGCTTAGTACAAATCCGAAGGAATTTAGCATTCTGAATCAATATGTTTACGGCACGGATGGAAGCCGTACCGAATATGAAATGTCGGGAGCATATAACAACAGTACGAGATTATATCCGGGAACCATGGTGTACAGATTAGCCATAGTAACCTATAACAGTGCCGGGCAAATGACGGATGACAAATTCTATCTGTATAGTGGAGATGAACTGTGGATTTCTGTCGAAGAATGTATGGCAAAGGGACAGTTATTAACGCATGATACGTATTCCTATCCTACGGCATATCAAAGAGAACTAAACGGAATCTATAAATCTTATGGAGAAACGGAGTATAAAACGCATCAGTCCCTGGACGAACGAATCGGCAGCGAGCTGGAAGTGGACGAGTGGGGAAATCTTGTTCCGACTTTTAACAGTATAGACTATGACGGATTTTCTTATACTGTCGAGCGTGATGCTACAGGAAGGCTGCTAAAGTCAAAGTGCAATTGGACAGGTGGGGGAGAAACCGTGACCTATTCCTATAATGAGGCAGGTAAGATTACGGAACAAACGGCGGTAACCCGTGACGGACAATGGAAATACACGACGAAGCGAAAAGTAACCTATACGTCGGATGGTGGATTTGTCATTGAGACATTTGAAGATGGAACGTTAGCATTCCGGGAGTCTTACGACAGATTTGGAAACAGAACTCAGTACGTGGACTATAATGATTGGACCTGTGATTGGTCGGAATTAAATAATACTTATAATTACGATGGCAGCATCTTGTCCAATGTGACAATAAGGCATGAGGACGGAAAGTATTGGATTACCGGAGATTTCTGTGAGTATGACTATTTTGGAAATATTCTTATGGAGACCGGTGCCGGTACAGCCGACTACTGGCCGGTAACGTATTTTTACCAGTTTACGTACCATTATGATCCAAACCATTTCATTCCTCAGGGATATGATATAAGATAAAATCCGGACAAGAAAAGTATGAATTTCCTGTATAGTTAAAAGAAAAAAAACAGGAGGTCATACGATGTCACGAAAAGGAGAAAACATTTACAAACGAAAGGACGGGAGATGGGAGGCAAGAACCTGTGTGGAGCAACCGGGGGAATGCCGGAAATACCGCTATTTTTACGGAAAGACCTATCGGGAGGCAAAAGAAAAACGACAGGCTTACTTATGCAATCCCGGGGAGCATGGAAGGAAGAGACTTTCTGATAAAGAGAAAGTATTGTTTTCCGACTGCGCCAATGAGTGGAAGACGGAGCAGAAGGAGAGGGTAAAGGCTTCCACCTATATGACGTATATGAGGCAGATGGAGAAGCATTTACTTCCGGTGTTTGGGGAAAGGCAGGTAAGGCAGATTACAACGAAGGAGATTAAGGCATTTTTTCGGGAGCTGCAGCAAAACGGCAGATGCGACGGAAAAGGTGGTCTTTCCGCAAAAACGTTGTCGGATTTATTTATTGTGCTTCATCATATTCTGGTGTTTGCCTCTGAAAAATATGGTGTTTTGAATCCACTGCAAAACTGCAGAAAAAGCGATATCATCGGGAATACTCTTCCGTTATCAAAGCCGGGTAATAACAGCGAACAGGCATTAAGCGAAGAGGAATGCAGAAAGCTGACGGTGTATCTTTTTTCGGTCGGAACGCCGGAAGCACTCGGAATGCTGTGCAGCCTGTACATGGGACTGCGTCTGGGGGAAACCTGCGCACTCCGGTGGGAGGATATCAATCTGGAGCAGCAGAGCATTCATATCCGCCACACTCTTTACCGTGTTTTTGCGGGAGACGGAAACGTGAAAGGAATACGATATCTGGGCGAAAAGAGAAAGACAGAGCTGGTACTTTCTACGCCGAAAACAGCGTGCTCTGAGCGGGAAATCCCGATTCCACAGTTCTTGCTTCCGCTATTTTTGAAACATCGTGCAGAGCCGGAGGTGTACTTGCTGACCGGAACCCTTCATTGCATGGATTTTCGCACGCATCAGAACCATATGAAGCGGGTGGCGGCCCAGTGCGGAATCCGCAATATTCATTACCACATCCTGCGTCATACCTTTGCCAGCAACTGTGTAGCGCTCGGCGTGGATGTCAAGACACTTAGTGAGCTTTTGGGACATGCGAATACAACCATTACCTTGAACCGATATGTCCATTCCTCGCTTTACCTGAAGCAGGTACAGATGAATAAGCTGTCCGAGGCAGCAAGAAAGACAGTGGAAGAAGTCGTGGAATAAGAAATTGTTAAATAGCAAGGGGAGACTACATAAGTCCTGAACGGCAGTCTCCCCAAAACAGTCAAACAGCATGTTTTTTTGCTATTAGACTTTCGTAGATGTCTTTTATTTCTTCTACGGGCTGCTCGACCTCCAAAGCAATTTGTTCTAAAGTTTTTCCTGCTTTGATTTTCTTTTCAATTTGCCCGGTGAGAAGTTTTTGTCGACCATCACTAAATCCGTCGCCATAGCCTTCTGCTCTTAAATTTTCCCTTAAAACTTCTTCATCCACTTCCGCCAAATACACGTGCAACACCTCCGCTCGGTGGGCTGTTAAAAACTCTGCCAGGATGTCTTCTGCGATACAGTCATCCACAGCATGGTTTACAGCCTCATTTACAGCCATGGTTTTTTGATACATCCTGATTCTGCTGACTAAGAACGTATAGTCGCTTAACGGGCAGAATTATCATAAGATAATCAGAATACAAAACGTTTTGTGATAGTAGTATATACCCATGAGAATGGTAAAAGCAAGCAAAATCAGCTTTCATAACTGTAGAAAATCACCACGAAGCTTTGTGAAAAAGTACCAAACGAAAACACAAAGAAAAGTGCCTGTAAGGTGCAGAAATAAAGGGTTTTTATGAAATAAATCCGGAGGGGAGAAATGGAAAAGGCACGTGGGATAAATACCATGAATGAGTGATTTGATAGAAAGAATTCACTAAGTATGTTACTTGGCGAAAGGAATTGCCCTGCGGTTACACATCTGAAGTATC
>JBJENV010000071.1:0-2644 GCA_051880375.1 Lachnospiraceae bacterium
TGGTTTCAGGCGTGCCTGCGAACAATGACCCTGTTCCTGCATATCTTCAGGTTAAAGCTCCTGCCGGTCATTTGAAGATAATCAAAACTTCCGAAGACGGTAAGGTCAGCGGCATCCGTTTTCAAGTAACAGGCAACGGAATCGATAAGTCAGTCACAACCGGTTCAAACGGTGAAATACTCCTGGAAAATTTACAGCCCGGTATATATTCCGTTTCCGAGGATGCGATTGACCGATACAATCCTCAGAATACGCAGCGTGTTACGGTTGTCAGTGGACAAACCGCTGCCGTGTACTTCAACAATACCCTTCGGCGCGGAGATCTGAGAGTTGTAAAAACATCAGAGGATCAGTTTGTTGAAGACGTTACGTTCCGTCTGAGCGGAACATCCCTTTCCGGACTACCGGTAAATCTGTATGCCAAAACCGATGCGTCCGGCGTTGCTCTTTTTGAAGATGTTCTGATAGGTTCGGATTATGTGCTGGAGGAAATCGACACGGCAGAGCGGTATGTCGTTCCTGTGCCGGAAACGGTCACCGTGGAATGGAATAAGGTAACAGAAAAAGCCGTGCACAATGTGTTGAAGAAATTCCGTGTAACCGTTCTGAAATCCGACGCAGAAACCGGTTATACCCAGGGAGACGGACAACTCGGCGGCGCCACTTACGGTCTGTTCAAGGGGAATCAAATGATAGCCTCTTATCAGACAGATGCCAACGGCACCTTTACAAGCGATTGGTTCGTCTGTGCAGACGACTGGACCTTACGGGAAATATCGCCGAGCACCGGATACCTCTTGGATTCCTCTGAATACCATGTCGGCGCCGAACCGGGCAAATATAAAGTAGAATATTCCGAACTGACAATGAATGTGACGGAGATTATCAAAGAGGGCTCTGTGAGTATTATTAAGCACTGCGACGACGGTTCCACCCAAATTGAAACTCCTGAAAGCGGCGCGCAATTCCAAATCTATTTGAAAACGGCCGGAAGCTTCGACAATGCAAGAGAATCAGAACGGGACACTATGACCTGTGATGAATACGGTTTTTGTCAAAGTAAAAACCTGCCGTATGGAACATATATTGTTCATCAGACTGCCGGATGGGAAGGCAAGGAATTTATCAAGGACTTTGAGGTCTTTATTTCAGAAAACGAAAAAACATACCGCTTTTTAATTAACAACAGCACCTTTGAATCGGATATCCAGATCGTCAAGGTGGATGCGGAAAGCGGCAAGGTCATTCCTGCAGCCGGTGTCGGATTCCGAATCAAGGATATACAGAGCGGTGAATTTATTACCCAGCATATAAAGTATCCCACTCCGACCGATATATCGATGTTCTACACCTCCCCCGAAGGTAAATTGATGCTGCCGCAGCCGCTTCCGTTCGGTGATTATGAACTGTGGGAGGAAAATAGCTGCGAGGGCTATGTGCTTTCCAAAGAACCGATTTCATTCAAGGTAGACGGCACAAAAGAACTTGTTGAAGTCAAAATGCCAAACGTGCCTCAAAAGGGGAAAATTATCATCAAAAAAACCGGTGAGGTTTTCTCTTCCGTAAAAGAATCGGGCGGATTTTATCAGCCTGTATATGCATTGGATGGACTTGCAGGTGCAGAATATCAGATCATTTCCCTTGAAGACATCTATACCCCTGATGGTACTCTGAGACATGCCAAGGATGAGGTCGTAGATACCATTGTCACATCAAGCAGTGGTGAGGCTGAAAGCAAACTGCTCTATCCCGGACTGTTTCAGGTTTTGGAAGTCAAAGCACCGAGTGGCATGGTTTTGAATACGGAGCCAAAATATGTAACAATCCATTATGCCGATGAAACGGTAGAGGTGGTTTTTGAGCACACATCTTTCCTAAACGAACGCCAGAAGGTGATCATCAGCCTGCTGAAAGAATTGGAACAGGACGGTACTTTCGGCATTGGCACGGCAGATGAATATACAAAAGTCCGCTTCGGCCTGTATGTTGCGGAACCATTGAGAGCTGCCGATGGGACGGAGATCCCGAAAGACGGTCTTTTGGAGGTTATCGGAATCGATGAAAACGGTCTGGGCGTGTTTACGGCGGATGTTCCGGTCGGCGCCAAGCTGTATGTCAAGGAATATGCCACCGATGAACACTATCTCATTTCCGATACCGCTTATCCGGTGGAATTCGATTACCAAGGTGAGGATGTCGCCACCGTGCAGATTGTAGTTAATGACGGCGGCGCAATCGGAAATACCATCATTCGCGGTAATATTGAGGGCATGAAGACAGATGAAGACGGCGCCCCGGTTGCAAAAACGGTGTTCGGTCTGTTCAAACCGGATGAAACTATCTTTACCACCGATAACGCCCTTGCAACTGCCGAATCCGACGAGGACGGACAATTCACCTTCGCCGGTATTCCTTACGGAAAATGGCTGCTGAAGGAGCTCGCTTGTCCCGAGCAATATGTGCTGTCCGATGAAATCATTGAAGTTACAGTTTCCGAACAGGATCAGGTCATAGAACTGAACGTGATCAATGAATTTATCACCGGCAGTGTGGAAGGCTTAAAGGTCGATGATAAGGAAAACCCTGTTTCCGGTGCGCTCTTCGGACTGTTTAAGGCAGACGAAACGGTGTTTTCGACCGAAAC
>JBJENV010000072.1:0-2612 GCA_051880375.1 Lachnospiraceae bacterium
GCTCACATATTTATGGGTACTTTGCTCATTTCCACCTAAATATAAAAATTCGTCATGAGGTAAGCTTCGACTTATCCTTCCGAAGAAGGACAAGCGTCCACTCCCTCCCAAACCGCACGTACACCTCTCGGTGTATACGGCTTTCCGCTTATCATTTTTGCGGTGTTAAGAATGAATCAATTTGTGACAATCCGGGCAAACTACCAGAGTTTTCCTTCTACGTTTCCGCATTAGTAGCATCCAATCAGCACTGCCTTTCAAGTCTTTGAGTTTCTTTACCTGGTGGATTTCGAGATTTCTACAGTCTTTTCCGCACAGTTCACAGGTATGCCTTTCCACACGCTGTTTTAAGGTATTGGTTTTCGTGTACTTTGAATAATCCGGAAGTTCGCTGACGTTATCAAACTTTGTCGCCGTTTCTTTCCGTTTGTACCCGTCCCTGTAAAACGTGGTGGTTTTTCTTCCTGCTTTTGTGTCATATGCAACTGTAAATAAATCTCCGACACAGTACCTCCGCTTGATTTCATGGACGTTGGTCTTGTATTTACATGCAAATGTTTTATACATGCTGTATTTCATCACATTGCCGAATCTACCGATTTTGAAAGCGTCATTGGCAATAGAATAGTAGTTGTACAGACCTCTGACCTCAGCATTGTACGTTGCCAGTATCTCTATATCGCTTTTGTTTACCAGCTTGCCCCTGTGCAGGGCAACGAACCTCTCTTTGCCGTTCTCGTTGATTTTGATTTTTATTGCCTGATATTCAAGCAGTTTTCCGACCCATTTCTCTCTGGGAACCAGAAGCTTCACAACTCCTGTCTGGCATCTCTGAATCTTTCCGTTTGCCAGTTTCTTCATATTCTGGCTTCTTGATACCGTAATGTCATATCCTAAAAACCTTGCTCTGTCTCCCGTATGGGTAACTTTAGTCTTGGTATCTGACATTTCCAGCTTTAGCGCATCTTGCAGAAATGCTTTTACATCCCGCTTGACTTGCTCGGCATCTTCTTTGCTGCCTATTACGCCGATAAGAAAATCATCCGCATACCGGGTGTACTGAATCCGCTTGTAATTCGCATCCAGCGGAACCGTCGGGGTCATACTTTTTTCTGCCCTTTCCAGTTCCTTTAACCGTCTGCTCCGTATTTTCCTTTCTTCCGGCGATAACTGCTCCCAGAGCCGCTTGCCCTCTTTTCTATACTCGTATGCCCTGTTTACACTTGTTTTGTATGCCGGTGAGAGCCGCTTTCTGGGCGCTTTCGTATTAAAATCTATGGCATACTTCTCCATGAATTTATCCAGTTCATTCAGATAGATGTTGCAGAGGACTGGGCTTACGCCGGACCCCTGCGGCACGCCGCTGTACGTCCTTTCGTATTCCCACTGCTCCATATATCCAGCTTTCAGAAACTTCCATATTAGCTGGATAAACATTTCGTCGTCGATTCTCTTTTTCAGAATCTCGACGATTACATGATGGTCGAAGCTGTCGAAACAGGCGTGTATATCTCCTTCTACAAACCAGTTTGTCCCCGTAAAGGTTTTCTGTATCTGCATTAGGGCTGTCTGACAACTCCTGTTTGGTCTGAACCCGTGAGATTTATTACTGAATACGGGTTCATAAATACTTTCCAAAATCATCTTGACGACTTCCTGCACGAGTTTGTCATTGCCGGACTGAATGCCCAGCGGACGTTTTTTATTGCTGTTTTTCTTGGCAATATATACCCGCTTTGCAGGTTTGGGACGGTAACTCCTGTCTCTTAGTGACGCAATTATCCTATTGATTCTTTCATTACTCATCCCGTCAATCGTAGTCCCGTCGGCTCCGGCAGTCATGCTGCCTTTATTTGCGTAAATATTTTTATACGCCAGCCAATAGAACTCCGGGTTGTACAGATTCCGGTATAGTCTCTGGAACCTGTATGATTCATCCTTTGACTTTTCCGTCAAACTTTTTAATACCTCAGTTGGATTTCTCATGCCTCACGCACACTCCTTTCGTTTTGGTATCAATAATAAGCTGCTCCCCTTCGCCATGTGAACGCTATTAACGTCTCGGACTACTATGGGAGCTGTGTGACCATGCCCGTTACCGGGTTTAGGTCATCCCCAGTTAGTAAAAACAAGATTAGCTTTCTGTGTTGTCGGCACCGACTTTCGCCATTTACCCGCTGTCTTGCGGTTGCCTTTCCATGAGTATCACTTACTTCCATAACTGCGAAATGTAAGCAACATGGAAAACATACGTTTCAATCCTTTTCGTATGCAGGGTAGGGGTTCCCTCGCTCTGGCTATCGTTCAGGCAGTTTAGCTTTGTACCTCGTACACAGATTTTTATTCTTACGCATTTGGACGCACAGGATTATTGTCCTCTTACGCAGGCTGTCATAAATTCTTATGACAGCAACGACATGCTACACTCCCCTTCGGGTTTCCCCTCTCGGATAAGTCGTAGAATAATAGGTTGCTTCTGCTTGTTGTGAGCCTCCTTTTCTCCATTTATTTGCAGATAGCTTGATACTTTTACCTACCGCTTGCTAAAGGCGGTATCCTGTAGTTACCACGCCGCCAATTTATAATGCGCTGGCGGCTTCTGGGCGCACACA
>JBJENV010000073.1:0-45023 GCA_051880375.1 Lachnospiraceae bacterium
GAAAAATCGATCTGGCTGTTTTCGGGCTATGACTTTGAACAGGATATTTTGGGACGGATGCTCTCTGAAGTGCCGGAAACAAAGGAACTGCTTTCTTTTTTAGAGGTTTTGGTTGACGGTAAATTTGTGGAAGAACTAAAAAGTCTTTCTTTGCGCTTTAAAGGTTCTTCCAACCAAAGAACGATTCTTGTTCAGGAATCACTTGCATCAGGCAGTGTTGTGTTGTATGATTTAGATAAGGAATATCGCTGAGAACTTTATGCGAAAGAGCAGAAGGAGCACATACATGGCGGGAAGCATTCTCAACACACTGCGTTACGGAAACAAAAAAACAAGGGGGCTGTTGTATTTTCTGATGGGCTTTGGAGGCTTGTCTATTCTTCTTGGATTTTTGGCTTTTGTGTTTGGTAACGTAGTGCTTGGGGTGCTTGCCGCCACGATTTGTTTTACGGATGTTTTAGTTCTGACAAAATCGAATTTTTCCAAAACCGCGGTTGAAAACCGGAGGAAGACTAAGACAGCAAAGGAAAAAAAGCAGAAGACAAACAACAGAATGCCTGAGGAAACAGACCACGGAGCTAAAGAAGAACGGGGGGCGCTGGAGTGGATATCTTCTGAGAAGGAAGAAAAGAAGGAAAAGATTCCGGAGAAACAGGAAAATCCTCTGCTGCAATATGACGAGGCAACAATGAAAAAGGTCTTCATTGCCTATAAGGTACGGCGGGAGCATGTCCCGATTATGATTGACTATTGTCAGGCGGAACAGATCAGCCAATGCCCGGCATATCTCTGGAAAGATAATGTGTTTCTGTATTTCCTTCTACTGGAGGAAGAGGCCAGAATGATAAAGTGCCCGATTGCCGACGTAGACGGCATTCATATCAGGCGCGGGATTCCGGCAAAGCCGTCAGCGGAATATCTTGATATGCAGGAGACATCTATCGTCAGCAGGGTATTTGCATCGTATCTTCCGAATTATTACCGGGCGGAAACAGAGGGAAGGCGTATTGAGCATCGGAAAAACCTGTATGCCATGGCACCCGGCATCTGGTGTACGGCAGCATCGGTACAGAATATGCTAAAGATTTTGCCGAGCGAGTTTTACTTGGAGGAAGCAAAAATCAACTCGGAAGACTATAGTACCTATTTCCGTAAAATTTATATCTATCGGATTTTATATCGTGATGCGGTGATTACGGCAGCCGAATATAGCGGGAAGGTGCAGGAAACGCTGGCTGCACTTGCGTCAGCTGACATTGCCGATGAGGTGTTTCATGCTTATCTGGCACAGATGGTCATGGGCTCCTTAATTCCGCAGGAATATGCGGATTTTACAATGGCAAAACGGGCAAGAAAGAAAAAATGAGCAGTTTCGTGTGCGATGAAAGTATACGAAACTGCTTTTTTTAGTCTGATACTTTCAAACGTTATCACTTCTCTGTAAAAATGTACAGAACGGTGTTGACAATGACGGTATTAGTGTATACAATAAAACAGTAAGACTATGGGAAAGGAAGAGTGTGATTATGCAAAACAGAAAAGTATATATCAATCCACACAATAACCTGCTGGCATTAGAGGAGCATATGTATGAGCTGGTGGATGTGGCTCAGCCGAATGTATTCCGCAATTTGTTCCCCTATGATGAAATTCCGAAAATAGCATTCAACGACCGAGTTGTACCACACTGCTTCCCGGAAGAAATCTGGATTACAGACACGACCTTCCGTGACGGTCAGCAGTCCAGAGCACCATATACGCCGGAACAGATTGTTACGATTTTTGATTATCTGCACAAACTCGGCGGGCCGAACGGTCTGATCAGACAGAGTGAGTTTTTTGTTTACAGTAAAAAGGACAGAGATGCCCTGTACAAATGTATGGAAAGGGGCTATGACTTCCCGGAGGTGACAACCTGGATACGCGCGAGCAAACAGGATTTTGAGCTTGTAAAGCAAATCGGTATCAGAGAGACCGGTATTTTAGTCAGCTGCTCCGATTATCATATTTTCTATAAGATGAAGATGACAAGGGCGCAGGCAATGGAGCATTACTTAAATATTGTAAGAGAATGTCTGGAAACAGGCATCGCACCGCGTTGTCATCTGGAAGATATTACACGTTCCGATATCTACGGCTTTGTCATTCCGTTCTGCTTTGAACTGATGAAGCTTGGAACAGAATATGGTATTCCTGTAAAAATCCGTGCGTGTGATACGATGGGGTACGGAGTCAATTTTCCGGGTGCCGTGATTCCGCGTTCCGTTCCGGGCATCATTTATGGTATTATGACACACGGAGGAGTGCCTTCCGAGCTGATTGAGTGGCACGGACACAATGACTTTTACAAGGCGGTAACCAACTCCACAACCGCATGGCTGTACGGAGCATCCGGTGTAAACTGCTCCCTGTTCGGTATCGGTGAGCGAACAGGCAACACGCCGCTTGAGGCCATGGTATTTGAGTATGCACAATTAAAGGGAACCTTGGACGGTATGGACACAACGGTCATTACCGAGCTTGCTGAGTATTTTAAGAAGGAAATCGGTTATAAGATTCCATCGAGAACTCCGTTTGTCGGTGCTAATTTTAACGTAACAAGAGCCGGAATTCATGCGGATGGACTATTGAAAAATGAAGAGATTTATAATATCTTTGATACGGAGAAATTTTTAAACCGTCCGGTACTTGTATCGGTATCGAACACCTCCGGGCTTGCCGGAATCGCGCACTGGATTAACCAGTACTTCAAATTAAAGGGCGATGAGGCAGTGGATAAGAATAATCCGCTTGTGCATAAACTAAAGGAATGGGTAGATGCAGAGTATGAAGGCGGACGAATTACCGTAATTACGGATAGAGAACTGTCGGAGCAGATTCAGCTGCATCAGGCTGAGTTTGGTATGAACCTGCCGCCGGTAACAGAGTAGGATTTGGAAAATAGGGAGGATGAACATGGACTACAGTGAAAAGATTGCAGCAGCGAAGGAAGCATTCGGAAAGCTTTTGGAAGAACAGTTAAAGAGAGTAGAAGACATGAAGGCGCAGGGCGGTTTTACCGATTATGCCGCACTTCCCAAGATTGTCATCGGAGTCTGCGGCGGCGACGGTATCGGTCCGGCAATTACCTCGCAGGCACAGCGTATCTTAGAGTATCTGCTGGCAGATGAGGTAAAGTCAGGTAAAGTAGAGTTTAAGGTGATTGACGGGCTTACCATTGAGCGCAGAGTGGCAGAAAATGCAGCGATTCCGGCGGATGTTCTTAAAGAACTGAAAACCTGTGATGTCATTTTAAAAGGGCCGACCACAACACCGCGTAAGGGTGATCCGTGGCCGAATGTGGAAAGTGCAAATGTGGCAATGCGTAAGGCGCTGGATCTGTTTGCCAATGTGCGTCCGGTTCGTATTCCGGAGCAGGGCATTGACTGGACCTTCTACAGAGAAAATACCGAGGGAGCCTATGCAGTAGGCAGCAAGGGCGTCCACGTAACGGAGGACCTTGGCGTAGACTTTACCGTCGTAACCTCGCAGGGCTGTGAGCGTATCATTCGTGCGGCATTTGAGTATGCAAGAGCAAATAAGAAGACAAGAGTAACTGCCGTAACAAAGGCAAACATTATTAAAACAACGGATGGTAAGTTCTTGGATACCTTCCGCGAAATTGCAAAGGAATATCCGGAAATTACGGCAGATGACTGGTATATCGATATTATGACCGCAAAACTGATTGATGAGAACCGCAGAAAAGACTTTCAGGTTATGGTACTTCCGAATCTGTACGGTGATATTATTACCGATGAAGCGGCAGAGTTTCAGGGTGGCGTAGGTACGGCAGGAAGTGCAAACATCGGTAAAAAGTATGCCATGTTTGAGGCAATTCACGGTTCTGCTCCGCGTATGGTGCAGGAGGGCAGAGAAAAGTATGCCGACCCTTGCAGCGTAATTCGTGCGGCTGCGATGCTGCTCGCACACATCGGTTACGGAGACAAGGCAGATAAGCTGTATCAGGCACTTGATATTTGTACGGTAACCGAGAAAAAGTATGTGATTACCGGACGTGATACCGGAGTGACCGGAGCACAGTTCGCGGATTATATTATGGAGACGATTGCGTCTCTGTAAAAAAGATTGCAGCGCTCTTTAAGGGCAGCAATTTGGAGGAAGAAATGGAAGGGAAAGAGAGAACGGAAGTTCAAAAGGAGGTCACGGATAAATATTCTTTGCGTGGACGTGTGTTTCACCATATCCGTGAGGACATTTTGTCCGGAAAGTATAACGACAATGAGGAATTAAAGGAAGCCACCATCGGCGCTGAACTGGGAGTCAGCCGTACACCGGTGCGGGAGGCGTTAAGACAGCTCGAACTGGAAGGGTTAGTCAACATCATTCCGAATAAGGGAGCTTATGTGACCGGTATTTCCCAAAAGGATATTCACGATATTTATGTGATTCGTTCTTACCTGGAGGGACTTGCGGCAAGATGGGCATGCGAAATTATAACGGATGAGCAGATTGAAGAAATTGAGGAAATTGTCTATCTTTCGGAATTTCACGCAAAGAAGCAGCATTATGAGCAAATCGTAGAGCTGGACAATAAGTTTCACGAGAGTATTTATCGTGCTTCCGGCAGCAAAATTTTAGAGCATGAGCTGACGACGTTCCACCATTATGTGGAGCGAATCCGTAAGAAGTCGCTTGGAAAAGAAGAAAGAGCCATAAAGTCAAACGCGGAACATATGGCAATTCTGGAAGCAATCAGGCAGCGGGACGGGCAGCTCGCAGAAAAGCTTGCGCATGAGCATATCATTCAGACAATTATCAATATGAATAAGGAAGGATTATAGGGGGGCGTAACTTTTTTAGGAGCGTACGCTCCTCTTCCCTCGTGCAGTTTAGGGCGCACGAGGATGAGGTGGTTTATGGGGCAGAGTAAAGCAGAATTTTGCAAAATACAGGGTTTGGTACTGATTCATCCCAAGGTGCATGAGGATGCCAGAGGATATTTTATGGAAACCTATCAGGAGAAGGAGCTTGCGGAGTTTGGAATTGCAGAGCATTTTGTACAGGACAATGAAGCAAAGTCCACAAAAGGAGTGCTGAGAGGACTGCATTTTCAGAAGAATTATCCGCAGGCAAAGCTGATAAGGTGTATTCAAGGACAGATATATGATGTGGCGGTGGATTTAAGAAATGGCTCGCCAACCTTCGGACAGTGGTTCGGAGCGCTTCTTTCCGAAGAAAACAAGAATCAGTTATATCTTCCGAAGGGCTTTGCACATGGCTATTATGTGCTTTCCGAAACAGCTCTGATTGCATATAAATGCACAGACTTTTATCATCCGGAGGACGAAGACGGTATCCGCTATGACGATGCAGAGCTTCAGATAGACTGGCCGATTCCTGTAGGAACAGTGCCGGTGCTTTCGGAGCGGGATAAAAAAGCACAGAGCTTTGCGGAGTATAAAGAAAAGAGGTTTTAGTTTGTTTTCAGGTATTAAAATCAGGAATTGCGTCATTGCCGTACTGGGCAGCGCTTTCCTGGCATTTGGACTTTATCATGTACACTCTTTTTCGGGTGTGACGGAAGGAGGAGTTCTCGGCGCTACGCTGTTATTGGAGCATTGGTTTGATATTTCACCGGCTTTTTCCGGTTTTGTGATGAATCTGCTCTGTTATGCGCTTGGCTGGAAGCTTCTCGGCAAGAATTTTATCATTTATTCGCTCATCTCGACAGTCGGATTTTCCGTGACTTATAAAATATGTGAGCAGTTTGAACCGTTATGGCCGCAGCTTGCCGACATGCCGCTTTTTGCAGCAGTGTTCGGCGCGGTATTTGTCGGTGTGGGTGCAGGAGTATGTGTCCTGATCGGCGGTGCGCCGACCGGCGACGATGCTCTGGCGATGAGTCTTTCGCACCTGACGCATATCAAAATCCAATGGGTTTATTTACTCAGTGATTTTGTTGTGCTTGCGTTGTCTATGACGTATATTCCGTTAAATCGCATGGGGTATTCCCTTCTTACCGTCATCTTATCCGGTCAGATTATTGGACTGATGCAGAGACTGAAGCAGAAGAAACAGACATGATGTCTGGAAAATACAGAAAATAAGAACATAATGCCATCGGAACTTTTTTATCAGAAGCTCCGGTGGCATTTGGTTCTTGTAAGAAGTTTTTGAGGTCTGATTATCGGTTCAGATATTCTCTATAGTATTCCATAACCTCCTTCATGGCCTGCATGCCCGGCGCACCAATGGTATTCCGGCGCTCCACGCAGGTTTCCATGCGGATGGCATCGTAGATATCCTCCTCAAAGACCGGCGAAATTGCCTTATATTCCTCTAATGACATTTCATCCAGAGAAATCCCTTTCTCAATACAGAAAAGCACCAGCTGACCGATAATACCGTGGGCATCCCGGAACGGAACGCCGTGATTTACCAGGTAATCTGCGGCATCGGTAGCGTTGGTAAAGCCGCCCTTTGCACTGGCTTCCATCACGTTTTTGTTGAACTTCATGGTGGAGAGCATATCGGTAAACAGGGCAAGGCAGCCCTTGACGGTGTCGATTGCATCAAAGGTTCCCTCCTTATCCTCCTGCATGTCTTTGTTGTAGGCGAGAGGAAGCCCCTTCATTGTAGTCAGCAGAGAGGTAAGAGCACCGTAAACACGTCCGGTCTTTCCGCGGATGAGTTCGGCAATATCAGGGTTCTTTTTCTGAGGCATGATGCTGCTTCCGGTGGAATAGGCATCGTCAAGCTCTACAAAACGGTATTCGTTTGTGTTCCAGATAATGATTTCCTCGCAGAAGCGGCTTAAATGCATGCTGCAGATGGAAAGAGCGCTGAGCAGTTCCAGTAAATAATCGCGGTCGGAAACGGAGTCCATGCTGTTTCTGGTCGGACCGTCAAATCCGAGCAGAGATGCTGTGTAAGCGCGGTCAAGCGGATAGGTTGTTCCGGCAAGGGCACCTGCGCCGAGCGGGCAGTAGTTCATGCGCTTTCTAATGTCGGCAAGTCGTTCGCGGTCACGCAGGAACATTTCAAAGTAAGCACCGAAATGATGTGCCAGCGTAACCGGCTGTGCCTTCTGCAGGTGGGTAAAACCGGGCATGTAGGTGGTAACATGTTCTTCCATGATGTTATAAATTACGCGGAGCAGCTCATGAAGCAGACGGTCTAATTCGTCCAGTTCATCGCGGGTATAAAGGCGCATATCAAGAGCTACCTGGTCATTCCGGCTGCGTCCGGTGTGAAGCTTCTTTCCTGTATCGCCGATACGGCTGATGAGTTCGGCCTCCACGAAGCTGTGAATATCCTCCTGTGACTCGTCAAAGGAAAGAACGCCGTTTTTGATGTCTTCCCGAATACCTTGAAGACCTGTAATAATGGTATCACGCTCTTCCTCGGTTAAGATGCCCTGCTTTGCAAGCATTGTGACATGGGCAATGCTGCCGCGGATATCCTGCTCGTAGAACTTCTGGTCAAACGAAAGAGATGCGTTAAAATTGTGCACAAGCTGGTTTGTTTCTTTTGTAAATCTTCCTCCCCAAAGCTTCATAGGTTCCCTCATTTCTGCGCGGTGCGCTTATAAATTGTATAGTGCGGTATACTTTTCCGTTAAGTAGCGTACATAGTAGTCGGCGTTGAATTCCTCGCCGGTCATGTCCTTTAACAGCTCCATGGTTGATTTTGCAGAGCCGTATTTGTGGATATGGTCTTTCAAAAATTCGCGGATGACCGTCAGGTTGCCTTCACGCAAATAATCTTCAAACGGCATGTGCTCTTTCATATAATAGTAAATCTGCGCGGCGATAGCACTTCCGATGGCGTAGGACGGGAAGTAGCCGAAGCTGCCCAGTGCCCAGTGAACGTCCTGCATGACACCTTCGGCATCATCCTTTGGCGTTACTCCCAGATATTCCTCATATTTCCGGTTCCAGACGTCAGGCAGATCTTTTACGGTAATGTCACCTGCAAACAGAGCACATTCGATTTCATAGCGAATCAGGATGTGCAGGGAATAGGTGAGTTCATCCGCTTCGGTACGGACAAGGCTTGGTTCTGCCTTGTTGATGGCATGGACAAAGGTATCCAGTGAGATGTCGGAAAGCTGCTCCGGAAAACAGGAGACAAGCTTTTCATAAATCGGCTCCCAGAAGGCCGGATTGCGTCCGATGATATTTTCAAAGAAGCGGGATTGTGATTCATGCATTCCCATGGACATATGGCATGCCGGAGTCTGCGTCAGTTCATCGGAAACGCCCATTTCATAAATCGCATGTCCGGATTCGTGGATGACCGAAAAAATGGCGCTTTCCAGATTGTCCTCATGGAAGTGGTTGGTGATACGGACATCATGGTTGTGCAGATTGGTTGTAAACGGATGCTCGCTTTCCGCCATAACACCGCGGTTAAAATCAAAGCCGACATAGCCTGCCATATAGCGGGAAAATTCCTTCTGCTTTGCAATGTCATACTTCTGATATAAAAAACTCCGGTCAATCGTATCATTTTTGGCAACCACCTGCTTTACAAGCGGAATTACGGTTTCCTTTACCTTGGAAAAGAAGATATCTAACTCTTTTCTGGTAAAACCCTCCTCGTTGTCGTTTAAAAGGATATCATAAGCATCCTCGCCTTTTTCGGAGCGGTAGCCTGCAAATTTTTTCTGATAGTCTAACATTTTTTCAAGTACCGGGGCAAAATCCTCGTAGCGGTTGGCGCGCTTGGCACGTGCCCAGATTCCCTGTGCTTTTGCCGCAAACTCATTGTATGCCTGATATTCCTCCTGCGGAATCGACTCCAGCTGTTCCATGACCTTGGACAGATTTTTTACGATTGCCTGTTCTTTTTCAGACAGAGCTTCCTGCTCTTTTTCTTTGCGAAGTTCCTTTAACAGCTTCTTCACTTCATCGTTGACAAGAGCGGAAAAGCTTTCACCGGAGAGAATGCCGACGACCTTTGCGGTGTAATCGGCAGCGTCCTGCGGGGCAAGTGTTTCGGTATCCCAGGAGAGCAGAGTCAGTGCGGTATCAATGGCCGTGCTCTTTTCCAGATATGGCGTCAGTTTGTCAAATGTTTTGCTCATACTAAAAACCTCTTTTCTCATATTGCATTAAGTATAGTAAACTCCGTTTTGAAATGCAAGTCAAAGTTTAGTATTTATGCTTTTTGGACAAATATTCGCGCCTCACGGATTGTCTGCGTAAGATAAAAAAGAAATGGGAATACTGTACTTACAAGTTAAATATAGGAAAACGGAGGACGCTATGAGTGCAAAAATTAAAAAGGTAACGGCGAGAGAAATTCTGGATTCCAGAGGAAATCCTACGGTGGAGGCAGAGGTGTGGTTAGAGGACGGAAGCTTTGGTATGGCTGCAGCACCATCGGGGGCTTCTACCGGTGCGTTTGAGGCATGGGAGCTGCGTGACGGCGACAACAGCCGTTACTTCGGGAAGGGTGTGAAAGAGGCAGTCAATAATGTAAACCGAATCATCAAAGAAAAGCTGGTCGGAATGGATGTCCTGCATCTGCCCGCACTGGATGCCGCAATGTTTCAGGCGGACGGCACAAAGGAAAAATCAAAGCTTGGTGCAAATGCAATCCTTGCGGTTTCCATGGCGGCGGCAAAGGCGGGAGCGGCACATACGGGTCTGCCGTTGTACCGCTACATCGGAGGGGTAAATGCGGTGACCATGCCGGTTCCGATGATGAATATTTTGAACGGAGGTGCCCATGCGGATTCGAGTGTGGATGTACAGGAATTTATGATTCTGCCCATCGGCGCCTGCTGTTTTAAGGAAGGCTTACGATGGTGCTCCGAGGTATACCATTCTTTGAAAAAGCTGCTGCATGACAGAGGACTTTCCACAGCAATCGGAGATGAAGGAGGCTTTGCACCGAATCTCTCTTCGGATGAAGAGGTGCTGGACTTACTGATGGAGGCGGTGTCACTTGCAGGTTATCGTGCTGCCGAAAACGGGGATTTTATGATTTCGCTGGATATTGCCGCGTCGGAATGGAAGCACATGAGCAAAGGAAGGGGATATTATCATCTGCCGAAGAAAGGAGCGGATTTTACTTCGGAGGAATTGATTGCGCACTGGGAGAAAATCGTGGAAAAGTATCCGGTCTTTTCGCTGGAAGACCCATTGGACGAAGAAGACTGGGACGGCTGGAGGGAGCTGACGAAGCGAATCGGAGACAAGGTACTTTTGGTCGGGGATGACTTGTTCGTTACCAATACAACACGCCTGAAAAAAGGCATGGAACTCGGTGCGGGAAATGCCGTTTTAATCAAGCCGAACCAAATCGGTTCCGTGTCGGAAACACTGGAGGCGGTGCGACTGGCAAAGGAGCATGGTTTCCGTACAATTATGTCGCACAGAAGCGGGGAAACCGAGGATACAACGATAGCTGACCTTGCGGTCGCCTTAAACACCGGATTCATCAAAACGGGCGCTCCGTGCCGTGGGGAGCGTACCGCGAAGTACAACCGGCTGTTAAGGATAGAAGAGGAACTAAAGGGCGAAATGTAAATAAGTTAAAAAAGGTGCCTGTCAGGCGATACTGACCGGCACCTTTTTGGAATCCATTTGATAGCTGTAGTATTTGATAAGATTGCCGGAAGACATCCGAATGGAGCCACGGCACATGTCACGGTCGCATACATAGGACGGATTATCGTAGATGACAAAGGAATCATACATGGAGGAATCAAACGGAAGCACAGGTGTATGAGAAGTTTCTTTTTCTTCTTCCATATAGTTTCATCCCCTTTCCACACATTGATTGATACTATTGTAATCCTATTTTGAAGTTTTCGCAATAAGCTTTTGCAGTTCTACAAGGAAAATCGGGGCAACGGAGCAGGAGAGTACGATTGCCCACTGAACAGGGGTAAGCACCTTCACCTTAAACACTGTCTGAAGAAATGGCTGTGTTATGACGAGCAGCTGAAGTGCGGTACAAATAAGGAAGGATAGCACCATTTTCCTGTTGCTAAACCACCCGACCGTAAACAGCGAATGTCTGCTTCGCATGTTAAAAGCGTGAAACAGCTGAGAAAAGCTTAACACCGCAAATGCCATGGTGGAAGCATTCCCGACATAATGTGTGCCGAGTATGTAGGCGGTCAGTGTCAGTGTACCAATCATGATTCCCTCCACGATAATCTGTGCAAGCAGACCACCGGCGAACATACCGTCATGGGGAGAAATCGGCGGGTGCTCCATGACGTCCTTTTCCGGTGGCTCCACGCCGAGGGCAATCGCAGGAAGCGAGTCGGTAATCAGGTTGACCCACAGAAGCTGCACGGCGGCAAGAGGAGAAGGCATCCGGAACAAAATCGCAAGGAAAATCGTGATGATTTCGCCAATGTTGCAGGACAGCAGAAAATGGATGGATTTACGGATGTTTTCATAAATTCCGCGTCCCTCCTGTACGGCGGAAACAATCGTGGCAAAGTTGTCATCCATCAGAATCATGTCGGAGGCGTTTTTGGCAACATCGGTACCGGATTTGCCCATAGCACATCCGATGTCGGCAGCTTTTAAGGCAGGCGCATCGTTGACTCCGTCACCGGTCATTGCAACAACTTCTCCTTTTTTACGGAGTGCTTTGACAATGCGTACTTTGTGTTCCGGAGAAACCCTTGCAAATACTTTATAACGGGTAATCCGCTCGGACAGTTCGCTTTCACTCATGGCATCTAACTCCGCGCCGGTTAAGGCAGGCTCTCCGTCTGAAAGGATACCGAGAGTGCGTCCGATGGCACAGGCGGTACCTGCATGATCGCCGGTAATCATGACGGGAGTAATTCCTGCCTGCTTACAGATACGAACAGCCTCTCTGGCTTCAGGTCGTGGCGGGTCAATCATACCGAACAGTCCCAGCATGGTAAGATGCTGCTCCAATGGGATGCGCTTAAAGTCAGTACCGGCAGGCAGAATGCGATAGGCAACCGCCAGAACACGGAGCGCTGCTTTTGTCATACTGTCATGGACGGCGCGGCAGCTATGATTTTGATAAGGACTGATATCGCATTTGGAAAGCAGAATATCAAACGCTCCCTTTGTAATACAGAGATAGTCGCCGCTGTCAGGAATACGGTGGACAGTTGTCATGCACTTACGTCCGGAGTCAAACGGAAGCTCAAAGACGCGGGGAAAGGCTGCCAGCTGTTCCTGCTTCGTGCCGTTTTCCAATGCATATTTGGCAAGTGCCTTTTCCGTTGCTTCCCCGACGACAACCATACCGTTTTTTCTGCGGCTGATATCAACATTGCAGCAGAGCAGGGCGATGGAAGGAAGCGTCAGAGAGGAGAGAGCTTTTGTACCGGAAGGAGTAGCAAACGAAACAGCACGAGTGACGGTCATGGAGTTTTTCGTCAGTGTTCCGGTTTTATCGGAGCAGATATAGGTGGCGCTTCCGAGTGTTTCCACGGCAGGAAGCTTTCGGATAATTGCCTGCTTTTTTGCCATACGCTGTACGCCGAGAGAGAGCATGATGGTGACGACCGCAGGCAGAGATTCCGGAATGGAAGCAACGGCAAGACTGACCGAAGTCATAAACATCGTAAATGCCGGAATTCCCTGGAGGATACCGAGAATAAAAATCACCAGACAGATGATAAGAGCGGCGCAGCCGAGCACCTTGCCGGTTACCTTCAGACGTTTCTGCAACGGAGTTTCCGGAGTTTCATCGGACAAAATCATCGTGGCAATACGACCGACCTCGGTATTCATACCGGTTGCTGTTACAACAGCGATACCATGTCCGGCGGTTATGATACCGGAAGAAAACACCATATTCCGTCGGTCACCAAGCGGTGTACCGTCGGGAAAACGAAGCTCTGCCCGCTTTTCCACCGGAACGGATTCACCGGTCAGAGAGGATTCGTCCGATTTTAACGAGGTGGCGGAAAGAAGTCTGGCATCTGCCGGGACAAAGCTTCCTGCTTCCAGAAAAATGATATCGCCCGGCACCAAAAGAGCGGCATCTGTCTGCTGCTTTTTTCCGTCACGCAGGACAAGGGCGTGAGGCGCGGACAGCTTTTTCAAAGCTTCCAGAGAATGCTCTGCCTTTGCTTCCTGCACAACACCAAGTATGGCATTTAATACCACAATAACCAGAATGATAATCGGGTCTACGAAATCGGCGCTTCCTTCTAACAGGGATACCGAGAAGGAGATGGCGGCGGCAAGTAACAGAATGATAATCATAAAATCCTTCAGCTGGGCAAAGAAGCGGCGGAGCAGGCTGACCGGCGGAGCAGAGTTTAATTCGTTCCTGCCGTATTCGGAAAGTCGCCGGTTTGCTTCATGTTTTGATAAGCCGAGGAAACTGCTGTTTAATGCCGTTAAGGCAGCGTCGGATGACAAAAAATAATAGTTCTGTTTCATTTATATCCTCCTTGGGACGGATGTCGAAAAATGCAGTAAAATCAAGGCTTTGAAGCCTGTTTTTTATTGAAATATATGAGAAAAAGTTTGTAGAAATGTCACAAAAATTCGGGGAAAATTCTGTATACTTCTGAGCCTAGAAAATGCTTTACAAATAGGGTGTTAGCGGATATCATTAAAGAGAAGAAAGCAACTGACACTTCTTTTCTTCCTGTTTACGGTTCCGTAAGTAATTCCAAATTCCCTATGATATGAGGAGAATAAAATATGAAAGTAGCTTTTTGGAGCGACTTCCGAAGAGTGGGAGGCGTAACCGGAAATCTCGCTGCCATTACCGCTGTGTGTGCATTGCATTATGGCAGAACGGTAGTGGTAAACAGCGACCATCTCAGTAATCATAATCTGCAGGACTGCTTCTGGAAAAAGAGCCTTTTAAGAGAAAGAGAAGAAACAGCCTTTTGTTATTGCTATGGCGAAACGGAATATTTCCGTTTTTTGTGGGAGGAGTACGGTCCGTTTTCCGGTGTTTCCGCTGAAAAGCAACTGATGGAAAAGGTATCTGTGCTGTACCCTCCGGATTTGCTTGAAACGACGTTGTTTCGGGAAACGGTTTCAAAGGACACCCTGTTTTTTCTGGACGTGGTAGGAGAACGGCACGGCGCTGCAAAGCAGGCGTTGGAAGAAGCGGATCTTGTTGCTGTCTTCCTGCCTCAGAATATGTCTGCAATCAAATCGTTCTTTGACAGATATTCTTCGCTTATTCCAAAATCCATTTTTTTTATCAGTGATTATGTAAGAACGCGTTCCAGAGAGACCGGGTGTTCACCGGCGCGTTTTGCAAAAAAATTTAACGTTGACAGTCAGAAAGTCAGTACCATCCCCCATAATCAGGAATTTGCCGAGGCATGCGAGGAAGGCAGAATAGAGTCTTTTATCCGGGAAAATCTTCCTTGTACAATCAAGAACAAGAATTATAGCTTTATACAGCATCTGCTGATTGCCGCCGAGATGATTTTAGCCGGCGAGAAAGGAGAATAAGCACAGAGTGTGGAAACTGATTAAGAGAAAAAGCCGGAGAAAAAGAACAGTGCTTCTTCTGGTATCCTTTTCTTTACTTATGATAACGGTTACCACTGCTTCCGTATGTTTTATCAGGCAAAAAAGTGCACGTTATGAGACGGAAATTGACCTGCTGAATGCAAAACTGGAAGGTATACGAAAAACAGTATATGTCGCCGCAGAGGATTTACAGCGCGGAGAGACTGTCACACGGGAAAAGGTATGTGAAGAAGAGTATCATACCACACTATCCGGAGACTGGTTTATGACAGAAACAGAGTTTGGAAAGAACTTAAGAACAGAGGTAAAAGCCGGGACACCACTGTTTTCTGCGATGCTTGAGGAAAAGGAAGTGAGCAGCTTAAGGGAGGTATTCCTCTCTTCCATTCAGGTAAATGAATTTATGGAGAAAGGTGACCGGGTGGATGTGCGGATTGCTTATCAAAACGGTGAGGATTATGTAGTTCTTTCTGATAAGGAACTGCTTCTTTATGAAGTATCCGGAGTTGTTCTTTTACTAAGCGAGGAGGAAATCGCACTGCTTTCCTCTGCAATGACGGATGAGAAGCTTTATCCGGATACAAGCCTGTATGCGGTACGCTATCCGCACGAGGGGCAGACGGAAAAAAGCAGGGTAACCTATCTGCCGAATGAAGCAGTCGCCATATTGATGCAGCAGGAGGGAGAGATGTTGGAAAAAAGAAAAGAACTGGAAAAACGTCTGATGCAGGCAGGTGAAAGAAAGTGAAAAAGAAAGGAAAGCTTCCGGAAAATTATAAAGGGCTCGAAATGCTTGTAAAAGAAAGCGTCAGTGTCAATCAGGGTGGAAAGGAAGAGGTTTGTAAGCAAATCGGAGAATTGTTGTATGGGCAACTGAATATTTCAACGGAACAGGTGGAATCCAGATACTATCCGTTTGGACAGGCTGGTTATCTGAGTGTCAGACAGAAATTTGAAATCATGCTTTATCTTGCTGCAAAGGAGGCACCGGGAAGCGGAAGAAAACAGTTATTTCAGCGTGCCGGCTGGAACGGAGAAAACATTACAAACGTAAGCGGAAACGAAGTGGAGGAACAATATCTGCGCTTTTGGGAAGAGGGATGGATTACCTTACAGGAAATTGATAAAAAAGTCCTTTTGATAAAACGCATATATGAAATATTCGGGTACGGAATACTGGAATCTCTCATGGAGCAGGAAACAGAAGGACTTTTCGCCGGAGTGCTGTTTTGGGACGCCTTCCGTCAAAGGCGGGTGTCAGAAAAGCCGGAAGATGGAGTCGGGGTGCTGGAAAAGGGAAGCATAGTTCGATTGGAATTCTTAAGTTTTCCGAGTAAGGAGGAGCTTTGTCGGATTACAAGGCGATTGGTTTGTATGGGAGGAAGGGGTGAGCTTACCGCTGCCTCTTCTGAATGGAGCATAGTCTGCGCGGATGGAACGAGGGCACGCGCGGTATGTCCGCCAAAGTTTCAGGGGTGGGGCATTGAACTCAGAAAAGATAATGCAGGGAGGATTTGATTTGGAAATGGTGGCAGGTTTTGTGGGATATGAATGCGAAGACATGGTAATCTATCTTGCAAGAATGTTTTCTGCTTTAGGAAAGCGGACGATGATTCTGGACCTGACGGAGCAGGGTAGCGTCATTGGAATCTGTGGGGAAGTACAGGAATATGCAGGGATAAGCTTCTCTTCCTGCCCGGCTCAGGGAATGGAGCAGGATAGTGATGTGATATTGAAGGTGTTTGGATATCAGCCCAGACAGGAAGACCTTAAGGAATGCAGGAAACTGTTCCTTGTTACGGATGGAAGTGCATTCCGCGCAAGGTTGTTATCGAAATTTACGCTTTGGCAGGGAGAATGCTGTCTGATTGTGCGGAATATGGTATCCATGCGATACGGAGAGGCATATCTTGCGCTGCTTTCCGAGCACCAGATAGAGCGGTGTTTTACTGTCTTTGCTGATGAGCGTGATGTGAAGGAAAGATGTTGTCTTGGCATGGAAAAAAGACGTCCGCTGCATCGCCTGTCGGAGAGCATGAGAGAACTTCTGAGGGAACTGGTGCAATATCTGG
The DNA here is from genome assembly GCA_051880375.1 of Lachnospiraceae bacterium. Classification (GTDB taxonomy): domain Bacteria; phylum Bacillota; class Clostridia; order Lachnospirales; family Lachnospiraceae; genus SIG299. The sequence goes on from JBJENV010000073.1 coordinate 16,538, forward strand.
ACGCTTCCGTTGAGGAACGGCAGTTACGTCTGGCACAGAAAAAGGCATAGAAAGGAAGGAGGCACAGCGATGGGAAAATCAGTTGTATTCTGGTCGCCAAGGAAAGGGCGCTCCGGAGCAACCTCTGCCATGTGTGCGGTAGCAGCGGCGCTTGCAACCGGAGGAAAGGCAGAAAGGATAGCGGTGACACATACCTCCTTTACAAAACAGGAAACGGAAGAACGTCTGGATTTTCGTGCGGAGGAGAGAAAAGGGGAACTGTATGAGCGGAGCGGGCTATCTGCACTGATGCTGAATTTTAAGCAGAAGGAGTTAACAGCGGAAACCATACGCCGATGCGGAATACTGCTGCCGGGCAGCTCCATGGAGCTGTTCCCGGGAGATCCCGGAAGTATGTCAGTCCTGCCGGAAGAAGAGCGGGAGGATATTATGTTTGTGCTTATGACAAAAAAGCTTCCTATGGCCTATGATATGGTGCTTATTGACCTTGAGTCGGAAACAAAACCGCTGTCGATGCGTATGCTTCATGCGGCAGACATTGCAGTGGTGGTACTTCCACAGGAAATCAGAACATGGAAACATTTCTTTCATGAAGAAATGAAGGAGTTTGAAACGGAAAATCTGTTTTTTCTTCTTGGAGGAGCCATTGAGCCATACCGATATGCGGAGAAGGAATTTCGGTCGGCTGCAGAAAGCACTGCAGGGAAAAACAGATTCGGTATGATTTTAAGAAATGCAGAGTATTTACGAGCCATGGAAGGAGGAAGGGTCATTGAGTTCTTCCTGAAAAATGAAAGAGTAAGGAGAAAGGAAGAAAATGCAGCATTTTTGGAGCAGACAAGAGAAGCTGCGCAAAGAATCCGTGAGTTTGCAAACAAGGCGGGAGGAGAAAGAAAGGTACTCTTACCGGGCAATCTGTGAAACGGTAAAACGCATGCTGAATGAGTATGCGGGAGAGAACGGTGCAGAGACAGGTCTGCCGCTCAGACTGTTAAAGAGTCAGGAGGAACAGCGGCGAATGTTTTCTGAATGCATCAGAACCTGCTGTTCCGGTAATGAAGGCTCCAGAGCGGTTGTCAAGGAACTCATCCGAACCTGTCTGACAAAGGAACTTGAGCTGAATGAAACAAACATTTTATACGCAGTACCTTTTTATGAGCCGGAACGGATGTCTGCGAGAGAGCTGATGGAAACGATGATTTATCTGCTCGACAAGAAAACGGCAGAGGAAGGCTTTCGACTGTTGTGTGAAGCCTATGGCTGGTGCCTGCCGAAGAAAACAGAAAAGGAAACGTCTTTTTTTGTAACGGAGCAAGAGGTGCGCCGGACATGGGAGCGGATGATGCCTGAGCTTACGTATGAAGACTGCCTGAATATTTTGGTTCGGCTTTTATTTGCCGATACTGTAGGGTTAGGTGTGATTGATACCCTGAATTGGCAAAAGGGCTGGATTGAGGAAATCCAGATTGGAATGAACGGACTTACGGCACAGGCATATCACTACCGCACGGAACTTAAGGAAAACAAGGAAGGGTATCGCTACAGTAAGGACAGTGTACATGTTTTGGTACAGGGCTGTACCGTATGGCTGAAGTATCTTTCTTTTGGTTCTGAAGAGGAACTTCAGAGAGTACTTCGCAATTTAATGAAGGATTCCGGCGCAGGCGAACTGACGATAAACCATCCGATGACCGTAGTGGATACTCCGGACGGAAGACGTGTCACAGTAGCAAGGCCTCCTATGACAGACGGCTGGGTCGGACTGGTCAGAAAATTTGATACGATACGCGAGACTACGTTGGAAAGTCTTTACGTGGGGCAACCGCAGGGAAAACTTGCAGCGGGATTGTTAAGACAGCTTGTACGAAGTGGTAAAAACATTGCAATTACCGGAGAAATGGCTTCTGGGAAGACGACATTGTTCCGTGCCTGCCTGGCAGAAACAAGAAAGGAACTGAACATCAGAATCATTGAGGCTGATTCCTTTGAACTGAATGTACGGCAGTTCCTTCCGATGAACAATTCGCTGGCGATGCGTGTTACGGCGTATACGCCGGCAGCGGAGGTGCTTGCATTTGCAAGAAAAACTACAGGTCATGTTTTTGGAATCGGAGAGGTCAATTCTCCGGCACTTGCTAATATGGCAATGGATCTGTCCAAGATTGCAACACAGTTATTTTTTTCGGCGCACTACCTGTCTACGGAGGATATGATTTCTGATTTTACGAATGCAAGGCTCTGCATCGGGGGTTATACGGAGGAAGTACTTGCAGAGCAGGAAGCGGTACGGACGCTTGGATTCGATGTGCATTTGTGGACCAGAGAGGGAAAACGGTACATTCAATACATCCATGAGGTAGTGCCGGAGGCAAGAGGGTACCATATCCATCGAATTCTGGAATATGAGGAGGAAAGAGGGGAATATTGTTTCCTCTCAAAACCAACAAAGAGGTGTTTTCAGAAAGCAAGGCAGACACTTTCCGGGGAGCAGTACAAGGAGTTTGAGGATTTCTTTCGGAGGCTGGAGGAGGACGGCATGGTATGAGAAGAGAAAAACGTCAGTTTACGGATTATATTGCGAATCAATATCTGAGATGCTGTCCTTATGGAAGAGAACGTTTAAAACGGCTGTCTTTGGAAACGTCACGAAGTACGCTGGTCGTTATCCTGTTGTCGGGCGGGCTGCTTTTCCTATGGAATCTTTATGTAGAGAGGCGAATCAGCATATACAGTATCGCAAGCATTTTTCTGGCCGGATACATTGCATGTATCGAAGTGCCGGAATGGCGGGTAAGAAAAGTAGAAGAGAATCTGTATCGCAGCATGTTAACTTATCTTTCGTCGGTAAAGCATTTGTATCTTTCCTACAGGAGCATTCCGAATGCCATACACGATGCAGCGCAGGAGAGCGGAGAGGAAATGCGGCTGCATGCCATGCTGTTTTACGATATTCTGATGGGGAAGGACAGAAAAGAAAGAGTAAGAAGTTATGTCACTTCAACAGGATATAACCGGCATTTAAAAATATTTTTGGTTCAGGCTTATGAAGCATCGGAAAAAGGAGATACGAAAACAGGTCATTCGGAGTCTTTGTTTTCGGAAAACATTGAGTACCTGAGAATGGAAATTATGCAGGAGGTTTACCGGAGAAGGCAGAAAGCCTATGAACTTTCCGGGTATTCCTTCGTTGCATTGACACCGTTTTTTACCATGTCATTGCTGCGCAGGTGGGGAAACGCTTTTACCTCGGAGCTTTCGGAATTCTATGAAGGTGCAGGAAACAGCATTGTTCTTTTGTGCTTTGTGGTCACCATTGCAGTGTATGAGGCCATTAACAGGGCAAAGGAGGTCGGACTTCAGAAAGAAATTATTTTTCCGTCTACAGAACGCCTTGCGGACCAGAGAAGAGTCAGAATACTATTGACCAGGGTGGAGAAGTCGGCAGGAAAGTGGGTGGACAGACTCCGGTTCCTGATTCTTAAGGCGGGGGCACATGCTTCAGCCGAAGGAATACTCCTTCGCATGGCAGGGTATGCAATACTCACCCTGCTGATGCTTCTGATTTTCTTTGGCAATCTGCACGTGGGAGAAAGAAACCGTCTTTTGCATCAAGCGGACAATGTGGAACTGCTTCTTCCGACAGCATCCGGGAAACTGCGGGAGTCAGCAAAGAAAACGGTGCTTACATTGACCGGAAAATATCAAAGGGAATTACATCCGGTGAAAGAGGAGATACAGAAGGAAATTCATGAGCAGCTGTATTTACCGAGTAAAGAGAGTGAAGCTTTGCTTGTAGCCGAGGTAGAGCAAAGAATTGACGCTCTTCGTAAGGCGCATGTCCGATGGTATGAAGTGATTCTGGCGGTGTTGTGTGCTGCATTGGCAGCAGGACTACCGATAGCGGAACTGGTTTATCGTAAAAATCTGATTCATTCCGGAGCTGTAGAAGAAATAAAGCAGTTTCAGTCGGTCATCTGGCTGGAACGACGGCTGGAGGGGGTGACGATTCCCGCTCTGCTGGAGGATATTGAGATTTTTGCCGTAGTTTTTCAGCCGGTCATAAGAGAATGCATCAATTCTTACTCCTCGGGACCGCAGGCAGCCTTATTAAGAATGAAACAGTTAGGGCGGCTGCTGCATGAAAGTTTTTCAGAACTGGCAGACGGGTTCCTTGCAGTAGAGAAGGTAGGAATTCCGGAGGCATTTGCGGAGGTAGGAAACAATAGAGACATGCTGGAAAAAATGTCGCAGCTGGAGGCGGATATCCAACTGGAAAGAAAAAAGGACAGTACGGATCTGCTTTCAAGAATTCCGATGTTTCTGGCTGTAGGAGTATACTTTATACTTCCGTTTTTATGGGTTGCTTTTTCCGGTGTGGAGGAAGTGTTTCTCATGCTGGAGGAATTATGAGAATATGGAGAGAGGATACGGATAAAGGAGGGAAAATATGCAAGTCAGTAAACAGTTTTTATTGGATGCAGTCGGATTGATACTTACGATATCGCTGATACTGACAGGAGTGAGATTATACAGAAAAGCAGAACAGGCGGTTGGCATACTGGAAAAGAGGCAGAGCAGACAGCTGCAGAATCTTGAAGAGTATGAGGTGGTAAAGTATGAGGGTTACTACATAGATGGAACAACGGTGCTTGGATATATCAGAAATCTTGTCGGAAACTACGATCTTCCTGTTACGGTGACAACGGGAAAAGGTACATTCCGGATTACGGAACGTTCTCAATGTGCGAACCTTAGAAATAAGGATTCCGAGCAGTATATCAACCCGCTTGGAACATATCTTTGTGAGGTATTGCGGGATGAAAACAGTGCTATTGTCGGGGCGTCGTTAGTGTATTTTGAGAGAGGAGAAAATTAAATGGGTGCTTCAAAAAGTTTTATTAAGGGTGCGGTAGGTCTTCTGATTGTAGTGGCAATCTGTTTTGTAACAGTTATGATTTACAAAAAGGGCAATGCAAGTATTAACAGCTCTATGAGTGATTATGATGAAATCATTTCCCAGTTTGACAATATCAATCTGAAAAGCTTTGAAAATTCTACAGCTTCCGGAAGTCAGATTGTAGATTTGATTAAAAGCCTTCAGTCAGATGACGGAGTTACGATAATGGTGACAAACGGATATTCTGCCGCAAAAAAGCTTTCACCTCAGGAGTATACCTATCAGTTGGTGAATGCTGAGGATTCTACGGTATTGTCTGACATCGGGAACCGTTCCAATGAGACAAGATATATCAATCCGACGGCTTCTTTTTCTTCTAATGTGGGTTATGATGCAAACGGTGTGATAACCTCTGTTTCGTTTATTCAGAGGTAGGTGAGCGGATGGAAGTTGTAAGGAGATATATTTCCATGCTTTTTACGCTTTTTGTATTTCTTGCTGCCGTAACGCTTTTACTGTATGCCTATCGTGTAAACCGTAACGCTTATCAAATGCTGCGAAAAGGACTGATAAATCAGTCGTTTGAAATACAGATGAGGTCAGAAGAATAGGATGAGGTTTTTACAGAGAATATTTGCACTATTTACAGGCATTATGCTGGTATGTCTGCTTCCGGTGTTAGAAAAAGGTTACCGGGTACAGAAACAGGTCAAAGAATGGAAAGAGATTGCGTTACAACGTTTGTGTGAAGAAATATGCGATACCGGGAAATGTACGGAAACCGCATACCTGAGTTGTCAGGAATTGCTGCAGAATGGGAAAATGCAGTATGAGCTGCAAATTTTAAAATACCAGCGAAAAGAAGACAAATATGCAGTGGTTCACTGGTATCCTGTTGCGTGGCAGGAAATAAGGGAGAGACTGTTTACGGACGGGAGCTATAGCTTTGATACGGGGGATGTTCTTGAACTTCGAGCAGTTACTGCGGAGGGAGAAAAAATTTTCTATGGAGGGCATATAAAATAGAGGAACGGATAATATGATTGGACAAAGCAGGATTGTAGAAGGTTGGATGGACATGCTGATGCTTGTCACGGTTTTGTTTTCTGCTGTGGCGATAGCGACAATAATGTGGAGCGAGGAAATCAATTTGCGCCAGGCAGAAAGGATTGTTTCCGAGTTTTTAGCGGAGGCATCCGCAGATGCCTGCGTGACGGCCGAGCAATATGCAAATTTTAAAAGCAGGCTGTCGGAGGTTGATACAGATTACAGAGTGGAGTTCAGTCAGAGAATACGACTTCAGTACCCGATATACGAATGCCCGGAAGAGGCAGAGCTTTCTGAGTATTATGCAAGGCGAAATGTGAGAAAGGTGATTCCAATAGAAGTAAACGTGGAAATGGAGGAGAAAGCGGAAGAAAACAGACTTCAGGACTTTAGCAATGAAAGTCTGCTTGCAGGAAAACAAGGAGAATTCTATCTGCCTTTACCGGACGAGAAAGACGGAGGAAAAGGGGTGAGAGCAGTACTGGAAACACAGAAGGTATATGTGGATGAGCCGCTGGTTACTCTATGCTGCATCGAGGAAGGAGGAACTGCATACCTGGTGGAAGCAGAAAATATGCAAATAGACAGAGCCGGAAAGTACAGGATAGAATTGACGCTGCAGGGGAGGGGCAGCGGTGTATTTCTTGATGTTACGGTGTATGAGAGAAGCATTATCTGCGAAGAGGGACATTGTTATGCCAATACGAAGGAACGGATTGAATACTATGAAACCTATGGGGTTCTGCCTGATTGTCCGTATTGTGAAAAACTTCCGGAATGCATTACATTTCAGGAAAGCATAATCTATACAACGACAGGAACTCCGCTTTCAGAAACCGGCTTGTGTGCACAAGCATGCTACAGAAACGGAAGAAAAGAAACCATCCGACCGGGATGCGAGGGCTGGCAGGATAATTATGATGCCGAATTTTGTGGGGTACAGCAGGTCACTGTAACATACAATGGCAGGACATCATATGGTCTGACTGTAATTACGGCAGGAGAAAAATGCCGGAAGTGTAACGAGGAGTGTAAGTTCAGAAATCATACGGATTATGTGAACGCCCCTTTGTGTAATCGTTGCCTTAGTGAGATACCACGCTATACCGGCAGAACGGAAACTCTGGAGTATATTCTCGGTCAGGATGCATTTTCAGAAGCGTTGGGGGCAAAGGAACAGTGGATATTGCGACAGGGAAGCAGTTTGCAGATTATCTTAAAGAAAAAAGGGACGGTTTTTTTAGTGAAAGAAGCGGTGATTAGAAGCAGAATGGAGGAATAAGGATGAAGCAGGGATACTATATTCTGTTATTTGCACTTCTGCTTGGCTATTGTCTGATTGGAGTAAGGATAGAACAGTTTAAATATGACAGAGCGTGGAAGGAAAGGGAGCGCATAGAGAATGCAATGCAGAAAGCAATCGAATATGCGGCAGACTGTGCGGCAGAGGAATACAGTACTTCGGAGGACAGCATTAGGGAAATCGCCAAAACGGCTTTTTTTGAGAGCTTATATGTATCCTTTGAGGCGTTGGGAAATGCGGAGAAGATGCAGTATATAGAGCTATGCATTCCTGCGTTTGCGGTAGTTGGAAGAGACGGGGTATGTTTTTCCTGTCTGAATGAAGCGGAGGAAGAAGTCTTAAACCGTATTTGGTCGGAACGCTATCCATATCTGTATGAAACGGAGAACTTTTCCTATCAATTCTTTTTAGACGATACGCTTCTGGTTACAAGAAAGGCAGATGGAAGTCGCATCTATACGACTTACAAAGAAGCAGCTTCCGCTAGAGCAGAATGGACAGAGTTAAGAACAGAAAGACTGTTTTCTTCCACTACAGCATATTTGGAGAGAAAACGGGAAGCGGTTATTCAGGCAGTACTTACGGGGTATGAAAAACTGGTTTCAATTCATAACAGAATTGCAGGAAAGTATGGAGTCAGATATGTCTATACTGTGCCGGATTTTTTACAGGAATATATGTCCTTGGCAGAGCAGACCTCTTTTCTTGCTATTGTGCAGGGGTGGCCTCTTACGGAATCCGGAATGGAATTTTATGAAAGCTGTGTAGAGACAGGTTCGTATGTGAAACAGTCACAACTATATTGTCTGGAGCTTCCTGCTTCGCAGGAGCAGCCTTATGCTGTGTTCCATAAAAGCGGGTGCGGACATAGAGGATTTTATGGAACGGACGGCGGAAAAGTGAGTATGGAGGTTGCGATAAAAGTATACGGTGGATTTGGATGTCCATATTGTATTTCGGAAGAAGAAGCAATATTAATTCCGAAATTTGAATAAAAAGTCGAAAAAGAAAAAATAATGAAGAAAAGAGGAATTTTATGGTTGACAAATAAGGTAAAATAATGTATTATTTAAACATGGAATTGCTTAGGAACTAAAAATACAGGAGAAAAGGAGGAGATGTTGCTGGAATCGCACTCTTGCCTATGCCGTTGCGTTGCTCTGATAAGCGTCACTTCTTAAATATGAACCGGATTCTCCGGATGTCCATATGACGCTGAACGCGCGGCATAAATTAGCTGACAATTAGAGAAGGGGAGAAACACACTTTTCTTTGGCTGCCAGCCGGCAAAAGTGTTATTGCTTTTGTAATTGTAACTTAATAACCAATACTTAAAGAAACGTAACAGAAATGAAAAAATTAAGTGTCAGATTGCAACGTTAACAATTAGGAATCACGGTATCGTGAATCCTGCATCGTGAGCAACTGTACAAAAAGCAGCTGCTTCAAAAACGGAGAGGAGAGGATGCAAAACTTAACCAACTTTAATGGAACGATTAAAGTTACATACAACTGAAAACGGAACTGTACAAAGAACAGAAGGACGATGAAGGACAGGACCAGAAATTCATGGTTTGGTCGTTTGTCGTCCTTTTATATAAACAAAGAAAAAATAAGATTACTAATAGTAAATAATATGCAATGAACTTAACAAAGCTACAGAACTATGGTATGTTATGAAATAGAAGCTGACATAAGGTACAGTTTCATAAATATGCCAAGGAGGAGCTTGAAAACATGAGACTCTGTGATTTTACCGAAAAAGCTGAAAATTTGTTCCATGAATGGAGGGGAAAAAAGCAATGAAGAAAAAATACATAGGAATCATTATTTGCGCAGTACTTGTTGTGGTCGCTGCGGTTGTCCTTACAGCAGTGCTTCATAGAAACGCTGACGAGGAAACAGGAACACAGGATGTAACCCCTACCGCAACGCTTGCTCCAACTAAAGAACCAACGGCGATGCCGACCGAAGAGCCTACAAAGAAGCCTACGATGGAACCGACAGAAGTTCCCACTCCGTCACCAACAGCCATACCTACGGCTACTCCGGTGCCTACCGCTACTTCTACACCGACACCGAAGCCAAGCCCTACACCGACAATAACACCTGTACCGACTGAAGCTCCTGTTGTGAAAGAAGATACCATAATGATAGGAGAATATGAGATACCGGCTACTCATGTCTATAACGGAACAGAATATCCTTGGTTTAAGGAAACAGATACTATCATATGGGCAGAAAAAATGGGTGAAGATACATACTGTGTTGCTTATGCAGATAAAAACAATAAGAGTCAACTGACAATTATCAACACTTCTAACGGTAAGTCAATCGGTTGCGACGTTAATGATAAAGATTTATCTCATATGTCCGTCACCGATTCTGTTGCATATATGACAGAAAGTTTTAGCCGTTATTATACTCAAGAGGAATTATTAAGTGATTTTAACGTATCTTCTTCCTGTATGCCAACCCCAACCCCAACCCCAACTCCATTTCCAACACCAAATCCGGAACAGCCGAAAATACTTGCCTCTTACAAGGGTGATAAAGACTATGGTACTGTTACTGTAGAAGCTTGGGATAATGGATATCTGTATATTAAGGGGACAGGAGCATATAACAAAAAAACCTCTATGGACTATCATCCAAAGGACTTAATGGATTATCTCGATATAGTGAAGGCAAGCGGGTGCAAGATAAAATCCATCGTAGTTGAAGAAGGCATAACGGGGTTCGCATACAGATTCCCGGCATGGACGAATTCTTATGATGATATTGAAGCAACTACTGTTAATGTTAGTTTTCCATCTACCTTTGAATATATTAGTAAACATTCGCTTGTTGAAGTATTTGCAAATGACGTAACAATCACTGGATATAAGAATGGAGAAAAAACAACATTCCTGCTGAATGCCGGAGATAATCTATATGACGCACTCAAGGAGAAGCTTGATATTGAGATAAAATAGTAAGAAAAGAACAAAGGGCATCTAAAAAGTATGGATGCTCTTTGATTATACGTTCTTTTAAACAGAAAAGCAGCTAATAGATAGAATAGTTTTTAACTGTACTTGATTTTTTACAGGAGGGAAAATGAATGAAAAAGCAAATGAAAAAACGGACAAGACAATGGATATGTGGTATTGCTGTTTTCTGCCTGTTGGCTGCTTGCCTTATGCTATGGAATAGTCACTTATCTACTGCGCTTGCCGAAACCTGTCCGAACAAGAATCATGAGGACTGGGGTTATGACTATGTCTGTGGATGCTCTGCATGCAGGGGAAGTTACGTTGCTTATGGAGTATGGAACGCAGTACCGGGTGATGTTTACCGTCCCGACAGCCGTGCAGGTGACGGCGTAATCGTAGAGAAATACGATACATGGACAACCAAGAACGGGGAAGGTGAAATCTATACTAATGTTGAAGTAACTTACCGCTGCTATAACTGCGGCTATATTTCATGGGACGGAAGCATTTATAATAGCAGTACTTATCAAGACTGGAACAATGTTATTAGCTTTACAGGAACTAATGTTATGGGAGGCTTGGTTACAGTTTCCGGTCCTCAATCCAAAGGTGCAGGTTCCGGTGCCGTGCCGTGGTACTATTGCGAATTTTGCGGAGGAGCAAATACCGGAAACTATAAACACGAAACCTGCTACACCATTACTGCGCAGGTAAGCAATTCTGCCGGTGGGACAGTATCCTTTACCGATTACACGGCAAACAGGGTACAGGTAAACAGCAACAACGGTACGAGCATTAGTGCTATCGCAGGACCGGGTGCATTCTTATCTGTTTCGGTATCGGTAAAGGACGGGTATGAATTTGGTGGCTGGTCAAACGGGAAAACGGCGGAGGAAATTTCAGTAACGGCATCTTCGAATGCTACTTATACGGCAAAGATAAGTTTAGAACCGTCACCAACTCCTACGCCTACGCCGACTCCCACACCAACCCCAATACCTACACCGATACCGGGAACGGCAACGCTTATCTTTATAGAAGAATTTTACACGGTTGAAGTATGTGATGGAGTAAGCACAGAGAAGTACGACGGAAACAATACATCAAGTGTCAATGCGTATAACCTTGGAGACACCATAAACGAATCACCAAACCTTGCCATATGTGTTTATAATGGTAAGGCTTATTTGAATGGCGTTCTTTCGCTGGAAGGAAACTGCGGCTTAACCAGTAATAGAACGACAATATCCGGAACTATTACGGGAAACGGAATCGTCAGAAGAAAATTCTACCGCACTGTAACAGTTACTCCGACACCGGAGCCAACAACTCCGCCGATAGAGCACACCCACAGCTACGGAGACTGGGTATACGATGATACCAACCACTGGAAAGAATGCGGGTGCGGAGATATTACAGAGAAGGGTGCTCACAGTATGACAACCGGAACACCGGATGCCGATGGAACCACAATAAGTACCTGTGAAGTCTGCGGATATACAAAAACCGGACATATGCATGTTTACAGTTATTCAAGACGCTCTTGGGACGGCAGCAATACCAGTTACACGGATTCAAGAACAAGAAGGGTAACGGATTATTATACAGAGTATTACACCTGCCCTTGCGGAGATTACTATACACGTTCCTCTTCTGATACCAATAAACAATATCTGCAGTACGTATACACAAGGCTGGAAAATGCAGACGGAAGCTACCCGGAGTATTCATTAACGGTACAGAAATGGGTAACCTCCGGATATCGGATGAGTTACAGCGTGAGTGCAACAAAGACACATAAGGTGGCAAACATAAGCTCTTATACGGTGTCATCGGCAAAGGACACTTATCTGACAATTGAACGCAAACAGTATGCCGTGCAGATATCAAAAACTACCGGTATCGGCAGCGCGTATGCAGAGCAGGACAGTTCGACGGCTGCAGACATGTTTCGTGTTGGTCAGCCTATCAAACTGCACGCCGAAGTACTGGCAGGATATACATGGAACCTCTGGAATCAGATTACGGGCAGTACCCCGGATGATACCATGATAATGCCTGCAAATGACGTAACCTATACCGCAAATGCCATAGCAAACACATATTATGTGGATTATGGTACGAATACCGACAACATATCGGGCGAGTATAAAATGCCGTTTAGCAAATGCGTTTATGATAAGAGTTTTACATTGTCTCCAAATGCTTATGTAAATTCATATACCCTTTCCTATCTGCCAAATCTTCCGGCAAATACAAAAGGCATCATGTCAATCACGACAACCTTAAGTCAGGTAAATCCACGGGCTCCTTTTATCTGCTGGAACACAAAAGCAGACGGAAGCGGAACAAGTTATACAGACAAGGCAACGGTAAAGAACCTGACAACCGTACCGGACGGCACCGTCAATCTGTATGCCCAGTGGGATTATCCGGTTATTACGCTGCCGACACCTGCATTAAAGGGCTATACCTTTAACGGATGGAAGTGGGAAAACAGTGGCAACAATCTTTTCGTCCATACTCCAATAACAAGCGGCTCCTATTATGCGCAGTGGACAGCAAATACTTATACCGTAACGTTTGACGCCAACGGCGGCAGTGTATCGCCGTTAACAAAGAGTGTCACCTATGACCAGAAATACGGTACGCTGCCGACACCTGAAAGAACCGGCTATACCTTCACGGGTTGGCTTATGGATGACGGAATCTGGGCAGATGAAAATAAAACGGTTGAAACCGACAGCAATCATACGCTTACTGCAAAGTGGACTGCGAATCCGGTTACTGTAACGTTCGACTGGAATATGAACTACGTTAACATGGCGGAGAACTTTAAGTCAAATTATACAGGTAACACAAAAACCGTGACATTTGAAGAAGAATACGGAACGCTGCCAAACCCGACAAGGGACGGCTACACTTTTGCAGGCTGGTATGATGCCGAGACGGATGGCAACGGCAGCGGTAACAGGGTGCAGAACGGAACGGCGGTTACCAAGGCAGAAGACCACACTCTGTACGCAAGATGGATACAGAACGATTACAATGTAATCTTTGATTACAACTACGATTACAGCGTTTGGCAGAACGAGTAAAGGAGGAGCTTATGAAACACAATTTTACGCAGAGGGTCATCGCTGTTATACTGCTTCTTGCCTTGCTTCTGCCATTCGCTGAAGCTTCCGGATACAAACAAGATGTCATTGTAGAAGCTGCAACACACACCCATACGGATGATTGTTATGGTAAAGTATTGTGTGGCGAACCATATCTGGCATTTAACAACGAGTGTACAGGATGTCTTGCTACGGGAACCTACGGCGCTACACACTGGATAGACTGTAGTGTGTGTGGCGGTGACCATAAAGTAGAATGCTCCAATTGTAGTGGTAGCGGGAGTGTGCCTACGACAGAGAATTGTTCTGCATGTGGTGGTTCAGGTAGTGTTGCTTGTAATGGGACGATACATATAACATCCCTTTCAGGAATACAAGGTGCTGGTAATAAATGCGGATATTGTGGAATTGGTTATGACCCAGATTATATAAGTTGGTATTGTGATACTTGTGGCGCAAGCTGTAGCAAGTACGGTGTAGATGCATGGTGCGATAATTGTGGTGAGAAAATCAATTCGGCATGTGGTGAGGCACCGGGGCATAAGGATATAAAATGTAATTCTTGCGGTGGCTCTGGTACTGTTGATTCCACAAAAGACTGTGGCACTTGTGGCGGTACAGGTGATGTGGACTGTTCTAATTGCGATAGCTGGGGCGATGTAAAATGCGGAACATTTACATATGCGGTATATAAATGCAGTGGTTGTGGTATCAGAACATCTTCAACGCATTACAAAACAATTATTGTATGTGATAAAGTTGTAACAAGCCTCACTCCTGCATCAAAATCACAGACACTCCTCGTTGGCGAAACTCCAAATGTACAGGCGACTGCAACCTTCCTTGACGGTCATACGGAAACGGTCACCTGTTCGTATACTGGCTTCAATGCTACAGATTATAACGTTGAGCAGACTGTTACATTAAGCTATGGCGAGTATCATGAGACAGCAAAAAATGCCGGTCCCAAAACTGCTACAATAACGGTAAAGATAAACGGATATTTTAACTTAACTGTCACTTCAGATGATATAAATAAAGGCTCCGTATCAGGAAGTTCAGGCAGTATCCTCTGTGGCGATTCCTGTACCGTAAAAGCAACTGCAAAGACGGGATATATCTTTGCTGGATGGTATAACGGCAGTACTAAAGTATCTGATGATGCAAGCTATACCTTTTCCATGCCTGCCAATGATTATTCGTTAGTGGCAAAATTTTCAACCAAAAGTTACGCTTTGACAATCAAATCGGAAAGCTCAGACAAAGGTACAGTATCCGGAAGTTCGGGGACGGTTGCTTATAACACGTCCTGTACAGTCACCGCTACCGCTAAAGCAGGGTACAGCTTTGCAGGCTGGTACGCCGGTTCTGATAGAGTCAGCACAGCTGTATCGTTTACATTTACCATGCCTGCACATGCTTATGAGCTGCTTGCAAAGTTTACAACAAATTCTTATGTGGTTTCTTTTAACGCGGTCGGCGGTACTGCCTGCTCCGCGAAAACAATCATGTACAACGATACATACGGGGAACTGCCTGTGCCTGAAAAAACAGGATATGTTTTCCTTGGGTGGAAGTATGACGGAAACTACGTCACGGCAGCAAGTGTCATGAAGGTGGCATCTGACCATACTCTGACGGCTGAATGGGTATCCTGCGGACCTGTAGGTAAAACGGTAACGTATGATAATACTTATGGCAACCTACCTACACCTCAGAAGCTGGGATACTCATTTACCGGATGGTTTGATTCTGAAAAATTGGGCAATGGTTTTGGCAACCGTATTCTTGCAACAACAATAGTAAAAAAGGCATTTGAGCATACGCTTCATGCAGGCTGGACACCAAAACAATTTACCGTTACTTTTGACAGTAATGGAGGAACTCCTTGTGACGATATGACAGTTTACTACGACAGACGCTATGGTTATGTATCGGCTTTGCCTGTGCCGACACGGCCGGGTTATACGTTTGCAGGGTGGTATTTGTCCGAGACGGATAATAATGGTGAAGGTACGGAGGTCAATAGTGACACGAGAGTACAGGCTGCGGCAAACCATACGCTGTATGCGAGATGGACTACGGACATAATCACCTTGACAGTAGCATTTGATGCCTGTGGAGGTACTGTTTCTCCTGCTTCAAAGACTGTGACTTACGGAGGAACCTACGGAACATTACCGACTCCTGTATGGTCAAATCATACGTTTGTAAGATGGTACAGGCTGGACGGAACAGTGAAAACCACAGTTACCTCCGATAGTCAGGTGACTAGAACCACCGGACATACACTTTATGCAGAATGGACTGCAAACGACGCTTCATTTATCGTAAAAAGCAAGGTGAATGGAGCGGAAACCTCAGATTCCGGTGCCAAAGCTGATATACAGGTATTCCGCGAAGCTTCTTCTGTTTTAAGCGTATCCGGACAGTTTCTGCCATATACGGCATTCGGAACGAAATGTGGAGACAGATATGAAATCAGGAACATTGTTCCGAAGACCGGTTACAGATATTCCGGAGCCTCCATTGTAAGCGGCACACTTTCCGCGGCTACAACAGTATACCTTGAGTTCACGGCAAAGACGTATACAGTAACACTGGATGCAAACGGAGGAACACTGGCGGGTTCCGCAACGCTGCTTGTAACTTACGCTTCGGACACCTCCTGCAACTCAGGACGCATACCGACAAGAACGGGACATGCTTTTGCAGGGTGGTATGATAAGCCGGAAGGAGGAACACAGGTATTTAACGTTAGTGGGGTCTGCACGAATGAAGGTACCTACTGGAGCAGCGATAAGTGGATATATGACGGGGATGTCACGCTGTATGCGCACTGGACTCCGGACACCTACAATTTCAGCGTATCCGCATTGTGTGCGCAGTTAAACTCCAATGGACAACTGGTAGCGGTCAGCAATGACGGCAAGATGGTAAACCGGTTTGGTGAAGTGGCAGGTACCTTTGACGTTTCTGTAAACGGTGTAAACAAAGCGGATAATGTAACAAGCTTTCATGCGACCTTGAGTTATGGTGATGACTATCTGATATATGACGTGCGTTCGGCAGACGGTTATAGAATTGAGTTAACCAGCGGAAGCCTCTCCGGAACCGTAACGAATGCATGCAGTACTCAGTTTGTGCTGACGCCGGAGCATTACACGCTCTACTTTGATGTGAAAGGCGGAACGATGCCGGAGGGTGCTCCTGCTCACTATGAGACATACTATAAAGAGTCCGTAGGGGAAACCACAGCAGTACCAACAAAAACAGGGTACACCTTTACCGGATGGTATGATGCAGACGGGGTACAACTGTTTGATGCTACTGGTAAGAAGGTCAATGGCACAAAGTATTGGAAGGGTGGATTGTGGTCTTATACCGGTAATGTAACCATGTACGCAAAATGGAAGGCAAATACCTATACTATGACATTGCATGCCAACGGCGGAATTCTGACTGGCGCAGCCTCTTATCCGGTAACCTATGACGCAGACGACTCTCATGATCTGTCAGGGTGTATCCCGACCTTAACCGGTTACGATTTTACGGGGTGGTACACCAAAGAAGGTGAAATTCAGATCTATCGGGCAGATGGACTTTGTGCGAATGATGGCACCTACTGGGAGAACAATTTGTGGAAATATGCAGATAACGTTGAGCTTTATGCTAAGTGGAAGGCAAAGAAGTATAACATCACACTGGATGGTCGTGGAGCAACCTACCTTCCACAGAGCAGTGTTACACAGACCTTTGACCATTTAGGTGCGGACATATCTATACCGGAGAAAACAGGTTATTCGTTCTGCGGATACTTTACCGGAACACGCGGTACAGGTACGAAGTATTATGATGCGGAAGGCAGATGTATCAAAGTATGGACGGAAGATAACTGTACAACGTTGTTTGCATGCTGGACACAGGATGATATTGTGCTTCCGGAGGAGGGGGACAAAGGTGAGACGACACCTGTTCCGGAGAAAGAAATATCAGGCTGCCTTGGTCGTACAGACGGAACAGTATTGCTTTATGCCGACGATTATAATGTACAAACAGGTGCCCGGACGGATTTACAGCCGTATCTTGTTTATGACATTTCGGCAGACGGAACGATGTATGAAATCGCAGAGGGAGCAAAGCTTCTTTCCGAAGGAGCAGTTCCGTCCACAGAGCAGCTCAGCATCCGGGGAAAGGTGGGAGCGTGGATGCTGTATTATCGACTGAAACGATGCTCCGGCATAGAGAGTGTTTCTGTTTATGTCACTGTACCGTACCGTACACAGTATGAAAAGCAGGATGAAACTCTGGTAATCAGTGAGCGAAGAACCATGACCTATGCAGTGAAGGTGCCGAAAGTATGGTCTTACTGGGAAATTTCCGAAAGCGGACTCTATTATCCGAAAGAAGTTCGAATAGAGAATGATGCGTTTGAAGAGGGGGAAATATGTATTCCGGTTATGGTAGGAGAAAAGGAAAATCTGCATCCGGAATATACAGTAAAGGCTTATGGAGGAAAGGAGGAGCATATCCGGTGGGAAACCTATGATGCAGACGGAAGTCCAAGACTGGAACTTATATTGACAAAAGAAGAGTATATTATTTCTGATGTTATTGGCAGAGAGCCGGAGGTTGAAACTCATCTTCGGATTGTATGTGAAAACGCAGCGAGAAATGACAACAGACAGTGCGAGGTACGCAGTGATTTCTTTTCGTTTTTTGGAAAAACGGTTTTGACGGATGAATATCGTTCGGACGGGAACGGAGCAGAAGCTGTAATAGATGTACTTTGGGAATGGGAAAATGAAATTCCGTTTACGGAATATGAACAGTGCTATTGTTCCGGAGTGAAGCTGAATAAAACAGCAGAAAACGGAGAGTACAAAACGTCGGCATCTGTAGTTTATGTGGGAAGTTCCGAAAACATCGGAGCGGAGGAACAACACGACATAGAACTTACGAAGGTGAATTCCATCAGGCTTCATACGCCGGTTGTATGTAAAGGAAGCATCATAACGGAGGAAGAAAAAACGGTAGACGGAGAAGAACTGCCGGTGATTGTCTTAAGAGATGAAGCAAATTTCTTTGAAGTTAGTATCAGTAACAAAGGCCTGCATCGTTTATGCCCCGGATATGGGGAACAGGATTTTCGGTATGCACTGAGCGGGAAATCCAATATAGCGGAGGCGGACGGGAAACTGCTCAATCAGGTGAGATTTCCGTTTGATGTGTTCTTGGATACCGGAAATGACTCTCAAAGGAAAGACGGCAATAAGACAAGTCTTTATATAGAGGGGGATATCCTCGTTGAAGCAGGAAAATGGATTACAATCGGGGAGGAAAAGCAGAAATTTTGCCTTCCGGTATCGCAGCAGGAGGGACTGTATCGGGTGGATTTCCGCACGGTTGCGGTCAATTATCCAAGAGATGAATTCGGAGAACTTTTGCCTTCGGAAAATGCGGACGGACTTTGGCAGAAGAATGCAAATACAGATCCTCGGGCGTATGTGGCATACGATGTGATGAATCTAGAGGTAAGGGGATGCGCTTACGGCTTCGAACTTCTGAAAACACAGGATACGGCGGCACAGGAAAGAATGGAGACGGAGCATGCAGTTATCCTAAAGAAGGGATATCCGATTGCGTTCCGGCTTCGCACAAACGGCTCGTTTTTTTCAGATTATCCGGACATTTCATACATCAGAATTGTACCGACCTATGACTGGATTTCAGAGGATGGGAGCATCAGAAAACCGATAAAGCTGTATTATAGTGAGGCAATCGGAGGGAAACTGAGTTGTTTTGTTGAGGTCGGAGGAAAAGAGGATGCCAAAAACAAACATAGCATTCAGAACACAGATACGCTACTTGGAATTGAGAGTGCGGTTTTGAAGCGAACAGAAGCATTATTGGGTGACAATATGTTTTACGGAAGAAGAACAGAGTATTTTACCTATTCGGAGCTTTCTCTTAACCGCTATCTTCGCATGTTTCCGAAACGTGAAAATGTATTTTTGCCGTTTCAGGTGAAGCAGTTGGAACTTGCGGTGCAGGAATGGTACGGGATGTTTTATCTTCCGGCACGCATCTATGCAGTACCCGCGGATTTGCAGATAAACGGACAATATTTTGATTTAAATGAGTACGCAAAGCAGGAAGTCTTAAGCGGAGAAGAATCCTTTTTCTTAAAGGACGGGTATATTGCGGTAAATTTCAAAATAGAGGCAGTCAACCGATTCGGCAATGTAATTGCGTATGATGCTTGGAAGGATTCGGATATCAGTATAGCATGGGAAAAGGATGGCTTGCCGTATCGGGAAGGGGATGCGTTCTGCTATTACCTGAACCGGGGAGCAGGTGAAGATTATGAGGTTGGTGGTGTGGAGTAAAACTTTTTGCTTGACAAATCCTGCATCCCACACTATAATGTTGCTAACAAAAACGATGATAAGAAGAAGTAGTAATGAAAGGTTCCTACAGAAAGCAGCCGGCGGATGAGAGGCGCAGGAAACAGCATTATGAATACATCTTGGAGTTGCGCACCGAAAAGCAATGAGTAGGCTGCGACGGCAGACAACCGTTATCCGGTCAGAGTATCGCGAAAGCTGTACTTGTTAAGGTAAGTGATGTGAGTCATTTATGAAATAAGGTGGTAACACGGGTATATGCCCCGTCCTTAATAAAGGACGGGGCTTTCTTTCGTGATAAAAGCTTATCGCGCAGAATAATGAATGAAAGAAAGAGAGGAAAAAACAATGACAGTGTATGATGAACTGGTGGCAAGAGGACTGATTGCCCAGGTAACGGACGAAAAGGAAATTAAGGAACTGGTAAACAACGGGAAGGCAGTCTTTTACATCGGCTTCGACCCGACGGCAGACAGCCTTCATGTAGGTCATTTTATGGCGCTCTGCTTAATGAAGAGACTGCAGATGGCAGGCAATAAGCCGATTGCGCTGATTGGCGGCGGAACGGCAATGATTGGTGACCCGTCCGGCAGAACCGATATGCGTCAGATGATGACCACAGAAACGATTGCACACAACTGCGAGTGCTTTAAGAAGCAGATGAGCCGCTTTATCGACTTCTCGGACGGCAAGGCATTAATGGTAAATAACGCAGACTGGCTCATGGGCTTAAATTATATCGAAGTGCTGCGTGATATCGGACCGCATTTCTCTGTCAACCGTATGCTGACCGCAGAGTGCTACAAGCAGAGAATGGAGAGAGGCTTAAGCTTCTTGGAATTCAACTACATGATTATGCAGAGCTATGACTTCCTTGCCCTGTTCCAGAAATACGGCTGTAACATGCAGTTCGGCGGTGATGACCAGTGGAGCAACATGCTCGGCGGTACGGAACTGATTCGCAGAAAGCTCGGCAAGGATGCTTACGCAATGACGATTAACCTGCTGCTAAATTCCGAAGGCAAGAAGATGGGAAAGACCCAGTCCGGCGCCGTATGGCTTGACCCGAACAAAACAACACCGTTTGAATTCTTCCAGTACTGGAGAAATGTAGACGACAGTGATGTAATTAAGTGTTTAAAGATGCTGACCTTCCTTCCGCTCGAAGAAATCGAGGCAATGGAAAGCTGGGAGGGCAGCGAGTTAAATAAGGCGAAGGAAATTCTCGGCTATGAGCTGACAAAGCTGGTTCATGGACAGGAGGAAGCAGACAAGGCACTGGAAGCTTCCAAGGCATTGTTTGCAGGCGGCGGAAATTTGGAAAATATGCCGACTACGGAGCTTTTGGCTGACAGCTTTACCGATGGTACGATTGATATTGTTTCCATGCTCGTAACTTCCGGTCTAGTAGCTACCCGTTCCGAAGGCAGAAGAGCTGTAGAGCAGGGTGGTGTTACCGTAGACGGAGAGAAGATTACAGACTTTAAGAAGACCTTTACCGCAGAAGAACTATCCGGCGAAGGTAAGGTTGTAAAGCGCGGTAAGAAGAACTTCAACCGTATTATCAGCAAATAACAGGTTATTTTAAATTAAACTGAAGAAAAAGAGAAAGAATGAGGGTATCCAAAAGGTTCTGATGACTTGCAGGATACCCTCACTTTGTAAGATTTTAAATCTTTGTGCGTCTTATGTAGGAAGGAGGTGGGATGTGAGTGACGGAAATTGAGAAAATATACAGGGAGTATTTTCGTGATGTCTATCTGTATATTCTGGGACTTTCCGAAGATGAGCATGTTGCTGAGGAAGTTGTGGGAGAAACATTTCTTCGTGCGATGGAAGCCTTGCCCGGGTTTCGGGGAGAATGTGATATCAGAGTCTGGTTATGTCAGATTGCAAAGCATACGTTTATTTCATATTGCCGTAAGAACAAGAGAATTGTTTTAACTGACTTTGCGGAAACGGAAGGAAAAGAGAAGAGTCAAAGGGACATTTTGACATCAACGATGACGCAATCTGCAAAAACGGTAAGCCTGGAGGAACAACTGGTGGATTCTGAAACAGCAGCTGCAGTTCATCAGAAACTGCATGAATTATCAGAACCTTATAAAGAGGTCTTCCATTTGCGTGTATTTGGCGAACTTTCCTTCGAACAGATAGGAAAAATATTTGGCAAAACCGCAAACTGGGCTTGTGTCACTTATCATCGCGCAAAAGCAAAACTACAGAAAGAAGTGGAGGATTTATAATGGCAAACGTAGACTGTGATGTAATAAAAGATATCTTACCGATTTATGTGGAGAATATGGCAAGTGATGCTACGAAGAAACTGGTAGGCGAACACCTTGTGAGATGCGAAGCCTGCCGGAAAGCAGAGCAGTCAATGCGCGGCACCGTAGTACTTCCGAAGAATACGGATGCTGCCGCTTTAAGAAGTGTCAGCAATAAGCTGTTTCAGAACAGGTTCTTTGGATTTCTTTTGGCCGTATTAAGCGCATGTGTATGTGCAGTACTTCTTGCGACAAACCTGAATGCACCGATTATGATTCCATATGAAACAATGAAAGAATGCATTGGCGTTAGTGAAAAAGAAAACGGAGAACTGGAGCTTTCGGTGCTTTATCCGAATACTGTGGCAGAGGTTGAGTATGGTGTGGACAATAACGGAGCGGGGATTGCAATCATTTCCTGCTATACGACGAAATGGCTTCAGAAGTTCGGCAGCGCTTTTTCGGAGCTGCATGTTACCTTGGATACGAAGCGGGAAGATGTACCGGAGTACGTGTATTATTCACCGACGGAAAACGGAGAGGCTGTCTGCATATACAAAGCAGGAACAACTTTGCCTTATCATGGAAGTGGGCTGGTAATACTCCCTTCCTTGACATTAAATATCTGGACGCTTCTTTCTGTGCTACTGACGGTCACCGGAGGAGTTTTCTGCATAGCTCTGCGCAGAAGAAAAAAAATGTTTTCTGTTGCCTTAACGATAACAACAGTTCCGGCTATGTATGCTGTTTCTTCCCTGTTGGTTCTATCCGGCAGGGATGATATTTATAATGTCATGTACTATTTTTCTAAAATTCTTTTACTGACAGCATTGCTGTCAGTAATTTGCTGGAGCGCGATATGGATTGTGAGGCAAAAAAAATCGGCAAGGCGTAGCGCGTAATGCGCTGCGCCTAAAAAAGCAGATTCCGTATCAGTGCAAGCAGGAAAAGGTGTACCGGATAAAACAGGTAGAAGAAGTATTTTGAGCGGAGCTTTCCACGTTCTCCGTTGTAATAGTAAATCAGTAAAAATGCAAGCGGTGCGGTAAGCTCCCAGACCGTGGCTACGGCGCCGACGATGCACTGACGTTTCCTGTCGCGGCGCAGAAGGTAGAGCAGACCGATGAGCAGAACACCGAAGGCAGCATAATCGGTTCGCAACAGCTCAGCCAAAATCATGCAGACAATGAGCGGCAGAAGGGAAAGAAAGCGAAGCTTAGGAGCGTGCTTAAGGAAAAAGCTTTCAAGATACTGTATCCCCGCAAGCGCAGCCAGACCGAGGAACAGGGTGAAAAAGACGTTCTGCATTCCGGTATTCCAAAACTCTTTATATAGTGCAAGGTCAAACGGGACTTCTGAAATCAGGGCAAACAGACCAAGGCGCAGTGCGTAACGTGCTACGCTTTTTGTGTGCAGAAAACCTTCCACAAGCAAAAAACAGAAAATCGGAAAGGCAAGACGTCCGATAAAACGCAGACACAAATCGGCATGCGACCAGAAGGTATAGTCGGCAGGCAGATAGCGGATAGAATGACCGCCGAAGACGGCGGAAGAGATTCTTGGCAGAAGCCCCTTTTCCAATAGGATGGCGCCGATATGGTCAAGTAACATGGTGACAATAGCGATAAGTTTTAGTTGTGTTCCGGTAAAGCCGGAAAAGTGTTTCGAAGTATTCATAAAAAGCAATTTCCTTTTCTTAAAATTTTGCAAACAGGGAAGGCGGTGCCTGCGCTATTTGGTATTACCTCTTACCTATTATAACGACAGACAGGCAGAAAGAAAAGTACAAATTATTCTTTACATCCGGTGTGCTATCTGCTATAATAAAAACAGAAATGCTGGTTTAAAACAAAAATCATAGAACAAAACAGGAGGATGGAACGATGAAGGAAAAGCTGTTACAGGAATTTGAGCGTATTTACGGTGGTACGGAGGATGTGAGGGTATTCTTTGCTCCGGGCCGTGTCAATCTGATCGGAGAACATACCGATTATAACGGAGGTCATGTATTTCCGTGTGCGCTGACGATTGGTACCTACGCAGCAGCAAGAAAGAACGGCATGGATACCTGCCGCTTTTATTCCATGAATTTTGAACAGCTCGGGATTATCGCTGCCGATTTGGAGGAGCTTGTTTATGACAAGGAAAAGAACTGGGCAAATTATCCGATGGGCATACTGAAGCACTTAAGAGAGGACGGTATGCCGGTAGATGAGGGCATGGATTTTGTATTCTTCGGCAATATTCCGAACTCTTCGGGTCTTTCCTCCTCTGCTTCAATTGAAGTACTGACGGCGTTTGCGGCAAGAGAGCTGTTTGGCTTTTCCATGGATTTTGTGGAGATTGCAAAGCTTGCGCAGCGTGCGGAAAATCAGTTTATCGGTGTGAACTGTGGTATCATGGATCAGTTTGCGATTGCCATGGGAAAGAAGGACAATGCGATTTTCCTTGATACGGCAGATTTATCCTATGAATATGCTCCGATTGTATTAAATGATGCAAAAATTGTCATTGCCTGCAGCAACAAAAAGCGCGGTCTTGGCGATTCTAAGTATAACGAAAGAAGAAGCGAGTGTGAAGAAGCACTTGCAAAGATTCAGACAAAGAAACCGGTTCCGTCTCTCGGTGCACTTTCGGAGAACGAATTTGAGGAAGTCAAGGATGTCATTGGTGATGAAGTAAAGATTCGCAGAGCAAGACATGCGGTTTATGAAAACCAGCGCACGATAAAGGCGGTAGCGGCGTTAAAGGCAAATGACATCGAAACCTTCGGCAAACTGATGAATGCTTCCCACGTTTCGCTTCGTGACGATTACGAAGTGACCGGTATCGAACTGGATACACTGGTAGAAACCGCATGGACAGTGGACGGTGTCATCGGTTCCCGTATGACGGGGGCAGGCTTTGGCGGCTGTACGGTCAGCATTGTAAAGGAAAACAGCGTAGAGAATTTCATTCAGACCGTAGGCGAAACCTATAAAAACAAAATCGGCTATGCAGCAGATTTCTATGTCGTAGATATCGGCAACGGTCCGGTAGAACTGGCGTAAAATTGCAGGTAATAAAGATTACAGGTAATGGAAAGGTAAGGTCAAAGGGATGAGAAGGGAAATTTACTGGCTCGCGGAGTATGGTGTCAGAACCGGATTAATCTGTGAGGAAGACCGTATTTATACAATCAATCGTTTACTGGAGCTGTTTTGTATGGATGCCCCGGAGGAAACCGTTGCGGGGGAAGAAGCTTTTAGCGAAAAGGAAGAAACGGCTGAAGTGCCGTGTGACAGAGTACATCTGGAGGAGGTACTGAACCGGATGTGTGACTATGCGTCGGCGCATGGTCTGCTCGCGGATGACTCGGTAACGTACCGTGACTTGTTTGACACAAAAGTGATGGGCTTATTCACTCCGAGACCGAGTGAGGTTATCAGAGAATTTGAGACAAAAAGAGCAGTTGATACGAAGCTTGCGACGGATTATTTTTACAAGCTTGCCAAAGATAGCAATTATATCCGCACCGGTCGTGTGGCAAGGGACAAAAAGTGGAAGGTTTCTTCAGAGTACGGGGAAATTGACATCACGATTAACCTTTCCAAGCCGGAAAAGGACCCGAAGGCGATTGCGGCTGCAAAGCTGATGAAGCAGAGCGGTTACCCGAAGTGCCAGCTGTGTATGGAAAATGAGGGCTATGCCGGCAGAACGAATCATCCGGCAAGACAGAATCTCAGAATCATTCCGCTCACGATGAACAATGAACCATGGGGCTTTCAGTATTCGCCGTATGTTTACTATAACGAGCATTGCATTGTTTTAAATCAGAAACATACTCCGATGAAAATCGACCGTGCATGTTTTGTAAAGCTACTTGATTTTGTGGAGCAGTTTCCGCATTATTTCCTTGGCTCCAATGCAGACCTTCCGATTGTCGGCGGTTCAATTCTGACACACGACCATTTTCAGGGCGGAAATTATACCTTTGCCATGGCGAAGGCAGAAATCGAAACTCCGGTGACCTTTCAGGGCTTTGAAGAGGTGGAGTCCGGAATTGTAAAATGGCCGATGTCGGTTATCCGGCTGCGCCATACTGAAAAGAAACCTTTGATTGACCTTGCAGAGTGTATTTTAAAGGCATGGAGGGGCTATACCGATGAAAGTGCGCTGATTCTGGCAGAAACGGATGGTGAGCCGCACAATACGATTACTCCGATTGCAAGAGTGCGTGACGGAAAGTTTGAGTTAGACCTTGTATTACGAAACAATCTGACAACAAAGGAGCATCCGCTCGGTGTTTATCATCCGCACGCAGAGCTGCATCACATCAAAAAGGAGAACATCGGGCTCATAGAGGTGATGGGTCTTGCGGTACTTCCTGCACGCTTAAAGACAGAGCTCCAGGAGGTAAAGCAGTGTCTGCTTGCCGGTATTCCGGTATCTTCGATAGAAAGTATTGCGGCGCATGGCCCGTGGGCAGAAGAACTCGCAAAGAAGTACGGAAGCTTTTCGGCAGATACCATAGACAGCGTGATAGAGGAAGAAGTCGGCAGGGTATTTGTGCAGGTATTAGAGCATGCCGGTGTATACAAAAGAACCCCGGAAGGAAGAGAAGCATTTCTGCGTTTTCTTCATTCCGTACCGCTTAGATAGGTCTTTGCAGCTTCATTATGGCTTGTAATTTTTGTTTTGTTGTCGCACTTTGGATTTGATGTTGTCACACTTTGGGTTTGCTGCTTGACTTACCCGGACAGGAAGATTATACTGATAGGTAATGAAGGAAAAGGGGACAGGACAATGAACGAAAATACAAAGAGAATAATCAGAGAAATCGCAGGCTGGATACTGACCATTGCGATTGCGGTAATTGCTGCAAAGCTGATAAACGAAAAGGTCATCATCAAGGCGGAAGTACCGACCGGTTCCATGGAAAACACGATTAAGACAGGTGACTGTGTGCTTGGATTTCAGTTAGCCTATACGTTCAGTGAGCCAAAGCGCGGCGATATTATCATTTTTCCGTGGCCGGACAATCCGGAGGTCACTTATGTAAAGCGTATCATCGGTCTTCCGGGGGAAACCGTGGAAATCAAAGACGGTGCGGTTTATATTAACGGAAATGTGCTTCATGAGGATTATTTGAAAGAAGAAATGCGTGGGGAATACGGTCCGTATGAGGTACCGGAGGGCTGTTATTTCATGATGGGCGATAACCGAAACCCGTCTGCAGACTCAAGAAAGTGGAAAAACACGTTTTTAAAGCGCGAGGATATCATTGCAAAGGTGTTGTTCCGCTATTCTCCGGATTTTACATGGTATTCTACAATAAAATATGAATAACTTTTGGAACTAAAGTATAGAGAAATCCTGCCGATATATAGTACGAAGGAGTTTCACGGATGAAACTTTCTATCTTACGAATATCAGGGAGGATTTTTTTATGAATTTCACAACAAAGATGACAGAACAGTATGTGCAGCAGCTTTATCAGAACAATGCAGGTGCTAAGGATAACATAAAAAATCAGGGAGCCGCAGGTAAGTCAGCTCAGAAAAAGCCGTGGCAGAGTAAGCAATGGGAAACAGAAATGCAGGACGAGGCTGCGGTGTATGAACCGGGAAGCAAGCAGGCGGAAAAGACCGCAACCTATCAGAAGCCGGTCGGTGTAGCAAAGAAGGATAAAAATTCCGATTTGAAGGCAAAGCTTGAAGCAACCTACGAGGGCTTAAGCAAGGAAGCAAAGGACTATCTGGAAGAGTTAAAGAAAAAGTTCGGCAATATCGATTTCTTTGTTGCAGATTGTAAAAGCGATGAAGAAATGAATCGCTATTTTGCAATGGGCGGGAAGGATTACACCTGTGTCATCAGTTCGGACTTGCTGGAGCGGATGGCAACGGAAGAAGATGTCCGCGCAAAGTATGAAAACGTGATTGACGGTGCAGACGAATCCATTGAGGAAATGAGAACCCAAATCAAAGAAGAACTTGGAGAAGAGGCAGCAGGACAGATTACCAACTTCGGAATTACGATAGATGATAACGGGGTGGTAGAGTACTTCGCAAAAGTGAAAGACTCGAACGATACTTACTATGCAAAGCTGAAGGAAAAGAGAGAGGAAGCAAAGCAGGAAGCCAAGGCGGAAAAGGATAAGGAAAAGGCAAAGGAAAAGGCAAAGGAAGCACAGGAGGAATGGCTCTCTGAAAAAAAGGAAGGTCTGCCGGAAAAGGACGCATACTGGCTACGTGCGGATTCGAAGGAGGGGCTGCTGGAAGCTATCCGGAAAGCGCTCGGACTGACAGCGACCGAGAAAAGTGAAGCGGTTCAGGTGGAAGAAACACCGAATGCAGAAAATGGCACTGAAAAATAGATTTAATTGTGATATATCGGAAAAATCAAATTGAAAAAATAACAAAATTCCCTTGGCGAGTATGATATGCTCCCTTCTAGGTAGACAGTTAAAATAATAAAACTGTTTATCAAGAA
>JBJENV010000074.1:0-44870 GCA_051880375.1 Lachnospiraceae bacterium
CAGTTTAACACACTCAGTTCTCATTGTCAAGCACTTTTTTCAACTTTTTTAAAAAAGTTTTTTGTACATATTCAATTCAAACACTCTTCGTTTGTGTTAAACATTTTGCTGCACTCGCTTGCGACAGCTTCGTTATCTTACCACCCTTTTCGACGTTTGTCAACAGCTTTTCTTAAAGTTTTTTTAATTAATTTTTTATCCACAAATACTGGTCTTTTTGCTGTTATTTATGCACTATATATAGAAGCAACAGAATACACCCAAAGGCTTGTACCAAAACAGGTGGCGTCATTTTTTTCAACAACACCACCTGTCATGTTACCATATAAAAATTATTTTAAAACTATTTTACTTCTGTACCAGATGAACAGCAAAACCGCCAAGCTCGCCCTTTAAGTATATGGCAACCATCTTGCCGTCCTTATACTTTGCGGTATCCATATCAAACTCAAAGCCCTGAAGCTCCATGTGATAAATAGCACGTTCAATATAGTTGGTACCGATAGCAATGTGACCGTTTGCACCAAGACCCGGCTTCTTCATAACCTCAATGGCAGTACCGGCAAATACGGAACTGTTTCCGGACTTCTTTGTAAAGCCAAACAGCTTCTCAAAGGAGTCTGCAACGCTTTCTGCCTCATCGTCACTCTTTGCATTAATGCCGACATGACGGATTTCAAAGCCAAGCATTGTATTAACTGCCTCTCTTGTGAGTCTCTTAATTTCATCAAAATTGCCGGCATTGATTAAGTCGCCGCTTACCATCCAGCTTCCGCCGCATGCAACGATCTTCGGGAAATCCAGGTAGGACTGAAGATTCTTTGCATTGATACCGCCGGTCGGCATGAACTTTACTTTTGTATAAGGTGCTGCCATTGCCTTAATCTTTGCAAGACCGCCGGATGCCTCTGCAGGGAAGAATTTTACGACGTCCAGACCAAGTTCAAGAGCTGCTTCAATGTCAGTCGGGCTGGAGGTACCAGGTGTAATCGGTACATTCTTTTCCTGACAGTGCTTTACCACTCTCGGATTTAAGCCCGGACTTACGATAAACTTTGCACCTGCTGCCACTGCTCTGTCTACCTGCTCTGTTGTCAGAACAGTGCCTGCACCGACAAGCATTTCCGGATATGCCTCCGACATAAGACGAATTGCTTCCTCTGCCGCATCGGTACGGAAAGTAACCTCTGCTACCGGAAGACCGCCCTCGCAAAGAGCTTTTGCAAGCGGAACAGCATCCTTTGCATTGTCAATCTTTACAACCGGGATGATACCGAGCTTCTGAAACTGCGAAATAATCTCGTTCATAATTCTATCTCCTTTACATTTTAATAGTTTTCCAAGAGAGAAGCGCATTTGTAAGCGCTTACAATTTATAGGCACAATATTTCTGCTACCTTACGGTAAGTATACCCCAAAATCTGCGGAAGTTCAACTACAAAATCCCTGTTTCCACATTAGCTTTTACTTTGTTATAAAACCGGAAAGTATATTGCTGTCATATAAAAAGCTTAAAATCGGATTTTCGCTGATTAATGCGAGTGTTTCGCTTCCGAATTCCGTCGTTCCGAACATCGTAATTACAATAAAGAATATCCACACAACCATAAGTCCCTCCAGTGCTCCTGCTGCCACACCCGCCATAGTATTAATCTGGTGCAGTACCGGGAGCCTGCTGATGACATTCAATACAAAGCAGAGAACTGCCAAAGCAATCGCTGCCACAAGGAACGTCACAATAAAACCGATGGCATTGATAATGATTCCGGTCAGCAAATCACAGATAAAGCCTTCCAGTTCTTCCAACTGCGCTCCTGCATATTCGGAAACAGACTCATTACTCTTTAAAGAGTTCTTAATACTCTCCGGAAGGGAAAGACCGTCAATAAACGCATCGGTGGTAGCATCCGCCTGCTCTGTATCCGGAAGGTTAATTACCAGATCCAGCTTACTGCTGATGGTACCGAAGATTGTTTCATTGTTCTTTAGCATATTCGTGACAATCGGACTGAAAATCAACGTCAGAATAATCACAGCAATCGTAGAAACAAGTGAAAATACGGTTTTTACAAAGCCGGCGCGCCATCCAAGAAAAGCCCCGCCTCCGATAATCAATAAGGTTACAATAAACAGCCAGTTCATTTTTTATTTCTCCTCCTTTGCTCCTGATAATTTTATCGTCTGAATACGCCCTGTGTCAATGAGAAAATACTGATTTCCTCCCGCCGGGAGCATTGCTTCCAAATTCCGTTCAAATTCTGCAACAAACTTTTCACTCTTGTTGTTACGGTATACAATTACCTTCTGCGGACTGAACAGAAGAATTTCTCTTTCCGACACCACAAGTCTTTCATAGTCTGCGATTTCATTCCATACTGCTGTTTTTTTACCGTTTGCATCATAGCGGAGCATCGTCTTCTGCTTTGTCGCCGCATTCTCTGTTACCACCACAATACAGTTATCCGAGCAGACAATATCATATAAGGGTTCTTCAAAGGTCTGCTCAAACAGCAGCGCCGGCGTTTCCTGCATTCTGTATAGAGAGAAACCATCCTCCTTTAAGATGCACACCGTATCATTGTTCAAAAAACGCACTCCCGCTGCAAGCACGTTTTTTCCAAAGGATTTCTGACCAACCACATTGCCGATATGGTTTTTCCCGACCTCTCCGGCATTATAAAAGGTTACCTTGCTTATCATAGCGTCACCGTCAAAGGTCAGATACAATGTCACAAGCTTTTTCCCGTCCTCGGAAAGCGCAATATCTATCGGAAAACCATCCGTTTTTGTCTTTGTGTTAATGTCAACACGAAGGGTGCCGTTCATGTCATACAGCTGAATATAATCCTCCGTTCCGTTATTTAACAGCACCGCCGTTACTCCCTGACCTGCTGTGGCAAGCTTCACAATCGGATAAAGCACCTGATAATTATGAGGAATGCCGTTTTCAGCAACAACATAAACATTTTTTCCTCCAACATCTGCAATCGCCGTCACACTACCGCAGGAGGCCGCTACCGGGTTATCCAGCTGATAGGAAATTTCCCAAAGCAGCTCTCCCGTTCCGGAAAGCCCCTTTGCTCCATCATTACTTAACACCGCAAGCGCATTTCCTGTATTCTGATATTGTACAAACTGCCCGTTCACGGGAAGCTCCGACGTTATCGTATAGCTTTCATACGTATATGCCGTAAGATAACGCCACGAAACAACTGCTGCTATGATAAATAAAAGCACAAGCAGCAGGGCCAGAATCTTTCTGGTCCTGCTCCTGCGCTTCTCTTCCAATACTTCTCTGCGTAATTTTTCCGAAACTTCTGCCATAACTTTCTCCTGCATTTTCAATCTAATCTTTATTCTAACACAAAACGCGGGAATTGGCATCCTATTTCTGTTTTTGGGATTATTTATTGTCTTCCGCCCTTTTGGCCTCCGCCAAAACCACCAAAGCCTCCAAAGCCACCGGCATTTCCTCCGGTCGTAACGCTTCCGTCAGAGCTGACATACGTCACTGCACCGTCAGATGCGGTAAAGGTACCGGTAGAGCCGTCACTGCCATATGTGATGCAATAAGTCGCTCCGCTTTTTATCTCCGAAGAGGAAAGAATAAGGTGCTGGAACTCCTTTGACGGAGTATAGCGGAAAATTTCCTTTCCACCTGCATCGCACAGAACAACGGTTGTCCCTGCTGCCTGCACCTTGGAAAAGGTCAGTGCAATGGAAGCCTGCTTAGAGTCGCTGGTCGGCGTTGTTGCCATACCAAGACTTCCGGCAATCGCTACCGTTCCACCATTAAATTCTGCTGTCGTCGCATAATCAAGACCGGCATTTCCGCTGTTTGTCGGTCCATCCACAAATACCGTACCACCGTTTATCACAATAGAACCGTTGGCATCCAGACCGTCGCCCTGCGCCGAAACATAAATCGTACCGCCGTTAATGGTAAGGTTGGCATTGGTACTTTCCATCATGCCGCCCATACCCTGTCCTTTGCCTCCGCCGAAGCCGCCCATACCGTTGTCTCTGTTCGGCCAGCCGCCCGCATTTTCGCCCGGCATCTGCATGTTATCCTGTGTTCCGTCTGTTGTTTCCTCCGTTGTCAGTACGGCGTCTCCTGCCGCATTGATGCCGTCATCGCTTGCAGCAATGGAGATTTCACCGCCATTGACCGTAATTGCAACCGCTTCCAGACCCTCATAGCTTTCCGTGACAGTCAGTGTACCACCGTCTATCACAAGCACTGTGTCTGCATGAACTCCGTCATCTCCGCTTGAAATCGTATAATTTCCGGCAGTAAGCAGTATTGTACCATTGGAATGCACCGCATCATCACATGTATCCATGACAAATGTACCACCATCAATCTGAATTGCGGTTCCTGCTTTTAATCCTTTACTGCTTGTCGTATTATCCTCCGTTGTCGTACCGGTTCCGTTAAACCAGCCTCCGAAGCCAAATCGGTCGTCACTCGTATGAGCAGGCGCATTGGAACTGCCGCCGCCTGTCACAATCTGAAATCTTCCGTCCGAAATGACCAGTTTCGTTTCTGCCTGAATTGCATCATTTTCCGCGGTAATGGAGAATTCACCGTCCAGAATCAGGATAAAGCCAAGTGTTTCGTCTGTATCGTTGCTCGACTTCATCCCGTCTCCCTCTGCGTTAATCGTATAGGAGCCGTTTTCTATCACAAGCATATCTTTTCCGATGATACCGTCATCTGCTGATGTAATCCGGTACACACCGCCCAGCAGCTTGAGACTGTCTTTGCATTGAATGGCGTCATTATAATTTCCGTTTACAACGAGTGTACCTGTACCGTTTATCGTCAGGTCTGACTTGGAATACAATGCTGCTGAAGGTTCATCCTCACCTTCCTCTGCATATACGTACTGCGTTCCGTCTGTCAGCGTATTCACCGTGCCTTCAGCAAGAGAAATCACTGTCTTCCATGATTTTTTTACAAAGATGGCGGCACTGTCATCGTTTGTAATCGTCACACCGTTTAATACCAGACGGACAATACTCTTTTTGTCGGTATCGACAATGATACCGCCGTCCTGCAGGTCGCCCTGCAGAACATAGGTCCCGGCCTCCTGAATTGTAACGGTCGTACCTTCCACAAGGCAGCCGTCTCCATCTACTTGCACAGAGGTTCCATCGAATGAAATCACGGTTTTGCCGGAAGCATCCGCAGTTGCCACCGTCTTGTCCTCGTCATCTATTACAGCCAAAGACTGCAGCTGTTCCCTGATGCTTTCTACTTCGCTGTTAGTGATAACGAGTGTTCCTTCTGTTTCACCTTCCACAGTTCCGGATGTGCTTTCCTTGTTGATTGTCTGCTGCTCTGTTGCTCCGCTTTCGGAATTTCCTCCGCTTTCGGAATTAACCTCTGTCTGAAGCCCGGAATTCTGTTCCACATTTTCCTTGCCCTGGCATCCTGCTCCGAGCAGCAAAAGTAATGCCATAGTCATTGCAATTCCTCTTTTTATTCTCATATGTCCCTCATTTCTGCCGAAACACCGCATAAAGAAATTCTGAGCGGTACCTCCGCCTGTAATTTATTTTTTTCTTTAGTATAATTCAAAAATAAGGTGACATTATGTTCAACCGGTGAAAAAATCGTGAACTTTTTTATGGAAGCAGGATTACCTGTCCGGCATAAATTTTGTCACGGTCCTCCAGCCCATTAATTCTCATAATTTCCGGAAGAATCTCCACGGTTCCGTAAAAATGCATACAAATAGATGCCAGCGTATCCCCTTTCTGAACAACATATTCCCGCTGCAGAGTGGATACCTGTACGGTCGGTGCAGGTGTTACGGAAGGTTCTTTTGTCGGCACTGTCGTCGGCTTCACTTCCTGCGTCGGTACCAAAGTCGGAGAATTCTTTGTTTCTGCCGCATTGCTCTCCTGTTCCGTCGGTATTATGGTAACGTCCGGCTTAGGCGTCGGCACCGTGTCTGCGGCTGCTCCTGTATTTGCCTGAACAGCGTCCTCGTAGCTCTGCCCGTTTAACAAATCCCGCAGTTCATTCCTCTCCTTCAGCTGTATCACCAGTCCCGCGATGACAAGCACTGCAATACAGGCAAGCATTCCGCCGGAAGCATAAATCAGGCGGTAAAGGGAACTTCGTCCGCGATAGAGAACTCCCTGTCCCCCTGCCTCGTGCAGTTCCTGCTGTTTCTTTGTTCCAGCGGGAAGCTCCTCTTCTTCTGCCAGTGAAGGCAGCATTCCCCGGCTTATCATATAGCTTTGCATTTCAGTGTTTCTTTCATAATAGATATAGTAGCCCGGAAAAGGCTCCAACTGTCCGTCACGATAGGACAAAAAGATTTCCTCGCGCTCTATCGAATCCATCTTGAGCAAAAGTTTGTCCGCACCTCCAAAATGGTCAATCTGTACTTTTTTCAGCTTTTCTTCCGCCTCCAGCAAAAAGCCCGGTCCTCCAAGATACCAGCCGACAATCTCCTGTTCCGGAAAATAAGTGCCGATGTCACGGTAAACCGACGCCCATACGTCTTCCGTAAATTCCACATTATCATTGCGGTATGCTCCCGCCACTTCCATAATTCCGCGAATCAGAATTTTCTTTCCGGATTCCATATGGATAACCTCACCAAGCAAAACACCTGCAGCACAACCGGTATAATCCCGCTCTGCCAGGCGTTTTCCAAACACCCAGGCATAATCCTCTACAAAAATCTCCGGTTCCGCCTCTCCCGGCTGTCCTATCTGTTTTCTGTTCTTTGGAAGCCGGAATACCAGATTTGCCTGCTCCTTTGCTGCTTTCTTCTCATATACGGTTTCTGTCATTGCCCCTGTTCCTTTCCCTGTCCCATACTGTTTCACCGGACACAGTCTGCCCTTTATTACGCATCTTAACACGGATTCTGTGCTAAATTTGCCATATTATGGCGACCCAAAAACTTTTCTTTTTGCAGTGCTGTCTAATCTCTCATTTCGTGGACATACTTCTAAAAAAGAGCACCGGAAAGGAAACCCTATGTACTACTTTGATTCTAAAAAGACGTTTTCATCTTACGAATTCGGTAAGCAGCTGTTTCGCCTGATTTCTGAAGAAAAAAGGCGGGAACAGCCCCTGATTTTTCTATGCATCGGCTCCGACCGGGCAACGGGTGATGCCCTTGGTCCAATCATCGGTTATAAATTAAAACAGCGAAGATACGGCTCGTTTCTTGTTTACGGCACTCTTGACGAGCCGGTTCATGCCAAAAACCTCGAAACCGTATTAAATGAAATACACCGGGAATATGTCTCTCCCTATATCATTGCCATCGATGCTTCGCTCGGAAAAGCCTCTCATGTCGGTTTTTTTACCCTCGGTCAGGGAACCTTAAAACCGGGCGCCGGCGTCGGCAAAGAGCTGCCGGATGTCGGCAACCTCTTTATTACCGGAATTGTCAATCTGTCGGGATTGTTTGAGCATACCCTGCTTCAGACGACCAGGCTGCAGGTTGTCATGTCTCTTGCGGACAATATCTGCGCAGGGATTTTCTATTGTCTTGCAAAACTGGAGCAGCCGCAGAATGCGCTGCAAAGCAGATAAGCTGCAAAAAAAGGGCTTCTGCCCCGGATGTACTCCGTCTGCAAAAGCCCTTTCCTGTTTTTTCTTTACGTTGTCGATTTCGTTCCCCGTTCCTTGGCAATCGCTTCACCGATATTTGCTGCTTCTCCCTTCTGAATAGAAGAAATCAGGCGGTCAAGCTTTGAAACGGTCAGCATATCTTTCCCGAGATATGCCTCATACTGCTTGGACATCATCAGCGTAAATTCCTTGACCTTGTCCTCTGTTTTTTTCTGCTCACCGCAAACCTCGCTGTAATTTGCCCGAAGCGCATCCAGCTCGTTCTGGTAACGGCTCTTGATGTCCGCCGTCAGTGTTGCTGCAGTTTCGTTTTCAAACGTAGTTAACGCTTCCTTTTCTTCCTCGGCAACACGGCGTACCTCTTCCTCCACCTCACGAAGCTCCTCGTCATACTGCTCTAAGCCGTATGTACTTTCATCGGTATCGTTTTTGATCCCTTTCTGAATCAAATGAATCTTTTTACGATTGGTACGATAAGCCAGGCGGAGGCTCTTGATTTCCTTTAATGCCTCCAGGTGCTTTTCCTTTACCATATTATTAATCAGCAGGTACAGCCCGCCGAATAAAACGACATCAATGACATAAATGACCGCCAAAGCAAGGGTGCCGAAACGTTCCTCAAAAAACAAAGAATACACCCCGCATGGAATCAAAAAGAATGCCAGCAGGAGAAACAGCAGCAGAATGCCGAACTGCGTCATGCTCTTTGGCATAAACAATGAGAAAAACAACGTGTTATTGCAAATTCCCGGAACCTTGTCCTGCTTCATTTCCGCCTTAATCTGAATGACCAGTTCCTTGTTTGCATCACGAAGTTCCGCTGTCTCCTCCGAAATACGTTCGGAAACCTTTGCTCCCTTTTCCTTTTCCTTTTTTGCCTTTACTTTTTTTCCGCGCGAGTTCAAGGTGGCAATCTGGCTTGCATAAGCGGATGTAATCTCATTCTTCCTCTTTTTTAAGGTGGATTCGATTTCGTCTTCCTGCTCCTTTTCCTTACCGGCAATCAGCTTTTCCAGACGTGTCTCTTCCTTCAACAGCTCGGCATTTTTTTCCTGATATCCTTCTAATTCAAGAACATGTTCCTTAATGGTGTTCAATTCCTCCACACCTGCATAAAGAATTGCATTTTCCAAAACGGTGTACCTCCTTTGCCCTATCGTTACAGTTCAACTCTTCCGTCCAGCGCACGAAGCAGCGTTACCTCATCAATATACTCTAAGTCTCCGCCGACCGGCACACCGCTTGCAATCCGCGTAACCTTGATACCTGTCGGCTTGATGAGTTTGCTTAAGTACATTGCCGTTGCCTCTCCCTCAATACTGGAATTCGTTGCTATGATAACTTCCCGTACATCACCCTGAAGACGGATCAGAAGTTCCTTGATACGTAAATCCGCAGGAGTAATATTTAACATGGGAGAAATCGCACCATGCAGCACATGATATACCCCGTTATATTTTCCTGTTTTTTCATACGCTGCCAGATCTCTGGAGTTTTCGACTACCATAATCGTCTGCTTATCTCTCGTCGGACTTGCGCAGATTGGGCAGATTTCCTTATCGGTCAGCGTACAGCATTCCTTACAGTAACAGATGTTCTGTTTTGCAGAAACAATCGTATCTGCGAGTACCTGAACCGCTTCTTCCGGCATATTGATGATATGAAATGCGAGCCGTTGTGCCGATTTGCTTCCGATGCCCGGAAGCCCCGACAACACTTCTATTAACTTACTGATCTGACTGCTGTAATAATCCATTAGAACGGAAACCCTCCGCCCATACCGCCAAGACCGCCGGTGAGCGAGTTCATCACCTCTGCGGAGGCTGCCTCCATTTCACGCAGTGCTTCGTTCGTGGCAGCAACAATCAAGTCCTCTAACATTTCAACATCATCCGGGTCAACTACTTCCTTGGACAGTTTGACCGATGTAATTTCCTTCTTTCCGGAAACCGTAACCGTAACGGCTCCGCCTCCTGCTGTTGCCGTGAATTCCTTTGTTTCTAATTCCTGCTGCTTTTCCTCCATCTGACGCTGCATTCTCTGTGCCTGCTTCATCAGATTATTCATGTTTCCCGGCATACCGCCCGGAAAGCCTCCTCTTTTTGCCATAGTACTATATTCTCCTTCCTTAATCTACAAACTCTATCGGAACCTTTGTCACAATCTGTGTAATATCCGGATACAGACTGCTTTCTTTGTGGTTCGCCGCTAAAACGGTGGAAACCTCTACTTCCTTTCCGATTTCCGCCGCAATGGTCTTTTTTATTTCTTCTAAGTGTTCCGGCTGATTGATAAAATCGCGGTCAAAGCCCTCCGTAAACACAAGCAGAAATTCATTGTTACTGCCGACACTCGGTCTTGCACTGCCAACCGGCATCTTGATGGCTCCCGGCAGCTTTGACGAAATACTGCCCCAGTTCTTTGCAACCTCTGCAATGTCCTCAGCAAGTGCCTTCGGAAGCGGAGCAGACGGCTGTATCTGCTCTGCCGGCATCTCTCCCGCCGTACCTGCACCAGATAACGGCACAGATGACGGAAACACCACTCCGTTCTGGACGGATTCTTCCAGCTTTGATACTCTCTCTATCAACGCATCAAATCCTGTTTCCATCTGCGGTCTGCAAAGCTTAATCAAAGCAACCTCCACAAGCACTCTCTTCTGGGAAGCATAGCGGATGTTGTTTGTCAGTTCGGAAACCACCCGGATATAGCGAACCAGTGTTTCCTCTTCATTTGCATGTACCTCGTCCAAAAATTCCTGCATATAATCGGACGGGATTTCCAGAGTTTCTATCAACTCCTCCGATGCCTTGGCAAGCAGAAGATTTCTTAGATACCATGTAAAATCCACGGTAAACTGCGTCAGTTCTCTTCCGCGGGCCACAATTTCTTCTAACAGTCTCAGGCAGCCGTTTACATCGCCGGTACGGATGTTTCTCATCAGACGTCCGAATACCGAAACATCTACCGTGCCAAGTACCTCTAACACCTTATCATACGTCAGTTTTTCGCCGAGATAAAAAGCAATACACTGGTCGAGCAGGCTGATACCGTCACGCAAGGAACCGTCTGCCGCCGTTGCCACATAACGGAGTGCCTTGTCCTCTGCCTCAATCTGCTCTGCCGTTGTCAGTTCCTTTAAGCGGGCTGCAATTTCCTCTACGGTAATTCTTCGAAAGTCATATCTCTGACAGCGAGAGAGAATGGTAATCGGAATCTTGTGTACCTCGGTTGTCGCCAGAATAAAAATCACATAGGACGGCGGCTCCTCCAACGTCTTTAAGAGAGCATTGAAAGCGCCGGCCGACAGCATGTGTACTTCATCGATAATATAAACCTTATACTTTCCCTCAGTCGGGGAATAGCGTACCTCCTCCACAATTTCGCGGATATTGTCCACACCGTTGTTGGAGGCGGCATCAATTTCTATCACATTCATCGATGTTCCGGCTGCAATAGACCGGCACATCGGGCACACTCCGCACGGATTTCCGTCTACCGGCGCCTCACAGTTGACCGCCTTGGCAAGAATCTGCGCAGAGGTTGTCTTTCCTGTTCCTCTTGTTCCGCAGAACAAAAAGGCGTGCCCGATGCGTCCTGCTTTAATCTGGTTTCGCAGGGTAGTTACAATATGGTCCTGCCCTTTTACGTCATCAAACGTAGTTGGCCGGAATTTTCGATATAATGCGGTATAAGACATAATTTACTCTTCTAACGTCACTTTCTTTGTATTGTCCATGAGTGCATCTGCAAGCAGTACCATTTCCTCGGTCTTTGCCTTGCACTCTATGATAATCTGGTTCAGCTCCTGCATGGAAGCGGAAGTTTCCTGCGTACTTGCTGCATTTTCCTCTGCAATTGCCGCAAGACTCTCTACGCTACCAAGAACATCATTTTTAATGGAATCCAGACTCTCCACTTCTCCCGTGATACCGTCAATAGCATTTGCCACACTGTCGATTTCTCCGTTTAAAGATTCAAATACATTCTTTGTTGTATTGAGTCTGTCATTCTGTTTTCCGATGACCTCGGACATCTGCTCCATAATGGCAACACTTGTATTGGAGTTGTTGATTAATTCGCTGATAATTGCCGAAATCCGTTCTGCGGACTCCTTCGACTGGTCGGCAAGCACACGGATTTCATCCGCAACAACCGCAAAGCCGCGTCCGTGCTCGCCTGCTCTTGCCGCTTCAATCGAAGCATTTAACGAAAGCAGGTTGGTCTGGCTTGCGATATCGGTAATCATTTCGGTCGCTGTACGGATTTCCATTGCGGAATGGTTGGTTACGTTGGTCTGCTTCTGTACCTTTTCCACGGACTCTTTCGTTTCGCGGCTGATGTCCTCCAGCTCCTTCAATGTGTTTCTTACTGTTTCATTGTATTCCTTCATCTTAGCCGAGCTCTGCGAAAGCACTTCTACATTGCTTGCCGTTTCCTCAATGGCATTGCCGATATTGACAATCTTTTCATTGACGCTCTGCGTCTCACCTGCCTGTGAGGTTGCACCGTTTGCAATTTCATCCACTGCTGTATTTACGTTGGAAATAGCTTCTGTAATTGCTTCAAATTTATCCGCAAACATCTTGGAAAAATCGGTCAGGCTGTTGGAAGCATCCACGATTTCCCGGATGATTCCGCTAAACGATTCCACCAGCGCCCGGATAGAACGCGCCACATTACCGATTTCATCGGAGCGCTCATACAGCTTGGAGGAAGTGTCCGCCACCAGATAACCGTCTGCCACCTTATCCAGCCGTTCTACCACAACCGTCAGGGCGCGAGTTATAATGTGCACAAGGAAGCCTGCTGCCACAAGGCTGACTACAAACAGACCCGCCATAAAGTAAACATTTTTGACTACCTGCGTATTATAGATTTCCTTTACAAATGCCGTTTTTCTTCCGACAAAAATAACACCGCCGGCAGTACCGTCCTCTTTTTCCAGCCATGGAGCGTAATATCCGAAATACTCCTCTCCGGCAAGCTTCACACCGGAATCAAAGATTTCCTCCCCTGCCATCACACGAGACGCGATTTTGCTATCCAGCTTGCTTCCGGTCATGCTGCTTCCGTCCTTATTGGTAATCGTACTCATCATACATTCCGAACCGTAGTAAATTGCAAACTCCAGATTCGTCTGATCCTTATACTCAAGAAGTACCTGCTTGTGATTTCCTTCCTCTCCGGTAGCTAACATCTGGGAAAGCTCCATTTTTACAGCATAAGCCGCCGTGTTTAATTCCTGCTCTGCCATTTTTTTTGCGCTGTCCCTGCCGGAACTCTGAATCGACAGAATGCTGAATACCACCATAATAAGCAATGGTACCATTGCAACCAGCAATAACTTGAATACCAGTTTAAAACCCTTTTTCTTTTCGTCCATAGTAAACTCCTCCTTCGTCATCGTTATGTATGTAAAACTGCCCGATAAATGCGCAGCACATTTTTATAAAATACATTCTCTATCGTAGAAAACGGAATCCCTTCCTGTTCCATCAGCTCTGCTAACAGCGGCAGGTAAGAGGCATCTTTTAACTCCGCATGCGGTGCAATTCCGTCAAAATCGGAGCCGAGACCGATGCACTCGTCTCCGGCAATCCGGATGATATGCTTGATCTGGTCAATCACCATGCGCATCGTCCCGACCGCTTTCTCATAATCCTGCTCCAAGTCAAGAAATGCCGGGCAGAAATTCATGCCCATGACACCACCGCGCCCGGCAAGCTTTTTTATCATGTCATCCGTCATGTTCCGGACGTGCGGGCAGAGCGCACGGGCATTGGAATGACTTGCCACAAACGGCTGCTTGGTATAACGCAGCACATCATAAAAACCGGCATCCGACAAATGAGAAACATCGACAATCATACCGAGATGTTCCATTTCGCGGACAAATTCAATCCCGAATTCCGTCAGTCCCTGTTCCGTGTTCGGTACACCGTATGGCGCCCTTGTACCATTTGGAAGCAGGCAGTTCGGATATCCGATGGAATTCTTAAAATTCCAGGTTAACGTCACCATACGCACTCCACGGTCATAAAAAGCATGCAGATGCTCGATACTGCCCATAGCTGTCTCACCCTCTTCAATGGTAAGAAGCGCCGACATTTTCCCTTTTGCCTGATTGGA
The DNA here is from genome assembly GCA_051880375.1 of Lachnospiraceae bacterium. GTDB lineage: Bacteria > Bacillota > Clostridia > Lachnospirales > Lachnospiraceae > SIG299. Next base: position 13,739 of record JBJENV010000074.1, read on the forward strand.
AAGAATGTCGTCATAGCAACGCGCCTCCGCAATCAGGTCTGTATTCTTCGCAAGCTCCTGCTGATAGAGATCTATCATCTCCATACAGGCAGCAAACGGATTTTCCAGTTCTTTTAAGTATAGAAACATGGCAAAATTCTGTACCAGATAACCTGCCTGCTTCATCTTCTCCAAATCAATATGAAGCCCGTTCCTTCTTAATTCGATATCCTGTCCCTGCGCTCTTGCGGAAGCAATCGCAGAAATTGTATCACAATGCATATCGGCAATCGGAACCCTTGTCACTCTCATCACCACGCCCTTTTTGATTGTTTATTTTGTTTTGTCTGCTGCTTCATGCAACAATCCTAATATTGTATCAATCGCTTCGTTTAGCTTGCTCTGCTCCATCGCCGCAATGTACTCCTGCCGTTTTTCCATGACGTGGGTAATGCCGCGCAGCAACGTATCGTTTGTCAAATCCTCTTCCTGAATCACATAGGAATACCCCTGCCGTTCAAACGATTCCGCATTTAAAATCTGATCGCCGCGGCTTGCTGCCGCAGAAAGAGGAATCAGAATATGCGGCTTCCGGAGTGCTAAAAGTTCGCAGATAGAATTTGCTCCGGCTCTGGAAATCACCAGATCCGCTGCCGCAAACAAGTCCTTCATCTCTTTGCTGATATATTCAAACTGACGATACCCCTCCAGATTGTCATAACCTTCTGCTGCTTTTCCCTTACCGCACAAATGGATAATCTGGTAGCTTTTTAACAGCGTCGGCAGCAGATTGCGAACAGCTTCATTTAATGCTGCGGCTCCCGTGCTTCCGCCGACAATCATAATCACCGGCTTGTTTGCGGTAAATCCGCAAAAGTTCAGTCCTGCCAGCCTGCTGCCGGTAAACAGCTCCGCACGAATCGGCGTTCCTGTCAGTACCGCCTTATCCGCCGGAAGGTACTTCATTGTTTCCGGAAAGTTGGCACAAACCTTGGTTGCTGCCGGAATCGACAGCTTGTTTGCAAGCCCCGGCGTAATGTCGGACTCATGAATAATGCATGGAATATGTCTGCTTTTTGCTGCCAGAACAACCGGTACGGAAACAAAGCCGCCCTTGGAAAACACAACGTCCGGCTTTAATTTCTTTAACAGCTTTCTGGCTTCTAAGTAACCCTTTCCGACCTTAAACGGGTCTGAAAAGTTTTTGATATCAAAATAACGTCTCAGCTTTCCGGAAGAAATACCGTAATACGGAACACCTGTCGCCTCAATCAGTCCTTTTTCTATTCCTTCGTAAGATCCGATATAGCTGACCTCACAACCCTCTTCTTTCAAACGCGGAAGCAACGCCAGATTCGGTGTAACATGACCTGCCGTTCCTCCTCCGGTTAATACAATTCGTTTCATGGAAATCCATAATCCTTTCCTGTCTGCTCATACTATACTCCTATTAATTATACTCTCTATTTTATACCTTTCTGCACTTTTTTGCAATGAAATTAATCTAAAAAAGCGGTATAGACCTTGTGGCCTATACCGCTTCAAAATTATGGTTTTATTCACCCTTGATTGTGCTGTACATGAAGTACTTGTATCCGAGAGGATTCGAGAAGAAGCCCTCAACGTTCTTGTCAATCATGTAAATATCGGTGTAGAAGTAAAGAGGCACGATACAGCCTGTCGACATCAGCATATCCTCTGCCAGATGCATCATCGCATAACGATTGTTTGTATCTGTGCAGGACTTGATTGCGGAAATCAGAACATCATAGGTTTCTGCCCAGGTGCCGTTTGTTACCTTTGTGCTGTAACCGTAAGGTGTCAGGTCAAGATTGTACATAGCTACATCTGCATGTGCTCCCTTACCGAACTGAACATCGTTATTACCGGATGCCGTTGTCCACATATCAAGGAAGCAGATCGGGTCATTGTAATCGGCCAGCCAGCCGTTTCTTGCTACGGAATAGTCTCCGCTCTTACGTGTATTTAAGAACGTGCTCCACTCCTGATTCTCTAACTTCATCGTGATTCCTACTGCTGCCATTGCAGACTGTAAGTACTCGCCGATTGCCTTATGACCTTCGGAAGTGTTATAAAGATAAGTCAGTGTCGGGAAGTTTGTAAACATTCCGGTTGCTGCATCATAATTATAGTACTTCTTTAAGGTTGCTACTGCAGAATCAAAGTTGCTTGTGATAGCATCCTTGGATACATCATAGTAACCGTAGTAATCCTTGCTGCTGCCTGCCGTCTGATAGAACTGGCTGCCGTCCGGATTGGACATACCCATGGCAACGAAGGAGGATGCCGGAACCTGACCTGCCTGACCGATTTCCTCTACAATGTAGTTACGGTCAAATAAAAGACCGATGGCATTACGGATTTCAGCCTTTGCTGCTTCTGCTGCTTCTCCGGTTAAGCCGCTGCCTTCCGGAAGAATCTCTTCGTTGATGTTCCAGCATACATAGTAGGTACCGATCTGACCTGCTACGACAAATTCATCCGGATACTGTACCTTTAAGTTTGCAATTTCGTTGGTCGGTACGTCATCGATTAACTGCCAGCTTCCGTTCTGGAAATTGGAAAGCATGTTGTTTGCATCATCGGAAAGATAGAATTCAATCTTGTCCATGGTGATTTTATCCTTGTCTATGTAGGAATCACTCTTTTCCAATACGATGACGCTGTTGTGATCCCACTTTGTAATCGTGTACGGTCCGTTGCAGATATAAGTAGCCGGATCGGTTGCCCATGCTTCATTTGCCACAACATCTTCACGTACCGGATAGTAAGCCGGGAATGCAAGCAGCTCGTTCCAATAGGAAACTGCGTTTGCAAGTGTAACAACCACGGTCTTGTCATCCGGTGCGGAAACGTTTAATTTAGCACCCGGATTTACAAAGTTTCCGGCATCATCGGTTGCCCAGATGTCTGCATAGCCGTCTACTACTTCAAACATGTAGCCATAGTCTGCTGCAAGCTCTACCGATGCTGCACGGTTCCAGGAAAATACGAAATCACCGGCTGTTACATCCTTACCGTCGGACCACTTTAAGCCGTCACGAAGTGTGTAAGTATAAGTTACCGTACCATCCGCATTTACTACGCCTTCTACGAGTTCTTTTGCTGCGTCAGCCACAATGACAAGGTTCCCGTTCTTATCCTGTGCCCATTTTGCGAGGCCGGAGAAGAGATGAGCCGTCAAAGTAGCTCCATCTACCGCGGAGTTTAACGCCGGGTCGATGGTGTCCGGCTCGGATGACAGACATACTGCAATGGAGTTTCCGCCATCTTTTGTCTCCTTGTTACCGCATGCTGTCAAAGACAACACCATAACAAGGGAAAGAAGTAATGCAACTGTTCTTTTCATTTTCATACTGTTTTCCTCCCATTGATGAAAAATTATATCAAATGTACAACTTAAAGCCGCGCACTCCGCGCTCCCCCTATTGTACATAAGATTGCATCGGTTAATTGATTTCGTTTACTCTGTGACATGCCACAAAATGTCCCTTTTCTGCTTCCTTAAATTCCGGCATCTGTGCCGCACACTGCTCTGTGGCATAAGGGCATCTGGTACGGAACGGGCAGCCGCTCGGTGCATTGAGCGGACTCGGAATATCACCGGAAAGCACAATACGCTGATTGGCGCGGGCAATTTTCGGGTCCGGTACCGGTACCGCTGACATTAACGACTTGGAATACGGGTGAAGCGGTCGTTCATAAATATCTGCCGCATCCGCAAGCTCTACCATCTTGCCGAGGTACATGACCGCAATCCGGTCACTGATATGCCGCACCACCAGAAGGTCATGTGCAATAAACAAATAGGTAAGTCCTAACTTTTCCTGCAGCTCATCAAACATGTTGATAACCTGTGCCTGAATGGAAACATCCAGTGCAGATACCGGCTCATCACAGACAATAAACTCCGGATTTACTGCAAGAGCTCTTGCAATGCCGATACGCTGACGCTGTCCGCCGGAAAACTCATGCGCATATCTTGCGGCATGCTCACTGTTTAAGCCTACCTGTCCCATCAGCTCCAGAATTCTTTGCTGACGTTCTTCCTTAGAAGAGTACATTTTATGTACATCTAACGGTTCCCCGATGATATCCGCTACCGTCATACGCGGATTCAGCGAGGAATACGGGTCCTGAAATACCATCGTCGCTTTTTTGCGGAACTCTCTGATATCGGCATCCGTCTTTATCTGTTTTCCGTTATACCAGATTTCTCCGGAGGTTGGCTTATACAGATGTAACAGCGTACGGCCGACAGTTGTTTTTCCACAGCCGGATTCTCCTACCAGTCCGAGCGTTTCGCCCTTTCGAATCGTAAAGGAAACGTCATCCACTGCCTTTAACGGTTTGCTTTTGAACAGTCCCATTGTAATGTTGAAGTACTCCTTCAGATGCTTTACCTCAAGCAGTGCCTGCTCTTTGTTTTCATTACTCATGCTGTTCACCTGCCTTCTCCATCTCCGCCTTTACATTCATCCAGCATGCCGCCTGATGGTCGGCATTAATCTGCATTCGTTCCGGGCGTTCCTTTAAGCAGATTTTCATTGCCGCATCGCAGCGCGGTGCAAACGGACATCCCTTCGGCATATTTAAAAGATCAATCGGAGTTCCCGTAATCGGTTCTAACTTCTTGCCCGCAGTATCCGCAGTCGGAATGGAACGAAGCAATCCCCTTGTATATTCATGACGGCAGTTATAAAAAATTTCATCTGCCGTTCCCTGTTCACAAATCGAACCGGCATACATGACAATAACCTCATCGCACATCTGTGCCACAACACCAAGGTCGTGCGTAATCAGGATAATCGCCATGCCAAGCTCTTTCTGCAGGTCGCGCATCAAATCCAGAATCTGCGCCTGAATCGTAACATCCAACGCTGTTGTCGGCTCATCGGCAATCAGAATGTCCGGCTCGCAGGCAAGCGCCATGGCAATCATGACTCTCTGGCGCATTCCGCCCGAAAACTCAAACGGATACTGCTTCATCCTCTTCTCCGGTTCATTGACATTGACCAGACGAAGCATTTCCACGGCACGCTCATAAGCCTGCTGCTTATTGCGGTCTGTATGAAGCAGAATTGCCTCCATCAGCTGTTTTCCTATCGTATAGGTCGGATTCAAGGAAGTCATCGGGTCCTGAAAAATAATGGACACCTTGTTTCCGCGGATTCCCTTCATTACCTTTTCATCCGCACCTACCAGTTCCTGACCGTCTAATTTTATGGAACCGGAAACAATTTTTCCGGTACCTGCAAGTATCTGCATAATCGAATATGCCGTTACCGATTTTCCCGAACCGGATTCTCCTACGATACCGAGTACCTTTCCGTGGTCAAGGAAAAAGGACACGCCGTTGACTGCCTTTACTTCGCCGGCATCGGTAAAAAAGGAGGTATGTAAATCTTTCACTTCCAACAAAGCCATAGCAAACACTCCCTTCCTAGCTGTTTAACTTCGGGTCAAATGCATCCCGTAAGCCGTCGCCGAACAGATTCAGCGACAAAACAATCAGCGAAATAACGATGGCCGGAATCACCAGACGATACGGATAAGAGGTGATACCGTTTAACGCTTCCGAGGCCAGAGAACCAAGCGACGGCATCGGTGCATCAACACCAAGTCCAAGGAAGGACAGGTAACTTTCCGTAAAAATAGCATTCGGAATCTGAAGTGCAACGGAAATAATAATCACACTGATGCAGTTCGGAATTAAATGTTTCTTTACAATCCATCCGCCCTTTGCACCGGTCGCCTGTGCCGCCAGTACATATTCCTGTTCCCTTAACGAAAGAATCTGTCCACGAATCAGTCTCGCCATGGATACCCAGTAAAGAATGGCAAACACAATAAACAGGCTGATGATATTGCTTCCGATTTTCGCAAATATCGTTCCGGCGATTTTATCCTCTAACGCCGCCCGGAGTACCGCTGCAAGCAGAATCACCATCAGCATATCCGGCAGGGAATAAATAATATCGACAATCCGCATGATAATCAAATCCACCTTGCCGCCGCAGTAGCCTGCCACGGAGCCGATGGTCATACCGACAATCAACACAATAATGCTGGCAAAAAAGCCGACCGCAAGAGAAATTCTTGTTCCGTAAACCACACGGATAAAATAGTCACGCCCCGAAGAATCCGTCCCGAAAATATGCGGAAAAACCTTCTCTCCCGCTTCGATTCGTGCCTGCTCCGTCTTCCCGTAGGTAAACGGTTTCAGATTTTTGTAGGAAGCGTCTACCGGCTTTCCCTGTGTCACACCCAGCATCTGTTCGTAAGAGTATGGCCAGAACATCGGCACAAAAACGGAAGCAAGGGTGATAAACAGAACAATGAACAGGCTGACCGTTGCCACCTTATTCTTTAACAGGCGCTTCATACCGTCTTTAAAAAATGTGGATGACGGTCTCATCCGCACCATATATGCTTTTTCCTCTTCACTTGCCGGAAGAAAGGCGTCCACATCAATATGCATATTAAACCTAGGGTTCATAATCTGTACCTTCCTTTCTTCTACTCCAGTGTAATTCTCGGGTCAACAACCTTATAGAGAATGTCGCTGACAAGATTCATGATGACAACCAGCGTTGCCAGAACAATCGTTGTTCCCATAATCAGCGGATAATCACGACCTGTAATGCTGTTAACAAATGCGCGGCCGATACCCGGTACGGCAAAAATCTGCTCCACAACCAGCGAACCGGTTACTATGTAGGCAAGCAGCGGGCCAAAGTAGGTAATGACCGGAATCAGGGAATTTTTCAATGCATGTCCGAAAATAATTTTCATGCCGGAAACCCCCTTTGCCTTTGCGGTGCGGATGTAATCCTGTCCGAGTACATCCAGCATGGATGAGCGGGTCAGTCTGGTAATATATGCCATAGGATATAGCGCCAGCGTAATCACCGGAAGAATCAGTCCCTGCGGAGTGGAACCATTTGCCGGAACGATAGAAAGCTTTACCGCAAATATCAGTAAAAGAAGTGAGCCCATAATAAAGGACGGCATGGATACAAATGCGGTCGTTACAACCATAATCACCTTATCAATAAGTTTATTCCGTCTGAGAGCTGCAACCGCTCCTAACACCGTGCCGACGAACAGTGCCGAAAATGCTGCAATCAGTCCAAGCTTTGCAGAGGTTTTCATTCCGTCCCCAATAATATCCATCACGCTTCTGCCGCGCTGTTTTAAAGACGGACCAAAGTCAAACTTTGTTACAACATCCTTTAAATATGTAACATACTGTTCTCCTAACGGCTTATCCAGGCCGTACTTTGCCTCCAGCTGTGCCTTTGCAGCAGGAGAAATTGCCTTCTCTGCCATAAACGGTCCTCCCGGAACCGCATGCATAACAAAAAAGGTAACGGTAATAACGACCCATACGGTCAGTACCGCCAGGCCGAGACGCTTTAAAATATAGCCAAACGTCTTGGAATTCATACTTCCAACTCCTCTCTTCCTTCTGTAACGCATTTTTCTCTGTCGCCAAAAAGCGCCAAAGCGTTAATCCTTTGATGCGCTAAACTCCTTTAATTTTGATAGTCTATCACACATTTTTTGATAATGCAAGCACTATTTTTTCTTTTTTATGGAAAGTTGAAAAAAAAAGCTGCCTATGCTATACTTTTCAAGAAGAAAGGAAAACAAGGTGGAAAACAAGGAGGATTTATATGAAGCTCGGAATTATCGGAGCAATGGAAGAAGAGGTTGCTCAGTTAAAGGAACAGATGACGGAGGTAACCGTCGTTAAGAAAGCCTCGATGGATTTTTACGACGGAATATTATCCGGTGCTCCGGTCACCATAGTACGCTCCGGCATCGGTAAGGTCAACGCAGGCTGCTGCACGCAGATTCTCGCGGATTTGTTTTCTGTGGACTGCATCATCAACACCGGTATTGCCGGCTCGTTGGATGCTTCGATTGATATCGGAGACATTGTATTATGTACGGATGCGCTTCAGCACGACGTAGATGCCGTTGCCTTCGGCTATGACCTCGGTGTGATTCCGAGAATGCCGGTTTCCGCTTTTCCGGCAGATAAAAAGCTCCGTGCTCTTGCAGGTCAGCTCTGCAGGGAGGTCAACCCGGAAATCCGGGTCCATGAAGGACGTGTCGTGACCGGTGACCAGTTCATTGCCGACCGCGCGAAGAAGGAATTTCTGGTTTCTCAGTTTGCAGGCGTATGCACTGAAATGGAAGGTGCCGCCATTGCACAGGCCGCCTATAACAACGGACTTCCGTTTCTAATCATCCGCGCGATTTCGGACAAGGCGGACAATTCGGCACAGATGGACTACCCGACATTCGAGCGTCAGGCAATTATCCACACAGTACGCCTCGTAAGCGCGTTAGCAGGCGCTGTTGCGAAAGCAGAATAACCTAATCCCTATCAAAAAAAGACAGAAGAAAGGCAGACAGAAAAATGGAAGGTCAGGAACGCAGAGAGCAGTTATTACAGCTTTTATCGGAGAGCAGCGAGCCGCTCTCCGGCACGCTGCTTTCACAAAAGCTGAAGGTCAGCAGACAGGTCATTGTGCAGGACATTGCCCTGCTTCGTGCCGTCAACAAAAATATTCTTTCGACCGCAAAAGGGTATCTCCTCTACCACCCGGAGCCAAAACGTGCTACACGCTGTTTTCCGGTCTGCCACAATACCTCGCAGATTGAGGACGAGCTCTGCTCGATTGTAGACCACGGCGGCAATGTACTGGATGTTATCGTTGCCCATCCGATTTACGGCACCATCAGTGCAGATTTAATTATTCACAATCGCCGCGACGTCTACGACTTTGTGCGCAAAGTAAAGGAAAAACAGACCGTTCCCTTGAAGGAACTGACAAACGATTATCATTTTCACACGGTGGAAGCGGCTTCCGAGGGAATTCTGGACGAAATTGAAGCCGCACTAAAGGAAAAGGGATACCTTCGGGAAGAAATGTAATTTATTTTTCTTCTCTTTCTGCATCTTCCTTTGTGTGGTGTACCGTTCCCTTCGGATGATGCGGCGGTGCGTAAACGGATGACACCCTTAAAGGACTTTTCCCTACATTAATCACATTATGCCACGTCCCCGCAGGTACAAAAACAACTTCTCCTTTGCAGGCACTCTGCCAGATTTTAAGTTGCCCGGCACAGGCTCCCATTTTTACTACCGCATTTCCCTGCTCTACCCGAATCAGCTGATCCGTATCTTCATGAACCTCCAAACCGATTTCTCCGCACGGCGGAATGCACATCAGTGTCATTTGCAGATATCCGCCCGTCCAGACAGCGGTACGAAAATTCTGATTTTTAGCGGCAGCCTGCCTGACATCAAGCAGATACGGTTTCCCGCCGTAATCCATTTGTTCTGTACAAGAAACAGAATTCATAATACAGCCTCTTTTTCTCTTTTTCTTTATCGTATGACCGGAAGGAAATTCTGTGACAGCGCCGGGACAGCAAAACAGACTCCGACTGCAAAAGCAGCCGAAGCCTGTCTGAAAAATATCCTCTATACATCCAGCTTCATATCGCCGTCTTTGATCCAGCCGAGCTTTCTCATCCCTTCGGAAATTCCGAATGCCAGAAGTGCCGGCAGAATAAAGTGCATGAGCGCAATTTTAATCAGAGTCACGGCTGCACCTTCGACCGGAGCCATCACCTGATACGTCATAATCTGTCCGACCAGACCGGCAGTTCCCATACCGGAGCCGACCGCATTGTTCTTCATTACAACAAGCGTTGTGGAAATCGGACCTAAAATTGCACTTGTTAAAATAGCCGGAAGCCAGATCACCGGTTTCTTTACGATATTCGGCACCTGCAGCATGCTTGTGCCGATACCCTGGGCTAAAAGACCGCCCATCTTGTTTTCGCGATAGCTTGCTACGGCAAAGCCAATCATGTTGGCACAGCAGCCAATCGTTGCCGCACCTGCCGCAAGTCCGGTCAGGTTCATGGAAATACCGATGGCTGCCGAGCTGATAGGAAGCGTCAGAATCATGCCCATCAGTACCGATACAATAATACCGCCGAGAATCGGAGACTGTTCTACATTGTAGTTTACAAGCTCACCGAGCCAGGTCATAAATCTCGAAATCGGAGGTCCTATTAAGACGCCGACCGTTGCGCCCGAAAGAATCGAAACGAGCGGAGTTACGATAATATCTACCTTTGTTTTACCGGAAACGAAAAGTCCCAGCTCGATTGCCACATACGCCGCAACAAATGCGCCGAGCGGTTCACCTACACCGCTTAAGATAACGAGAGAACCTGCGCTTGCACCGCTCTCTGCCCAAAGCAGATCACCGGCAGAAATTAAGAAAGAGCCTGCTAAAATCTTGCTCGCATACGCGCCGACCATACCTGCTGTCGCCGCAGATACCGTCACAAGCGGACTTGCCTTGAATTTTGCCGCCACGCCGACACCGATACCGGCTCCTGTCATATACTTAGCGGCCGCACCAAACAGATACAGCCAGCTGCCGACGGCTCCCGGAATCAAATCTCCAATCTGCTGAATAATCGTTCCGATAATCAATGTGGCAAATAATCCGAGCGCCATGCCGCTCAGTCCATCGATAAAAATGCGGTTACATAATTTCTTTACCTTGTCCATAACATCCTCCCTGTGTGTTACCATATTTATACATACTGTCTTGTCAGCTGTAATGTCAAGTGGTAAGATAACACATCAGAAAGCAGATGTCAAGGAAAACTCTTCTAGCGTTTTCCTGCTTCTTTTACAGGCAGGCGTATCGTTGCCTTCGTTCCCTTTCCGGGACTGCTTTCTATCGTAAGGCTTCCGTGTACCATGGTTTCCAATCGAAAACGGACATTCTTCAGTCCCACGGAATCCTCTTTTTCACATTCTTCCGGTGAAAAACCGGCACCGTCATCTATTATAGTGATAACGATATCCTCTTCTTCTCTTGCGGTATGTAGTTCTACCGTTCCGCTTCTGCCATGCTCCACCAGTCCATGCTTAATTGCATTTTCGATGATAGGCTGTATCGTAAGCGGAGGAATTTTAAAGTTTTCTTCCTCAATGTCTTTTTCAAAGGTAATCATATCCTGAAAGCGGAGCTGCTCCAGTGAAATATAATCCTCTACCTGCTCCAATTCCTTTGAAAAATCAATCAGTCCTTCTTCCTCGATAATTTTTATATTTCTTCTGAGATACCGTGCAAAACAAATCAGGGCCTCGTCTGCCTTTTGGGGATCATATTTGCAATACCCGCTGATTGCCGTAAGAACATTGAAAATAAAATGGGTACGAATCTGACTCATCATGACGGCAATGCGTCTCTCTGTCAGTTTCCGTTCCTGCTCGGCTAACTGTCTGTCTTTTTCCGCAAGCTGTGCTTCCTGTTCACTGTAATTGAACATCGTTGCAATTCCCATAAATACAATATATAAGAGAAATGCCAGCAGAGAAAAAAGCAGACCGGAAGAGTTTCCCTTGATATAGAAGGCTACTACGTCGGCCACTACTCCGGCAACACAAATCAGAGGAAGCTTTTTACCCACGGATATCTGAGACCTCTGCGGATATCTTATCCTCTCATAAATGACATTTCCGATTGTCAGGACAGCACCCACAGCGATTACAATATGAGTAGCCAACAGGGTTTCACGCAAATCCAGCACACCTGAAAACTGAAGCACCAGCTGCACAAGACAAACCAAAGACGCTCCGATGCAATAGACATTCAGAATACAGCAGCTGACTTTATTGAGACGTTCTTTTATCCACTGAATCAGCGGTACCATACCAATCATAAGCATCGCAATAGAGGTATAAAAGAGCAATACCGGTTTATCCGGAAGTATAAAGGGGGTAAATCTGGTATCGGTCAGTCTCCAGATGCCCATCATAACAGAAAAAATACCGAGGGCTACCAGACTTTCACCACGATGCTTCCGAACCATGCTGTAAACTGAGATACAGATAAAAACAATGCCGACAAAAACAGCCATGATACCTAAGATGAGCTGCGGCATGTCTTTCCACAAACGGTCTTTGTAGATGGCAAGCTGCGAACCAATCAGAAATTCCACCTCTCTGTTACGAAAACTTTCATACACAGGCGTAATTTCTACCCTGATTTCCTTTCCGTCATCCTCACGGTAAAGGGGAAGCATCACCCAGTTACTGCCCACCGTCTTACTGATCCGTTTTTCCTCTGAAGGCTTCAGACTGTATATCTGCTGTCCGTCCAGATAAACCTCTACATACTGATGTACGGTGTAAAACGCGAGGTGCGTATCGCTGTCCAGTTCTTCACCGAGAAAAAAAGTATATTCCTTTCTGACACCGATAGGAGTATCTGCATCCGGAATCTCAAGGCAGGAGTAGTCCTCCACGCGGACAAACCCCGAATCGGCTCTGCTCCGGCTTACCTCTGCATTTTCCGTCACACACAGCAGCAGAAGAAGGACTGCCAATGCCAAACCTGCGACTACCGACAAAAGGACAGAAAGTTTCGATAAAGTGATACCTTCCTTTGAGTCATCTTTTTTCTTCGAATCTGACATGGGCAGCCTCCTGTTTTTGTTTTTCCCTCTTTATTACAAATCAAGCTTCGGTTCGTCACACAGGCTTATGTATCCTGCCGCCTTTCCCTCGGTTTCAAACAGGATAATTTCATTTTTTCCTGCACGGATGAGCGGTCCCGGAAGATACAGTCTTCCCTGTGGGCCGGTTTCCCAAAAGCGTCCGAGATTGAATCCGTTGATAAACGCACAGCCCTTTCCGAAGCCGGTGACATCGAGAAACGTATCCCTGTATCCGTCCGTCTGTTCCTGCGCTTCAAACTCAAAGCGATAAAATGCAGGAAGCCCTTCCGTATAGCCTTTGTCAAACGGAATGTTTTCCACATGATTAAGCGGCAGCGGGTAGTGTGTCCACTGATAATGCTGATGACCGTTTAATACAACCGCTCCCTTAATCCCCTTGTTCTGCCGCTCCATCATGACGCCGTAGTTGACGCGTCCCATGTTCTCCATAAGAATGTCGATACGGTCGCCCGTCACCTTTTCTACCGGCTTTTCTTCAAGCAGTTCCCTGTCGTAGAGCGTTGCAATTTCCTTTCCGTCCACATAAACCTTGGCGCGGTCGTTTGCTTCAAACAGTCGCACCTTTTCGATTTCCTTATCCCGCACCAGCTCTGAGCGATATAAAATATAGCCATAGCTCTGTCCAAGCTTTTCCATTGGCTGCGGATACGGATGTCTGACCGGCGCGCTGATGTCGTCCAGTACCTCAAACAATCCTACCTTTTCCCTGACCGGAAGCTCACCGTAGGAGGTACGCCCGATATTTGTGGAAAGCTCTGTTTTTGGAAGCTCACGGAAACGTCCGATTACCTTCTGAAACGCCAGATACTTTTCGGTAATCCGACCGTCCTCGGTAAGCAGGGCATCGTAATCGTATGAGGTGACATCCGGTGTCAGCCTGTCATAGTAATTGGCGCCGTTCATAAAGCCGAAGTTTGTGCCGCCCTCCGCCATATAAATGTTGACACTGCCAAGCTCCAGAATATCGTTCAAATCCTGTGTATGTTTTTCAGGGTCCTCGGTGTGATGCTTATCCCCCCACGCATCAAACCAACCTACCCAGAATTCCATGCACATCATCGGTTTGTCACCGATATGCTTTTTTAATACCGCAAACTGTTCCTTTGCCTTGGAACCGAAGTTTGCGGACTGAAGCACTCCATCCACCTTACCGCAGGCAAGATAATCGCCCCACGGACCGTCCGAGGTAATAAACGGTACATTCACGCCGTTCTCCGTCATCATCTGTTTTAAGCTCTCCAGATATGCCGTATCCTCACCATATGCTCCGTATTCATTCTCAATCTGGAACATGAGAATCGGGCCTCCGTTTGTCACCTGCAAAGGTGTCAGGATTTCAAACAGCTTTTTATAGTAATCGCGGACATGATTTAAATATGGTTCATACGAGCTGCGCAGACGCATTCCGTCCTCGGCGAGCAGCCATGCCGGAAGTCCGCCGAGCTCCCACTCCGCGCAGATGTACGGCGACGGGCGCACAATCACCCAAAGGCCAAGCTCCTTTGCCAGTTCAATAAAGCGCCCAAGATCCGCCATTCCTTCAAAGCAGAATTCTCCCTTTTTCGGCTCATGCACATTCCATGCCACATACGTTTCAATCGTGTTGCACCCAAGCGCCTTGATTTTTTCCAGACGGTCTCTCCAATACTCCGGAACCACACGGAAATAGTGGATTCCGCCGGAAATAATCTTTATTTTTTCTCCGTTCAGATAAAAGTCTTCTTTGATTTCAAACCGGTTCATGATAATTCTGCACAGCTCCTTCTTGTTTTTATTTCCGTAGGAAGCAACACAATTTTATTATACTCCCTTGGGGAACGTTCTCTCTCCATAAGCAAATCTACCGCCGCAAAGCCGATGTATTTCGTCTGAATTCGTACGGTAGTTAACGGCGGAATCATATAGCGCGCATTGGTCTGGTCATTGAAGCTGATGACGCTGATGTCCTCCGGAATCTTTAAGCCAAGCTCCGCAATCGCACGGTATGCGCCGATTGCCATCGAATCGTTGCTGACCATTACCGCCGTCGGAAGGTTTCCTTCCGACAACACCTCTTTTAGCTTCCGGTATGCATTTTTCGTAGAATAGTCGCCGCAGTCATAAATCAGAGATTCATCAAACAGCCCTTTCTCCTTCATAAATGCTTTATAAACCAAATCACGCTTATCGGCAAATTCTTTTTCTTTTTCCCGTACTGTCACTCTTCCTCCCAGATGCGCAATCCTTCTGTGACCCAAATCGTACAGATACTGCATAACCTCTCTTGTTGCTTTCTCGAAATCCGAACCGACATAGTCAAAGCCCTTTAATCGGAAAGAGTTATCGATAATGATGACATTTCCGTACTGCTCCTTTAAGGTCTCCAGTGTGATTTCATCCAGACGTCCGAGTACCAGAATCCCGATTTCATCCGGCGTCAGCGCATCCAGATTGTTTGGATTAACAAGGCGGGTACGGTAGCCGTATTCCTCTGCCTTCTGTTCTATGGCAAGACGGATGGAAAGATAATACGGGTCCTCCATTTCCTGCTCATAGTTATACCAGTAAACAATGGCAACTTCCTTTGTCTGAGCCGAAGCCGCTTCCCCCTTGGACTTTCTGTTCTTTCTCGGAACATAGTCAAGTTCCTCTGCAATACAGAAAATATTCACGCGGGTTTCATCCGCTACGTTTAAGGTAGCGTCCATATTCAATACTCTGGACACCGTGGTGACAGACACTCCTGCCCGCTCTGCAATATCACGAATTGTTGCCATAGCCGCTCCAATCTGCCGCATCATTTGCCGCTTTCTATTTCGTCAAAATAATTGTTACAATAGATTCTCCCTGAATGGTAATCGCCTGATTTTCCACATAGGCGCCCTGCTCCGTCCGTTCCAGGTCATGTGTTTCATTCGTTGTATATACCTCATATTCCGTGTATTTACCGGTTTCGGAAAGTGCAAGCTGGAACGTCTTTTCTTCTTCCCTGTTAATGAATACAAGCACCAGCTGTTCCCTGTCTTCTCCATTTTTTCCGGTAAATGCCACACTCTTCATATTATACAAGTCAATATAAGGATTTTCAACTGCAACCCGCGTATAACCCGGACGGATAAACCTTGTAAAGTTGCCGTAGCCCCAGAGCCGCTTTGCCGGACGGCATGCCTTTGCAGAGGTATTCACATAAATGAGACCGTCCCGATAACCGCCGTTTGCCACGCCGACCCAGTACTGCCACGAAACTACATCCAGTACAGTCAGGTCATCATAAATCTCGTCTGCCAGATTGAACGCGGAATCCATCGTGTAATCCGTGCCGTTGACCATTTCTACCCATTCACTCGTGCGGAGCTTCACATCCGGATAGCGTACATTCATCCAGCGTTTAAACTCCTCCTTTGTTGACTTGTTTGTCCAGTAGGAGTGGCAGTCCAGCACATCAAAATAGTCCTTTAGTACTTCATCCCGCATGATGGCATTGATATAATCCTTCGTTTTTCCGCCCCATTCGCCGCTTTCCGGCCCGGAAATTCTGACACCGGAAAGGCTTTCTCTCTTTGCGATTTCATCGACAAAGGTACGGAGTACCGCTGCCGCCTCTGCCGGTTCATAATGACAGCCCTCCTGACCGTCGTTCCAGTCCCACTGCGGCTCATTAATCGGGGAAATATCCGTTACCGGAATACCCTTGGAAACAAAATATTCTGCCACATCCAGTACATACGTTGCAAAGTCGTCATAATGCTCCGGAAGCAGATTTACCTTGCTGCCCGTCGTCATCTGTGCTTTCCCGTTGACTGTCAGACGGCACAGCGGGCTGTTGCAGAACAGCACAATATCTACCTCACCTCCGGTCAGTTCGACCACGCGGTTTAAAAACCACTGGGCATTGGCATCCTTTGTAAAATCATAAACACCCGGCGCTGTTTCAAAGCTCTCGGCACGCCGCTCGGGATACCAGAAGTTTCCGTTTCCTGCCTCGACCGAGCCTGCGCCGAGGTTATAACGGTAGCAGGTCAGACCGATTCCTTCGTCCATGGAATACAGATACCTTGCTATCTGCTCTCTGGTTGCCAGTTCATTGTCTTTATACGGCTCATCCCAGCCGCCTACATACTGTGACCACCATGCCCCGCTCACACCGAAGCTTTCCCATGTCTGATAGGTCTGTGTTTCGTTTACTTTTACTTTGGAATATTCGATTGCCGGTGTCGGTGTCATGGTTGGTTCTGCCTCCTTGGTTGGTTCCGGTGTGGTTTCTTTAAGCGCTTCCGTGATTTCCTCTGTTTTGCTGTTTTTTTCTTCTTCTGTCTGTCCGGCACATGCCGTGACAAACAGAAGAAGCATCCCCAACACCGTACTCATCATATATCGTTTCAGTTTCATTCCCGTTAAACTCCTTTAAGCTGTCCGCGTTCCGCCGTCAGCCCACGATACCGGCATTCTCGATGTTTTCGACAAGCCAGTGCTGGGCAATAAAATATACAATCAGCAGCGGCAGCATATAAATCAGTGCACCTGCCTGCTTTACCGCATCAAATACAAAGCTGGAAGCCATCGGAAGGTGATACCACTCCTGCATTGCACTTAAAATGAAATTTTCGTTCGCGGACTGGAAGGTATTCGTCAGAATATAACTTAAATACGGTCCGTCCGGATGAAAGTAACCGGTATAATAGGTATCTCCGTAGTTCCATACAAAGCCGAGCACCGCAACCGTGGCAATCGCAGGCTTTGCATTCGGAAGCATAATCGAAAAATAAGTTCTGTGAAACCCGCAGCCGTCAATCAGCGCTGCCTCTTCCAGCTCCTTCGGTGTATTCTTAAAGAACTGACGGAATATGAAAACAAACAGGCTCTGATTCACTCCAAACCCGAACAATGCCAGCAAAAACAACGTCACCGGTTTATTTATCAGGTCAATGGTACTGCCGGTAAGCAGCGTGATAATGCCCAGAACATCAAAGTTCTTAAAGTGGATGTACTGGGATAATAAAAGTGCCTGCGGCGGTACCAGAAATGCAAGCAGCACCAGACCGAAAATTAACTTGGCTCCCGGAAAATCAATTCTTGCGAGAGCATAGCCTACCATGGCACTGACAAACATCTGCACCGCAACAATCGCCGCCGCATACAACAGGGAATACACCATCGTCATGATTCCGTTCTTCATAATAAACTTAAATGCGGCCTGAAAGCTTAACAGGGAGCGGTGAATCGGAATCCAGATGACGTCCGGATTTCCAAGGTCGGTCAAATCGCTCGTTACATTCGGAAACAGTTTAAAAATCGGATAAAGCATCGTAAAGCACAAGCCGGCAATCAAAGAACCGAGGAAAATGCCTGTTACAAGCTTTTTCGCTTTTCTTTTTAACATCTGCGGCGTATCTTCCTTTGCCTTCTTACTTTTTTTCATCTTCTTAGGCATTTGATTTCACCGCCTTTCTGGAAATCAGCAGTACAATCAAAAGAATCAGCAGTACGTTCAGCATGTAAACCACCGACAATGCCGAACCGATACCGATTTTACTCTTCTGGAATGCAAACCGGTAAACCTCTTTTGCAATCGGCGAGGATAAGAAAATTTCCACAATCGTATAAACAATGACGAATACCGAAATATTTCCTATCATCGGAAGCGTTACTTTCCAGAAGGTTTCATAGGTAGTAGCACCTTCAATTTTTGCCACCTCATACAGGCTCGGGCTGATAGACTGTAGTCCCGCCAGATAAATCAGGGTCTGCACACCCGCCTGGGACATCAGGTTGAAAATATTGTCTACGAAGTCCGTTACCGTAAGAATAATGTCTGTATCAATGCTTGTGTACTTTATCAAAAGCCTTGCCGCCAGACCCTGGCTGAAAATTCCGGTTCCGCGCAGGGCAACCAGATCACCGCCGGTGCTCACTGTAATCATCTCGGTAATAACGTCCAGACCGAGTACAATCGGCAGGAAGAAAATCACACGGACAAAGCCTCTTCCCTTAAAGTTCATATTAGCAAGAATTGCGAGGAACAGGCTGAAGATAACAATAATCGGAGCGTTAATCAGCAGATTCATGTTTTCATCCGAAAACAGCTGTAAAAACGTATGGGAATCCGATGTTACCTGTTCCGTAAACAGGCTGATATAGTTGGATATGCCGGTCGGCTTTAACGTCATACCGCCGGTGTCTTTGACACCTACTTCACTGAAGGAGTAAATCACCGTGTTGACAATCGGCACTGCAAAGAACATCACAAAGCCGATCAGCCACGGAAGCGTATACAAAAAACCGTTTAACTTCCGCTTGGTTTTGTATTTCATTTTTCTGCGCTTCATGTCTAATTTCCTCCTTTCAGAATCAGATAATCGTTTGCCGGCACTTCGGTTTCATTATAGGTAAAGGTATGGAACGTGTAGTTTGTCACTACTTTGGTACCGTTTGCATATTCCGTCAGGAACACGTCCTGTGCAAGCATGGTGTGGTTGACGATTTGTGCCGTCCCGATGACTTCCATTGCTTCTGCATAAGCATCATATACTTCCTTTATGTCCTCCTTCAGTAAATCATACTGAATGGAGAAATAATACGAATAGGTACTGTCCTTTAATACATCCACATTCTTTGCCGAAATCGTGAACTTCGGCTGCGCTCCTGTTTCGATTGCCTGCATCAGATAATACACTGCCGGGTCACTGTTGTTGTTTGCCGTTGTCGTAGTATATTCCATCATACCGTTTAAAACAAGCTGACGGAACGGAATGGAAGTATAGAAGGAAGTCAGCTCACTGCTCTCTCTGGAGACATCCACCGCAATGCTTCCGTAGGAAAGCTTGTCGACTCTCGGATTGTCCAGTGCAAGCTTTGAGTCCTCCGACAATATACAAAGCGCCTGCTCCACCAGTCTCTGTGCTTCGTACGGAGAAATATAATCGGTACCGTAATCTGCATAATACTGCTCCGCCAAATCGTTGACATAGTAATGATAGCTGCCGCTTGTATTTTTCTTAAAATCACTTACCACATCCACAAGATACTGCGGGTCTAACAGCTGGTACTGATTACTGAGCTGCTTGAAAATTCCGAGCTCCACGCGATAACCGTAAACTGTCGCCACGGACTTGGAGTAATCCTCCAGGCCATGCAGCCATTTCACATAGCCGTTTCCACTTGTATTGTATATTTTTAAGAAATCGGTTTCTAAGAAGATATCATTTCCCATGCCCTCCACCTTGGCAATCAGGGCATTCAGTTCCTCCGCACTTCCGTTCGTCTTTACAAGACTGCCGCGGTTCATCAGCTTATGGTTCATACCGCCGTCAAACACTCCTTTGTAGGCGATATTGACATGCCTGCCGTCCAAATCCTCTAAAATATCAAGCAGTTCGTTATAGGTCGTCATGGAATACTCCGTATCATACGGAATACCAAGGATGCGTTCCGTAAGGGAAAGCGTTCCGATGGTTTCCAAAAACAGCTCTGCCCTGTCCGGATAAATCCCCGGCACCGTTCCGCCGCATAAGTAGCTTTGGTAATCCTTTGCCATATTGTAATAGGAAACTTCATCTCCGGTATAGAACAGGTAACGAAGTGTATAATCCTCCTCGGTCTGCGGTGCCAGAGAAAGGAAGGTGCTCTTATTATCGCTGTACTCACCAAAGACCGGAACCCATTCATATTGGGAAATATCATAGGTCGTATAAATTTTGTTGTATTTACGTCCTACTCCGTCCGCTCCGCCGGATGCAAGCATTGCTTCCAGCACGGCCGTATCGGCACCGTTTTCTACAATACCGAGGAAACCGTTCGGAGCAGAGGTGCCTTCCAGATACAGCATACCGAATACCGGCATCATCAGTTCCTCGGCAAATTCCGGCTTGTAATAATAGTCGGTATAATAATCATTGTTATAAAAGCCACGGACGTAATCCGGCACCTTGGAATCGTAGGTATTCATCTTCATCAGGGCGCCTGCACCGTCCGGCACGAACAGATAGCCTTCCGTTACGTCCTCTGATTTCACCAGACCGAAGTTTGTAAGCACCTCAATGTTCTGCAATGTAAAGAAGTCGTTTCCGTTGATAATTTCTCCAACCGGAAGATTTACTACCAGTTCACCGTCTTCCAGCGTAACATCTAATGTAACGGTAAACACCGCCGGCTCCGTAAACTCTACGGTAAATCCGAATTCCTCTGCATCCGCAAGCAGCATCTCGGTTGTATAGCCGACTAACTGCGACAGCTCAATCAACTGCGTTACCGCACTCTTTGGCGGCTGCCCGACAAAGTTTACGTTATAGGACTCTGTCTCCTTGCTCTTTTTATAAATCAGGCTAAGCGTATTTTTATACTTTGTGGCTTTCGCCTTTTCCAACGTTCCTTCCTCTACCAGACGTTCCAGTCCTGCAAGAAAAACCTCCTCATAATTGGAAATCGACATCTTCTGCGGCATATACTCATAGAATCTTGCCGAAGCGCCCTCGTTGATGTTCATCACAATACGGACGCCGTTCTCAATCTTCTGCAGAGTGTAGCTTTCGTTTGCCACACAATAGGTATAGGAATCCCATGTATAAAACATGTTGTCGTCCCCGATATAGTTAATCGTAATCAGTGACTTTTCCGCATCGGTTCCCTTTGGGTCAATTGCCGACCAGGTGATACCGCTTTCCTTATCTTCCACAATCAGGTTTAAAGATGTCGGATTCACATAAAGCAGCTTACCGCCGTTCTCTGCCAGAAGCACGTTATTTTTTCCGATTTCGATTTCTTCCCCGCAGACAACCTCACGGGAAGGAGCACCTTCCCTGCTCCGGACGGAATCGATGCCTGCCACCCTGACTGCAAACAGAATCAGACAAAGAAGCGCTACAGGAATCGCAACGGCGATAAAAATTTTAATGAACTTTTTCATACTGCCTTTACTCCTTCCTGTCACTAAATCCTTCGCATCAGTTCCTTGGAGAAGATGTAAATAAACTGGAACATCTGCTCAAGAAGCGATACAAACAAAACACCGAGGAACAAAATAATCAATGCCGCCACTGCTGTAGCAGCAAGTGTTACCAATGTCTTTGCAAGACTGAACTCATGAATCGTACAGAGTCCGGTAATAACCAGAAAGCAAAACCACACGCTTCCCAACGCACTGAGTGCCGTCAGAATGACCGCTTCCTCCGCAATTACAAAGTTGCTTAAAAACACAACACACGCGTCAATCAGAATCATCGGAAGCAGAGAATAGCAAAGCACCAGATAAATGTGCTTCAGCTTTCCTTTTCCGTCAAACAGCGTCGTAATCGTCCAGTTGCTGACTACAAACAGCAGCAGCACGCTTAACGAGGAAATAAATATTGTTATGCTGTTCATACGTGAAATCTGGTTCAGATTCATGATAAATCCGGTATACTGCACCTTGACACATTGAAGAATACAGTACAGACAAAGCAGTACGGTTGCTGCAGCTATGCTTCCCTTTCCGCGGTTCTTTGCTTCATAAAATCCATCGAAAGGATGGAACACACAATGCTTTACATATCGTAATTTCTCTATCATGTCAGTTCCTCCTCTCAGATTTTATTTTTCTTATGATATCGTACTTCCGATACCACCAATGCCGTAACCAGTACTACAAAGAGAACTGCAACTACCCAGAAATTATCCCGAATCAGTTCTCCGCGGTAGCCGTTGTAGGCGTCCGAGTAATAGGCTCTTGCATTTCCAAGCTTAAAGTAATACATTGCCTCTTTATACTCATCCTTCATCAAGTGATTCTTTCCGATACCGGTATAGGCCACCTCATAGTTGCTGTTCCACCGGATACATTCATGGAAGAGCTCCGTTGCCGTGTCCCAGTCGCCGTTATAATATGCTTCGCTGGCGCGGAGAGCAACATCCCCGAACTCTGTCGGAGTTAAGACATAGGCACAGCGCAGGTCCGTATCCGTTACAATCAGATTATAGCCGGACCATGCAAGGGAGGTCGGCTTGGAAAACTGACCCTTTACTTTTCCGTAGCCGCCGAAAATATTTAATATCTGTCCGTCATAATCATACAGAAAAATACGTCCTTTTGTGGAATCCAGTACGGCATAAACACCGTAATCCGTTACCGCAATGTCGATAAACGAGCTTCCGGCATCCAGCGTATTTAAATCACCGATTACCTGCCAGCCCATTTCACGAAGTACATTTTCTCCTTTGGAATTTAAGCGGAACACGCTGTCTACCGCTGCGGAATCATTAGTTACCGCATAGACAAAGCCTTCCGAATCCATGGTTACGTTCGTAAATGCCGGCGCATAGGTTTTTCCCATCTTTTCCTTCTGCGTATCGGTTGCCAACGACTTCCAGAAGAAATCAATGAGATTGACACCCGGCACATTCACGCCGAAATATCTGGAGAACGTTCCGTCCTCATTTAATTCAATAATACCTTCATAGCTCGACTGCACGACGATGTAAATACGGTCTGCCATATCCACGGCAACCTTGCTCGGAACATATTCTGTCACACCCGAAAGGTTTTCCGGCGTACCGATGATTTTCTTTACCTGATATGTCTTACCATCCAGAACAAACACTTTCTTATTGCCGGAGTCCGCAATATACAGTTCGTCATTTTTGTCGTGATAATAGGTTCCGGTCGGCGCCGATAACGTCACCTGCGAACCGTCCTCATTCAGTGCAATCTTTCCGTCCGGCGCACGAAGTACCTTAATGGATATCAGAAATGCACCATCCGTATCAAACACATTGACACGTCCGTTTGTTTTATCCGCCAAAAAGATTCTTCCGTCCCGGCTTGTAGAAACATCATCTATACTTCCAAAGTCAAAAGCGTCCATGGAATCACTGTCAATGATTCCCCCAAGAGAAAAAGCCGCCGGGCATTCCTGCGCCTGTCCCCAGAAATCATAGATGTAACCGTCATAGACATAAGAGCTTCCGTCTGCAGCGCAGGCTTCCATCACCGGCGAGGAGGTAAGTCCCACGAGACAGCACAATGCAGCCGCTATCATACGTTTTCCTATCTGCTTTCTCATATCACCCCTCCTTTAACCCTTCATACCGGAAGTCGCCATGGTTTCCAAAACGTTACTCTGGGAAATAATGAACACAGTAACCGGCACAACCAGCATAATCAGGGAAACCGCCGAAGAAACACCGGTTCTGGAAATACCGGAGCTGACAATCTGCGACAGCACATAGCTGAGCGGCTTCCATTCCTCCGAATAGATAAATACGCCACCTGTTGTTCCCCACATGCTCTGGAAAGACAGAATAATCAGCGTAATCCAAGCCGGCTTACAAAGCGGCATGACCGTTTTAAAGAAGGTCTGAAATTCTCCGGCACCGTCAATCTTTGCCGCCTCTAAAAGCTCATCCGGAATCTGTACCATAAAGTTTTTCATCAGATACAGTCCAAGCGTTCCGCCGACAGCCGGCAGAATCACCGCCCAGATGGTATCAATCAGATGCAGCGAACTCATAATAAAGTAGTTCGGAATTGCCGTTACCGAACTGCTGAACATCAGGGCATACACAATGACATTGGACATCAGCTTCGAACCCGGAAACTCATATTTCGCAAGCGGGAATGCCGCCATAGAGCCAAGCAGCACAGTGCCGGCAGTTCCGAGTCCGGTAATTAAGAGCGTATTGAAGGCATATCTTGAAAACGGAATATCAAAACCCTCAATGATGGCGCCAAGGTCAAAAAAGTTATTTAAGGTCGGATTTTCGACTACGAGTCTCGGTGGGAAAATAAACACTTCGCTCATTGGCTTAAACGCACTGACTACCGTATAAACCAGCGGAAACAAACTGAACAGACCGAAAGCGCCAAGGATAATGGTCAGCGCTATATCTACCCCAAGACTTCGGTTGCGTCTTCTGATTTTCCGCATTTTCAATTGATGCCGTATGGCACGAAACAATTTTATCATCTTCTCTTCTTCCTTTCTTTTAAAGACAGCCCCGGGATGCTGCTAACCGAGCTTACGCAGCAGCTTCTGAACCACCACATTACAAAGCATCATGATAAAGAACAGGATGACCGCGATGGTACAGGCGTAACCCATTTCGTAACGGACATAGCCGTAATCATGCAAGTGTGTCAGAATGGTATGACCTGCGTACTCAATGGACGGGAATCCGACAAGGTCAATCGAAATGGAAGAGATAGATAAGGAGTTTGTAATCTGCATTACCGCACCGAACATCAGCTGAGGCTTCATGGACGGAAGAGTAATATACCAAAGCTCCTGCCAGCGGTTCTTGATACCCTCTACCGCTGCTGCTTCGTACAGGGAACGGTCCACGGTCTGCAAACCAGCGATAAAGGACAGGAAGCTGACACCAAGGCTGAGCCATAGCTGTACGACAATCAAAATCGGAAGAATATATTTTGCTGTGGAAAACCACAAAATTGCTTCACTTGTAATACCGAGCTTCATCAGCCATGCATTGGCATAGCCGTAGGTATCGGAAGAAAAAATCAGTTTCCAGATCAAGTAGGTATTACCGGAAATCGACGGTGCATAAAACACTAACGTCATAATCGCACGCGGTATCGGCGGCAGCTCATTAATCAGCCATGCAAACAGAAAACACATAATATAGCTTAACGGCCCCGTCACAAGCGCCAGAACAAACGTATTTTTTACTGCTATCAGAAAAATATCATCCTGTACCAGCAAATTAATATAATTCTTAAAGCCGACAAATTCAGGCATTTCCGCCATATTAAAGGAGGTAAAGCTTAAAATCATGGAGATAACTACCGGAAGGAAGGTAAACAGGATAAAAATACATCCAAACGGAGCAATCATTAAATATTTGCTTTTATGCTTTCTCCATACGACGGAAAAAGGCTCTTTTTCTTTTTTCATGATGTCTCCTCCTTCCTATTATTTCAGTTCCGTGCTTAAGGAAAATTCCGCACGTTTCTTTGCCAGCTCTTTGTCAATTGCCTTCATATTCAGGTAAAGTGTTTCTCTCGGATTGGATGAATTTGCTACTACATCATCAAAGGAATACGATACCATTCGGGTTGCCATATAATTTCCGGGTACTGCCGGAATTCCCTTCGTATGCTCCATTTGGGCAAGCAGCTGCCGATATTCGTTACTGCTCCACGGGAGCTGCTCAAGCACCGCCTTATCCGCTGCCGGATATCTTGCTGCCGTGCCCATGACAGCCTCAATTGTATTGGCATACTGAAGCTGTGTTTCCGTGCCTGTCCACCACTTTACGAAGGTCCATGCGGCATCCACATCATCACAGTTTTTCATGATAACACTCTGTACGGTATCCGTGACAAAGGTGTTGTCAATCGTGCCGTCTTCTTTTTCCACACCAGGGAACGGAGCAAACGACCACAGACCTTTAATTTCCGGTGCGAAAATCTCCAGGTTGCAGAATGTAGTATAGCTTGTAATACCGACCGGCATTTCTCCGGTACGGAAACGGTTTGGAAAGTCTACGGATACCTGCAGCTTATAGCAGGTAAAAAAGTCCGTTAAATCCTTAAATGCCTGCATTGCCTCGTCACTTGCAAGACCGGAAGCAATGCCGTAATCCTTTCCTTCTCCAAGGTAGTAATCCCCGCCGTACTGGAACACCATAGAGGAATAGATTTCCGTCTTTGGCATATAAAAATCATAATTGTTTCTCTGTAATACCGGAATCAGCTCTTTGACATCGTCCCATGTCTTCGGAACCTCGGCTCCGATTTCCTCCAAAATATCACTCCGGTAGAACGTCATCATAAATGTCTGCTGCTCTGCCAGACCAAATACGCCCTCCTGATAGCTTGCACCTGTAATTGCGCTTTCAAAGTAACGGGAAGCTTCTTCCTCATAACCGGGCAGCTTACTTAAGTCTACCAGCGCATTCCGCATCGCAAAATCCGCTAACGTCGACTGATTTAAGCCTACCAGAACATCCGGACCGTTGCCGGTCAGTGCAGCACGCAGCACCACATCAAGCGGAATCAGCTGCAGCTTTACCGGAATATCGTAGTTCGGAGTAAAGGTTTCATCAATCATGTTCTGGAGAATCTGCGCCTGCTCCTTACCGGAGGACACCATCCAGACCGTCAGTACCTCATCCTTTTTCCCCGTCGTACTGTCACTTGTTACCTCGTTTGTTTTTACAAAGAACGAGGCAAAGAAACGGATGATGCCGTTCCATGCACTCTTAAAGAAGCCTGCGTTTGCATTCGGAAGTTCGGCATCTTCTGCAGAAAGAATGATGCAGTCTAACTCTAACGGCATTTCCGAAATGGTAACAATCCATGTACCGAGTGCAGCAATGTTGCTCTTCCATTGATTCAGCTCTTTAATTACGCTTTCCGGGTCCTCGGATAATTCTTTTGCTTCGATTGCCATCTTTTCCAGAAGTGCTGTATTTTCACCCTTTTCGCCGGTGATACGAACCATCTCGTTACAAGCGTTCATCAGCCGCTCACTCTCAAACGCCAGAGTCTCTACAAAGTTCGGGACCTTTTTTGCCACCTCGTAGTCAATATACTGGCTCGGCACCTGACCGGTCAGCTGAATCGTCTTCAAATACAACTGGTTCAAATTATACATACTTTCTTCGATTTCCGTCAGTACGCCGCCGAATTCACCAAGCACAACCTCTAACGTAATCGTATTGCTTCCCTTTTTTAAATAGAAAAGATACGGATTTCCTTCTTCATCGGAAACCGTGTAATTTTTCATATCGCTGCTGTAATCAAAGGAAAGCGTATTCATTTCTGCATATGGAACTTCACCGTTGATGTACATACGGCGGTACGAGGTAACGCCTCTGTTTTCCGACTGCCGTCCCTTAAAGGTCAGCTCATACAAGCCTTCTTCCGGCACCTCTACCTCCCAGGTAATGAAGTCACCGGACGTTTTAAAGCTGTCACCGCCAATCGTGTTGTAAATGATGTGGTACGGATGGTACGGCATGTTGTTTGCATCCGAATAGTTTTTCTTAATATTAATCGAAGAGGAGCTCTTCGTTATTTCCGTCGTAATACCGTCTCTTCGCTCTGCCTGACCGATGAGCAGCTCACCTGTATAAACCGGATAGCTGCTTTTTAAACTGTCAATGACTTCCGCATAAGCCGGCTCTTTCTCTTTCTGCGTAAAGGTAATATCTGTATAAGCAACCGCTTCCTTTGCCGACTCTATCGTCAGGGTATGCTCCCCCTTCGTCAGATAAAATAAAAACGGCTCACCGGTTCTGCGGCTGTAATCTTCTATGTAAACCGTCGCCTCTTCAAACACCTCATTGGCGGAAGGACGAATTTCATTTTCATTCTTTACTTTGATTTCTTCATCCTGATACCGACGTTTCAGCACAATCTGGGAAAGCCCTTCATAGCACTGAACTCCGTCAATCAAAATACGTCTCTGAATATCCGATGTCGTTCCGGCAATCGGAAGATATGTAACCTTCAGATGGTAAAAGCCCTCTTCCTCTACCTGAAAGCTCCATGTGATTTTTCCTTCTTCTCCGGTGGTAAGCATTCCATTCGTAAACTCTGCTTCCATTTCCTGTGTAGTCGTAAATCTGCTTAAATCAATCGGAACCTCTGCCGATGCATAGACCGGTTCTCCTTCTCCGTCATAACCATGTTCGTTCAAATATGCCATATATGTCTCTTCATACGGCGATGCTGATATAACCGAGCCCCCCGGATTCGAGGAACTGTCGTTATTCCAATTTGCAAGTACAATAATAACAGCCAGGACTGCAACTGCCAAAGCGGCTATCCATATTTTCTTTTTTTTCATGCAATCTTCCTCTCCTTGGAACACTCTTTTTCCGTCTTTCTTTAAAACAGGATGCCCGGAAGGAAAGTTCCGTAAGGGCATCCTGTCTGAGTTTTATTTCATTTTATTATTCTACTACTACCTGAACCGTTGTCTCTGCTGTATTGCCGGCAAAGTCGGTTACCGTAATTCTTACATCATAGGTACCCGGTGTAGAAGCATCCAGCGTAGATAAATCAACCGTTACATTCTGGGAAATATCCAGTCCGTCTGCGTCTACTGCGGACGTAATAGCACAGTTATCTCCAACCCATGTAATGGAGTTTACATCCGAATTCAATACAACGGAAACCGGAGTTTCGCTTGCGGTCAGAACCGGAGCGTCTGTATTGTTCGGGTCATAAACGTAAACCGATACGGTCTTGTAGCCCTTGTTTCCTGCAGTATCTACAAAGTATGCTTTGAAGGCTCTGTAATAGTAGCCGACATTCTGGAAATCAGCCTCGGAATAAGCTCTGTCCACCTTGCTGTCTGTGTCCGGAGAGTTGAATTCCGGCTTAAAGTAGCTCTGGTCAAGTACACCTTCCGCATTATCCGTTGCAGAAAGGAACTCCATCCAAACAGGGTCTGTCATCTTGGTGCCTGCAGGAACTGCAATCGGCTCCTTTACAAAGTTTACGGAAGGCGCTACGTTATCATGAATGCCCTCAGTAGAAAGAATGGCTTCCATTTCGCTTACCTTTTCACTGAACTTGTTCATATTTGCCTCAATGGCTACATCATAGGATGCTGTACCACCGATACCGAATAATGACTTGCCAAGAATTTCATCCCATGTTCCACGGAAGCCAAGCATATCGGAGTAATCCTTGCCGTTCGGCATCTGGCTTGTGATATAGAGGAAGGAATTTAAGATGCTGTCACCAACCTGTTCATGGAAAATATCAAAGCCTAAAGAAGCTGCCGTGTTAGTACCATAAGCTTCCTGATATTCCGCAATCGTGTCTACACCTGCAAGAGTGGTATAGTAAACCTTGTAGTAAAGTGCATATGCCTTTAATGCAAGCTCTGCTTTTTCCGGAGAAACGCCCTTTAATACGCCGACAGAGTCACCGAGTGTAATCACCTGTCTGTAGTTTTCATCATCCAGTGCCATGCTGTCCGGTCTTGGCCACGGAACGATACCGATGGACTGTCCTCTGTTGGAAGCTTCGGTAGCTGCCCAGTTGATATACCAGTCCGGAATATCGGTAAATACGGTGAATACGCCATCCTTACCATAAACAAAACGCTCGCCTGCTGCACACCATTCCGGTGTATATCCGTCGTCATATACGCCTGTTACGGTAAGAAGCTTTGCATCCATTAAGTCCTTAATGTAAGCAACAGCATCCTTCATACCCTGACCATTCACTGCAAGGCCGTCTGCACCGTAAATCGCGCCGCCTGCCGAATAAGCTGCGGAAAGAGCTGCAAAACGGGTATCGGTGTTATATGTAGCAACGCCTGCATCGTTTGCATAATATGCTTCGATTTTTGCAAGGTAATCCTTAAAGGTGCTCCAGGTCCACTTGCCTTCATCAAATAACGTGTTCGGATAAATCGTGTTTCCGTTTTCATCCTTTAAGCTGTCTACTGCCTCTACCAGATCAATATTGTAAACGAGCGGCCATCTCTGATTAAAACGAACTACATCACTTACCATGTAGTAGTGCCCGTACAGCTTGTCATAAAGCATCCAGGAATACTCTTCGTTATCCAGAAAGATAGAAGCATAATCATCTATCTTCTGCAATACGTTCTGGGAAAGAATATTTGCCTCGGCACCGCCCCAGATGACTGCAAGGTCACAAATCGGGTCATTTGCCATAACGCTCTGCAGTAATGCTTCTCTTGTATCAGACGGATACTGTACATATTCAAATACAACACCCAGTTCATCCAAAATTGCCTGTTCGGCTGCATATCTTGCTTCTCTCTGATCTGCTGCCATCACAAATTCACCGGTCACTTCATCGGTATAATGAGGGTCGAGACCCTGTACCCAGTGTGTGCCATACTTAATTGTTACGATTTCCTTCGGACCTTCGGTCGGTTCCGGTGCCTTTGTTGCCTCCGGCTGCTGTGTGTCCTGCTTTCCGTTATCCGGAGTCTGTGTTTCTGCATTTGTCGGTGCCGGAGTCTCGGTCGTGCTGCCTCCCTGATTATCCGTGTCCGGCGTTGTCTTTCCACCGCATGCCGCTGCACCAAACATCATGCAGACTACAAGCAACATTGCAATGACTGACTTTTTCATGTTTTTCATGTTACCTCCTTCTGCCACTGTTTTTTGTGGCATCTTTACCATTATAGTCGATTACGACATCCTTCTCACTTTACTACGTGGGTTTGTTTAGTAAAGTTTACTATTTAAATTTAACCCAAATTTTTCGGATTGTCAA
The DNA here is from genome assembly GCA_051880375.1 of Lachnospiraceae bacterium. Lineage (GTDB taxonomy): Bacteria > Bacillota > Clostridia > Lachnospirales > Lachnospiraceae > SIG299. Next base: position 44,490 of record JBJENV010000074.1, read on the forward strand.
GTCATTCTTTTGTGCAATTATTATATTTTTTCAAGTTTCGTTTGAAGTCATTTGTGTGTTTTGTTAAACAAGCATAAATTTAGGTTAACAAAATTACCGAAGAATTAAAAACTAAAGTAAAAATAGCTTAAGTAAATTTTACTTTAAAAAGACCGATATATTGTCCATTCTTCCGGCACTCTTCTCTGCGGTCAGACAATCCAGGGCATCGCCGGTATACATGATGGTTCCGGAAGAACCGAGTGCCTCCGCCGAATTTCCCTTTACTGTGCAGTTAAGCAGGCTTCCGTTCTTATCATAGGAGTTCGAACTAATTCTATACAAATGTATTCAATAAAGACATTTACCCCAAAAGCATTATTACTTTTGGGGTAATCCATT
>JBJENV010000075.1:0-11554 GCA_051880375.1 Lachnospiraceae bacterium
CCCCCGACCCACGGCTTAGAAGGCCGTTGCTCTATCCAACTGAGCTACTGACACACATTGCTTTTCAAAATAACTTTTGCTAAGCAAAAGCGGGTGATGGGAATCGAACCCACGTATCTAGCTTGGAAGGCTAGTGTTCTACCATTGAACTACACCCGCATGTATTGTTTTATGAAATTATCGGGGTGACAGGATTCGAACCTGCGACCTCCTGATCCCAAATCAGGCACTCTAGCCAAACTGAGCCACACCCCGGCTGAATGAGCCACTTTGAAGTTACCCTTTCGCCGTGACGCATGATATATTATATATTACGTTTCCTGGATTGTCAACAACTTTTTTATTCTTTTTTTCATCTTCTTTTCAAATTGTTCAAATTGTTCCACCTACAGCTTCAGTGTACACTGTTCATAGGTAACCTTCCCGTCCTCCGTAATCGTCATCAGCAGATACGTCGGAAAGTGGTCCGCCTGTCTCGGAAGTGATAAGCTGCCCGGGTTTGCCAGCACAATTCCGTCCTCTTCCTCCAAATACGGCACATGCGTGTGTCCAAACAGGGCTATCGTGGCCCCATGCTCTATCGCTACCTTCCGTAACAGTCTTTTATGCGAATTGACATAATGGTTATGTCCGTGCGCCATAAAAATCGTCTTTCCGGCAATCTTCACGACACGTTCTCTCGGCAAATTGGAAAAATAGTCATTATTTCCCGCAACAAAACAGCAGGGACATCCTGCCGCTTTTTCAATATAATCCACATCACTTCCGACATCTCCAAGATGCAGCAGATAATCTACCGGTTTGACCAGCGCAAGCAGCCTGTCCAGATTCTTTGTTCTGCCATGCGTATCACTGATGACAAGAATTCTCGTCCCATTAGTTTCCATCTCTTATTCTAAGCTCCTCTTTCATTGCCTTTAATGCCTTTGCACGATGACTGATTTGATTCTTTTCCTCCATTGTGAGTTCTGCCGTTGTTTTCCCGAATTCCGGGACAACAAAAATCGGGTCATAGCCGAATCCATTCTCTCCCTTGCTTTCATAGCCTATATAACCCTCTATCGTGGCACGCTTGACAAGCTTCTCACCACTCGGGAACACGCAGGCTATCGCACAGACAAAGCGTGCACTTCGCTCTGCTTCAGGCACACCCTGAAGCTTCTCCAATATATAATTGTTTTTTACGGTATAGCTCGTATCTTCTCCCAGAAACCTTGCCGAATAAATGCCCGGCGCCTTGTCAAGGTAGTCCACTTCAAGTCCGGAATCATCTGCCATTGCCATTTCTCCGGTAAGTTCAGAAATTGTTCTTGCCTTAATTTCCGCATTTTCTTCAAAGGTGGTACCGTTTTCCTCAATACTTGCAGAAATACCTGCTTCCTTTAACGAAAGTACCTCATAATCGGAATCCTTCATGATTTCGCGGATTTCCTTCATCTTTCCCTCGTTTGACGTTGCAAAAATCAGTTTTTTCATTCGCTTGCCTCTATCCTTTCATAAGCTTTCAAAATCGTATAATACATAGCTTCCGCAGCCTGCTTAAGCTTCTCCTCATCCTTTAGTATCTCCAGGTCATTCGGGTTGGACAAATACGCTGTTTCCACAAGTACCACCGGCATTTCGGCCCGACGCACGATGTGCAGGTCCGGTCGTTTGACAATACCACCCGACTTTGTACCAAGTGCTTCCGTCAGAGCTTTCAGACAGAGCTTTGCAAACTCCTTTGAGTTAAATGCTTCCCCGACGCCCTGTTCCGCATTATACATGATTTCGGTTCCGTTACTTTTTGACTGTACCGTCGAATTGCAATGGAAACTGATAAACAGATCCGCTTCTACACCGTTTGCAAGTTCTACACGCTCCGGAAGTGTCGGATAAACATTTTCTGTTCTCGTATAATAGGCCTGAATGGTTCCGTCAGCATCCAGATATTCCTTCAGGTAAAGCAACAACTTTAAATTAACAGCAGCCTCCTTTACTCGCCAGTTATCTCCGCCTGCTCCCGGGTCATGCCCCCCGTGTCCGGCGTCTATAACGACAATCCGGTCATAGACCTCTTTAGGCTTTTTCAGAGAAATCACATAGTATTCCTCTGTCTCCTGAAACTCCGCCAGATAATAGCCGGCAAGCATCATGGACAGCTCTGTGATTTGTCCGTTTTCTTCTTCATAAGAGAGAATGTCAAGGCCCATCAGCAAATCGTTTGACTGTACTTCTGTCTGCTCTTCCCCTGCCTGTCCCGGCTCACTCTCCTGCGTATTGCTTTCCTGCTCTTCTTTAGGTGCGGTTGTCGGTAAAGGTGTCGGTGTAATCTCCGGTTCGCCGAAAATATACTCTCCTTCGGTCACCCGCAGTACAGACATTGGCCGCAGGGTTTCCTCCCCTGTTCCAAGAAGAACAAGCCGGATACTATGATGAAGCATATCCTCTTCTAATGCACAGGAGATTGCTCCTGCCGGCTTTTTTATCAGAATACAACGTTCTTCCAAAAGCTTTGACATTTCTTCCTTTGTTTCCGCCGAAAGCAGATTCCAGACTTCCCAGACTTCCTCCAATTCGGCATGTCTTCCCATCGTCTTATTTTTTTCTGTCTCCGCTAATATCGGCGATGGTTCCGGCCTTGGTGCTGTCGTAACCGAAGGCACTGCAATAGAAGGTTCTCCTGTTCCAGCCTCTCCCCGCTCTGCTCTATTTTCACGCGCAACCACCACGATAACCACTAACATCATGATTGCGAAGCTGTAAAGTGCTGTTCGTTGTAAAAAACGTTCATCCCTCATGCTGTTTCTCTCTTTCATACCGCATTCTGTTTCGCGGCCTCTTCCACTCTTATAGTATATACGAAGCCGCGCAATTTCTCAACTGCTATGATTGCATTTTGTATGGAAAATGAGTATAATATGACTGTACCATTTTCGACGATATCTGATTCGGACTGGAGGTTGTTATGGAATCTAGTTTTGTACGTATTGAACAAAAAGACGGATATAAAACCAAAGTTTATTCCTACCTTACGAAAAGAGAGCCTGTAGAAGGAAGCGTCCTTATTCTGCACGGAATGGCAGAGCATCATGCACGCTATGAAGAATTCGCCCACTTTTTAAACAAAGAGGGCTTTGATGTTTATACATATGACCATCGCGGTCACGGAACTGACAGGAAGCTTACCGAGCTTGGTTTTTTTGCGAAAAAAAACGGAGCTTCTCTTGTTGTGGATGATGCAGTGGAAGTACTCCGCTACGTGGAAAAGGTTAAGCGAAGCAATGATTTTGCCCTGCTCGGGCACAGCATGGGCTCCATTATTTCCAGGAATGCTCTGCAAAAATTCGATTCCATGAACTGCGTCGCTATCTGCGGCACCACAATGCCGGACTCTGTTACCGTCGCTGCGGGAGGCTTTGTCACTTCATTATCCTGCCTGCTTCATGGTCCGAAACATGTTTCCAAGAAATTAGACCAGCTGCTGTTTGGCAATAAGCTATATACAAGTCTCTGTACACGTACCTCGGTCGACTGGCTTACCAGAAACAACACTGCGGTCGGTGCTTATATTAACGATCCATACTGTGGATTTACCTGCACGACAAGCTTTTACCGCGACTTAGTCCGCCTGACAAAGCTTGCCGGTAAAAAGAAAAACATTGCACGCACCAGAAAAGACCTTCCGATTTGCTTTTTCTCCGGCGACAAGGACCCGGTCGGAGGTTACGGAAGAGAAGTTAGGAAGCTTTACGATACCTATAAAAAGCTGGGATTTGAATCGTTAGATATCAAGCTTTATCCGGACTGCAGACATGAAATTTTAAACGAACTGAATTCCGACGAAGTCATGCAGGATATTGCACTATTCCTGCACAAATACTTAAAAAGCTAAGAATTATGTGTACCCGCCCGGTGCACCTTCACATCAAAAAAGCGGTAAGCAAAAACTGCCTGCCGCTTTTTCTTTATTTTCTGTTTTATCCCCGCTCTGACGGTGTTCTCCTTGGTGGCTTCGGCCCCATGAATTGATAAAAATACGTTTTCATCATACCGTTATAAATCTTTCGATTTTTATCTGCCTTTCTGCCGATATACTTTTGTGCGTCCTCATAGCTTGTAATCAGATAGAACGACCACGTATCAAGTCCGGCAAACGACTTGCCGATTTCGCGGTAAAGCTCCGGCAATGCCGCCTTTTCCTCTAATCGCTCACCATACGGCGGATTTGTAATGACAAATCCATACTTTTTCGGATGACTGAGTTCACTGACCGGGCGCTGCTGGAAGTGAATATACTGTTCCACCCCTGCAAGCCTTGCATTCTGTCTGGCAGCCTTAATGATTTCTCCATCGATATCGTACCCCTGAATATTCATGGAAACATCCGTCTTAACTGCGGCTCTGGCTTCCTCCTTTGCCGCTGCAAAAATTTTCGTCGGAATTACCCCGTCCCAGGTCTCGGAAAGAAACTCCCGGTTCATACCCGGCGCAATATTTGCTCCAATCATTGCCGCCTCAATCGGGATAGTTCCGCTGCCACAGAACGGGTCAACCAGAATACGGTCATGATGCCACGGTGTCAGCATAATCAGTGCTGCTGCCAGGGTCTCCGTAATCGGCGCCTTACTCGTAAGTTTACGATAGCCTCTCTTATGAAGCGATTCTCCCGATGTATCGATACCGACCGTCACCTCATCCTTTAGGATTGCCACGCGAATCGGAAACGAGGCCCCGGTTTCCTCAAACCAGCTTTTCTTATAATGCTGCTTCATACGCTCCACAATTGCTTTTTTCATAATCGACTGAATATCTGACGGACTGAACAGCTTGCTCTTTACCGAATTTGCTTTCGCCACCCAGAACCTTGCATCCGCCGGAAGAATATTCTCCCATGGAATTGCCTTGGTTCCCTGAAACAACTCTTCAAACGTTTCCGCATGAAAACTTCCTACCCTCCAAAGGACACGCTCCGTAGTACGAAGAAATACGTTAGCCCTTGCAAACGCAGTCACATCTCCCGCAAACGTTACCTTTCCGTCTTCTACCGACACAATCTCATATCCAAGTGCCGTAATTTCCTGCTTTAATACCGATTCCAAGCCAAAATGGCAGGGACAAACAAATTCATACCGTTCCATAAATATCTCCGTTTCCTCTAAAGTTCCTGACTGCTTTTATTGTATCGGCTTTTTTCTTTCCAGTCAACCTCTAGTTCGCACGGCACCCCTTCACTACAGGCCCGTGATAGCGCGAAAATCCGCCATACACATTAAGAACCGGGATTCCTGCTCTGTAGAAATCCCTGGATGCTAAAAGACTGGTGTTGCCACGGTCACAATATACAATGACCGGCAGTAAGACTCTGCTACCGGAACGTCCTGCCGCCATATTCCTCACTTCCTGCATTTTATCATGCAACTCTTCATAAGGAATATTCACAGCTCCGGGAATATGACCGGCGCAGTATTTTTCTTTTTCCCGCAAATCAAGCAAGAGACTCCTTCGGTAACGGAAGATATCTTCTGCACGAATTGTTTCAAAATACATCCTGTTTCCTCCCGTTCTTTCCTGCACTATTATTATATTCCGTGCGGAAAGAATCGGTACCGTCAGCAGCCGGTTCAATTTTCTTATGGCATGCACCGTCCATTATGTAAAAGGCAGGAATATTTCTATCCTGCCTTTTCTGCCATACTAACGATTGTTATTGTTCTGGGAATTGTTTCTTGTGTTGTTGTTCTGGCTGTTGTTTCTTGTGTTGTTATTCTGAGAATTGTTCTGATTGTTGTTCTGGCTGTTATTCTGAGAGTTGTTCTGGGAATTGTTTCTGCAATTCTTGTTGTTATCCATGATATTCTCCTCCATTTACATCGTTGTTGCGGTCATGCCGCATGAACACTTCATGTTACGAGGGTAGTATCTGCACTTTTCTCTCTTCTATTCACCAGATTAGCATCTGTGGACAATCTGAAGGATGCCGCTATCTTTGCCGCAACAGATGCACGCCAAGCAGAATCAGTGCTACCGGAATCAAAACCGGCAGAAGGATACTTAAAATGCCGCCGATAATCCATAATAAAAGCGCAAGAACAAGTATAACAACAACCAGTACAATCACGCCGACTGCTTTTCCTGAAATGTAGTAACTTTTTCCGTTATGACGGTATTCAAAATTTGTGCTGCCATGCTGTCCTTTCCTTTGTTCTTCCTGATATGCGCTGTTCTGACGGGCACTGTCATCAAAATGAGCATGTTCAAAATCAGAATGCCCATAAGGTTCCTGCGCTGCTCTTGCGGCTTCTATAATACTTTTTGCAATCATACGCGGATCACCAAGCTCCGCAATGACTTCTTCCTCGGTCTTACCCTTTGCTACCTCACCGGAAATATAGCTGCTGTAATAAGAAATGTTCTGCGATACCTCCTGCGGTGTCAGTTCCATGTTCAAAGCTTCTGATAAAATACTTAAGAATTCCTGTTTTCCCAATTTAGGTTATCCTTTCTGAAAAAAAGACTTTCGTCTGCATCGTCTCTGCCTTGGAAGGTTCCTTCCTGTTGCCAACATTGTAGCATACCGCATATAACGTGTAAAGGAAGTAAGTATTAAAATTTGATTAGTTTTTTCTTGTCAAGAACGTCGCCTTCCTATATAATAAGAAACGTTGCACGAAGGAAAATCTACACTGCAGGCTTTTTACAGTCTGCACTACACGAAAATGGAGTCTTTATGAGTATTTTAAATGTTTCCCATCTTTCCCACGGTTTTGGCGACCGCATGATTTACCACGATGTTTCGTTCCGTCTGTTAAAAGGCGAACACATCGGTCTGATTGGTGCCAACGGTGAGGGAAAATCCACCTTCTTTAATATTATTACCGGAAAACTGATGCCGGATGAGGGTACGATTGAATGGTCCAAAAATGTGCGTGCCGGTTATCTCGACCAGCACTCGGTACTGGCTGCGGGAATGACCATTCGTGATGTTCTTAAATCAGCATTTAACTTTTTATTTGATATAGAAAGCCAAATCAATGATATTTACAGTACCATGGGGGATGCGGAAGAAGATGCCCTGGATGCCCTGATGGAAGAAGTCGGCACACTGCAGGATTTACTGGAATCCCACGATTTCTATAACATCGATACCAAAGTGGAAGAAGTCGGTCGTGCCCTTGGTCTGGAAGAAATCGGTCTGGATAAGGATGTTACCGAATTATCCGGCGGTCAGCGTACAAAGGTTCTGCTTGGCAAGCTTCTTCTGGAAAAGCCGGACATTCTGCTTCTCGACGAGCCGACCAACTACCTTGATGTAAACCACATCGAATGGCTCAAGCGCTACCTGCAGAGCTATGAGAATGCTTTTATTCTCATATCCCACGATATTCCGTTCTTAAACAGTGTTGTCAATCTCATTTACCACGTAGAAAACGGTGAAATTACCCGCTATGTCGGCAACTATGACAAATTCGAGGAAGTATACGCGGTACGTAAGGCGCAGCTGGAAGCTGCCTACAAACGTCAGCAGCAGGAAATCAGCGAGTTAAAAGATTTTGTTGCCAGAAATAAGGCGCGTGTTGCCACCAGAAATATGGCAATGTCCCGCCAGAAAAAGTTAGACAAAATGGATTTGATCGAGCTTGCACCGGAGCGGGTTAAGCCGGAATTTCATTTTAAAGAAGCCCGCGCCGCAGGTCGTATCATCTTCCATACCGAAGACCTTGTGATCGGCTATGACGAGCCTCTATCGACACCGATTACATTTTCCATGGAGCGTGGTGAAAAGATTGTCTTTACCGGCGCCAACGGTATCGGTAAAACAACGCTGTTAAAAAGTATCCTCGGTCTGATTCCTTCCCTCTCCGGTTCCGTGACTCTCGGAGACTACCTTTTTACGGGATACTTTGAACAGGAAATGACAGGCTCTAAGAACAATACCTGTATAGAAGAGCTCTGGCAGGAGTTTCCTTCCTACACTCAGTATGAGGTACGCTCTGCACTTGCCAAATGCGGTCTGACAACCAAACACATTGAAAGTCAGGTCCGTGTCCTCTCCGGCGGTGAACAGGCAAAGGTCCGTCTCTGTAAGCTTATCAACAAAGAGACCAATGTTCTGTTGCTTGACGAGCCGACCAATCATCTTGACGTAGATGCCAAAGAAGAACTTAGGCGCGCTCTCACGGAATATAAGGGCAGCATCGTCTTAATCTGCCACGAACCTGACTTTTATGAAGGCTTTGCAACTAAGGTCATGGATTGTTCCAAATGGTCTACCCGGCTGTAGAAAAGCCACCTAATTTGGCTGATTGACCACTCCGACAAATAGCGGCAGTCCGTCTGTTCCTGTTATCACAAACAGGAACGGGCGGTCTAAAATAAAATCCACTTCATCGCCCAGAAACATTGACGTATTTTCCATCATAATTACCGTATATGCCGCCGCTTCGCAGCCTTCTTCATCCACCTTCACACGTGCCGCACGCGATACTTTGGAAACAAAAATATCCTCTGTATCGGTTGTCATCGGAGTAAAGTCAGAGGTTTCTGCATCAAATACATTCGTCACTCCAAGCTTTTTCAGCCCGTCAATCAGACTCATATCCGATGCCACGTCAAACTTCGGCATCGACAGATTCACCTTAAGCAGTGATTTGTGCTCCCATTCATTTCCCGCAAAGATAAAATCCATAACTTCTTTCTCAAGAAGAAGCTGTTTTACGGATACATCCTCGTCCGGTAATATCAGATACATATTGCCGCCATATAAAAAGCTCTTCGCTATCGCCGTAAATGTTTCGCCACTATACACAAAGTGTGTCTCCGACTGATGCATAAAATCGCATGTAATATCTCCTGACGGCGCATGAAAGATACCTTTTTCCGTAGCTCCTTCATAAAAGGCATCGCTCCATTTTCCCTTGTAATAAATCGTTGTTGCCAAAGCAAGTATCGTCTCCGGCGTCATCTTCACTCCGGACGCCTGCTCCTTAAGCAACCCTCCGGTCTGCTCATTCAGCCAGCCCTGCAGTGCCGCGTCAAACTCTGCGGAGCCCATTTTACCCTGATACGAGGAAGCATAATACACCTCAGCCAGAGTCTTCAACGTCTCCGGTACAAAGTTTACCTTTTCATTCAGCCAAAGCGAGCTTGCCAGCCTGCTTGTCAAGATTCCGTCATCATAGTAACTGGCATTCCAAAGCTTCGTAACCTTCTCACGGAGCGCTTCTATCGTATCAACATTTAACAGATCTAAAATCTGCGTCCTGCTCTCATTATCAGTCAGTTCCGCCAGCATTCCAAGCGCCAGATATACATTTAGCGGAGAATATACTTTGTTCTGTTCATCCTCTCCTGCTAAAAATTCCTGTACTGTTTTCGTGCAGAATTCCTGCAGCCCGTCCTGATATTCCTTGGATTCCGGCTTGTTTGCCCTGCGGCTTTCCCACCAGTCATCACGCGCCTTATCATACTCTTCGTAATTCTCATACTTCGATTCCTCCGGTATCTGTTCCATTACCGGGTATTCCGAGGTTACAAGCGCGCAGGCAAGTGTTATCGGATTTCCGGATGTAATATTCTGCGGCATGTCCGTGGCTCCTCCATTCTCCTGCTCATCTTTTGCGCATCCGGCAAACAGTACCATAGCTGCCGTCAAAGCCAGCATACACACCATTTTCCTTCCGGTTGCCCTTCGTTCACCTTTACGAAAGAACATAAATCAAGACCTCCTTTTTAAACAGTCTGTTACAGCTGTTCCTGATATTCTGCCTCTTACTGCGGCTGGTTCACAATACCGATAAACAACGGTACATTATCCGTTCCCGTAATCACAAACAGGAATGGTCTGTCCAGCACAAAATCAACCGTTTCCTCCGGCGGCATACCGGCCCTGGCACTCATCATCACCGTATAGGCTGCAGCTGTACAACCTTCTTCGTCAATCTTTACACGAGCCGTATGCTTTACCTCCGACACAAAAATCTGGTTCGTCTCTGTTGTCATAGGCGTAAAGTCCGAAGCTTCCGCATCAAAGACATCTGTTACTCCAAGGTTCTTCAAACCGGTCACCAGGTCCAAATCCGATACCACATCAAACTTCGGAATCGATTGATTGACAATGAGATATTTCCTATTCTCCCATGACCATCCCTTTGAAATAAACTGAAGCGTTTCCTCATCCGACAGCAGTTCTTCTGTCGTCACGCCCTCATCCGGCAACACCAGATACATGGAACCGCCCTCTTCAAAGCTCCGGATAACTGCGGAAAACTTATCGCCCCAGTAGTAATTTCCGCTTATGCTCTGGTGCATAAACTCGCATGTCGCATCACCGGTTGCAGCATGGAATATTCCTTCTTCCGTGTTTCTCTCCGAGAATTCATCCGCCCACTTTGCCTGAAAATAAACAGTCGTTGCGAGCGCCAGAATCGTTTCCGGAGTCATCTCTATCTCTGCTGCCTGTTCCTTTAAGAGTCCGCCGGTCTGCTCATTCAGCCACTGCTGTAATGCCTGATTGAATTCGGATGAGCCCATCTTTCCCTGATAGGAAGACGCATAATACGTATCTGCAAGGGTTTTCATCGTTTCTTTCACGAAGCCGATTTCTTCATTCATCCACAAGGAGCTTGCAAATATTCTTGTCATTGCCCCGTCATTGCGATAATTTGCCCTCCAGAGTGTGTTTGCCTTTTCCCGAAGCTCCTCAATTGTCTCAGTCTGAAGCAGATGCAATACCTGTCCTCTGCTTTCTCCGTCCGTCAGCTCTGCCAGCATGGCAAGTGCCATATAAATATTGACCGGAGAGTAGACACGGTTTTCATTTCCCGCATTTGATAAAAATTCCTGCATTGTCACCGTGCAGAACTCCTCCATTCCCTGCAGGTAGTCCGCAGAAGCCGATCTGAGTGCCGACATGCTCTCTCTCCATGCTTTATACTCTTCCTCAAATGCTTCATAGTTTGAACCAGCCTTTGTTTCATCAGGATACGGTGCCATAGACGGATATTCTGCCGTTTCCACTGCCATACCATATGCCGATATCACATTTTCTGCTTCGTTTTTCCTTCCGTCATCCGTACTTTCTTTTCCTTTGCAGCCTGCAAGTAACAGGGCTCCTGCTGTCAATACTGCCACGCAAAGCGCTTTTTTTCTGAACTGCTTTCCTCTAACTACGTTCATGCTTACGTTACCTCCTAACTTCATTTCTACATCAGTTTAGACGAAACCAAGTAGAAAAAAGTTCCGTATATAGCAAAAAAAACCTTGAAACTTTTTAGGTTTCAAGGTTTCAACTACGTGCGTGAGAAGATTCGAACTCCCGACCTTCTGATCCGTAGTCAGACGCTCTATCCAGCTGAGCCACACGCACACGCAAGCTTCAAACACCGATGATATCAATACTTGAAAGCTTGTAGTGCCGGCGACCGGAATCGAACCGGTACGGGAGGTTAGTCCCGCAGGATTTTAAGTCCTGTGCGTCTGCCAGTTCCGCCACGCCGGCACATATAAGCACATAAGTACTTATAAATGGGACCTATAGGGCTCGAACCTATGACCCTCTGCTTGTAAGGCAGAT